>CALIHP010000062.1 GCA_938020565.1 uncultured Anaerolineaceae bacterium | reverse complement strand
CTTTCTTTTCTTCTATCCTCTTTTCCCTTGACTACGGAAAATTGAAACGCAGACGGCCCGCCGTCTGCGGGAAACTGCCTGCGCCGGGATGTTATAATCAATCTGTTGGTCGCATCCTGCACGGATGCGTGGATTGAAATTAAAATGTCAACACTGTGCCCTGGGATATCCTTATCCCGCGCATCCGCCTCGGCGGATGCGTTTTTTCATATGCGGTCGAGGCCGCAGTCCCGAACCAATCGCGAGTATAATCATAAATGCCGGTTTACTAACACCGAGTCCTTCGAATCACAGCTCCCGATCGTCAATGGGGCCCTGAATTTCCTTAATTTATAAGGAGGCACTATGCCATTAAAGCGCGGCAGACTGATTTATTTCAGCCTGCTGATCCTTACCCTTTCCGTCAGCGGCACGCCGCTCTATTCGCAGTCAACCCAATCATTCTCGACCGAGCCGAACCCGCTTCAGATCAGTGAAATGCGGCGGGCCGCATATCCGGGGAGCGAAATCACAATCGAATCCACCGTCGTTCGCGGCCTCTACTACAACCAATACGTCGTTTCCTATCAATCGGAGGAAAATAAGAACTACGCGCTCATGTCCGTACCGATCGGCGAAAAACCGGCTCAGGGCTGGCCAGTTATCGTATTCAACCATGGGTATATCGCCCCGAGCGAATATCGGACGACGGAACGCTATTTCCGCTATGTTGAGGCGCTCTCGCTCGCCGGCTACATCGTTTTTAAACCGGACTACCGCGGTCACGGCAGCTCTGAAGGCATGCCTGCGTCCGGCGGCGGCTACGGTGACCCCGGTTATACAATCGATGTCCTGAACGCTGTCGCCGCGCTTCAAGCTTATCCGGATGCGGATCCGAACCGAATCGGCATGTGGGGTCATTCGATGGGGGGACAAATCACGCTCCGCGCCATGACCGTCAGCAAGGATATTAAAGCCGGGGTGATCTGGGCAGGCGTCGTCTCCCCCTATCCGGATATTATCGCCAGGTAGTACCGGATTCAGAGCAGGGTTCAGCTCTCTCCTGAAGGGCAATCCTGGGCGGACAGCTTCAGCGCCTGGTACGAAGCGACATCGCAGCGTTACGGGACGATCGAAGAAAATCCGCCGTTCTGGGCCTCCGTCTCCCCAAACACCTATCTCGCGGAAATTTCAGGGCAGATCCAACTGCATCACGCGCGAGAAGATCCCGTCGTCCCGCTCGTCTGGTCCGAGATTTTAGCCGGCGAATTCAAAGAGCTGAGAATTCCTTATGAATTCTATATTTATGAAAATGACGATCATAATATCAGCAGCAATTTCGCTCTCGCCATGCGCCGGACGATCGAATTCTTCGATTCGCATGTGAAATATGCGCCTTAATCAGATCGGAATCAATATGCATATAAAGTAAATTTCTTCAGCCCGGCGTCATATCGATAAATCATTGGATTTAAATCGAAGGTATAGTCGCTTTCTTCAAATAATTCCTGGTATCCAAGCCAGAACTCCTGCGACGTTTTATACAAAAACAAATAGTCGATTTTATTTTCATCTATCAATTTTATAAAATCTTCTTTTGATGTATTTTCAGCGGAATAATCCGTACGATCTTTTAGAAAAGCAACCCGCTCGCCGACAAACAGATCATTGATCATCAGCCATTCCAGTTCCGTATATTCAAAGTTTATGATTAAAGCCGTTGAATCCACCGGGAAACGATTCTCAAATTTTTTATGAATTTCTTTTGCCCTGATCCAACGATGATCTGGAGAATTCATAAAAATCTGAATTCTATATTCGTTCAACAAATTTATATTAATAAAGATCCCCGTGAATATAAAGAAAATAACCTGCCAGGCATTCAGGAATCCTCGATTTACCCAAACAGCTTCAAACACAAAATTAACAAACACCAACATGAATAAGATACAGAATGAGCTGAAAAATCGTAAATAAAACCCCTCCGGTTCTTCAATAACGGCTTGTCCTGGTTTCTGTGTCCCCAAAAAAGTTGCGACCAGCAAAAAGAAATATCCAAGGCCGATAATAATTGTCGAAAGCAGAAACCATAGTTCCTTTTTCCGAATCTGCCTTGGAAAAATTGCTTTCGCCAAAAGTATCAGCAGCAAAAATATGACCAACAAGATTGTCATTGATAAAGATTTAACAAACCTTACCTGAGTCAGATGACGAATAAAATTATCCATCACAGAGTTATAAAACGGATTATTACGTGTAAAGAAAGCGATCCATAATTCTTCCGGATTGATCAGGATTTTCATATCCCCTTGGATACCTAATAGTCTGAGCCGAATCACCCAGCTGCTATACCAAACAATGACACTTATTAATGCAGCTGAATACTTTCTCAAAATTAAACTGAAAGACCTTTTGCTGGTTCGTTTTATCTCTAAGAACTCCCATACGCCAATCACGAATAAAATAGCCGCAGAAAAATAACCACATATATCCTTGACAAACGTGTAAGCCAGGAATACCGGCAGGAACTGAACTAAGCTTTTTTCTGAACAGTCCAAATGTAATCGGTATAGAATAGCAGCCGCAACAGCCCCAACTAAAATATCAGCGATAAAAGAATTAAGCAGTAGAACACTAAACGTGTTAATAACTGAATAACAAAAAGCAATTCTCAAAAGATTAAATAAAATCTGCCCTCTCGTTTCCCAAGCGCGAAGAAAAACAAGAAAACTTGCCAGAAGCAAAATATTGTTCGAGAGGATCAGCGCGCCGTCCGTGTACCCTCCGAGCCTGACAAAATAAACCGCTAATAATGGCAAGCCTTGAACATAGTTGACATTCTTAAACCAGCCCCCGGACACATAAAATCCGTCCGTCTTATAAATCTGCCGCACGAACGGGTCCCAATGCATATATTCATCCCAACAATGAAAATACCAGCGCCTGGAGATCAGCGTTAGCAAAATAACCGCTATCGCAAAAAAGGACAGTCCGACAACAGCTTCCCGCTTTAAGGGAATGCGGCCTTTCTTACAAACTCGAAGGATAACAAAATCAACGATAAAAACAAGATTTAATCCAAATAGCACATAAACGCCAGAAGTTGCTTCCGAAAATAACGTAAAACATACATCAGAACAACGATTGAGCATAAACTAAATAATGGAGCGTCAGGGAAAGGAATTCTCAACCGATTAACGGAAAACAAAATAAATCCAATAATCGAAAAAATCGGGAGCAACGCAAAAATAATAATACGCAAATCTTCCCTTCCTGCTTTTCCGGGTTATCAAAAAAACCTTTTATACAGAACGCATTCGTTCTATCTGATCTGGGTAAGCGCACAGGCGCATGCATAACGATTAAATAACTTGTGGCGAGGGTGGGAGTCGAACCCACGACAAAGGGCTTATGAGTCCCCTGCTCTGCCACTGAGCTACCTCGCCATGAACTGCAATATCGTACTATAGCTCAATCCTTTTGTCAAATAACCTTTTCACCAGCGCGGTTTTTCGAACGGCTATACGCAGCGTGGCGTCGAATCCTATAAATCCGCCGTCAGGTCGAAAATCGACCGGTAAGCGCCTGCTCCGATAACGACATGATCCAACAGCGCAATTTCAAGAATGCGGCCTGCTTCTTTAACATTGCGAGTGACGACAAAATCAAGATCGCTCGGCGTCGGATCGCCGCTGGGATGATTATGAACCAGGATAATCCCCATCGCCTTCCGGCTGATCGCGCCCTGAAAAACCTCGGCGGTCCGAATCGTCGAAGCGTTGACCGATCCTTTATACAGCTGATCGATCGCGAGAACCCGATTTTTCGAATCCACATTGATAACCCAAAGCTCTTCGTGATCCAGAGACTGCATTTTCGCGCAAACCAGTTCATAAACATCTCCCGCCGAACGAATCTGCCGCGATTCACGGTTCGCCGACGCTTCATGGACCCGTTTTCCAAATTCAATTGCCGCGATCAGCTCCGCAGCCTTTGCCTCGCCGATCCCCTTGACCTGCCGAAGCTGATCAAACGTGACGCGATCCAGCCCGCTCAGTCCGCCGAACCGGCTGAGAATCATCTCCGCAAATTCAAGAACGCCCATGCCGGACGTCCCCGTTTTCAGCAATACCGCCAACAGTTCATAATTCGTCAGCGACCCTGCCCCCGACAGGACAATTCGCTCGCGCGGACGATCCCTCCGCGGCATCTCCTTAATACGAAACGCCGTCGTTATCTTCTCGCAGTCCTCAGAATCAAAAGCCATGGTCCATCCTGCACGCCTCAAAATCGCCCTTTAATTATAGCAGAATTTTGGTTATTATTCTTAGTCTTTCATCAATAATCACGACCGAACCGCATGATAAAATCCATGCTATAATTCTCATGTTAAACGTGGAGCTGAAAGGACGAATTGGACGCAAACCTTTTATCAAACCTTTCCGTCATTGCGATCGCGGTTCTCAGCGCTTTCTTAGCGGCGCTCTGGCTCGGGATAACGTTTTGGGTATTACGGGATATTCGTTCGCGTTCGAGAGACCCGCTGATCGTTATTTTAGCGGGCCTGGTTGCGCTTGCGCTTCCGTTCTTCGGCGTCATCCTCTACCTCCTCCTTCGCCCAGCTCAGACGATCGAGGAAAAATATCTCAGCGCGCTTGAGGAAGAAACGCTGATTCAGGAAATTGAACGGCGCCCGAAATGTCCCGGCTGCGGGCGGGAGATCCAAGTAAAATGGATCCTTTGCCCGGCCTGCCACACGAAGTTAATGAAGAAATGCGTAAAATGCGAAGAGGTTTTAGAATTGCCCTGGACGCTTTGCCCATACTGCGGCGCGCCTCAGCATAAACCGCAAGCCGATACCGGTCGTTCTTAGCGAAGAAAAGGTCTTTTACCGAAGGGGAAAATTTTTATGAAGATTTACGCTCTGATTAATCAAAAAGGCGGCGTTGGGAAAACGACGACAGCGGTCAGTTTAGGGTCCGCTTTATCCGAACAGGGGATGCGCGTGCTCGTCGTCGACATGGATCCGCAGGCAAACGCGACCGCTTCGATCGGAATCGATAAAAGTACGATCAAAAACGGTTCATATCAGGTCCTGATCGGAGCGACGACGATCGCGCCGAATATTGTTTACAACGATGAATTCAAGCTTTCGATTTTACCGGCGTCGCCGGACCTTTCCGGGGCTGAAATCGAACTGAGCGATTTCGATAACCGCGAATCGATCCTGAAAAACGCGCTGACCCCGGTTCAGGAGAATTACGACTATATCCTGATCGATTGTCCGCCTTCGCTGAGCCTGCTGACGATTAACGCGCTCGTCGCCTCTAAAGACGGCGTTATTATTCCAGTGCAATGCGAATATCTTGCGCTTGAAGGCCTGTCACAACTGTACTCGACCATCCTCAAAGTCCAGCGGTCCTTCCCATACGTCCGCGTTCGAGGCGTCGTATTGACCATGTTCGACGGACGAACACGGCTGGCGATCGACGTCGTCAACGAAGTTCGGCAGTTCTACCCGGATAAAGTCTTCAACTCGATTATCCCGCGGTCTATCCGCCTGGCGGAAGCGCCTTCGTTCGGTCAGCCGATCAACTACTATTCCAAAGACAGCAACGCCAGCAAAGCGTACGAAAGCTTAGCCAGAGAAATTATCGGGCAGGATCAGAAAAACTGAACAAGTGTCTATTTCAAAAAGGGAGGGGGACTATTAACATGAGCGCACCCAAAAGAGTAGGATTAGGACGCGGTTTAGGCGCGTTAATTCCGACGATCGAGGACGAGCCACGTCCTGCGTCGGACGAAGCGGTTCTTTCCGTCGCGATTTCCGATATTCAGCCCAACCCCCATCAGCCGCGAACCGAATTCAACGAGGAAGAGCTGAAAGACCTGAGTGAATCGATCCTTGCGCATGGCATCATTCAGCCGCTGATCCTGACGATCGACGAGGAAACGAAAAAATACTTCCTGATCGCCGGGGAACGCCGCCTGCGCGCCGCCGAACGCGCCGGGCTGCAGATGGTCCCCGCGATCGTTCGAACGGCTTCAGATCAGGAACGCCTTGAACTCGCGTTAATCGAAAACGTTCAGCGCGCGGACCTGTCGCCGCTCGAAACCGCCGAAGCTTACCGAAGCCTTGAAGAAAATTTCAGCCTGACGCATGAGGAAATCGCTAAACGCGTCGGAAAAAATCGCTCGTCGGTCACGAATACGCTCCGGCTTCTGAAACTTCCGGAAATCGTCCTGCGCGCGCTCCGCTCCGGGGCAATCAGCGAAGGTCACGCGCGCGCGCTGCTGGGCTGTGGAACGGAACAGGCGCAAGTCACCACATTGCAGGCGATCCTGACGCAGGGCCTGAACGTCCGGCAGACCGAAGCGTTCGTCCGTAAACTTTCCGGGCAATCCGAAGAAGCGCAGGCCGCAAAGAAATCGAATCAGGTTTCGCCGGAAATCAGATCGATCGAAGAAGCGCTGATGCATTCCGTCGGTACGCGCGTCACGCTGCATCCCGGAAAAAACGGCGGGACAATCCACATTCATTATTATTCCAACGACGAATTGAACGACCTGATCGAACGGTTTTCGACGTTCCGATAAGATCGGCGCCGCGAATCACCTTGTATCCATCCGATGCTCAGAAGCTGCCCGCCGGAAAACTTTAATCCGGCGATTTTTTTTCATGATCCTGCTGAAACCTACTTTCACCCGGGTTGGTACCAGCCCGAGGATTATATTTTTGAATGCCGCTGCTATCAGGCTGAAGCGCTCGGACCCGAACGGCTCCGAACCGTCCCTTTCACCTTCGGACTGAAGCAGGTTACGGAAACCGCCGCCTGGATTGAATTTGCGGCCGCGCCAGGCCCTGAGCCCTTGACCGTCGCCGAAATCCTGACAGTCCGCGACGCCTGCCGTGAGCTTGGAATCCGGGAGTGCCTGATCCTTCCGCGCCAACGGAACTATTTAATTGACGCCCTGCTGCGAACGCTTCCGTTCCGCCCGATCGACCGCCTGATCGCGCTCTACAGGAGCCAGGGCCAACCGGAAGATCGGCCAGGAACGGACTTCGGCCCGCTCGAATACCGCCCCGGCGCGCCGGACCGCCGAACCGAGTCGCGCGATCTTTACGCAATCGACCAGTCTTTTCCGCCGATCTGGCGCCTGACGCCGTTCGAATTTGACCTGGCGTTGAACGCCGCGTCCATCGTTCGGATCCTCGCTGCCCGAGACTCAGGAGAAGCCGTGGCTTACCTGCTCGCATCGTGCGATGAATTTTCGATGCATATCGATCGCGTCGCGCTCGTCCCGGAAAGACGCGGAATGGGTCTCGGAACGAAGATGATTCGCCGATTTGTCGCTGAGTTTTCTCATGAAATCGATATTTTCACCGTGAATACCTACGAAAAAAATACCGCGGCCCTCCGCATGTACAAAAAACTCGGATTCATCGAAGAATCCGAGTCATATCGGCTATACGCAGCGAATATCTGAAATCAAATCCATGAAAGACTCGTCAACTCGGCTGCGCTCCTATCCGGCCGCCTCATTTCGCATTGCACGATAACCAATCAGGACCGTCCAAACGTAGGCGAGCGTCTTCGGGATCATCAAAAAGCCGACCCAGGCGAACCGATCCGCGAACAGGACAACCGGAAGATAACAGGCGAAACTGATCACGATCGTCAGCCACATCCTCCGGAACGCCATATCCGTCCGCTTTTTCGCGCTCCGATAAAACAAGCCGACAATCAAAATGCCCATGATCGTAAACGGTATATTCCGGAAAACACCCCAGGCTAGCGATGGGGTCGCGCTTGTCCACCCATTCTGCGGCATGAGACAAAGAGCAATTCGAATCGCAGCGAGCACAGCGATCGCGGCCGTATACCCATCCCGCCCTTTGACATCGTACCGGGCGCGCCAAACACAATAAAGCAGGATATAGAACACCGTCATCGTAACCGACGTAATCATTTTCCCAATCCCAAGCGTCACCGTATACGAAGATAAACCCGTCGTACAGAGCGCAATCGCCCGGGGGATTAAATGAAACGCGTCCCCCGCGCCCAGTACAATCGCCATCGCCCCAAACAGCTGAAATATCCGGACACCGTGGGAGCTCCAAAGCATCCGGATCCCGATCAGAAGGACAGTCAACAAATAAGCGGCGTCAAAAACAGTTTCAAAAATAGCTTGCATAGTTTCCCCTGAATTGAACAGTGTTCATTTTGGTCCATAAAATAGCCCGCTTTTGCGCGGGGTTTCGTTAACGATAAATCGTGCGGGTAATCACGTCGAGAAGAACCTGTACCGGCTTTCCCTGCGATAGCGTAAACAGGAACGAATCAAAGACAAATTCGACGAATGCCTCTCGCGTAAACGATGCTGAAAAATTCCCGGCCCGCACCTCCGGATCAGCGTTCAACCGGGCCAGCAGCCGCCGTTTGAACGCGTCAAGCGTCCGGTTCATCACTGCCTGTGCATTCAACTTCGCCGTCCCGGCAAAAACAAAAGCGTGTCCACGGAAAAAACCGGGATAGCGCCGCGCGCCGGTCTGAGCCTGATAATACAAAGCCGCGACAAATTCGCGAAACGAAAGCGACGCCTCGCCTTCCGCGCGCGGTGGAAAAATATCGCGCCAGACGCTCTCCACGGTCGCAGCCAGCAGCGCATCCTTCGAATCAAAATAGTTATACAGCGACCCAAGCGCAACGCCGCAGGACTCGGCGACACGGCGCATACTCAGCCCGGGCAGGCCTTCTTTCTCGACAATCGCGCAGGCATTCCGCAGAATCTCTTCTTTCGACGTGACCGCTACGTTCAACGGTAAGCCTCTTTTCAAATTGAACGATGTTCATTATATATGAATCCAAGCCTGGCGTCAAGCTACCGCCCGAAAATTATCATCGGCATGTGAATAGTCTGTAATATTGTCTTAAAGAAGAATCTTGGAAACTGACCTGTCGTCAGCCATAAGAAATCACAGGTTTGTTATGATAGACGGCAAAAAAGGAGCCATACTCTCTGGATCGTCCTTTGCCTGAGAATCCCAGCGCCGTTCCGATTTCCACGCCTGCCGGTTTTCTCAGGGAACGCCGAGGAACGTCCGCCCGGAACGATCGGTTCCAAGCCATCGGCAATCCGGCGCGACCGCTTCGTCGGCCTCGATTTTCAGCGTCGAATTCGCCAACGGCAGCGGCGCGGCCAGACCCCAGCAGTCAGATTCCGCCCCGTCTACACGACAGCGCATCGGCATATCCGGCTGATCACAGTACACCGTCAGCGATTCCCAATCGGCGATCGGATCGATCGCGAGCTCAAATCCATCGGCAGTCAGCGACGTTTCGCTTGTGACAATATCCGCCACCAAAAGCGGTTCGTCCAAATACGCCAGTTCGAACGGCGCGAAGCATTCGTCGCCGGCGAATCGAAGCGTCAGCGATGACAGCGACCGAACCATCTTCGGATCGAACTCCGCCGCCGAAGCCCAATCGCTTTCGCACGTAATCCCGTCCGCGAACACGGCCGTTCCCACGCAGGGGAACGATAAACGCTGTTCGCCAGCGCGCGTTTCCAGAATCGCTTCAAGAATCAACCCTTCGTCCGGCGCCGCCGCGCAGCTCTCGCTCAAGTCAGCGGCCGGCAGCAGCGACGCATCCCAGATCTGAGGTGCATCGAAAAAGGCACGATCCAGAAAAGCACGTCCGTTTTCCGCCAAAACCGGAACGCTATCTTCTGGGGGAAGGTCCGGCAAAATGATCATGTACGGCGCAAAGTTATCTATTTCCCCGAACGCTTTTTCTGCGGACAACGGGTACCGCCGCTGGGGGATCGGGGGACTCTCGATCGCCGCGTCCGAATAAAGCTCGCCGCCGGAGAACTCAGCGCGAAGCTGGACCGAATCGCCGGGGATCGCCTCGTTCAGGACACATTCAGCCCAGCCCGGTTCCGCCTCCGCTTCACAGTCGAACGGAAAAGTTCCGTTCGCAGTCGCCTTCAATGACCCGGATAGAACAGGGATCCCCTCACTTTCGATATAAATTCGCCAGCGCAGCGGCTCTCCGCTGAATCGAACCGCAGGGATAACCCCATCCGACGACAGCATCACCGTCCGTTTAGCGACTTCGGCGGGAAGATGAAAAACCGCCGCGCCGTCCGCAGAAATAAACCGCGCGTCCTGAAGCGTCATCCGAATCTCACGCTCGACGTCCGTTAACGCACGTACGCTCGTCCAGCGCACGCCGCAGCTTTTTTCCCACGCGCCTTCTCCGGACGCCGTCCAGGGAATACCGTCCAGATCGGAACAGGTTCCCTCTGCGTCGGGGGCTTGAAATCCCGGCGCATCGATCCAAACGATTTCATCCAGCCCTTCGTCGGTCGCGATACGGAACGGAACCGGACTGACACGGAACGTAAAGAGCGCATCGGCTCCAACTGAAATTGGATCGCCAAGTCCGGCCGCACCGATTTCAAGCGAAAGCGCAGCCGCCTCAACCCGCGGCAGCGCCAGCGTCGTTAGCGACTCGCCGGTATCCGCGTTAACGAAAGACAGCCGAATCGCTTCGCTCTCCATGGCTGCATTCAGTCGAAGCGACAGCGGTTCCGCCTCGGCGTCCGGCATGCCCTCCAAAACCTCACAGCTCGCCGTCCCGCTTTCATCAAAGTTCATTCCCTGCGCGCAGGTTCCGGCTGATCCGGGCTCTCCGTCCAACTGAATCAGGCCGGCGGAATGACGCGCGAGCCACGCCCTGGCATACCCGGACAGTTCCGCGGTCCGGATGAACGTAATCTGACTTGGTTCCCCGGCGACCCGCCTCTCCGGAAGGCGGACGCCAATCGAAACCGTTTCCGGATCCAGCGCGGTTCCCGAGATCGCGAATGAAGCGGAGCCTTCAAACCTGAACGATCGAAGCGAGACCTGGACCGAACCCAGATCAGCGTTAGTCAACCCCGCTGGCGGAATGATGAACCCGCAGGATAACCCGCTATCCGAAATTTCAAAAGCTGAACTGTCGGTTTGCGTCCAGCATGAATCCAAACCGCCAACCCGTTCCAATGCCGCGAAAAACGAAGATTCGACGCGGACCGCCTCCCCAGGGAGAAGCGAGACAGCATCGCCACGCTCATCCCCAATCAGGACACGGAGCCAATAACGGGCTAACGGTTCCCGCCCGGATTCCGAAAGCTCGTCGTCCGGATAAAGTCGCTCGGCCCGCCCGTTATTCAGCGCTTCACGGTCCGGCGCACCGTCGTCCCCCGCGAGAACCAGCCGAAGCGAGGGCGTCAGCGATACCGTTCGCTTCCCGATCGCGCCCGGGAACCCAGTCCATTCAAAAGCCTCCTGATCAGGCGTAACCACACGAAAAATCGGACGCTCCCGCGTTTCGGACGACTGCCGAAACGTCAAACTGCATTCCGCGGCAAAGCCACCCGCCAAATCCGCCTCAGGAATAAAGGCCGAACCGGGAATGATCCATGCCGTCCCATCCTCATTGAACCAACCGACGCAGCTCGATGTCGCCAAATCCAGCGCTTCCCGCTGAACGATCGCCGGAAGCTCGACCCGAACGGTTTCACTGCTGGCGATCGGACGGGCCAATCCGATTCGAAACCGCGCGACCTCGCCTACGCGCAATTCCGCGATCTGTCCCTGCACCCCGATCAAAGCGATTTCCGGTCGGAACGGCGCGATCTCTGTCTCAGTCCATCCCGTTCGATCGAAATCCGTCAGGCCCGCGCCTGCCTCGACCGCGGTTCCCCGATCCCGGCCAGGGACGAACTCGGTCCGCGCTTCGAGCTGCGTCTCGGATTCTTCGAGCCTGAAATGGATCGTTCCAACCTGACCGAACCGCAGCTGGCAAAAATCAGATCGGGTACCGATCTGCTTATATTCGTTATTTTCGCAGAGCTGTCCACCGAACAGCTTCCCATCCGGCTGAAGGATTCGGACCGCACCGCCCTCCTCGGCGCATCCTTCGTTTACGATCCAGTCGAAATCCATCATCACTTTCGGCGTACACGATCCGCAAACGCCCTGATAGGTACTCAGATATTCCCAAGCGGTCCCACTTCCACGTTCAAGCGAAAGTGCTCCCTCTGCGCCGGCCAATTCAAGCTCTGTCGATCGCGCCCGCGAAAGCAGCTTCGCTCGAACCGTCAGGCGCCGGTTCTCAGGGATCCGCGTATTGGAAGTCTGGTACCCCCGCGTCGTCGGATCGGCGCAGTCGCGTCCGGCCCAAACGTTGAAATCCGCCCCTGCAGCGTTAAGCCAATAGACCTCGCCCGGCGCCAGCGCATTCCAGCCCGCCGACGGGATAATCGTCACGGCATACTTCTTCAAACCAACGTCGATCGGAAATTCAGCCTCTGCGGACGCCTGATAATTCGGATCGTCAATCCCACCCGAAAACGTCAGCCGGCTGGGCTCGGTCAGTCCCACCTGCTGGCAGTCTATTCGCCATGAGCCGTCCGCGATCACCGCGTGGCAGCGGTCGCCATACCAATTCATCCGGTTCGGCTGCATACGGCGCAAGTCGTTCTCAGGAACGCCTTGATCGCGAATCGCCGCCTGCCAGGCTGCGTCCGGGCCAGCCGCGCCGGGGACGCCCTCGGAAACGGACACATCGATCATCTGAAACGAAGGCGCCGGGAACGATTCGTCGAGCGGGACCGCGCAGCGGTTCAATCGATCGCGAACCAGAAACAGGTTAAAGCGGAAAGTCTGGTCCCTGTCCGGCGCGGGGATCCTGTCGTCCCACCGGACCCGATTTCCAGGCCAATCGATAACGCCCTCCGCAGGAACGAGAATCAGGTTCCCAAGCTGAATCGCGTCGACTTCCGCGCGCGTCCGGATTCGTCCCAGCGCTGGATCGGAAGCGGTAAACGTTACGGTCAGCTCGCAGCGTCCGGCGAGTTTCAGCGCCGGAATTTTCAGCCGCGCTGCAAGCCGGTTTTCGCCCGTTCCGTCCGGAAACGCGGAGACATCGGCCGTATCGACACATTGGTCCGGAACGATCGAGGAACAAAGTCTGGCGCTGAACGTTCCCCATGGCGCGGAAAAAAGCCCTGCCGGATGCTCAACTGCAGCGTCAACATAGAAGCCCCTCCCGATTTGAAACCGTTCGTCCAAAATGAACCCCTGCGTGACTGTTTCTCCATTTTGAATCGGACGCATCGGTACTGGCAATGAAAGATCGGCGATCCCCTGATCGCAGCCATCGCCATAGCTTTCCGCAAGCAGTTCCAGCGTCATTTCCATCACGCGCAGACGGATCGGGCGGGGCGTGGATTCGGACGGTTCAAAATCATCGTCGCCGCTGTAAACCGCGATCATTTCGGTCGCGTTCGGATCGCTGAGCGTCAGCGTACAGCCAGACTGCGCCGGGACCATCAGTTCGCAGCGCTGATTTCCGACATGTAAAGAGACCGTGCCGGAAGGCGACTTCCCTCCGGACGAGTCATGCGGGCGGACGGAAACGGAAACGAAAACGGTTTCATTCAGTTCATACGCATCCTTCGCCGGATCGATCGCCAGAATCTGCGTCTGCGTCTGAATTTTCGCCGCTGGACGAACACTGATTTCCCGGTCGGCTGACGACGGAAGGAACCGGTCGTCGCCCGGAAAAGCGGCTGTCAGCCGTCCCTCCCCCGCGGCCATCAGCCGCAGCGAACAATGGTTCGCCGTATTCGGCTGCACGGTGCAGTCGGAAATACCGTCGCTGATCCTGATCCGGCGCGCGATTGAATCGTCGATCCCGGCCGCGTTGGTCAGCGAAATATAAACATCGATCGTGTCGCCGACGGTATAAACGCTCCGATCGGGATACAGCCGGGTAATCGCCAGCGCGGTCGCAATTTTCACTGGGGCTTCGGGCGTCTCCGTCAACGCGGATCCCGCGCGAACCGTTATCGGCAGCGGTGCTGAAATCGCGGAGGAAAACGTCTCATCGCCGCCGTATGAGGCCGTCAACTCACCGAGCTGCGCCCGGGTAAACCGCAGCGAGCAATGATTCGTCGTATTGGGAAGGAAGGTGCATTCAGAAACACCGTCGCTGACCCTGACCCGGTTCCGATACGCGCCTTCGCGCCCGGCGTCGTTCGTCAGCGAAACCGTCACGTCGACCGTGTCGCCAACGGTATATTCGCTCTTTTCAGGAAAAAGCTGACGAATCGACAGCGCAGTCCGAATCAGCGGCGCCGTCGCGCTCGGCTCAATCGGCGAGCTGATCAGTGTAATTTCCTGACGCGCGTCCAGGTATGCGCTATCCCCGCTGTACTGGACGCTGACGGCGGCGCTCCCCGGATCGGGCGCAGCCAATTCGCATGTATTCTTCGGCAGCGTCGTCAGACAGTTCCGCGCCCCATCGCTGAAAAAAAGCGTTCCCGTCGCGTCAACTGGCCGAATCTCAGCCTGAAGACGGATTTTCTCGCCAGGAGTAAAGACCGTCTGCCCCCGGTATGTCGACAGCGTCAGCCGGACCGGCTTCCGCTCGAACGGAAGAACGGTGAGGTTAAAATCTGCGGCCGTCGGAAGGTACGTCCGATCGCCGCTGTAACGAATCGAGAAATCGCGTTCGCCGTCCGCACGAAGCAATATTTCACAAGTCTCCCGAGGCAGCGTCATCACGCAGGACGAAACTCCATCGCTGATCAGGATCGATCCCGTCGGCGGAGACTGATTGACGGGGATATCTTGGAACGCAACGCCGACCTGAATCCGGTCGCCCGCAGTATAAGAAGGAAGATCCGGAAAGATCGTCCGGAGACTGAGCGTCGCCGTCCGGAGCGCGTCGTCGCCATTCGCCCTGATTCGAACCGTTTCGGTTTTCGCCGCTGTCTCGCTTCCATTTTCGACCTGCAGCATCAGCGTCGTATTTTCGGTAATCGGGAGCCTCCGCAGTCCCGCCGCCGGTAAATCGAACGCCAGAAGCCGCTGTTCCTGGTCAATGATCCGGATCTGCGTATACGGACCGCTGACGGACCATGCTACGGTCGTTTCACCGCTTTGATCGAGCACTGCCGGATTCGCGCTGAAAAAATCGATTTTCATCCTCGCCGTAGCCGGCGTCCGCTGCGGCGATTGCGCAGACTGAACCCCGCTTCCGGACGAGCCTCCGGCCGTCGCTCCCATGCGGATCGGAATCGATGCGTCGATCCGGGTCCCATCGCTGAAAGCAGTCAAATTGAAATTAACCGACTGCGTCGGAAGATAAGAAAAAGCCCCTGTATGAGGCAGGAGGCTATCCGAAAGCGGCGAGATCGTAACGGAATCCGCGTCCCGCACGTCCCATTCAATCAATAATCGCGCCCCCGCCGGCAGCGCTGTATTTCGATATTCCTGAACGCGATACGCGTCCTCGATTCTCCGATCCGGAAAGAGCTCGGCGATTTTTTCGGAAGCCATCCCTTCCGTATTCTGCAGCCAGACGATAAACTTCGCGATCCGCGGGTCGCGCTTGCGATAATTCAGTCGGAGACGCTCCGATTTCTCGACCGTGCCGTCCTCGGCCGTCAGCTCAATTTCTGTATCGGCGATAAGTCGAAGCGTTTGTTCGCTCCGGAATCGAGCCGGATCGAGAGACTGCGTTTCCGATCCGATAACGAGACGGACACGCGCGTCCGCAGGAGCATCGACCTCCCATTTTAATAGATAAGTATTCGGCCCCGTCTCCTCGCTGTCGAGGCGAAGCGAAACAGGCCGCCGCGTCGCCGCAGCGGTCGCAGTTGAAGGAACCGTCTTCGAGAACGAAGGGACTGCTGTTGCGGATATCAAAGTCGAAACCGGCGTGCCGTTTGGAGAACGGTAATTCCTGAGAAAAAACGCCCAAACCGCGCCGCCAACCAGGAGCAGGATCGCGGGGATCACCGCAATTAAAGAAAAACGCCGCCCGACAGCGGCCTTTTCAGCTTCAAGATAAAGCTGCGTATTGTCGACCTGAAGCGTATCGCCGGGACAAAGCGGTATTTCACGTCGCGGAGCGAAAGGAAGCGCTTTTCCGGAACGCGTCACGATGAGTCGATCTGAAAACGGAATCAGGGAGAATCGCCCGTCCTGATTTTTTATCTGGAAATGAAGCGGAAGAATATCCGGGCCTGCTAACGGAACGTCGCACCCCGCATGGGTTCCGAATGAGGTCAGGGGCTGCGTCAAGCGGATTTCTTTCTCCCACCCATTCTCCAAACGAACACGGAGATTCATGCGTCCCTACCTTTCTATAAATCCATATGATTGTTCCCTAAAGGTAGTCATAGTATAGCAGGGCAGCAGCGTTTTGGCAAGGGTATTCGTGGGGCCAATTTTCCAGCCTTTGCTGGATTACCATAGATCCGTTACAAATTAGAGAAAAAGAAAAGCGAATGAAGAAATCTCGTTTATAGT
>CALIHP010000061.1 GCA_938020565.1 uncultured Anaerolineaceae bacterium | reverse complement strand
TCAGTTCCTTAAGATTCATCTTTCAAACTTGTAACGCATCATTGACAAACCAACACTGACGAAAATAGCGAGCGTAGCGAGCGTAGCGAACCAGCCGCTGTTTCCGGGTATCCGGGGACCCGACGATACGCTGGGGACACCGGCCAACCGGGTTAATACGCCGGTGGATCCGCCGTGATCTCAGCGTAGTACCAGTTCTCGCCGCGCTTCCCGAAAAAGGCGATCAGGTAATCCGAATAAAAAGGATTCAGCTCCGCATACGGCCGAAGCTGACCGAAAAGAATTTCGTCAAATCCAAGCGCGTAATCCGTCCGGTTCAACGAGAATCCCAACCCGTTCTCACGCTCATGAAAATAGAACAGGGTCGAATTCAAAATAGACAGGCCGAACGTTCGGACGTACCCATAGGCACGGTCAAAATTCAGCTGGCTCATGATCGTCCGGTCGCCGCTGACAATTTCGGAAACCGCCGGATCCGGATCAATATCGACCGTCAGCCGCAGCGATAAGAACCAGTCTCCGCCGTAATTCAAAATTCCTGAAACCTGCTGGAAGGGGGCGACGACGTACGGGAACCACATCGTAAAAAACTCATACGCGTTCGAATAAACGCTCAGCTGCGCCCGCGTCGGATACCCGACCGCGCGGTTCATCGGGTTCGTATATTCCGTACCGGTGCTGTAAACCTCGCCGTACGCCCCATACGCGTACCGGCTCTGCTCCGAAAGCGACAATTTCAGCCGGCCCGACAACGTCGCCGGAACGTCCAGCTCGCCCGTCCTCGTCTCAAACGATAACGGCACCAGCTCCGGCGCACCCGTCAGCTCATATTCGGCATAGTGGAACCCGTATGGAAGCGACAACGCTTCCGGATCGAACTGGACCGCGGCGGTCCGCTTCGGGTCGCGGACGACGATCAGGTCCGCAATAATCGTCGCCGCGTCGTCCCCATCCGTCGCGCCGAAAACGATCGCCTCGTCGCCCTGTCGAAGGCTCGAAAAACCCAGCTGCCGCTTCGCTCCGTCCGTCAGGAAACAGCCGTCGTCGCACTTCACCGTCACGTTTGCCCAAGTCTCATCCAGCTCGAACGAATCGGTCAAAATCGTTCCAACCCGACCCCGGAGCCTGACCGCCGCGCCCTTCTCCGCCGCATACTCGTCACCGGCGTAATTCCGGAAAATATCCGGCTCGTTATCGTACGAAATCGAGCCTTCGCCGTTCGCCGATCCTTCGCTGATTTCCGCGGTCGCCGTTACTTCCGCCGCCAACCGCGGCAGCGTCGGCAGCGAAGCAATATTAATCAGCGGCGTCGCCGTCCGCTCCACCACAATCGGAGTAACGTCCAGCGCAATCTCGACCAGCGAACAGCCCCCGCAAAACAGCGGCAGCGCCGCCAAAAGAACCCAGCGCCATCGTCTAATCAAGTTCATCCTCCCGCGCCAGATCGTCCAGCCAGACCTGAACCGCCGCGTCCGAAGGCATCCGCCAATCGCCGCGCGGCGAAAGCCCGACCGATCCGACCTTCGGTCCGTCCGGGAGACAGGAACGCTTGAACTGATTCGCGAAAAACCGCTTCAGGAATATCGTTAACGTCTCGCGAAGCCGCGTCCGATCCGCCCGACCGGCGAACGCGCGCTCCGCCAGATACAGCGTCTTCCGAGGCGGGAACCCGCGTCGGACCGTCATGTACAAATAGAAGTCATGCAGCTCATACGACCCCAGGATCGACTCGGTCAGCTGCGTCATCGTTCCGCCCGCGGTCGGAAGCAGCTCCGGACTGACCGGCGTATCCAATACATCGAACAGGACCGCTTTCAGCGCCGCGTTCTCCGCTGCCGCAGCGGCATGACGGACGAGGCAGCGAACCAGCGTCTTCGGGACCCCGGCGTTAACCCCGTACATACTCATATGATCGCCATTATACGTCGCCCAGCCCAGCGCCAGCTCTGAAAGATCCCCCGTTCCAACGACCAGCCCGTTCACCTGATGACAGACGTCCATCAGGATCTGCGTTCGTTCGCGCGCCTGCGCGTTTTCGTACAAAAGCGAATGATCGTCCGGATCATGCCCCAGGTCCTCAAAATGCTGCCGGACGGCGGGCCCAATCGGGATCTCCCGGACCGTCGCGCCAATCACTTCGCACATCTTCACTGCGTTCGACTTCGTCCGCGCCGTCGTTCCAAACCCGGGCATCGTCACCGCCACGATCCGGCTCATTGGCCAGCCCAGCGCTTTCATCGTCCGGGCCGCGACCAGCAGCGCCAGCGTCGAATCCAACCCGCCTGAAATTCCCAAAACCGCCGAATGAACGCGCGCCCGTTCCAACCGCGTTGCCAGCCCGGTCCGCTGAATCGCGAAAATCGTTTCGCAGCGCGCCGCCAGCTCAGCGGCGTCGTCCGGAATGAACGGCGTCGCGCTGAACCGCCGCGTCAGCGCCGTCCGCCGCCGCGTCAGCGAAAACGGAACAATCCGAAAATTGCGTTCTCCCGCCGGACCGGGGCGCCTCGTCCGCCGCCTCTCGTTCAGGATCAGCTCCAGATCGATCTCGCTGACCGCGAATCCAGCGCCGAACGGTTCGCTCTCCGCGAGAATTTCGCCGTTTTCGACGATAAGATTCTGACCCGCGAAAACCGCGTCCGTCGTCGACTCGCCGAATCCCGCTTCCGCGGAGATATACCCGGCCTGAAGCCGCGCCGAAACCGCGCGAAGGAGCGCCCGCCGAGCCCGGGCCTTTCCGACAATTTCAGGGCGCGCAGAGCTGTTCGCAATGACCGTCGCCCCCGCCGCCGCAGCCGCAATCGACGGCGGAACTGGAAGCTCCGCGTCGTCGCCGATTTCAATTCCAATCGTCAGCTCCGGCAGCTCGGCGCAACGGAACAGCAGGTCCGTCCCAAACGGAACCTCTTCCCCAAGAATCCGCGCCGTTCCGCCCGTGTCCTGCCCCGAAGCGAAGACGTCTCCGTTTCCGGAAATCCAGCTCTTCGGGACGATGCCTGAAATTCGACCGTTCGCGACCGCCGCCGCCACGTCGTAAATCCGTCCCTCCCGCCGGAACGGCAGCCCGACGACGACAAAGATTTCCGTCCCCGCCGTCGCCGAAACGATCCGCGCGAGCGACGCCTCCGCCGCGTCCAGCAGCGCCTGCTGCCGCAGCAAATCGCCGCAGCTATACCCGGTCAGCGCCAATTCCGGAAAAACCGCGATCCGCGCCCCCGCCGCCGCGGACTCCGCGATCCGTACAGCCATCGCCTCAGCGTTCGCGCTCGGGTTTGCTGTGATCACCTCGGGCGAACAAGCCGCAGCCTGAATAAATCCATAGTCCATAAATTCCCATCCTGTCTCTCGCGGGATTACCCTGCATCAATCTTAACCGCATCGTCCGCATCCCGCAATTCCTGTAAGCGGAACGCCCGCTTCTAAAGAAGTATAATAGGCCTGAAGCCCGACGCGCCGAAAGAAAGGCAGGCCATAGATGACCCTATCGAAACCCTGGAACTGGAAGCTCTCTGAAAACCCCGTTTGGATCGAGCCCTCCGACGAGAGCCGCGCGATCGCCGAACGCTGGAAGACGGACGGCGTCGAAAGCGTCCTCGATTTCGGCTGCGGCCTGGGGCGGCACGCCATCCTCTTCGCGCAGCGCGGCTTCCGAGTCAGCGCCTTCGACCTTTCCAAGGACGCCGTGGATCATCTCAACGCATGGGCCGAACGTGAAAATTTAACGATCCGGGCCGAAACCGCCGACATGCTCAATCTTCCATATAACGATAACGCTTTCGACGCAGTTTTCGCCTTTCATACCGTGTTCCATACCGATTCAGTCGGAATTCAAAAGATCATCAGCGAAATAAAGCGCGTCCTGAAGCCGAAGGGCCGGCTTTACCTGACCCTCGGCTCCAAGGGAGCCTGGTCGTTTAAGGACGCGGGGTTCCCCAGAATCGACGCCAGCACGATCGTCAAGATCGAAGACGGCCCCGAAAACGGAATTCCTCATTTCTACGCTGATTTCGACGATCTGCCGCGCCTGTTCGCCGGGTTCAACCTGATCAACGTCCGTCACGTTGATCAGTGTCTCTTCAACGGCAAGCCAAGGAACAGCAAGCATTATTTCATCGAAGCCAGCCTGAATTAAAATTGAAGACCGCGCGATGATGATTCCGCGCGGTCTTTCGTTTCCGCTGGTCAGCCCGGCTAAGCTAATTCCGCCTGACCGGTCGATAAGCGGTAATAACGCCCGCGCGAATCGATAAGCGCCTGATGGTCCCCGCGCTCGATAATTTCGCCGTGCTCCAATACGATAATCGCGTTCGCGTTCCGGACCGTCGACAGACGATGCGCGATGACGAAGACCGTCCGGTTTTCCATCAGCCGGTCCATCGCCCGGGAAATCAGCATTTCCGTCCGCGTGTCGATCGACGACGTCGCCTCGTCCAGAATCAGGATCGGCGGATCAGCGACCGCCGCGCGCGCGATCGCCAGCAGCTGGCGCTGCCCCTGGCTCAGGTTCATCCCATCGTTCACGATCATCGTCTGGTACCCGTCCGGAAGATGGCGGATGAACGAATCGGCGTTCGCCGCCTTCGCCGCCGCGATAACCTCGGCGTCCGTCGCCGCCAGCCGCCCGTAGCGGATATTTTCCATGACCGTCCCGGTAAACAGGTGCGTATCCTGAAGGACCATCCCGAGCGACGAACGCAGGCTGTTCTTTCGGATTTCACGGATATCGATCCCATCGATCGTAATCATTCCCGAATCGACGTCGTAGAACCGCGTAATCAGGTTGATCACCGTCGTTTTCCCCGCGCCCGTCGAACCGACGAACGCGATTTTCTGACCCGGCTTGGCGTAGAGGCTGACGTTCTTCAGGATCGGCTCGCCGGGAACGTAAGAAAACGTGACGTCATGAAAACGGACGTCCCCGCGGAACGGAATCAAAGCCGGCTTCCCGTCGCGAACCGTTCGCCAGGCCATTCCCCCGACCGCCTCGCTCATCGCCGGATCGTCCGCCGGCGCCTCGACCAGCTCGACTCCGCCATCGTCGATCTCAGGACGCTCGTCCAGCAGGCTGAAAATCCGTTCCGCCCCGGCGACCGCCGCGAAAATCGCGTTCAGCTGCTGCGAAATGTTATTGATCGGCATGGTGAAGTTCCGCGTATACTGAAGAAACGACCCGATCGTCCCGATATCCATCATCCCATGAATCGTCAGCACTGCCCCTGCCATCGCGGTTAACGCGTAATGAACGTATGACGCGTTCGCCAGGATCGGCATCACCATCAGCGAAAACGACTGCGATTCTGAACCTGAATCGAAAAGATCCCGGCTCAGGACGTCGAACTGCTTCTTGACCTCCGCCTCGTGCGAAAAGACCTTGACGACCTTCTGGCCCTCGATATATTCCTCGGCGTAACCGTTAACCGCGGCCAGATCTGTCTGCTGCGCGCGGTAATATTTCTGACCGCGGCCGCCGACGATCCGGACAACCAGGAAAATAAACCCCACCTGGATCAGGACCAGCAGGAAAAGCTTCCAGCTCAAGACGACCATCATCGCGACCACGCCGATAATCGAAATCAGGCTGTTGATCAGGTTCGGAAGCGAATTCCCAACCATCTCGCGCATCGTCTGCGCGTCGTTGGTAAAATGGCTCATGATCTCGCCGTGCGTCCGGCTGTCAAAATAGCCGATCGGAAGCGACTCGACCTTGGAAAACATGTCGATCCGCAGCCGCAGCAGCATGCCGGAACTGACGTAAACCATAATCAGTCCGGAAAAATAACTCGTCGCGATCCCCATCAGGTAAATCGCTCCCATCCGCGTCAGGATCCGGATCAGCGGCGCGAAGTCCGGGGATTCGCTTCCAATCAGCGGGACAATCGCGTCGTTAATAACCGACCGGAGCAGGTACGTTCCCCCGACCGAAGCGACCGCCGTCACAACCGCCATCAGCAGCGCCAGGACCAGCTGCAGCCTGTAGTCCTTCAGGTAAACCAGGATCCGCAGCAGCGTCTTCCATACCGAGGCGTTCCGCAGCGCCTCTTTCTCAGCCGTCCCTTTCTCCTGGTTCATTCGCCCACAACCCCTTTCTGCTGTGATTCGTAGGTTTCCCGATAAATCGCGCAGCTTTCCATCAACTCTGCATGTTTCCCAAAAGCGACGATCTTCCCCTCGTCGATAACGAGGATCCGATCGGCGTTCATGACCGAACTGACCCGCTGCGCGATGATCAGGTTGGTCGTATCGGCGTAGTTTTCGCGGAACGCACGCCGGAATTTCGCTTCCGTCGCCACGTCGATCGCGCTCGTCGAATCGTCCAGAATGATGATCTTCGGCTTCTTGAGCAGCGTCCGCGCGATACTGATCCGCTGTTTCTGGCCGCCGGAGACATTAACCCCGCCCTGCCCCAGATCAGTCTGGTACCCCTCCGGGAAACTCAGGATAAAGTCATGCGCCTGCGCCGTCTTCGCCGCCAGCTCGATCTCCGACTGGGTCGCATCCGGATCACCCCAACGCAGGTTTGATTCGATCGTCCCCGAAAAGAGGACGTTTTTCTGCAGCACGATCGCGACCGAATCGCGCAGCTCCCTGAACTTATACGAACGGACGTCATGCCCCCCGACAAGGACCTCGCCGGATAAAACGTCGTAAAGCCTCGGGATAAGCTGAACGAAGGTCGATTTTCCCGACCCGGTCCCGCCGATAATCCCGATCGTCTCGCCCGACTCGATCCGGACGTTGATATTCTTCAGCGTCAACTTCTCCGCGTCCGCGGCATAACTGAAATTAACGTTCCGGAACTCGATCGAACCGTCGGGAACCTTCAGCTCCGGGTCTCCCGCCTCGTCGGTCATCGAAAGCGGTTCGTCGATTACGTCGAGGATCCGCCTGACCGACGCCTGCGAAATAACGTACATCGCGAAAACCATCGAAATCATCATCAATGCGATCATGATCTGCTGCGAATAAGTCAGGAAGCTGAAAAGCTCTCCGGGAAGCATCCCGCCGCCGACAATCAGCTTCCCGCCGAACCAGAGAATCGCTACGATCGACGCGTTCATCATGAACATCATCATCGGCATTCCCCAAATCACCACCTTTTCCGCTAAAACCTGAGCCGCGCGGACTTCCTTCGACGTAATTTCAAATTTCTCTTTCTCGTGCCGTTCGCGAACGAACGCCTTGACGACGCGGATCGCGATCAGGTTCTCCTGAACGTTCGCGTTCATGCTGTCCATCTTATCCAGGTACGAGATAAAGCGCGGATGCGCCTTGCGGATCATAAAAACGATCGCGAAGAGCAGGAGCGGAATAGATATGAAAAAGACGAACGACAACGTTCGATTGATCCGAACGGCCATAACCGTCGCGAACAACGCCATCGCCGGCGCGCGTACGAACAGCCGCGTCACCATCTGGTACATCTGCTGAACAAAGGAAATATCCGTCGTCAGCCGCGTTATCAGCGATGCCGTCCCAAACCTTTCAGTATTCCTGAACGCGAAATCCTCGATCTTCCCGAAAATCAGCCGCCGGATATTCATCGCGAAGCCGGACGATCCGACGACCGCCGTCCGCGCCGCGATCGTCCCGAAAATCATCGAAATAACCGCGAACAGGATCATCAGCAGCCCGATTCTAACGACGTAATCCACGTCGCCCCTGACGATCCCGACGTCGATCATCATCGCCATCAGGTACGGGATCAGAATATCAAAAAAACATTCGACCAATACCAGCAGCGGCGTCAGGATCGCGTACTTTCGGTATTCGCCCGAATACCCGAACATCCGGGCAATATGGAACCTTTTTCCCAAATTCATCGGCAACCCGCTTCCTTTCCCCTTTTACCGCAGCTCAGCCATCGTCTCACCGTCGGTCAGAACGTCGATCAGGACTGACAGGATTCGCGGCAGCGCCGCCCGATCCGCTTCATCGAGCCGCGAAAAGATTTCGGCGTTGACCTGTTCCATGTCCGCCTTCGCCGCGCTCAGCGCTTTCCGGCCATCCTCGGTCAGGTACAATTTGTTCCTGCGTAAGTTATTCATATCCGTCTCTTTCCGGATCAGCCCGGATTTTTCGAGCCGTTTCGCCGAAGCGGCGATCGACGGCGCGCTGACGCCCAGCCGTCCGGCGATATCGGCCTGGGTACAGCCCTCATTTTTCGCAATCGCATGGAGAATCGGCGCCTGGCCGAAAAAAAGCCCGTGCTGACGCGCGACGGCGTCCATCCGATACCGATACAGCTTCATCGCATGCTTCATCATCGGTTCCAAATCGGAACGACTTTCCGGGAAATGGGTCATTTTCCGTCCTCTCTCCCGCTCGCGGAACGCGTCGGGGTTTGCACGAAGAAAATGATAATCGATTAATTATTTCAGCGCTTCGAAAAATTTTTAATCCGTGACAGCCGTAACCGGGTATTTCACATGGGATCCGTTCAGCGTTCCGCGCCCTCTTTCCGAACGATCAGCGTTAGGAAAAGCGCGCCGCCCAACCCCGCGGTCAGTACCCCGACCGGGATTTCAATCGGAAACGCGACCCGCGCGACCATGTCGCAGCCCGTCAGCATCCCTGCGCCGATCAGGCCTGCCGCTGGGAAACTCCGTTCGACGTTCGCTCCAAAAAAAGCCCGCGAGAGATGCGCGGCGGCGAGACCGACCCAACCGATCGACCCCGCGACCGACATGCAGAGCGCCGTGATCACGACCGTCCCCGCCAGATACAATGGACGTTCCAGCCGCAGATTCACGCTCATCGACGCCGCCGTCTCGTCATCCAGCGACAGCAGGTTCAGCCGCCAGCGGAACGCCGTCATCAGCATCAGAACGATCAGGATCGGCGCGATCAGCGGCCCGATCTCCGCCCAGGTCACTCCCTTCAGCCCGCCTAAAATCCAGTAGTACAGCGTCAGCAGTCGATCGTCCGGATCCAGCGCATATTTCATCAGTCCCAAAGCGGACGAAAAAATCGCCGACGAAGCCATTCCGGCTAAGACCTGCCGCAGGATCCAGTGGAAGCCCGAAATCCGCGCCGCGAAAACCGTCGTCAAGGCGAACGCGGCGAAAGCGAAAGCAATCGCGGAAAGCTGAACCGCGCGGACGCTCCCCGGCAGCGCGAAAATCGCGAGAGCCGCCCCGAACGTCGCCCCCTGCGAAATCCCCAGGAACCCCGGCTCAACCATCGGGTTATTCATCAGCGTTTGAAGCGTCAGTCCGGAAACCCCAAGCGCCGCTCCAACGAGAAACGCAAAGAGAACCCGCGGCGCGCGAATGTTAAAAAAAACGATCCGTTCGATCCCGTCGCCGGCGAGCGGGTTGCGCAGCGCTGGTTCCGGGTACCGCCCCAGACAGAGCGACATCAGGACCAGCCCCAAAACGGTCAGCGCCAGTACCGCCATCCGCCGGCGGCTCGTCCGCGTCAGGTCCATAAGACGACCCTTCGCTCTTCGACCGGGAAAATCCGGATCGGCGTTTCGTAAACCGCCGTCAGGTTCGATTCCGTAAAGACCTCGGACGCCGGTCCGGACGCCTGGACCCGTCCGCCTTTCATCAGGACCATCCGATCGGCGACCGCCTCGGCGACCGCCGGCTCATGCGTCGAGAGGAGAATCGTTTTTCCGCGCCGCGCGAGCGAGCGGATAATATCGAGAAAACGCCGCTTGTTGGCTAAATCGAGCGCCGACGACGCCTCGTCGAGCAGGAGGACCTGCGTCGACTGAACCAGAACCCGCGCCAGAAGGACCAGCTGGACCTGCCCACCGCTCAGCGTCCGGACCGACCGCCGGATCAGAGACGTCAGTCCGACTTCCTCGATCGCCTCCGCGGCGATATCCGCGTCAGCGCGGCCCGGCGCAGCCAGCGGCGAAAGCCAGGGCGCCCGGCCCATCAGGACATAATCCAGAATCGAATAATCGAACGCGATCCGTTCCGACTGCGGAACGAAGCCGATCGACTGGCCGACCTCCCTCCGCGTCAGCTCCCCAAGCGGCCGGCCGCCATAGAGGACCCGTCCCAAGGCGGGCGCCAGCCGGCGGTTCGCCAGCTTCATCATTGTCGTCTTTCCCGACCCGTTCGGTCCCAGCAGCGCCGTAACCTCGCCGGGGCTGAAACCGGCGGAAAAATCGTTCAGCGCAAACGCCATTCCGCCGTCATGCGCAAACCGCACCCGTTCAAAAACCAGCTCTTTTCCCCTTTCGCCGGAACCCTTCAAAAGCGCCTCCTAAAAGCGAATTTTTCGCGTCAGAACCGCGGCACAGAAGATCAGGACGCACAGCAGCGACGTCATGATCCCGACCGGAATCTCCCGTGGGCTGAGAAGCCGGATCGCCGTATCGGAAGACAGCGTAATCAGCGCGCCGAGAAGAATCGACCCCGGAAGCGCGAAACGGCTGTCCGCGCCGAAAAGAATCCGCGCCAGATGTGGAACGATCAGGCCGACCCAGCCGATAATCCCGCTCAGCGACGTCACCGCCGATATCCCGACGACGGCCGCGCCGATCAGGAGCGTCCGTTCGAGAGTCAGCGCCGCTCCCAGCGACAACGAGCTCTCGTCCGGAAGCGAAAAAAGATTCGTTCGCCAGCGGAAAAGCCCGACCGAAATCAGCGACGCGAACGCTAAGAGGACGACCGGAATAAAACCGTTCGCCGTCACGTAGCAGTACGCCCCCATCATCCAGAACTCGATCGCATGCAGCTGATTTCTCCCGTCCGCCGTCAGCTTTAAAACCGTCAGCGCTCCAGTAAAAAAAGCCGAAACCGTTATTCCCGCTAAGAGAAAACGCAGCGTCCACCCGCCGTACCGGAGCCGGCGAGCGATCGCCAGCGATAAGATCAGCCCCATACCGCCGCCGATAAACGCTGCGAACTGCCGTGCCGCCGCCGAACCGGGGAAAAAGATAATCGCCGTCGCCGCGCCGATCGCCGCGCCCTGCGAAACGCCGACGATATCCGGACCGGCTAACGGATTATTGAAGACAGTCTGACAGACCAGGCCCCCCGCCCCTAAAACCGCGCCGGACAACAGCGCGATCACGACACGCGGGAACCGAAGCCGCCAGAAAAGGTTCGCCGCGATCGGATCCTCCGTTAAATCGCTCCATCGCGTCCACCCCAATTTCGGGTAGCGCCCCGACCAAAGCGCCGCGGCAGCGGCCCCAATCAGGATCAGGGCAAGCAGGCACAGCGCGCCGCGCTTTTTTTTTATTTCTGCCAGATCTTCAGCCTTGAAAGACATGCCGCCCTTCCACAGGGTCCAATTCCACCGTCCGCTCATCATGCACGATTGTAAAACCATATTTAATATTTGAATAGGGCTGTCCATCCATCGCGCGGGACGGGCTTTTCAGCAAAATAAAGTAAAATAACGTTCAAGCGGTTCTGTCCTGCAGCAGCAGCGACGCCCGGCATGAAAAGAGGTATGGATGGAAATCATCGAATATAAATGCCCGTCCTGCGGCGGGGCAATTTCCTTCGACAGCGGCTCTCAGCAGATGCGGTGCCCGTATTGCGGCGCGACGTCTGACGTGAAAGCGCTGAAATCGCTCGACGAGGCGCTCTCGAAAACGACCGAAGATCGCATGGAATGGCGTCCGCCGGAAAATCATTGGCGCGAAGGCGAGCTGGATAACATGCGGATTTATGCCTGCGCGTCCTGCGGCGGCGAAATCATCGGCGATGAAACGACGGCGGCGACGAGCTGCCCCTACTGCGGAAGCCATGTCGTCATCGCGGGTCAGTTCTCCGGCGCGCTGCGTCCCAACCTCGTGATTCCGTTCAAGTTGGATAAGAACGCGGCGGTCGAAGCGCTCAAACGGCATTATAAAAGAAAGCCGCTCCTCCCCAGGGTATTCAAAGAAGATAACCATATTCAAGAAATCAAGGGGATGTACGTGCCGTTCTGGCTGTTTAACGCGGATTCCGACGTCGATATCCGCTGTCAGGCGACAAAAATCCGGAGCTGGAGCGATTCTGAATACAATTACACGGAAACATCCTATTTTCACGTATCGCGTCAGGGCCATATCGGTTTTGAAAACGTTCCGGCAGACGGGGCCTCAAAGATGCCCGACGCGCTGATGGAGTCCATCGAACCGTACCATCTCCAGGATGCGGTCGATTTTCAGACCGCCTATCTTGCGGGGTACCTCGCGGACAAATATGACGTTGAGGCGGATCGCTGCGTCGAGCGCGCTAACGCGCGCATCAAAAAAAGCGCCGAAGACGCCTTTACCGCTACGGTAACCGGCTATCATACGGTAACGCTGCAAAGCAGCAGCGTTCAGCTGAAAAGCGGAGCCGTTCGCTACGCGCTTTTTCCCATCTGGCTGCTGGGGACGAACTGGAAAGGGAAACGCTATATGTTCGCCATGAACGGACAGACCGGCGCGCTCGCAGGAGACGATCTTCCGATCAGCAGGGTCGCCTGGCTGATCGGGATGCTGATCTCCGCCGCCGTATTCATGCCGATCGTTTACTTCCTGATCCAGTATGTTCTCAACAGCTGACCAACGCGGAGCGCAAAGGACGATATAAAAATGAAAAAAAAGCTTGCGTGGTTCCTCCTGATCTGGCTGCTCGTTCCAGCGCTGGCGTTCCCCGCCTCGGCGGCGCAGATTATCTTCGAGACTGATTCAATCCCTGCCGAAAGGCAGAAGGAACGTCTGACCGACAGCGCCGGGTTGCTCAGCAGCGTCGAAAATGAAGAACTCCTGGGAAAGCTTGACGAAATCAGCGTCCGGCAGGCCTGCGACGTGGTCATCGTGACGACGAACGGGCTGGGAGGGAAAACCCCCACGGAATTCGCCGACGATTTTTTTGATTACAACGGCTTCGGGATCGGCCCGGACGCTGATGGAATCCTGCTGATGATCAGCATGGAGGACCGGGACTGGGCGATCTCGACGCACGGCTTCGGGATCACGGCGTTTACCGACGCGGGACAGGCCTACATCATGGAGCAGGTTCTCCCGAGCCTCGGCGAAGGCGACTTCTTCAAGGCGTTCAGCAAATTTTCCGACCTGACGGATCGATTCCTTGAACAGGCGAAAAACGACGCCCCCTACGTCGCGGAAACGCTGCCAAAGCCGGAAATATCCCCGAAAGAACGCGCCGTCCGGATCCTGATCAGCGCCGCGATCTCCGTCCTGCTGGCCTTGATTCCGCTGGCGCTCCTGGCGTCCGCCCATAAATCCATCCGCTCCCAAACCCATGCCGATACGTACGTCCGCGACGGGAGCTTTCAGGTCACCGGCGGGAACGATCTCTTCATGTATTCCCGCGAATCGAGAACAAAACGCGAAACCAGTTCGTCCAGCGGCAGCGCGAGCAGCACGCATACCAGTTCTTCCGGGCGCACCCATGGCGGAAGCAGCGGTAAATTCTGACCCGCCGGACGCGTAAGCGATAAAGCGCCGAAACGCGCGCGCTTCGAATCCAGCGTCGCCCGCGGAAAAGGTAAAGCCAAAAAGCGGTCAGCCGACGAGCGACTGATAAAAAACCTCGATTTCAGTCTGAACCCGGGAAGCCTCGGCGCGCTCCTGAACGATCCCGCGGTTCAACCGCGCCGCCCGCGACCGCATCCCTTCGTTATACATCGCGCTCAGAATCGCGTTCGCCAGCTCTTCCGGCGAATTCGGATCGACGAGGAGCCCGTTCACGCCCGGCGTAATCCACTCCCGAAGCGATTCAATATCGCCCGCCACCGGGAAGCATCCGATCGTCATCGCTTCCAAAAGCGAATTCGGCGTTCCGTCATGCTGACTGACCGTAATCGTCATCAGCGCATGATGGAAGAGCGCCCAGAGATCGGGCTGCGGGAGCGACGGGAGGAGCAGGACGTTCCGCTCGATTTTCAGCTCGCGGACCCAGTCCTGCGCCTCCGGCTGATCCGCCATCGCCGGACAGACAAACAGGATGTTCGGGAACTGCCGCGCGACGATCGGAACTGCGCCGAAAAACGTATCGGTCCGAACCGAACCGGGACGGAAGCCGCGCGGATTCAGGATGAATTCGCGATTCGGCGGGAGGCGCCGTAAAATCGGCGCGTCCGCCTCCGACGCAAGGACCAGGCTCGGGATGTCGATCCCGCCGTTTCCCGGAACGACCGCCGTCGCCTTTCCATCCGCCAGCCCCAACGCCCGCGCCAGCCGGATATCGCGGCGCGTGTCCGCGGCTAACCCGTTCGTACGGGCGAGCGTCCGCCGCGTCAGCTGCATCATACCGGCCGACCCATACGCATGCAGCGTCAGATCGTTTCCCCAGACCGAAACTGCCAGCGGATAACGCGCCGGCGCGTACGACGCCGTCATTCCCTCGAACGGGATCCGCAGCGCATGAATCAGGTCGGGACGAATCTTTTTCGCGATCGCCGCGAAACGCCGGCCGCTGAACGGGATCGAAAACGGCGCCGACTGGTACCGAAAGGTCAGGAAAAAATCGCGGAACCGCCGAACCGCGAGCGCGCTCGCGGTCATCCGGCTTCCCGGATCGAGCCCGCGAGACTCGTCCGTTCCGCCCGAAATCATTCCAACGCGCGTCCCGCCGCTTTTTCCGGAAACGAAATTCGAAAAAGCGATCGGGAGCGTCGCGAAACTCGCGACCGGATCCGGAGCTTCGCAAGGATAACTCGAAACCAGATGAATCTCATGCCCTAACGCCGCCACGGCCGCGAGATAACGAACCGTCGTCGGGCTGCGCCCGTCGGCTAAAAAAAGAATCCTCATCGCGATTTCTCCGTAGCCGTGAAACGGATCGCCGCTTCAAATCGATCGGCCATCTTCTCTAAATTAATTTCGTCGCGGACGATCGCGAACGACCGCGCTCCCATCTCCCGGAGCCGCGCCGGATCGGTCAGCAGCTCGCGAATCGCCGCCGTCAGCGCCACGCCGTCGCCGCTTTGGATCGTCCGTCCGTTATCCGCGCGGACGAGGTCCGACTGCGTCCCGTCCGCCTCCGCCGCGATAACGGGAAGCCCGCTCGCCATCGCCTGCTGCAGCGCTAACCCCCCGGTCCCTGGAAGGACGAAAAGGTCCGCCGCGGCGAATTGCGCCGCGAGCTCGTCGCCGTAAAGCGCGCCGGGAAATTCCGTCCGCGGATAGCGTTCCGCCGCGAGCCGTTCGAATTCGCCGCGAGCCGGACCGTCGCCGACGATTCGGAGCCGCGGACTGAACTCGCTTTCCAGCGCGGCGCAGCTCTCGATCAGCAGATCAATCCGTTTCCGCGCCTGGAGCCTGCCGACGGAAAGAAGGAGCGGCCCCTCGCTGGAAAACCCAGACGATCGCGCCGGCGGGTCGCGCCGCGGCCGCGGCGCGACCGCGTTCTTCGCGATAAAAATCCGTTCGCCGGGAAACCCCAGCTCCCGGTACGTTTCCGCCCCGCGCTCGCCGTACGTCAGCAGCGCGTCGAACGACCGGATAAACGCCCGCTTGAAAAGCCCTGTCGCGGACCCCGACCCCAGCCCCCAGCCGATAACCGGACGCCCCCGCCGGCGCATCCAGCCGATCGCGGCCAGCGTCGTCGGATACCGGAGATTCGCCTCGCAGATCAATACGTCAGGGTCCCCGCTCCCGAGCCATTCCAGAACGTTCAACTGGAAGCAAAAATACGCTCTCCCGTTCAGGACGCCCGGGAGCACGTGCAGATTTTTCGCCGGATAAACCTTCGCGATTTCGGGAAGCCTTGACTCGTCGATCATCTCCTCCCGCCGCGCATGACCCGCGAAAAGCGTCAGCGAGCCTCCGAAGCGCGCCGCCAATTCGTCAAAAAACGGAACGCGGTAACCGGCGAGAACGCGCTGGAGCACCCCGATTTTCATGCCCGGTCCTTTCAACGGCGTCCCGCTCACGGAATAACCTTCACGGAAGAACCGTTTTCGCCTTTGACGACCTCGATCCGCGATTGGAACGCGTCTTTAAGCTCTTCGAGATGCGTAATAACCAGGATTTTTTCATAATCGTCCTGAATCGCGTGAATCGCCTCGATCAGGCGCTGGCGCCCGTCGGCGTCCTGCGACCCGAATCCCTCGTCGATAACGAGAAGGCTGAGCCGCGACCCGGCGCGGCGTGTCAGCATCGCCGACAGCGCCAATCGGATCGCAAAGTTGACGCGGAACGCTTCCCCGCCGGAAAAAAGCTCATAGTCGCGCGTCCCGGTCTCGTCCTGAATCAGGATATCCAGCGTCTCCCGCGCGTCGGTCCGACTCTTATCTTTATATTCGCCCTGCGTCGTAAGCTGAATCGACATCCGTTCCTCCGTCAGCCTGCCTAAAACGCGGTTAGCGTTTTCCTCAATTTCCGGGAGCGCTTCGTCGATCAGGAGCGCCGGTATCCCCTTCGGCGAAAAGGCGACGTTCAGCTTCTCGACCACGCCGAGCCGTTTTCGGAGCCCGGCCAATTCGGACTGAAGAGAATCTCGCTGACGCTTGAGTTCTTTAAGCGCTTCGAGCCGCTGCCGCGCCGCGCCCAGCTCCGTTTGCAGCTGCGCGCTGGCGCTGTGCGCGAGTTCATATTCGTTCTGAGCCTGCTGTAAATCCGGGAGTCCCTTGCGGATCTCGTTGAGCTCCGTCCGCTTTCCCGCTAACGCCTCAACGCGGCGATGATAATCGGCCCGGTCGGTCTCAAGCCGGTCGCCGCGCTCGCCGATCTCACGAACGAGCTGCGCGAACGACGCCGCCGCCCGTTCGACCGCTCGATAAGCGTCTTCCGCGCCGGCCAGTTCCTGACCGCGCGTCGAGGCGGCTTCATGCGCCGCGCGATCGTACCCCAGGGCGTCGATCTCGGATTGAAACCGGGCGATCGCTTCGCGTTCGTCCCGCCCGAACGATTTCCCGGCGAGAACGAGCGCGAGCCTGTCCCGCTCTTCCGCTTCGCGCCCGTCCCAGGACGCCTTCGCCGCCGCGTACCCTTCGCGGCGGGCGGCAAGCGGGGCGCGTTCGCTTTCGAGCGCGATTTTCTCCCGTTCGGACGAACGAATCAGCGCAAGCTCCCGATCCAGCGCGGCCTTTTCGGCGCTGAGCTGCTCGTTTTCCGCCTTGTTCGCACGAAACGCGTCGCCGAGCTTCTTCCCCTCGGCGGACAGCTCGGCTTCATATTTTTTACAGTGATCCTCGTTCATCTCCCGTCCGCAGAACGGACAAGCCGCGCCCGCCGCCTCCCGGACCTCGTTCAGATGCTTCTCGATCTGCTTCATCCTCTCGCGCAGCAGTTTATTGTCAACGCTGTTCCCGGTCATGCGTCCATTCAATTCGTCCAGCGCCTTTTCGTGCGCCGCTTTGGTTTGAATCCGAAGGTTCGCGGCTTCGAGGTCCCGCTCGATCTCGCCGAAGCGATCGCGCTCGGCCTCGACCGCCGCCCCCAATTCTGTCAACTGCGCCCGCCGTTCCTCCAGCGCGTCCAGCCGGTTCGTCAGCCGCGTTTCTTCGAGCTGCAGCGCGTGTTCCGCGGTTTGAACCGCCTGCGTCAGCTCGTAAAACCGCCGCGAAGACGCCTGAAGCCCAGCCAGCCGCGCCCGGACCGCCTGAAGCTCCTGATAATCGGCGCGAACGGCGTCCGCGTTCGAAAGCGTCGCCCGCGTCCGTTCGAGCTCACCCGTCCGCTCGTCGAATATCCGCTGATCGGATTCGAGCTGACGGAAGCGGCGGTTATTCTCGCGCTCTTCCTCCTCGACCGCGGACTGCCTCCCGGTAAACATCGCCTCGGCGTCACGCGCGTTCTGAAGCCGCTGGATCGCAAGCTCGAAGCGCTCCTGAGCGCGGTTCGCTTCCGCCTGAATCTCCTCGAACCGCGCGATCCGCGCGTCTTCTTCGGAAAGCTCGGCGTCGATCGACGCCGCCTGATCCACGAGCGAGCGCTGATCCGTTTTGAGCGCCGACTCGATCGCCTGAGCCTTTTTTTTATAAACGTCCCAAATCGATAAATTAAGGATATCGCTGAGGATGCGCTTCCGTTCGGTCGCGTTGGCGCGGGTGAAATTATCCGCCTTGCCCTGAAGAAAAAACGACGCGTTAACGAACGTATCGTATGAAAGATGAAGCATGCCGCAGATCTTTTTATCCGTTTCGCGCCGCGTCTTCTCGGTCAGGATCGTCCAGCTTGCATCCGCCGGATTATAACTATGAAACTCAACGCTCATCGCCGCGCCGGATTTCCCGATCACGTACCGCCGGATAACCCGGTACAGGACGCCTTCATATTTAAATTCAAACGCGACCTCGGCGGTTGGCTTATCGCCCGCGCCGCCGCTCCCGGCGGTCACGCTGTTCACGACCGAAGCGTCGTTCTTTCGCGCCTCGCCGAAGAGCGCCCAGGTCATCGCGTCCAGCAGCGACGATTTTCCCGCGCCGTTTTCACCGGTGATACAGGCGATCCGCAGCGGGCGCAGATCAATTTCAACCGCCTCGCGGTACGACAGGAAGCCCTGAATTTTCAGCCGGACGGGGATCATTCGCCTTCCTTTTCAGTCCCGGGCTGAACGCCGCCTTCGAGCGGCTGTGAATCCGGACCCCGCGCCGGAAGACGATCTACGAGGACCTTATCGATCCGCCGCCCGTCCATGTCGACCACTTCGAAACGATAATCGCCCATTTCGATCGTGTCCCCCGCCTTCGGGATAAACCCGAAGCGGGAAAGGAGGAACCCGGCGACCGTCTGATAATCGACGCGTTCCTGATCCTCGAGCTGATCCACGCCCAGCATGTCTTTCATATCCTCAATATCGAGGCCTCCGTCGATCAGGAACGACCCGTCCTCCCGGGTCACAATCTCGGGCTCATACGTTTCGTCGTCCGCAGAAGGGATTTCCCCGACGAGCTCTTCGAGAATATCAACCGGCGTTACCAGCCCGGAAAACCCTCCATATTCGTCAAGGATAATCGCCGCCTGCTTCCCGGACTCTCGGAGCGAATCCAGCGCGGAAAGCGCCGGAGTCGACTCCGGCAGGAAGAGCGGCGTATCGATCAGCTCTTCCAGACAGATTTCCTGGCCGGAAATATACCGGTCGAGAATTTTCTTGACGCTGACAATTCCGAGGACGTTATCCGGATGGTCCCGGACGACGGGAAAATACGTCTCGTTCGACGCGCGGATTTCTTCTAAAATCTCCTCGATCGGCTCGGAGATATTGACCCAGGTCACGTTGGTCCGCGGCGTCATCATCGCGTGAACCGCGCGGTCGCTCATCCGGAAAACCGATTCGACGATGTCCTGTTCCGTTTCTTCGAAAACGCCCGACTGCTTCCCCTGCTCGATCATCGCTTTCACCTCATCCTCGGAAACCGTCGGCTCGCTGTTCTCCCTGACGCCTAAAAGACGGATCCCGATATCCGACGAAAAACTCAGGAAGCGGACGAGTGGCTTGGCGACGTTGGCGATCCCGGTCATGAAACCGCCGACCTGAATCGCGATTTTTTCCGGATAAGCGATCGCGATCCGCTTGGGGACGAGCTCGCCGATAACCAGCGACAGATACGTAACCAGGATCGAAACGATCAGGACCGAAAGCGTATCAGCAGCCGGCGCTAAAAAACGGACCTTACGAAGCTGCGCTTCGATCGGAGCCGAAAAGGCGATCGAGCCGATTGCTCCGGAGATCACGCCCGCGAGCGTAATCACAATCTGGATCATCGAAAAAAAATCAGACGGGTGCTCCGAAAGCTCCTGCGCTGTCTGAGCCTTCCGGTTCCCCCTGGCAATTTCGCTTTGAAGCTTCGATTTCCGAAGCGATACGACCGCCATCTCCGTCATCGAAAAAAGACCGTTGACAACGATCAGAACGAGCATCAATAGAATTTTCACGCCCATGTATCTTAACTCTCTGTTTGTCCGCTTTCCTGACGCAGCGCCAAATCAAATATCCGTTTCGGCGAAGATTTCGACCGCGCCGCGTTGAAGCGCCGCGATATCCGCGTCGGCCATGCCCAACGTCTCGCAATATTTTTGCAGCAGGTCAGCCGGAGACAGGCTGCTGACCGGGGTATCCGAACTGATCCGCTGCCGCATGGGGCGCTCGGGACGCTGAATAAGATGAAATTCGAGCGCACCCCGCATTCGCCGCCGCGCTTCGCGAGGATCGAACGAAGCTTCCCAGTCCGCCGGATAACGGACTGTCAGCCGGACCATCGCGTCCTGAGCGAAGGTTTCGCTCGGAAGCGCCGCCAGAACCTCGTCCTGAAACGTCTCCGCGCTGGCGATCCGGATATCCCGGCTGTAGAACCTTCGCCCGGGGATCTCGCGGAACGTATACGTCGCGGCCCCGGGCTGAAGCTCGGCGATTACGAAGCCCTTCGGGTCTCCCGCCTCGCCGAAATTCACGCGTTCAATCGAACCTGGATAAACGACCGGCGGCTGCGCGCCGGGGTTAAGATCCTGAAAAAGATGAATATGCCCCAGCGCGGTATAGGTAATCCGCGGATCGCGCGTCAGCGCGACCGGAAGCGTAATTTCTCCGCCCAGCGTGACCATCTGCTGATTCGGGTAACGCGCCCCCGCGACCGAATAATGCGCCATGAGGACGGCCGGAAGCGCGGGATCGGTCTTGGCGAGAAGCGCCTCGATCCACCCTTCAAACGCGTCGACGACCCGGTCCGTCAGCTCGTCCTCCGTCGTTTCCATCTCCAGCGCGTTCAGGATCACGCGCGAACGGGTAATCCAGGGAACGGTAATCACCTGTACCGCCGCCCCGTCCAGCTCCGCCGGCGTCCAAAGCCGCGGCTCCCCGCTGGCCAGGTGCAGGTAAGGAATGTCAAGCGAAGCGAATTCCTGAAGCGCGTCAGCTTTCGTCGACGTCGGAGTCAGATCATGATTTCCGGGGATCATCAGCGTCGGGATCCGCGCCGCCGACAGCCGCATCATGCGCCGGTCCCATTCGCGTTGAAACGTCGGGCTCGGCGTTGCGTCGCGGTAAGCGTCGCCGGCGAATAAGACCAGATCGACGTTTTCGTCGATCGCCGTGTCGACAATCGTATCGAACGCTTTCAAAAAGTCCAGCGTCCGATAGGAGAACCCGGTCGCCGGATCGCGCTTTCCGCCCGAGACACAGTCGATATGCGCGTCTGCAAAATGAAGAATTCTCACCGGCATTTCGTTTTCATTCCCGTCTAAAATCCGTTATTCGCCTTCACCGTTTCGCAGGCGCCAAAGCCGGGATGAATATCGAGACAAGTCGCGATATCGTTATTCGCGTCGGCGTACCGCCCGAGCGCCAGGTTCGCCATCGCCCGCCAGTAATACGCCTCTTCGAGATAGGGTTCCTTCGTGCTCGCGATCGCCAGATTCGCCAGCTCGATAACGTCCTGATACCGCCCGCTGTAATAATACGCGAGGAAAGGCCCCGTCCGATACCAGATCATCCGGTACGGACGCCGTTTCACGCCGATCAGGTTATAGTAGCTGAACGCCTCGTCGAACGACGCTGCCCCGCCGGCATAATCGTTCAGGTCGACAAGCGCGTCGCCGCGGTTGAAAAGCGCGTAGAACTTCTGCTCATCGGAAACGGCCTCTTCGACCTGCTTTTCGGCGAATTTATACGCGTTTTTATTCGCCCAATCGTTATTCGTGTACGGGCCGAGGAGCTGGTAAAGATCGCTCTCCAGCTCTGCCGGATAAACGACCAGGAACGCGTTATTAAACGAGATCCATTCCTCCGCCAGCTGGGTATAATCGACGCGCCAATCAGCCTCGTAGTAGGAATCCTGAACGATCCACTGCCGCTTCAAATCGTCATACCCGCTCACGACATTGAAATGCCCCATCCAGCTCAGCGTCCCGTCGACTTCATGCATGAACGCGCCCTTCTCGATCAGGACCGGAAAGTCGTTGACGATTAATTTCTTTATCAGCTCGTCCGTTCCCGCGGTCCGCAGGATCGCGCGATAGCCGGTTTCCGACTGCACGTACTCGATCATCTCGCTCGGCATCACATTCTTATCCTTATCGAACGGCTTGAGCGCTTTCCCGGTGACCGTCCGGTCTCCCTGCCAGCCCCAATACGTCAGCGCCATCGACAGATTTGTCGGCGCGCAGTAATTCCAGATACCATGCTGCGTTTCGTATTTTATCCCTTCGATCCGGTAGCTCGACGGGAGCGGATACGGCGTTTCGGTCGGCGCGGGCGTTGGCGAAGGGGTCGCGGTCGGGACCTCGGTATCCTCCGGACGCGGGGTTGACGTCGGCTGCGTCGGCGTCGGAGAAGGCGTCGGCGTATGCGTCGCGAGAGCCGTCAGCGGGATCAGCGCGTTCGCCGTGGCCGTCCGCGCCTCAACAGGAATAAAGACGCTTTCGCCCGGATGATTCGTCATGAAAAACAGCCGCGTCTTCAGCTCGTCGATCCTGGCCATCAGGATCAGACGCGCCGGCGTAACCGTCGCCACGCAGACGATAAAAATGACAATAAGGATAAAAAAGATGGGAGGTCCGTATTCTCGATCTGAATGCATAAAGGGAAAAGTGATCCTGAATCCGTCTTTCGGACGGGAACGAGACCGCGACGGAGGCCTTCGCCCACGCGGCGTTCGCCCTGATGATTAATCCTGCGTCTCGTCGTCGCCGTAACTGACTTCGAACTTAATCTGCTCCGGGCGAACGCGGAGCCAGAGCGTAATTTTCTGGCCTTCGTCCGTATCGAACGCCCGCGCCGCAATAATCGGCATCTCATGTTCCCCATATTCGTTCCGGTACTGGAGAACCATCGTATCCTGCTGGTTCCAGGTCTGATGGCAGCGTTCGATCAGCCCGGTCCCGTTCATCGTGCGCAGGTGCGTCATCACAACGCCATACGCGCGCGTCCCGTTGATCACGGCGCTGGCCCAGTCGCCGGGAACAGGTTCGAACGTCGGCGGCGGTCCTTCTACGATTGATATCTTGTTATTCATGCCTGTCTTTCCTATTACACGTCTTTATCTTACCATAGGTTCCCGCCGGAGAATGCGAAATAGAGTCAAATTTGTCATGGATATGCGGGAGAAAAGGTGATCTTTAACCTGCCTGGATCCGTTCGATCCAGTCCATCAGACGATAGATCGCCCCGCCCTGAAGCGCGATATGCCCCCCGTCAACATACATCTTCACCATCCATGTCGAGGTAAACAGGATCAGCAGCAGCGCGAAGCTCAGCCGCGAATAACCTTCGTCCGGCTCGGCCGCGGCGCGGTCCGTCAGCCCGAACCGCTCGATCGTCACCGCCCCGATCGGGAACAGGTTCATTCCGTACAGGTAGATCAGCCGCCCCCAGTCCGAGCTGAAAAACGAGATCGCCGCCGTACTCAGCGCAAAAGCGCCAGCCAGCCAGGCGAACAGCGGTTCGCCCTGAAGCCGGGCCCGAACGGCCCGCGCGATCCCGAAACGCCGTTCAAGCAGCGCCATCGGGACCAGACTCAGCGCCGCCGCCGTCAGGTATGAAAAAAACGTCTGCGGAAAGGTCAGCTTATCGAAAACCGGCTGAAGCCCGTCCTTCAGCGGAACCCCCAGCCACCCCATCGCGCCGCTCTGCGCCGTCAGCTCATAATTCGGAATCAGCCCTTCCCAGGACGAAGCGATCCGGTCCAGATCGAAATACTGATTCGACAGCCCGAAAAGCCAGATCAGATTCCCGATCAGGAAAACGATCCCAACGGCGGCGATCAGCAGCCGGCTCCGCCGCGGTCGCCCACTCTCCGTCACGAGCAGCAGCGCTAAAACGAACGGAAAGTAAAAGAGCGCGTATTCATGAACCAGCGCGCCGATTTCATACAGAATCAGAATCAGCGGGAACGCGATCCGCAGCTTCACGCGCCGGCGAATCAGCTCATACGCGAGCAGGAAGAGGACGACAAGATACACGTCCTTCCGCCCGTACGCGTCGAAATTATAGACGGTAAATAAAAAGCCTGTCGGCGACAGCGCGAACAGCAGCCATTCGCGGTCAGGGACCGAACGCGCCTGAATAAAGAAAAGGACCAGCTGGATCAGGTACCCCAGGATTACCGTCAGCGTCAGGAAGAAAACCGGCGAGACAAACTGTGAAAAATAATAAGCGACTCGCCCGACCAGCCCGCGGCGGATAAACCCC
>CALIHP010000060.1 GCA_938020565.1 uncultured Anaerolineaceae bacterium | reverse complement strand
AAAATGATAAAAAAAACAATTTTAAAGTCCGACTAAAAAAACCGAAGGCCGTTGAGCCTTCGGTTTAATAAAGCACAACTTACGGAGCAGATCAGGCTTCGGCCTTTTTTCCGCCCTTTCCCCAATTCTTCCAATCCTCTTTTTCCCAGACGACGAGGAGCGGCGCAGCGATAAAGATCGACGAATATGTACCCATCAGTAAACCGACGAGCAGGATAATCGAGAAATCACGGAGCGAAGCACCGCCAAGGAGCGCCAGCGCCAGGAGCATGAACTCGGAAGTCATCAGCTGCGTATTAATCGAGCGTTCGAGAGTCTGAACGATCGAATGGTTCACGAGCGTTTCGTAGTCGATTCCGCGGAGCAGCCGCGTATTTTCGCGGATGCGGTCGAAAACGACGATTTTATCCTGTACCGAGAAACCGATTACGGTCAACAGCGCCGTCAGCGTCAGAGATGTAAACTGCCAGCCCCAGAATTGCCCGATCGCGGCGAGCGACAGCACAATCAAAATATCATGAACCATCGCCAGCACGGCGCAGATCCCGTAGCGGAAGCTGTTCGGAATCGTTCGAAACGCGAACCAGATGTAGAGAATGACGGCGATCGCAGCGGCGAGAACGGCTAATCCTGCGCGTCCGGTAACTTCCTGCCCAATCGACGGCCCAACCGTACTGACCGAGAATTGCAGCGCAGCAGGGTCCTGATTATATTTTTCAGCGATGAAGTCTGTATAAGCTTCGATCTGATCGGTATCGAGCGCAGGCGCTCGGACGATTACGTTCGTGTCGCCGGAGTTGACGACGGTTCCGTCGATCCCATACTCAATCGTCGCCGCTTCAAGCTCTTCCCGTTCCGGGCGAGTCCCTTCGGCGAATCTGAGCTCCATTAAGGTTCCGCCGGTGAAATCGATCCCCATCGGCAAGCCCTTGACCGCGAGAACGATTAATCCGGGCACAATCAACAGCAAGGAGAAGGCGAAAAACCAGTAGCGTTTAGAGAGAATGTCGATTTTCATGTTTTACCTCCTCTTAGAGTCCAAATACTTTTGTCTTAACGTCCGCTTCGTCTTTAACCGAGCGCGTAAAATAATACAGGAGGGTTCTCGTGACCAGGTAACTCGAAAGCAGCGATATGACCACGCCGATCATCAGCGAAACGGCGAAGCCCTTAACGACGGTCGCCCCGAACGAAGAACCGAAGTAGAAAAGAATCGCAGCGGTGATCAACGTCGCGATATTCGAATCACGGATCGAACTCCAGGCCTTCGTCCAGCATGAAGAAGCGGCAAGCTGAACCGATCGTCCATCGCGGAGCTCTTCTTTCAGCCGCTCAAACATGAGGATATTCGAGTCGAACGCTGAACCGGTCGTCAGCAGGAAGCCGGCGATACCCGCGAGAGAAAGGGTAACCGGGATGAGCTTATAAACCGCGAGCGTTACCAGACCATAGAAAAAGATCGTCAGGATCGCGACAAGGCCTGGCAGACGATAATAAATCAGCATGAATAAACAGGCGATGGATAAACCGATCAATCCAGCGATCAGGCTTTTTCGCAGCGAATCTTCCCCGAGCGACGCACCGATCATCTTGTATTCGACAATTTTCAGCGGGACCGGAAGCGCGCCATATTTGAGCTGAACGGCCAAGGCGTTAGCAGAATCAATCGTAAAATTGCCGGTGATCATGCCGGCGCCATCGGTAATCGCCGAATTGATTCGCGGACTGGAGATGACCTTCCCGTCAAGAACGATCGTCAGGAAGCGATTGATATGATTCGTCGTAAAGTCGCCGAAAATTTTCGCGCCTTCGTCTTTGAGCTCGAAAGTCACAACGGGAGTCGTCGCGTTCATCATCTCGACGCCAACAGTTTTGATATCCGAGCCGGTCAGGACCGTATGGTAAACCGTTTCATTTTCATCCGCATTTTCGGCCGCGGCTTCAGTGGTTTCGTTCGTCGTTTCGTCCTCCGAACCCATTTTTTCCTCGGAAGTTTCGTCCGTCTCCGCGTTCATATCCGCGGTTTTATCCGACGCAGCCGTGATATCGGTCTTGATCGGGTCGCCCTCGTTGAACGCCTTGTCACCGGTATCAACGAATTCGAGAAGCCCGGTTCCCTTAAGCGTCCCAAGAACTTCGTCAGTATCGGTAACGCCCGGAAATTCAGCGATAATTCGCGAATCGCCGGCGATCTGGAAAACGACTTCGCTGACGCCGAGACCGTTGCTTCGGTTTTCGAGAATCGTGCGCGCGGTTTCCATCTGTTCAGCGCTGACGGCTACACCGGGTTCGACGTCGGCTTCAAGTAAGACTTGCATCCCACCTTGAAGATCTAAACCGAGATAAAGGTTTCCGGTTCGTTCCAGACTCCCGATTTTCAATCCTTTTTCGCGGGGAATATCAATAAATATTGCCAATGCCGCAATGACGAGGATGATGACGAGGTTTACAATGGGTTTCTTCATATTGTTCCTTGCTTTCTCCTTGGTTTTGCTTGCCCCTTGATCCGAGCGAACGAAACGGGCAACACAAACACATATTATACATCAATTCATATGATTTACGCTGAAATTCTCCTGGAACCTGCTGAAAAGAGGAGAATTCGGGAAAGGATGGCGGCTTAGCCGGATGAAGGAAACTAATTATCGAGGTCGTCGACGTATTCGATCGCGAACGGAATCTGGTAGTAGACCTTGCGTGTTTGCGGAACGACGCCAGACTCAGATGAACAGATTTGGAAAACGACAACGGTCATGTCCTGCCGCGGACGATTTTCGTCGAGATGAATCGCCTGATAAAGGATCAGGTTGGCGATTTCCTGAGCCGACGGATTGTAGTTATCCTCCAAAATGGATAGCAGGTGCAGCGAGACATCCCATTCATAACCGCCGCTGCTGCCGGCCTGAAAGACGCCGTCAGAGGCCGCGATCAGGATTGTTCCAGGCGCAATTCTGATTTCATTAATGGTCGGACTTTGATGCGCGGCGACGCCGAGCGGAAGCGAATCGTTGCTCCATTCATGAATGTCTTCGTTCCGATAGATGTAAATCGGGTGTGGATTATTGCGGCTGACGACGATCGTCTCGGTACTCAGGTCAAGCGACATCAGGATGACTTCTGCCTGCCCCTTTCCCATGAAAAGCGTATACAGATGATCTGATGCGGCACGCAGCGCAACACTGTCGCGAACGCCGTCGAAGATCGAATCGCTGATTTTCTTGGTGCATTGATTAGAAACGCGTTTATCCGGCTCGCCATTGAGCTGTCCATCGCTCAGGATTGCGGAATAGCCGCTTCCACGCGGACGTTCGATAAGCTCGAACGTTTCGCTGTTCTCGACTCGGCCGTATTGGGCGATTTTAGCGATGCCGACTTTTAGCTCCATACTTCCCAATTGTACACGAAAATTTGTGATTCGGTCCCAGATTCGTCTGATCCATAGCCTGTTTTGAAAAACTTGTGAGTAGTCGCAGTAAATAAACGCTTCCCTTATCTGATAAATACAGCTGAACTTCAGCTTTTCTGTCAGATCAGGGCGCTTTTCCTTATTTAAAACCACCCCGCTCCATAATAAACCAGGGAATCGGCGGAGTCTCCCGCGAAGGACGGCGTAACATCTGATTTTAATTCTTACTTCTAAATATTATACTAATTATTCTATTCTAATTGCCATATATTTAATTATACGGCACGTACAGTCAGATTTTGCAATTTGCAATTGCGCGGATCTGCGACTCTTTAAAAAAAATTTGTCAAAGGCACACCAAATATTTCGAATAAATGCTCAATAAGGTTCATATCAGTGGCCAGGTTCAGATACCTGTTCCCAACCCTGACAGCCCGGAATTTCCGAAATAATTCAAAAATTTCACTCTAATTAAGGCTGTCAATTACGAAGAAATTTTCGCATTTTTCCACCCCATTGCGCCTGAGGCTTCCGACGTGAACTCCCAAAGCCTCAAATTACCCAAAGATAGAAATAACAAACATGCCTCTTATCCAACAGAACAAGTGACAAAAATCATCTTGTTTTTCCTGTGGCCGCATCTAAAATATAAGATATCTTATAAAGTGAAGTTTAGTTTACCCTCAGATGGAGGTCATATGTGCGGACAGAAGGCAGTCTGTTTGTTTTTAATGATCACAGCATTCTTTCTCGCCCTGATCCCGTCCCCCGTCCCCGCAGCCTCCGAATTCAACTGGGAACTTCGCGCCTATCGGGACTTTTCCGTCGCCTGCGCCTTTACCACAAGCGACGCGGATCCGCCCGGGAACGATATCCTCCGCGCACACTGCGGCGACCGGCTCGCCTCCGAATTCGCGCTGACGCCGCAATGCGACGATCCGACATTCCTCGCCTGTGGCGGTTATTTTCTTCGCGGCTTTTCGCTCCAGGCCGATCCGCATGAAGATGTCTGGATTAGCAGCAGCTCTGTCACAGGGCTGCGTGAAATTGAAATCCGTCCGCTGAAATGCCAACCCAACGCCATCTGCGATCAGATTCCGATCATCGAATTTTCCATACGATCTCCGTCAGACGCGCATTCTGTTTTCCAAATCACGATCGATAATGAAAATTTCACATGCGCAGCCCCAGTCTGCCAGATTGCTTTAGCGCCGCCTTCTTCGAAAAAAAATTCATGGATTACCGCAAGTCTGATCGATCCGGACGGAACCACGGGAAATCCGCACCATATTTTTTTTCGGTTCAAGCAGCTCATGCGCTCTCCCGATCTTTTTTATCTGGAATGGCTCGGGTGCGATCGATTCGGGAACTCGCTATTCGGGACTGAAAACTGGTACGTCGTCCCCTCGCCCTTAGAGCTCGCCAGACTCGACGGAACCGTATTATCCCCTCGTCAGACAGAAGACGATATCTACACGGAATATCAGCTCCATGGGCTCTGCGCGGAGTTCATCAGAAACGGCACAGTTCGCGCCCGCGGCTGCCCAGGGTTCGGCCTTTCAGGCGGGACTACGCCCAACGGATGCGGAATCGACGCATGCCGCGAACAGGTCATCCTGCGCCAGAACGACGCAAATCAGCAGATAGCCCGCGCCGGAATCACGTTTCGAATTCCGCCGGAACTGCTGAAAAACGTCCTCTTAGCCGAATCCCAGTTTACAAAGTTTTCCGGGCAGCCCGGCGAGATCGGCGCGGGTCACCTGACTCAGCTTGGCGTGGACACGTTACTGCGATGGTCGCCCTCGACCTTCGCCTCCGCGTGCGCGGAAGTCTATCCGCTCCTGCCGGAGCTTTGTGCCGCGGGATATGAGGCTATGGACGAACCTCATCAGCGCCTCCTTCGCGGCGTGCTCGTCCGTGAAGCCCGCACGGACGAAGGCATTATGCTGACCGCCAGAATTCTTTTCGCCTGTGAACGGCAGGTTGGCTGGATCATCATTCATCTGCGGGACCGGCCACTGCAGTACATCACAGATTACCAGACGTTGTGGAAGCTGTCGGTCGCGACTTATCATGCCGGCGCCGAATGTACCAGGCTGGCGATTGCGCGAACGGTGAAACAGCAATATGCGATGGAGTGGACAAATATCAAAAAGAACTATGCCGGAAAATGCCGTTCCGCACCGGCTTACGTGGATATCGTATTCAATCCTGACTATCCCGAGTATCCGCCGCTCGTATCCAGTGCTGCTCCAGACTGATGACTCCTCTTTGCATTTTCAATGGTCGGGATTATACTGAAGTTGATATCATCTGTCATAGAAAGCTCCTTCCAGTTCAGACAAAACTTATTACATGAACTTTCTACTATTTTTATCGTTATAAAAATTGAAATCATATCGCTGACTGGCGCTTATCTTGACTGCGAAAATTTGAAACGCAGACCGCCCCGCCTTTTATCAGTACCCCGGCGCCCGGCGAAGAGAGTATAATAACAGGAAACATTAAAGATCGAGGGAACATGCCGCGAAGGCCGGAGCCGTACACAAGCGAATACTTCTTACTGGGCCTGATCCAGGCGCAGCCCATTTATCCATACGACCTGCATAAGCGCTTGAGCGAGGACGACGATCTGCGGCTGATCTGGCGATTTAATCAGAGCCAATTATACGCGACGCTGGAAAAGCTCGAAAAGGCAGGACTGATCTGGGCCGCGGAATCCGACTATTTGACGTTTCCGGCTCGAAAGGTGTACTCGATTACAGCCGCCGGGACCGACCAGTTCGAGGAATGGATCGCGGCTCCGGTCGTGGAACAGCGGAACCTGCGCCGAGATTTCCTGATGAAGCTGTTTTTTCTGATGAAAGCGCCGCTGTCCGAATATCGCGACGGGATCGCGCTTCAGATCGATTGTTGCCGAAACTGGCTCGCGCAGCAGGAACTCTATTTAGCGGAGCTCCCCGACGACGCCGCTTTTCAACGCGCGGTCCTCCAGTTTCGGGTTCGAACGACACAGGCGCATATCGACTGGCTGTACGATTGTTTAAAGCTGCGCGCGGACGAAAACGCAGGCGGCTAATTCAGGAGCTTGGAAAATCATGCATAATTTTTATCAAACGGTTTCGGACCGGTTATTTCGCGGCGAGACGGTCGCGTTCGCGACGATTTTTGAAAACGTTGGCTCCAGCCCGCGGCATGCCGGGGCGAAGATGGCGATTTATCGCGACGGGACGATCTTCGGGACGATCGGCGGGGGGAAGCTGGAAGCGATGGCGATCGAGGCGGCGAAAGAAGCGCTCGTGTCCGGGTTCGGGTCCCGGCAGCATTTTGACCTGACAAACGAGGACGCGGCGGCTTCAGATATGATCTGCGGCGGGTATGGCGATATCCTGATCAGCGTTCTTGACGGAAACGAGCCTGCGGTTCGCGACGTCTTCGCCGCGGCGGCACGATCCGAGAGTGCGAATGAACCTGGCTGGCTGGTGACGCGATGCGCCGGCGACGGACGCGCGGATCAGTTCTGTTTCATCGACGCGGAGGGAACGAAAATCGCGCCGTTCTCCGGAACCGATTTTGACCTGGCTTCGCTTCGTGGAACGCCCGGCCGAATCAGCGTCCATTCAAGCGTCCTCGAACGGGACGATATTTTTCTCGAAGCGATTTCGCCGGCGATCCGCGTTTTCGTTTTCGGCGGAGGGCATGTCGCGAAGGAGACGGTTCTCCTGCTGAATCTGGCGTCATTCCGGACGATCGTTATCGACGACCGGGCTGAATTCGTCAGTTCAGAGCGGTTCCCCAATTCGGAACGGCATCTCGTCGAAACGTACAGGGATTTATCGAGGTTTCACGTCGCTGCGCGCGATTGTATCGTGATCCTGACGCGGGGGCATCTGGGCGACTATGACGTGCTGAAATGGGCGCTGACAACGGACGCGCCGTATATTGGCATGATCGGGAGCACCACAAAGCGTGAACGAATTTATGAGCGGCTGCGCGGCGAGGGTGTCAGCGATGCGCAGCTGCAACGGGTCACGTCGCCGATCGGGATTCCGATCGCGGGAGAAACGCCGTTTGAAATCGCGGTCAGTATCGCTGCGCAGCTGATCGATTTTCGCGGGACGAATCTTTAGCCGCGTAAAACGTCAAAATCGCTTCCAATACGCCGCCGGCGATGCTGAGCGCTTTGTCGGAGACGCTGAAACAATGCGCCGGGTTCCCTCGGGGATCAATATCCATTACTTTAAGCCCGGATTTAACCGTTAATCCCGGGTAAAGGACGCCGCGGACGATCCCGTCGAGCGAGGCGCGGATCGTCCCGACGACCGCTCCGCCGTTCGCTTCATGGATCTCGGCGATCGGCTGATCGCTGACGACGGCGGTTCCGATATCGACGAGCGGTTGGAAGACGCCCGCGCAGGGCGCTTTCAGGACGCGCGCCGCGCCTTCGCCGCGGATCAGGCCGGGAACGCCGGTATCCGGTTCCGCCTCGCCCTCCCAGAAAACCCTGCCTAAACAATGGCCACGGTTGGTTTCGACGACAGCATGGACGTTTTTCTTCGCCCGGAAGCCCGGCCCCAGTCCGATTACCAGCTCGGCATCGTTCAACGATGTATCGTCGCGCCAGGTTTTCATGATCCGCGCGTCGATCAGGACGTCTGGCCTGAGCCGCCCTATTTCGTTCAGCTCCGGATCGATCAGGAGCGGAACGATTCCGTTCCCCCATAGCTCAGGAACCGCTTCCGCGTTCGCCGCCACGCGGCAGCGCCAACCTTCGACATGCGTTTCACCGCTGAACGCGGCGTTCGCGAACGCAACCGTTCTCCGGATACAGAGCGGCGCCGGCAGTTCGCTCAGCACGACCCGGAATCCGGAACGGATGAGCCGGAGCGCAACGCCGGTCGCCAGATCCCCCGCGCCGCGGAGCGCAACCGTTTTTGAAATGAATCGATGAGTCATCGTACCTCCTTTTTTACAGTGCGCGTCATTTCGCAGAGCCATTCCCCACGGTTCAAACGCGTTATCCAGACCCGATCGGCGCTGGCCGCCGACAGCGCGCGATCCGCGATTTTCAGCGCCCGGTCGAGAAGGGCCCCGTTATCGGCCTGATTCAGGAGAAGAATCCGTTCGGCCGAGTCGGGCGTCGATTTAAAGCTGCCTTCCGGATGCGCGACGAGTCGGAGGATCGAATCTTCGGTGATGATATCTCCCGGTTGTCCTCCAACGCAGTCAAGATAACGGACTAACCGGTGCACCGATTCATCGGTCGCCGGCTGGCCGAGGACGCTCAGCCCGATACAGGCAGCGACAGCCGTCGTCTCCTGCGGAATGACCGGTTCGTGCGTTTCGGGCGCTTTGATCGAACGGCGATGCGCCCCGTCGGCCTCGATCAGGATCGAATATCCGAGCCTGGCCGCGCGCCGCGCCAGTTCCGTGAAATCGGCGCTGGAAATTCCGGAGATTTTCCTCGTTTCGCCGTTTTCGGGAAGCTCCGAGACCCAGATAACGCGCGATTCTCCACCAATTTCCGGTTCCGCTAAAAAATCGCGGGGCGGCAGGATTCGATCGGCGGTCTGGACCTGGTTAAATCCGACTTTTGTCGTCGTGGTCAGCAGGACCGGATGACGCTGACGTCGGGCTAACGAAAATAGCGCGCTCGTTTTTCCGCCGCCGCCGACGAAGCTGACGATCGATCCGGGACGAAGAATCGCGATCCCGGCAGAGCCGGAAAGATCAGGGCGCGTTTTTCTCAGGATTTTTTCCATGGGACTTGATCCGCCGTGGCGCGGTTGCCGCGCTGTAGCTTCCTAATTATAATTGAAGCGCTGTTTATTTTTATCGGTTTTTTTTTCATCGCGGCTTTGGCTGCCGAGGGAACCGATTAAGGAGGAATTGATGAGTGAGAAGGTACGATTGACGGAATTGGCGTTTTGCGCAGGGTGCGCGGCAAAGCTGCGCGCGGAGGTCCTGACCGACGTGATCAATCCGTTTGGAAATTTATTTTCGGCGGAGAAGTTCCCTGATTTATTAATCGGATTGGAGAAAGCGGACGACGCCGCGGTTTATAAGATATCCGACGACTTAGCGCTCGTTTTTACGACCGATTTTTTTCCGCCGATTGTCGACGATCCGTACGATTATGGCGCGATCGCCGCGACGAACAGTCTGTCCGACGTCTTTGCCATGGGCGGGAAACCGTTGATGGCGCTGAATATTACCGCCATGCCGACGGATTTACCGCCGGAAACGATCGCTGAGATTTTCCGCGGCGGCGCTGAGAAAGCGCTCGAAGCCGGATGCCCGATTGTCGGAGGGCATACGGTCCGCGACCGGGAGCCGAAATACGGTCTCGCAGTTGTTGGCACGGTTCATCCGGAGCGTATCCTGTATAAGGGAAAGCTGCGGCCCGGTGACCGCATGGTCCTGACCAAGCCGCTGGGGTTTGGCTTGATGTCGACCGCGAACAAGGCCGGGAAAGCCGATCCGACGGATTTCGCCCGGGTGACGGGGTGGATGAAGACGCTGAACCGGATGGCGGCGGAGCTGGCGGTTTCGGTCGGCGCGAAATCCGGAACAGACGTGACCGGATTCAGTCTTCTGGGTCATAGCTGCGAGATGATCCGCGACGGGAGCGTCGGGCTGCGGTATGATTGGGACCAGATTCCGTTCGTCAAGAACTATGAACCGTACATGGAGCAGGAGCTTTTTCCTGGCGGCGCGTATGAGAACGAGAAGTATTACCGCCCGAACGTCCGTTTCAGCGATCGGATCTCGGCGCAGGAGCGGATGATGCTCTTCGATCCGCAGACGAGCGGCGGGCTGCTGCTGGGGATCCCGGAAACAAAGCTGGACACGTTCCTGGCCGCCGCGGCCGAAAAGGGCCAGTTCGCGCGTGTTATTGGCGAGGCTGTCGCCGGGGACGGAATCGAGGTCGTTTAGCTTCCTTAAATTCGAGGCGCTTTTCTTTCAGCGGCGTAAGCGGGGCTTTTCAGGAACCCGGTTTACGCCGCTTCAGTTTTCAGGCAGTTCAGCTGACTCAGGATCAGCGAAAAAAAACGCGGCGATTTTGAAACCGATTTGAAAAGGCTTCGTATGTTAAGGTATACGAGAAAGGAAACGATGCGTCAGGAATTCCCACTTGAAATTATCAATCGTGTAAAAGACGGAGATACCGCCGCTTTTTCCGTTGTGGTTGATCGATTCCAGACGAGCGTCTATAACCTCTGCTATCGGATGCTGAGTTATAACGCCCGTGACGCGGAGGACGCGGCGCAGGAGGTATTCGTCAAGGTCTGGACGAATATCGGGCGCTTTGACACGCAGCGGACCTTTTCGACCTGGGTCCTATCGATTGCAACGAATCATTGTATCGACACGATTCGAAAGAAACGGGTCGCAACGGTCGAAATTGACGAAACGATGGAAGAGGTTATTCCGGATCGGATCGCGACGCCGAAGGAAGCGCTTAACGATCGGGAGCGGGCTGACGAGGTCCGTTCGCTGCTCGCAGGGCTGACGGAAGTCGATCGCGCGATTATCGTGCTCCGATACTGGGACGATTTATCGGATCGGGAAATCGGCACGGCGGTCGGGTTGAGCGAGGCAGCGGTCAAGAGCCGCCTTTTTCGTGCACGGAAACAGTTGGTCGGATTGTACCGTCAGGTTCGGGAACCGGCGGCGCAGGAGGTTGCAGGATGAAAGAGCATGATTATTACGAAGGACTGATCTTTTGTGATGAGCCGTTGAGCGAAGCCGAACGAGAGGAGCTTGAAGCGCATGCCGCAGCCTGCGAATCGTGCCGGCTGGCAATTGAAGATTGGAAAGCGGTCAGCGAGCTCCTCCTTTGTGAAGATACGATTACGCCCCCGCCGGGATTCGCGGCGCGCGCGAAGAGCGCCGCTGCGAACGCGGCGCTGCGTTCGCAGGTCAACGCCCGTCGCCGCAGGTGGATGCTGGCTGTTGTCGTCATCGGCGTTCTTCTTTCCTGCCTGTCGGTTCATCTGACAATGATGGGGAATCATTTCCTGATGTCAGCCATCCTGAAAGCTGTGGATTTTGTTGAAAAGGCGTACGTCGTTACCGAAGGGATCGCTTATATAGTGGAAAGGATCCGGATCCCGCTGCTGATTTTCGGCTGCTCGATGGTTTCGGCGGCATTCCTGATTGGGTTCGGCCTCCTTTTAGGTATCAGGAAAAATCAGGTTCAAGCTGAAAGAGAGGTTTCATATGAGCAAAAATAGATGGTTTTTATTTAGCGTGGGAATTGCGGTTCTGGCCGCAGTGTTGTTGACGGTCGTTCCATTCGGGGCAACGCACGCAGAAGCGTCCGTTGGCGATCTCCGGATTCTCGGAGGAGAGCGGACGATCCGCGAAGGCGAAACGGTCGAGCGGAATATTTCGGTCATGGGCGGCGAGCTCAAAGTCCGGAAGGACGCGGAAATATACGGCGATATCACGATTTTCGGCGGCGAGGCTGAGTTTGATCAGGGGACGGAGATTTTCGGAACGATCCGCGTTTATGGCGGTGAGATTACCGTTGAGGGGACGGTTTCCGAAGATATCGTCGTCCTCGGCGGCGAGGTTTACCTGAAAGAAAACGCGGTCGTCGAAGGCGACGTCAAAACGGTCGGCGGAACGCTCAACCGGTCAAGAGGCTCGGTAATTCACGGCGAAGTTATCGGGTCGATCGTTGACGATTTTGAAGTGGAATTTGATCCGGAGGAGATCGTCGCGGAGCGCAGAGCTCATTTCTTCCCGTTCGGCGGATTCCGGACCGTCCGCAGCGCCTTTACGTCGGCGTTCTCGTTCCTGACGAACTTCCTGCTGATCGCCGCCGCCGCGCTGCTGCTGGCGATTTTTGCCCCGAAGCATATCGCGGCCGCGGAAACGTACCTGAATAAAAACCTCGGGCTGTCCTGGTTCATCGGCGCGGCGCTCCTGCTTCTGATTCCGATTGTGGCGTTTTTTTTCTCGGTCACGCTGATCCTGATACCGGTCGCGCTGATCCTGATTCTGGTTTATATTCTCGCGATTTTCTGCGGCTTTGTCGTCGTCGCGTCGCTGATCGGGAAGGACCTCAAGCGCCGGATCCGACTGACAATGCGGCCTGAATGGCTGACATTCGTCGGCGCGGTCGTCCTGATCGTCGTTTTCGCGGTCTTCGACGCGCTGCCCTGGTGGATCAGCTGGACGCCGAAATTCTTCGCTGCGGCGTTCGGTTTAGGGGCCGTTTCCCAGTACCTCTATGAACAGTATGGTCAGCGCAGCGGGCGGAGCGGAACGGCGCTTCGCGGGGATATCCCCGTAAGCGGGACGGTTCCCGAAGAAGGTTCCATTGCGCAGCCCTCCTCGTTTACTCCGGTTGACGCTCCGGAGACGACGGCCCCGGAAGCGGGCAGCGCCGGATTGAAGTCGGATCGGCGTTCCGAGCCGGACGCTTCGGAGGATAACGGCGCGAGCTCGTAACGCGGATCGTATCGGTTTCGTGGGCATAAGTAAGGGCGTTCCTGAGCTTCTCTCGGACGCCCTGTTTTTATCGAACGCCCGGAGCCTGGATTAACGGAGTCTGCCGTATAATATTCTATACAAATAAAAAATTAAAATTAAATAAATTTAATCTTTTAATCTGCTGTAATTGTCAGCGTTTCATTAACAGCGTATTCAAATCGCTTTTACCGCTGTGGCGTACGGATCACGTCTGGTATAATAATCGCGCGTTATAATCGGCGCTCCAGCGTCTGTCGATTTTTATGAAATAGCATTGAAAAGCGCCGGACCGAACGTTAGACTTAATCCGCTCATGAGACGGCGCGCCGAATCATGAGATATTTTCAGGAGAATTTATGACCATGCAAGGGTTGCAAATCAAACATGTATCGGTTCGAATCGAAGATAAACTGATTTTCAGCGATTTGAACTTAACCGTTCGTCCCGGTGAAATTCATGCGATCATGGGACCGAACGGAGCCGGGAAATCGACGTTATCCAACGCGATTATGGGCCATCCGAGTTATGAGATTACCGAAGGCGATGTCATTTTAAACGGGGAATCGATTCTCGACTGGAGCGTCGACGAACGGGCGAACGCCGGGCTGTTCCTGGCGTTTCAGAGCCCGATCGCAGTTCCGGGCGTGACCGTAGCGAATTTTTTACGGACGGCGCTGAACGCCAAGGCGAAGAAAAAAGATCCGGAAGCGAAACCGATTTCGATCGCCGCCTTTCGGAAAATGCTGAAAGAGAAGATGGCGCTGCTGAAAATCGACAGTGCGTTTGCGGGACGTTACCTGAACGACGGATTTTCCGGCGGCGAGAAAAAGCGGTTAGAGGTTCTGCAGATGTCCGTTCTCCAACCGGAAATCGCGATTTTGGACGAGATCGATTCCGGGTTGGATATCGACGCAATGCGGATTGTTGCCGACGGGGTCAACCGGCTGGTCCGGGAAACCGGGATGGGCGTTCTCATGATTACGCATTATCAACGTCTCCTGAACGAGATTCATCCGGACTACGTTCATATCATGATGGACGGTGGAATAATCCGGTCGGGCGACGCGAAGCTGGCGATGGAAATTGAAGAACGCGGGTACGACTGGGTCCGCGAGTAGACCGCGCGAAAGGCGAACGCATGGAACAGAATCAACTCATAGAACAGCCGATCGGCGAGTTTGCGGAGCTGTATAATTTCCGCGATCCGGATACGGCGATATTTAAGACGGGCGTCGGACTGACCGAGGACGTCGTCCGGAAGATTTCCGAGCTGAAAGGCGAGCCGGAATGGATGCTCGAGTTTCGGCTGAAAGCTTTAGCGCATTTCTTTGAAAGACCGATGCCCAGCTGGGGCCCCGATTTATCGGGACTGGATTTATCCAACCTGGTTTATTATGTCCGTCCATCCGAGCGTTCCGAGCGTTCCTGGGACGACGTTCCGGACACGATCAAGAATACGTTCGACCGGCTCGGGATCCCCGAAGCGGAGCAGAAATTCCTCGCCGGCGTCGGGGCGCAGTACGAATCCGAGATGGTCTATCATAGTATTCTGGCCTTTCTCGAAGAGCAGGGCGTTATCTTCCTCAGTATCGAAGACGGCCTTCGACAGCACCCCGATCTTTTCCGGAAGTTTTTCGGGACGATCGTCCCGTATCGTGATAATAAATTCGCAGCGCTGAACAGCGCCGTCTGGTCGGGCGGTTCGTTCGTTTACGTCCCCAAGGGCGTCAAGGTCGATCTCCCGCTTCAGGCGTATTTCCGACTGAATTCGCCGAATATCGGCCAGTTCGAGCGGACGCTGATTATCGCGGATGAAGGCGCTCAGGTTCACTACGTTGAGGGCTGTACCGCGCCTCAGTATTCCGAAAGCTCGTTCCACAGCGGCGTTATTGAAATTTACATTGCGCCAAACGCGCGGGTTCGATATTCGACGATCCAGAACTGGTCGACGAACGTGTATAACCTGGTCACGCAGCGCGCGAAAGTCATGGCGCATGGGACGATGGAATGGGTCGACGCGAATATGGGAGGGAAGGTGACGATGAAATATCCCTCCTGCTATTTAATGGGAGAAGGAGCGCATGGCGAGATGCTGTCGATGGCCTTCGCGGGCAGGGACCAGATTCAGGACGCCGGGACGAAAATGATGCATTTCGCGCCCAACACGACGAGCAACGTCGTTTCCAAGTCGATCAGTAAGGACGGCGGCCGGTCGTCGTACCGCGGGACCCTGAAGGTCACGAAGAAGGCGGAATACGCGAAGGCGAATGTCGTCTGCGACGCGCTGATCCTCGACGATCATTCCGAATCGGATACGTATCCGACGATGGATATCGAGCAGCAGAAGGTCTCGATCGGGCATGAAGCTTCGGTATCGAAAGTTGGCGAAGATCAGCTGTTTTACCTGATGAGCCGCGGGATTTCGGAAGAGGACGCGACGACGATGATCGTTTCCGGATTTATTGAACCGTTGGTGAAGGAGCTGCCGATGGAGTATGCGGTGGAGATGAACCGTCTGATCCAGCTGCAGATGTCCGGGTCGGTCGGGTAGGAGGCACGATGGAAAAAATGATCGAAGCCGCGTCGGATCTCCATGATCTTTTCGACGCAATGAACGGTATAACGACGCTCGGCAGAGCTGAGCGGGAACGACTCCTTGACATGGTCGCGGATCGGGCTTATCCGCCGCGTCGGGTCGAGCGGGAAGCGCAGAGCGATGACGCGGCGGGCACTGGCGGATGGTACCGATGGGAAAACGGATCGGGCCGGCGTTGGATCGCTCCCGCGGCCGCGGCGCAGGGCGTACGTTTTGAATCGCTCGAGGAAATTACGGCGTCGGAGCCTGATCTCGCGGCGCGGATTATCGAACGGGCCGGCACGGCGCAGAAGGTTGCGCTGGCGGAGGCGCTGGACGGATTTGCGCGGGAGACGATTGTTCTCTATGTTCCCCGCGGCGTTCGGACCGGCGGGGACTTCCTCCTGGACGCCGCGCTGAGCGAGGCAGGCCGATTAGGCGCGATGCGCGTTTGGACGCTTCTTGAAGACGATTCGGAAGCAACGTTTACGTTAAACCTGCGGTCCGGTTCAGGTTCGGGCGAAATTCTCTTCCTGAACCCGGTTACGTTTGTCGTCGGCGGGAACGCTTTGCTGAAAGCGCATGAAATTCAGGATTTTCACGAGAACGCTTTCTGTATCCGCGATACGACGATGACGATTGGCACGGACGGCTCGGTGGACTGGATTACCGCCGAGGTTGGATCAGCGCGCTCGATGGCGGAGCTGACGGTCAATCTGGTCGGCGACGGCGCGCAGGCCAGGATCAACGGCGTCTTTTTCGGGAATCTGGATCAGCGGATCACGATGAACACAAGGCAGAACCACTACGGGCGGAACTCATATAGTTCGCTCCTTTATAAAGGCGCGGTCAGGGACCAGGCGCATGCGACCTGGACCGGGATGATTTACGTGGACCCCAAGGCGACCGGGACTGACGGGTATCAGAAAAACGACAATCTTGTCCTGGATCCTGAAGCGCGCGTTTTCGCCCGTCCGGGGCTGGAAATTGTTACGAATGATGTGAAATGTTCCCATGGAACGACGATGACCGAGATCGATCGGAACCAGGTGTTTTACCTGACTTCCCGGGGGATCTCGGAGGAAGAAGCGCGGGGCCTGATTATCGACGGATTTTTCGGATCGATCCTGGATTCGATCTCCTCCGATCCGATTCGGGAACGTATCGAGTCGCATATCCATGCAAAGTTGAATCGCTGTGAAAGGACGGTAGAATCAAGATGAGCAATCCCCCTGCAATGCGCGACCCTGAACCGGACGCCGGATATCAGGTCGGAGATATTGTTGAAGTTTTCTGCGATCATGAACGGCGCGGAGCGCGGACGACCGGCTGGCTGCGCGGGATTGTCGTGCATATCAATCCAGAGTCGAAAATGATTTCCGTTCAGTTCCGTACGAACGTTTTCCTGACGGAGGGATGGATGGTTCCCGATCGGCTGCTGAGTTTTCCGTTTTCTTCGCCAGACGTTCGCCCATGCAGGCGAACGATGTAAGCGGCGGGGATCCCGGAACGATGAGCGGCGTGGAGAAGCGAATGATCGACGTGAAGCGTGTTTTGGAGGATTTTCCGATCCTGACGGCGGTGGATGGGAGCGGGCGGACGCTCTGTTATCTGGACTCCGGCGCAACGTCGCAGCGGCCGAATCAGGTTTTAGCGGCGATGGAGCGGTATTATACGGAGATGAACGCGAATATTCATCGTGGCGTCTACCGGATTTCGGAGGAGGCGACCGCCGCTTACGAAGCGGCGCGGGAAAAGATCCGCGCGTTCCTGAACGCGAAATCGACGCGCGAAATTATCTATACGAGCGGGACGACCGAGTCCATTAACCTGATTGCGAGAAGCTGGGGCCGGTCGTTAACTGCGGGCGACCGAGTTGCTGTCACGGAATATGAACATCATTCAAACCTGGTCCCCTGGCAGATGCTGTCGGCGGAGCGGGGAATTCAAATTGAGGTTATTCCGGTTTTAGACGACGGGACGCTCGATCAGGGCGTTTTCCGCGAAATCCTGACCCGGGGCCCGAAGCTGGTCGCGATCGGCGGGATGTCGAACGTATTGGGGACGGTTCCGCCGATCGCGGAGATGATCCATGCGGCGCATGACGCCGGGGCGCTCGTCCTCGTCGACGGCGCTCAAACGGTTCCGCACCAGACGGTCGACGTTCAGGCGCTGGACGCGGACTTCCTGGCGTTCTCGGCGCATAAGATGCTGGGACCGACGGGGATCGGCGTCCTGTATGGAAAGGAAGCGCTGCTGCGGGCGATGCCGCCGTTTCTGGGCGGCGGGGATATGATCCGGAAGGTCAGCCTGCGTTCGTTCACGACCGCCGATTTACCGTACAAATTTGAAGCCGGCACGAAGCAGATCGCCGAAGCGATTGGATTCGGCGCGGCGGTCGATTACCTGAACGCGCTGGGGATGGAGAATGTCGCGGCGCATGAGCGAGCGTTGACGGAGCGCGCGGTTGAGGCGCTGCGAGCCATCCCGGGGCTGACGATTTACGGTCCGGAGCGCGAACGCGGCGGCCTGGTCAGCTTCACGATCGACGGCGTCCATCCGCACGACGTAGCTTCGCTCCTGGACGAGGATCGGATCTGTGTCCGCGCGGGGCATCATTGCGCGATGCCGATTCATGACCGGTTCAAGATTCCGGCGACGACGCGCGCGTCATTTTACATTTATAATACCGAAGCGGACGTCGAGCGTCTCGCGGCGGGATTGAAGCGCGTGATTCAAATTTTTGCGTAAGGCGGGGGACCGGATATGGACGATTTATATCGGGAAGTCATCCTGGATCATTATAAGAATCCTCAGTATCGCGGAGAACTCGATCCGCATGACCTGAGCTTCGAGGACGAGAACCCGCTCTGCGGGGATCACCTGCGGATCGACCTGCGGGTAGACGACGCAGGCGTTGTAACCGACGCGCGTTTTTCCGGTCATGGCTGCGCCATATCGCAGGCGTCCGCCGATTTACTGGTCGAATCGATTATCGGAAAGAAAATCGACGATCTGAAGGACCTGTCGAAAGACGACGTTTTGGAGCTCCTTGGTTTTGACGAGCTGGGACCGGTCCGGCTGAAATGCGCGCTGCTGTCGCTGAAAGTCCTGAAAGGCGGACTTTGGGGAATCGGGGAAGAGGAATAGCCACCTGATCTGAGGTCCCTGCCGCGGCTTGAAAAACAGACGTGCTCCTGACGAAGTTCGCTGACGAATCTCCCCGGACGTCTCCTGTCCTGAAACATGAAATAGAGCGAAAACCGACGCGGCGAGTTCTCCTGATCTCAGCGGTAATGAAAGGGAGAGGCTCGCTGCGTCGGTCCTGTTGCGGCTGGCTTGACGGCGGTTTTTCTATTCGATGTCGTCAAGCGGGAGCTTGTCCGTGACTTCGTCGATAAATTCCGGCGAAAAACGGTTCTCTTTCGCGTACCTCCGGATCAGGTCCTTGATCTTATCCAGCGGAATCGTATCGTACCTGAAGTTCGCTTCCGGATCAATTTCAGATTTCGGGTTGATAAAAACGAGGACAGGATGAATCGCGTCGGCGGGAAAATCGATCTCCTTTTCCGCAAAATATTTCTTAACTGCCTCGACGGCGGCGTCCGCTTCGAGGTCCGGACGGCCGATGCCCTCCTGACCGAAGAGCTTCATGAAGAACGAGGCCTTTTTCTGGGTCCAGCGCCCCTTCTTTTCGTCATAGCCGATCGTCCCGCCCTGGAAACAGGGGAGAAGGATAAACGCGCCGGCGGTCCCGACGAGAAGATGATTCACGGGTTCCATATAGTGATAAATCGAGAAATTATCGCTGAGGCCCTTAAGCTTGACGTTAAAAATGAAGTCGTTCGAGGGCTCGCGACCCCAATTCGTCGTCAGCGTGATCGAAAGCTGCGAAATAATGACACCAATCAGGAGCGCGATAAACGAGAACATGAAATACTGTTCAGAGAACGCCAGGACCGCGCCGATGATCAGGACGCCGAAGCTGACGCCGGTCAGAACCTGCGACATGAGTTTATTTTTCTTGAATTTCTTTTCGTTCTTATAAATATACATGGGTGATTTACTCTCCTGATTCCTTGGATAGCTCAAGCGGGATACGGCGGCGGATCTCGTCGATCAGCTTCCCGTCAGCCGCTTCTTTAACACGGCGGAGCCCGCCGATCGTTGCGTTCGTATTTGAACGACCATGCCCGACGTAAGCGAGCCCGTCGACGCCGAGGAGCGGGGCCGCGCCGATCCGTTCCGGATCGACTTTCTTTTTCAGCGTCCGGAGCGTCGATTTATTCAGCAGCGCTCCCAGCTTTGTCAGCGGGTTGGAAAGGAACCCGGCTTTCAGGATTTCCGTGACCATTCTCGCCGCGCTCTCGGTCGTTTTCATGAAGATATTTCCTGAGAAGCCGTCGGTAACGACGACGTCGACTTTATGCGTAAAGACTTCTTTCGGCTCGATATTGCCATAGAAATTGAGATGCGCCGAGGCGGCGAGCAGTTTAAACGTTTCGCGCGCTAATTCGTTTCCCTTGGATTCTTCCTCGCCGTTGCTGAGAAGACCGATCCTGGGGTTGCTGACCCCCAGCATCTTTTCAGCGTAAACCGCGCCCATGACCGCGAACTGATGCAGGAATTCGGGACGGCAGTCGGAATTCGCGCCGATATCAAGCAGGATACAATCGTCGCTTTCCGTCGGGAAATACGTCGCGAGGCAGGGGCGGGAAACGTTTTTAATCCGGCCCAGGATACGGAGCGAGGCGAAAAGCGCCGCGCCGGTCGAGCCGTTGGTCAAGAATCCGGAAGCTTTTCCTTCGCGGACAAGACGAAGCCCGACCGCCATGGAGTTATTCGGTTTTTCTTTGAAGCTGGTTACCGCTTTCGCGTCGCTTTCTAAAACGTCGTCGGCATGCACAAATTCAATCGGTAATCCAGCGAAATCGGATTCTTTTGCGACGGAAAAAACGATGTCACGATGCCCTGCCAGGTATATTTTTTCTGAGGTTTCGCGAGAAAACTGGATCGCGGCTTCGATCTCCGGGACCGGATGCCGATCGCTTCCCATTGCGTCTAACACCAATGCCATAAGGACTCCTGTTGATATAATCTGACCGGAATATTATATCTTATTTTACGGGACCGACAGCTTGGATTTCAGCACGCCGTATGCCTCTGCTTCAGCCCGAGGCGCGCGGGTACGCCGAAAACGCTAAATGACGGTCGTGATCGCCGAAAGAACCTTTTCGCCTTCCTGTTTAACTATAGCGACGTCGCGATTAATATCGGCAAATCCATTTTACACTTCGATATTAAATCCGGTAATCCGTTCCGTTGGCTTTCCGCCAGAGGAGCGCCCGCGCCTCCAGTTCCCTGACAAACGCGCTTTTCCCCGCCATATATGCTTCAATATCCTGCGGGAACGTCGCAGCCAGCTTCGATTTCAGCGCGCCGTATGCCTCTGCTTCAGCCTGGTGCGCGCGCAGGTACGCCGGAAGCGCTAAATGACGTTCGATCTCGCGAACGTTATCCCGCTGATAAAAATGAAGATGATGCGTTCTCGGCGCTTCGCCTTTTTTAAAGAAACGCCGCCCCGGAAGTCCGTTCTCCCCCATCCCTGTATAGCCGAGCTTCTCCAAAGCCTCCGCCCGGGCGTCCAATCCAAAAAGATCGGGAACAATCCCGAGAAAATCTAAAATCGGCTTAGCGCACAGACCCGGGACCGACGTGCTGCCGATATGCATGACGGCAAGCAGCACTCCGCCAAGCGCGCTCCGGATCATGTCCGCTTCCGCCGCCGCCATCCGCTCCCAGGCAGGATCGTATGACCTGACGATAACTTCCCGGACCCATCCGCCCGTCATTTTCGCGAATCCTCCAATCACAAGAGCCATCTGTCAACACCTGTCAATTTTACCTGAAATGGGTTATCATCAACGATCATAGGATGTGCGCCGGAAACGATTCATCTTCCGGCTTCCTTCCAGCGAAAAGAGAGGATTTTTATCGAATGACAATGGAAACCAAAACCACTGAGAACGCAACCCCGGCTCCAACCCAGCCGCAGAGCAAAACCGTCCAAACCGACCATACCGTCACGATCCAGGGGAAGTCCGTCGCTTACACAGCAACAGCCGGAACGTATATTCTCAACGAGGAAAAATTCGGCGAAGGCGATAAGAAAGACGTATATGAAGGCGAAAAACCGCGTGTCGAAATCTTCTACACGGCATATACAAAAAAAGACGTCAAAGATATCGGCGAACGCCCGATTACATTCGCCTTCAACGGCGGGCCGGGCGCGCCCTCTCTCTGGGTCCATTTAGGCGTCCTCGGCCCACGGCGCGTCGCGCTTAACGAAGACGGTTCGCCGCTTCCGCCGCCCGCGAAGCTCGTCGACAACGAATTCTCCCTCCTGGATCGAACCGATCTTGTCATGATCGATCCCGTCGGAACCGGCTTCTCCCGCGCCGTCAGCGGCGATAAGCCGAAGGACTTCTGGGGCTGGAAAAAGGATATCGAATCCGTCGGCGAATTTATCCGCTCGTTTATCGCCGAAAACGGCCGTTGGGGTTCTCCGAAATATATCGCCGGCGAATCCTACGGAACGACGCGCGCGACCGGCCTCGCCGATTACCTTTCCGATAAGCATGGGCTGTACCTGAACGGGATTATCCTGATCTCGACCGCGCTCGACTTCATGACGCTCGATTTCTACGACGGAAACGACCTGCCGTACGTGACGTTCCTCCCGACCTACGCGACCGCAGCCTGGAAACATGGAAAAATCGCGGAGAAATACCGCTCGCTGACGCTCCAAGAGGTCGCGGCGCGATCCTCCGAATTCGCCTCCAGCGAATACATGAACGCGCTTTTTGCCGGGGACCGGCTCAGCAATGAACAAAAACGAGCTGTCGCGGAAAAGACAGCCGAATGGATCGGACTTTCCGCTGACTATATCCTGAAATCGAACCTCCGCGTCAGCATGGACCATTTCGGGAAAGAGCTTCTCCGCGGCGAAGGAAAGGTCATCGGACGCTTCGACGCCCGTTTTACCGGGCCGGATAAGAACGGCGCGGGCGAATCGCCCAGCTACGATCCGTCCGACAGCGAGATCAGCGGCGTCTTTGCCGGCGCGCTCAACGATTACCTGAACCGTGAGCTGAACTTCAAGACCGACCGGGAATATACGATCTCCAACGCACTCTGGCGAATCTGGGACTATAAAGAATTTCAGAACCGCTATGTTCAGCTGGAAGAAATGCTGCATGATACGATGGTACGGAACAAATTCATGCGCGTGTGGGTCCTGAACGGTTATTATGATCTGGCGACCCCGTTCTTCGCCGCTGAATTCGTCTTTAATCATCTCAACCTGACGCCCGAGCTGCGAAAAAACCTGACGATGACCTACTATGAAGCCGGGCATATGCTCTATATTCATCGTCCGTCGCTCGTGAAATTCCGCCGGGACGCGGAGGAATTCTTCGATGGGAAAAGCGCTTGAGCTGTAACCCCGCCTGGTTCCGTAATTTCAGAGCAGATCATCAAGGCATTCTTCATAATATGCCTTGATGATCTTTTTATCTGCGCCAGAGAAATTTCCCACCGCACTTCCCCCTCTCCAACTCCCCCTCCCCATCTATATCTCATGACAAACGGCACTGATCCGACAATAGAAATCATATTCTCGTAACAGAATCGGGTAACTTTGTGAAATTTTGAACATAACATGGTATAGTTATCCTTTACAACAGGAGGCTAAAGAAAATGGCTGAAACAAAAACAAAAAGAAATGAAACCGAAACTGAACCCGTCGACGTCCGGGCGATGATCGATCGGCTCGTCGCCAACGCGGAAATCGCGCTCCAGACCTACATGTCGATGACACAGGAACAGATCGACGCCATGGTTCACGCGATGACCCTCGCCGGACTTGACCAGCACTTCCCACTCGCCAAGATGGCTTACGAAGAAACCGGCCGCGGCGTCGTCGAGGACAAAGATATCAAGAATATCTTCGCGACCGAATACATCTGGCACAGCATCAAATATCAGAAAACCGTCGGCGTCGTTGACGAAAACGAAAACGAAGGTTACGTTGAGGTCGCCGAACCGGTCGGAATCGTCGCCGGCGTCACCCCTGTTACCAACCCCACTTCGACAACCATGTTCAAGAGCCTGATCTGCGCCAAGTCGCGGAATCCGATTATCTTCGGTTTCCATCCCTCCGCGCAGAAATGCTCGATGGAAGCCGCGAAGATCTTACGCGACGCCGCCGTCAAACATGGCGCGTCCGAATACTGTATCCAATGGATCGAGATCCCCTCGCTCGAAGCGACGAACGCACTGATGAATCATCCGGGCGTCTCGCTGATCCTCGCGACCGGCGGCGCAGGCATGGTTCGCGCCGCGTACTCCTGCGGGAAACCCGCGCTTGGCGTCGGGCCGGGGAACGTTCCCTGCTATATCCATAAAAACGTCAACGTCCGCCGCGCCTGTACCGACCTGATGATGTCCAAGACGTTTGATAACGGAATGATCTGCGCCTCGGAACAGGCGGTGATCGTCGACCACGAAATCGCCGATGAATTCGAAACCTTCATGTCGGAGAACAGCTGCTACTTCCTGAACGCCGAAGAAATCGAAAAGGTTTCGCGCTACGTTATCAATTATGACAAAATGGCGGTCAACCCGATCGTCGTGGGGCATCCCGCGTACGTAATCGCTCGCGACGCTGGCGTCGCCGTACCAGAAAACACCAAAATCCTCCTGGCAAAGCTTCCGGAACCATCCCTGGAATATCCGCTCTCCCTCGAAAAACTGTCCCCTGTCCTCGCTTATTTCGTCGTCGACAGCACAGAACAGGGATTCGCCTATGCGCAGCGCATGCTGGAGCTCGGCGGTCTGGGCCATTCCGCCGTCATCCATACCGACGACGAGGAAATCGCGGTCCAATATGGGAAACAGATGAAAGTCGGACGCATCATCGTCAACTCTCCCTCATCCCAGGGCGCGATCGGCGACATCTATAACACCAATACCCCGTCGCTGACGTTGGGCTGCGGCTCGTTCGGGCATAACTCGACTACCGCCAACGTTTCAACCGTCAACCTCATCAATAAAAAGCGCATTGCCCACAGGAGAGTCAATATGCAATGGTTCAAAATTCCGCCGAAGCTGTACTTCGAATACAATGCGATCCAGTACCTTGAGAAGATGCCGAATCTCAACCGCGTCTTTATCGTCACCGATCCGGTCATCAGTAAATTAGGCTACGTCGATAAGGCGATCTACTACCTGCGAAAACGCGAAGTTCACGTCGCGCTCGAAATCTTCAACGAAGTCGAACCCGATCCGTCCGTCGAGACGATCAATCGCGGCGTCGCGGCAATGAACCGGTTCCAACCGGACGTCATCATTGCGATCGGCGGCGGTTCAGCGATCGACGCCGCCAAAGGGATGTGGCTTTTCTACGAAAACCCGGGGACCAGCTTCGACGGGCTCAAGCTGAAATTCATGGATATTCGCAAGCGCGCGTTCCATTTCCCGAACCTGGGGAAAAAAGCGAAGCTCGTCGCCGTCCCGACGACCAGCGGAACCGGCTCCGAAGTGACCTCCTTCTCGGTCATTACCGATAAGCAGAACGGCAATATCAAGTACCCGCTTGCGGATTATGAACTTACGCCGGACGTTGCGATTATCGACCCGCAATTCGTCAAAACCATGCCCAAATCCATCACCGCCGACACCGGGATGGACGTCCTGACGCACGCGCTCGAAGCCTACGTCTCGGTCCTGGCTTCGGATTACACCGACGGACTGGCAATGAAAGCGATTCAGCTCGTTATGCAATACCTTGAACGTTCTTTCGCCAATGCGAACGACATGATCGCCCGCGAAAAAATGCATAACGCTTCCTGTATCGCCGGGCTGGCGTTTACCAACGCCTTCTTAGGCATCTCCCATTCGCTCGCGCATAAACTCGGCGGCGAGTTCCATATCGCCCACGGCCGCGCCAACGCAATCCTGCTCCCGCATGTCATCCGCTACAACGCGACCAAACCGACGAAATTCACGATCTTCCCGAAATACAGCGAATTCATCGCAGACCAGCGCTACGCCGAAATTGCCCGCTTTTCCGGGCTTCAGGGAAACTCTACGGAAGAACTTGTCACTGCGCTGATCGAAAAAGTCCGCGACCTGAACCGGAATCTGGGAATCCCGGAAACGCTGAAGGATACCGGAATCGATGAAGCCGAATTCCTCGCGGTCATCCGCAGAATGTCGGAAAACGCTTTCGAAGACCAGTGCACCGGCGCGAACCCGCGCTATCCGCTCATCAGCGAATTAGAAGATATTTACCGCCGCGCGTACTACGGCGACTTCGCCTGACGCCGGCTTTATCGGCCCGTAAAATACCCGCGATCGATCGTGGGTATTTCTTTTTTCCCTGATCCGTTGAAACGATCCGTTTCTTCGGTATACTTTCCCTGTCCGTCGGACCCGAAATACCGGAATTTATCCGCAAAGCGAAAAACGCCGCGCGGGGACAGAAAAAAGGCGCAGCATGCTGACATTAGACAACGTATACAAAGCAAACCATCGATTAAAAAAGATTATCCGCCGAACCGACCTGATCCAGGCGCGCTCGCTGAGCGGCGAAAATCAGGTATACCTCAAGCCGGAAAATCTCCAGGTAACCGGTTCCTTCAAAATTCGCGGCTCGTTTTATAAAGTTTCCTGTCTCTCGGACGAAGAAAAATGCCGCGGAATTATCGCCAGCTCAGCGGGGAACCATGCGCAGGGCGTCGCGCTGGCCGCCGCGCGCAACGGCGTCAAGGCGCGCATCTTCGTCCCCAGCACCGCCCCGCTCTCCAAAATTGAAGCCACGAAACGCTATGGAGCGGAAGTCGTCCTCGTCGACGGCGTCTATGACGACGCCTACACCGCCGCGATTCAAGCCGTCGAAGAAACCGGCGCAATCTTTATTCATCCGTTTAACGACGAAGACGTCATCGCCGGACAAGGCACCATCGGACTGGAAATCATGGACCAGCTGCATGACGTCGACGCGGTCATCGTCCCGATCGGGGGAGGCGGGCTCGCCTCCGGCGTCGCTTTCACAATCAAAAAGCTGAACCCGGACGTCCGCGTCTACGGCGTTCAGGCGCAGGGCGCCTCCGCCATGTTCGACTCGATCCATCAGCACGCGCTGACCCGGACCGACAAAGTCACGACCTTCGCCGACGGGATCGCAGTAAAACGCCCCGGCGAAATGACATATGAAATCTGCGATCAGTTTTTAGACGACCTCGTCACCGTCAACGACGATGAAATCGCCACGGCGATTTTAAAACTCATGGAAGACGAGAAAGTCGTCGCCGAAGGCGCGGGCGCGGCCGGCGTCGCCGCCCTCCTCTTCAATAAGATCCCTGAAAAAGGAAAGAAAATCGTCCCGATCGTTTCCGGCGGAAATATCGACGTCACCATCCTTTCCCGCGTCATCACGCGCGCGCTCCTGACGACAGGGCGGATTTCCGACCTCTGCCTCGAACTCATCGATAAGCCTGGCCAGCTTAAAGAAGTCGCCGAAATTATCGCCAGCCGTGGAGCGAACGTCACCAAAGTCAACCATGAGCATGGAGGCGAGCATACCGATATCAACGGCTGTTACCTGCGGCTGACGCTCGAGACCCGGAATCATGACCACTTCGCTGAAATCTGCGGCGCGCTGCGCGCCGCCGGCTACGCCTTCCGCGAATGATGCGCTCAGTCGCGGCCGCCTTCAGGACAACGCCGCACCTTTCGGGCACAGCGGCGCGCGATCCGACAGAAAACCGCCGCGCCACAGGATCTGGCGCGGCGGTTCACCAACCTGATTCAAGAGAAACTTACGCGCTCGGCGTCCAGTATCCCTCGTGCAGCGATAAGAATTCGGGTTCCAGTTCCAGAATCGGCCCGACAATCTGCATCGGCTTCTGTCCGCAGGCAATGACCGCCCGCGAAGGCAGATCGAGCGTCGGATTCCGCGGATCGTCGCCGGTAACCCGTTTCAGCTCCGATTCGCGGCAAATATAAACCGTCCGGCCCAGATTTCCCCAGTACATCGCCCCGGTACACATCGCGCAAGCCTCGGCGACATTGTACATCGTCAATTCCGCCATCTCATCCTTGGAGTAGCGCTGCGAAGCGCGGCGCATCAGCTCCGTTTCCGCATGAGCCGTACAGTTCCCGTTCCCGGTAACCTCTTCGTTCCCCTGTTCCAGCAGGATATTCCCCTGCGCATCAGCCAGGAGACATCCGATCGGGTGATTCCCGCGTTCCTTCGCTTCCCGTGCGATCTCGATCGCCCGTTTCAGCAGCCTCACCTCAAACGGCTTCAGATCAGATAATTTCGTTTCCGTTTCTTTCCATTCAATCGTCTTCCGAATCAGCATCCTTCCATCTCCTTTTCTCTCCCGCTCATCGCGACCGCGATCGCCTCGATCGGCGGATTCTCGCCGCTGAAAACGCCGGTCGCCTCTCCTTCGAACATAACCACAATCCGATCCGAAACCTCCAGAATCTCGTTCAGGTCCGTCGATATCAGCAGCACACCGCAGCCACGGTCGCGCGCTGCGATAATACAGTCGTGAATAAACTGCGCCGCGCCGATATCCAGCCCGCGAATCGGATGAACCGCGATCAGCAAATCAGGATTCCGTTCCAGCTCGCGCGCAAGGATGACCTTCTGTTGATTGCCGCCAGAAAGCTGGCCGGTCGGCTGATCGATCGAGAAGCAGCGAACGTCGTATTTCTCGCGCAATTGATCCGCATGAGCCGATATCGCTTTCTTCCTGAGATAAAAACCGCCGAGGCCCGCGTACTCGGGGGACGATTCAGATTTCAGCAGCAAATTCTCACGAATCGACATCGCCCCGATCAGGCCCATCTTATTCCGATCCTCAGGGACATGCGAAATATTCCGCGCGATAAAATCGCAGGGAGAAAAAAGACTGACCGTTTTTCCCTGGAAAACGACCTCGCCTGAATCCGGCGCGATCAATCCGGTAACCAGCCGCGCTAATTCGCTCTGACCGTTTCCGTCGACGCCCGCAACGCCCACGATTTCGCCGCGTCCAACCGTCAGCGAAAGGCCGCGCAGCCCGTTATGCTTCGAAGACGCATGATAAGACGCATTTTGAATCGAAAGCACCGGCGGCAGGTCCGCGACGGGCTGTACCTTCGGGTACTTTTTCTCGACCAGCCGATGCCCCACCATCATCGCCGCCAGCTCGGTTTCACTCGCCTCGCCGCGCCGAACCGTCGAGACGACCTCGCCATGGCGAAGGACCATGATCCGGTCGCTGATCTCCATGACCTCGCGCATCTTGTGCGAAATGAAGATCACCGACTTCCCTTCGGCGGTCAGCCGGCGGATAATACCGAACAGCCCGACCGTTTCTTCATCAGTCAGAACCGCCGTCGGCTCGTCTAAAATCAGGATTTCGCTCCCGCGCCAAAGCGTCTTGATAATCTCGACGCGCTGCTGCGCCCCCACGGAAATCTCTTTAATCTTCTTATCGAATTCGATATCCAGCCCGTACCGATCCGACAGCGCCATAATTTCGCTTCGGAGCTTCGCCTCGTTAATAACGACGGCCTTATCGTCGGTCACGCCCAAAATAATATTCTGGAAGACCGAAAACGCCTCAACCAGCATGAAATGCTGATGGACCATGCCGATCCCGTATCTGACCGCGTCGGCAGGCGACGTTAATTTCACCTGCCGACCGTTCATTCGAATTTCGCCGGACGTCGGCCGGTACAGCCCGCAGAGAACGTTCATCAAAGTCGATTTTCCCGCGCCGTTTTCGCCCAGTAACGTCAGCGTTTCGCCGCGATTCAGCGTCAGATGAATATCCCGAATCGCGGTAAAAGCGCCGAACTGCTTCGTAATCCGCTGCATCTCCAGCAGCGGCGGCGTATGTCCTTCGCTCATGGTTGATCTCCTCCGCCCGGCTTCCGTCCGTCAGCGTTACTTCAGTTCATAATCGATCGCGATCGATCCGGCCTTCAGATCGTCGAAAATTTTCATGAACGCTTCCTCAACGTCCTTCATCGACTCGCCGATCTTTCCAACGTATAAAACGCCTTCTTTTACCCCCGCCTCGATCACTTCGCCGCCAAACGTCCCAGCCTGCGTCCGTTCCAGCCCGATCCCGACGAGCGCGACGTTATCCGTAATAATACTCGTCAGGATCCGTTCCGGATTCTGGTCCAGCGATTCGCCCGGCTGCGCAATCCCCCAGCGGTCCTCAAACTCGACAATTCCTTCGCGAACGCCGACGTCAACCGCGCTGGCGGTTCCGAAGAATACATCCGTATCATTCGTGGAAATCATCGACATCGCAATTTCCTTTCCTTTCGCGGTATCGTCCCAGCTGTTCGCCCAGCTGACCGAGACCTCGGCCTCCGGGTTCGTATAAGCGACGCCCTGATAATAACCGTTGATCGCCTGCTTCGCGGTCGTGATTTCCATTCCGCCGACGAACCCGACTTTCTTCGTCCGCGTCTTCAGCCCGGCCAGCGCTCCGGCGAGGAACCCCATCTGCGTATTATCCGCCTTAACTGACATGACGTTTTCAGCCTTGACATCGCCGTTCAGGACGAGGAAATTCGTCTTCGGGAACGCAGGCGCAACTTCAAGAACCGCGTCGGTGAATTCGTTTCCCGGAGCGAAGACGAGATCGAACCCCATGTTCCCATATTCGGTCAGGATCGAAACGTAATCCGTCTGCGCAACGTTTTCAGAATAAGCCGTCTCAAATCCGAAGTTTTCCGCCGCGCCGGTCATCCCCGCGTAGCAGGCGCTGTTCCAGCCGCCGTCCGCGATCGGCGTATTCGCGATCATCGCCACCCTCCAGACCTTATCGCTCGCCGCGGGAGCTTCCTCCTCCGCGGCTGGAGCTTTCGCGTCCGCCTCAGGCGCGGCGGCTTCCGGAGCCGGTTCCGCTTTTGGCGCGCAGCCAGCCAATAACGATAAAACCGACAAAACAACAACTAAAAAGAATAAATACCGTTTCATCATAACTCCTGTTTTGATGGTGGAAAGCTGAATTACTTCCCTTCCCGAGCGTATGGTTGCCCATTCGCTTTCGGTTCGTTCGATTGCTTGCTCGAAAGGAGCAGTACGAAAATCGTCATCAGATAAGGCAGCATCGACAATAACTGATACGGGATGTCGCGGAAAAGGACCTGGAAGCGGAGCTGAACCGCGTCGGCGAGCCCGAACAGGAGCGTCGCGAACAGGACGCCGGCAGCGCTCCAATTTCCGAAAATAACCGCCGAAAGCGCGATGAAACCGCGGCCGGCGACGACCCCCTCCGAATATGCCCCAATATAGCAGGTCGTCAGGTACGCTCCCCCTAATCCGCCTAAACATCCGCAGATCACGCAGGAAAGATACTTCACCCTCGCGACGTTAATCCCCATCGACTCCGCGGCGCGCGGATACTCGCCGACCGCCAGGTAGTTCAGCCCCGGCTTCGTCCGCCGGAAAAACCAGACCGTCAGGATCACCAGGAGAAGCGCAAACCAGGTCATCGGATGCGCCGAGAAAAGGATCGACCCAATAAACGGGAGCTTCGAAAGTCCCGGAATCGAAAGATTTCCGATCGTCGGCCCCTTCATCAGCGTCGTCTTAACCCCGAAAAAAGTCCGCGACAAAAAGGTCGCCAGCGCCGGCGCCAAAATATTCAGCGCCATACCGTTAATCGTCTGCCCGGAGCGGAGCGAAATCGTCGAAAACGCGTAAATCAGGTTCAGCAAAATCCCCGCGAGCGCCCCCGCGATCAGACCTGAAACCGGACTCCCGGTCAGGTAACCGACGATAAACCCGACGCCCGCGCCGATCGTCATGAGCCCATCGAGTCCGATATTGACCATTCCCGCCTTTTCCGAATATAACTCGCCCAACCCCGCTAAAAGGAGCGGCGTCGCCATCCGGATCATCGAAACCAGCAGGTTTTCTAAAAACGCTAAATCGAGAATCGTCCCCATCCGCTTACGCCTCCTGTTTCTTCCTGAAGATCCGCGCGGTCAGCTGCTGAAATTCTGGAAGGCTGACGAAGGCCGTTGCGCCGACCGCGAAGATGATAATAATGGCTTGAACGACGTCGACGATCGCGGAAGGAATCCCCGCCCCAACCTGCATCGTATTCGCGCCGACGCGAAGCACCGCGAAAAGATAGGCGACGAAACCTGTTCCGATCGGGTTAAGCTGCCCGATGAGCGCGATCGCGACGCCGTCGAACCCGAACCCTGCGCCAAACCCGCCCATCAGGCGGTAAGACACGCCCAAAACCTCGACCGCGCCGCCAAGACCCGAAATCGCGCCGGACGCGACGAACGAAATAACGGTCATTCGCTTGACCGGCAGCCCGTTCACCAGCGCCGCGACCGGGTTGTTCCCGACAACGCGCAAACGGAAGCCGCTCGCCGTATTATATAAATAGTAATAAATCAGGATCAGTACCGCCAGCGCGATCAGGATCCCGGCATGGACCCGCGTCGGCGGCAGGATCCGCGAAAGGCGGTCCGCCGGCTCGATCGCCGCTGTCTGCGGAATGTTCGCTTCCATCAATGGGCCCGCATATAAATAACCCATGAACAGCAGCGCGACATAGTTCAGAAGAATCCCGATAATCATCTCGTTCAGGTTCCGGAACGCTTTCAACAGTCCGGGAATCGCGCCCCAGACCGCCCCGGCCGCCATCCCGCCAATCAGGCTCAGGATCATATTCGCCGCGCCGGTAAACGGAAGAACGATCGTCGAAAGCCAGTTCGCCGCGATCGCGCCGGCGATAAACTGCCCCTCGATCCCCAGATTCAGCATCCCGCACTGATACGAGAAAACCGCCGCCAGACCTGTAAAAATCAGCGGCGTAACCTTCACGATCGTTTCGCCGATCGATGGAAGACTTCCGAACGCACCGCGGAAAAGGAACCCGTACGCAAGGATCGGGTCTTTCCCGATCAGGAGAATCAGGATCGCCCCGGTCAGCATCGCCAGCAGAATCGAGAAAACGGAAACGCCGATTCGTAGGATTGTACGCGCGATTGTCATAGTCCACTCCGCAATCAACAAGTTGTTTGACAACTAATCTTAGCATGGATCTTTCAGTTCGTGAACCGGAAGACATATATCAATCATCCATGACGAATGTAATAAGACATAGACAAATAGCGAATCCGGAAACGGCAAAGTCAGACTGAAAACGCCTTCCCGGTCAAGAGAAGGCGTCGATCAGGTAAAAAACTCCGGCGGCGATTATGGAATCGGGGACGCCTCTTCCGTCAACGCAACCGCAAAGCTCAGGATCGTTTCCGTCTCCGTATCCCACTGATGAACCGTCCGGTTCTCAGGGTTCAGATACGCGAATTTCAGGTCGGGCCTGACAAATTCGAAGATGACCTGATCCGATTGGCGAAGCTTCGGGTCGGCGAAAATATAATCCTCGATCCAACCGATATCCGGCCCGTCAAATCGATTCGCCGAGAGCGAATCTTCTTCATCGCATCCGCCGCCGCTCGCGAGCTGGACCCTTCCGTCGAGAACCACGTTGCTCCCCTGAAACGCCGTGGGGGCGTCGCTGAAAGCGCAAAGCTGTCCGTCGTAAGCCGTCGGATACACGAATTCATTGATCCGGCGGATCTGATATTGAAAAAGCAGGCCGTTATCCGACGGCTTTTTCCGCAGCTCCATTTTCGTCCGGTTCACAGTCGGTTCGTAGTCCTCGCTGATATAATACGGCGCGTCTTTCAGCGCTTCCGCCAGCTTCTGACCGTCGTCGCCGAAGAAAGCAACCCGAAATCCGGAATCCGCGCGCTTGACGATTCCGTCGTCCGGAAAGGCGTCCGAACTCGCGAATCGAAGCTTCTGAACGTCCCAGAACTTCACCAGCGCAAATAAAATCGGGCTGTCGGCCGGAACCGGCGACGGCGCATACCGGTAAATCATCCGGACCGCGCCGCAATCCGACACGTCGATTTCTCCCGCTTCCGTCTCCCCGTCAACAAATTCGCAGACCCGATCCGCCGCCGGATCGCCGGAGCCGTACAGCAGCGTCAGCGTCAGCGCTTCATCCGTATTTTCGAGCGATTCCATCTCGATCACGATATCGCCGCGAAACAGAACCGTCATCCGCGTCGGCTCAGCCGATTCGTCCGGTCCCTGCGCGAACGCCGCCCGCAAAAAAATCAGGCAGGAAAAGACGGCGACAGGGAACAGCAGCTTTTTCATCATACACTTCCTTTCTGTTCAAAAAAACGGTCTTTCCTGATTTATAGTATACAAAAAAAAGGGACGAACGCAAACCTGTCTGTAAGCCGGTTTATATCGAAAACGGCAGAGCTATTATGACTTTCGTCATAGGTAACCCTGCCATATATCACCGAAGTCTGGGGGTATTCCGCTGAAGCTGCCGGCTTATTGATACGCTTTTTTCTTCGCCGCAGCGATCAATCCGCGGAAGAGCGGATGCGCGCGGTTCGGGCGGCTCTTGAATTCCGGATGAAACTGCACCCCGACATAGAAATCATTCTCCGGTATCTCAATCGTTTCAACGATCCGTCCGTCAGGGGAGGTCCCACTGATCCGCAGCCCGGCGTTCGTCAGCCGCTCGCGGTACGCGTTGTTGAATTCATAGCGGTGGCGGTGGCGTTCGGAAATCTCCTCGCGCCCGTAGCATTCATACATCTTCGTTCCCGGCAGGACGGAGCATGGGTACGCCCCCAGGCGCATCGTCCCGCCCTTCGCCGTCTCCGACGTCTGGTCCGGCATGAAATCGATCACCGGATGCGCCGTTCGCTCGGCGAACTCGGTCGAATTCGCCCCCTCCAATCGGCAGACATCCCGCGCGTACTCGATCACGGCGATCTGCATTCCCAGGCAGATCCCCAGATACGGGAGATTATTTTCCCGCGCGTAACGGGCGGAAATAATCTTGCCCTCGATCCCGCGGCTCCCGAACCCGCCGGGAATGATCATCCCGTCGCAGCCGGTGAAAATCTCCTTGACCGTCTCGCGCGTGACCGTTTCCGAGTCGACCCATTCAATTTTGACCTTGGCCCCGTTTTCGTAACCGCCATGCTGAAGCGCTTCCATGACCGATAAGTACGCGTCATGCAGCTTGACATACTTACCGACCAGCGCGATCTTGACCTCCTGCCTGCAGGCGGCGATCCGCCCCAGCATGCGCTCCCAGTCGCTCATGTCGCTGAACGTCGGCGATATCTTCAGCTCGCGGCAGACGATCTCAGAGAACCGCGCCTTCTCCAGCATCATCGGCGCTTCGTACAGAACCGAAACCGTATCGTTCTCGATCACGCAGTCCGGCTTCACATTGCAGAACATTGAGATTTTCTGCTTAATGCCATATTCGATCGGCTGGTCGCAGCGTAAAACAATGATCCGCGGATTGATCCCCAGACTCTGAAGCTCTTTGACGGAATGCTGCGTCGGCTTCGATTTCTGCTCCCCGGATCCGGAAAGATACGGAACGAGCGTCACGTGAATACATAAAACGTTGTCCGGGCCGAGTTCGAGCCCGATCTGGCGGATCGCCTCGATAAACGGCTGACTTTCCATGTCCCCGACCGTCCCGCCGATCTCGGTAATAACGATATCCGCCGCAGACATCTTCCCGACCGAATAGATAAAATTTTTGATTTCATCGGTAATATGCGGAATGACCTGAATCGTCTGGCCGAGATACTCGCCGCTCCGCTCTTTATTCAAAACGTTCCAGTAGACCTTTCCGGTCGTCAGGTTCGAAAAATGATTCAGGTTTTCGTCAATAAAGCGTTCGTAATGACCCAGGTCCAAATCAGTTTCCGCCCCGTCCTCCGTAACGAAAACCTCGCCATGCTGAAACGGGCTGATCGTTCCCGGATCGACGTTAATATACGGGTCTAACTTCTGCGCCATGACTTTTATCCCGCGGGCCTTTAATAAACGTCCCAAAGACGCGGCGGTTATTCCTTTTCCAAGGCCGGATACGACCCCGCCGGTTACAAAAATAAATTTCGTCATCTGATGCCTTCGCCCCTTGTTGAATGATCCGCAGCCTGCGCGCCGTCAGGGACCTTCCGTCCGTTCCCGCGCATCCTGACCCGTCCTGAAGCCTGATTCCAGCCGCAGTCCGAGTTAATCATAATCCAATCGGCAAAAATTATATCCGAAAACGTTCGCGGCGATTTCACCGCCGACTTCCTGCGCGGCGATCTTCTCCCCGGACGGTTAACGATTCCCCTCCCAGATCAGATCATACACCCGTACTCCTGCGACGACGTCCCGGATCCGGTCGACCTTCATCCCGTAATGCATGTACCGTTCGCATTTATCCTGATCGTCGGTCTCCAGAATGACAGGAACGCCCCGCTCCCTCGCCTGATCAAAAGCAAACTCCAGCATCCGCTTCATAAAACCCTGCTTCTGGTATTCAGCTCGAACGGCCAGTAAATCGACCTTCACGTAATCCCGTTTGCCCTTTCGCATCCGGAGTTCAAACGTCCCGCCGTTTCTCAAAAAAGCCCGGGTAAACTCGATCTGCTTCTTCCACCCGCCCAACGCCGTTTTCATCGCCAGGATCATCCTGATCCCGTCAGGAAAGCGAATCGTATCGCCTTTCGAGGAGGTCATCATCAGGTATCCTTCCCGCTTCTCGCTCGTCGTATACAACAGCCCGCTGCGATACCCCGCCCGGACGATCCCGTTAATATACGTCAGCATCTGGTCCCGCTCCGGCAGGAACGCGCGCAAGCCCCGGCTTTCCGCCGGATATGGATAATCATAAAAAGCATCCGCGACCTGACGCGAAATCAGTTCGAGCTCATCGTCCAGCAAGCCGTTCAGTTTAATCATAGCAATCTCCTTATGCGCCATAGTTAGTTTTTGCTAACTTGATCATTATAAACGATCCGCCCATGGCTTCGCCGCGGCGAACGGAAATCCGGCGGCAAAGATACGATATAATTCAAATCCGGAGAAAAACCCTTATGATCGAAATCGGACGCACCCTTGAGGAAATCGAAACCGTCAATGAAACCAACGTCGCCGCGGCGGTCGGGTCCGGCGGCTTAGCTGTCTATGCAACCCCGGCGATGATTGCGCTGATGGAAAAAGCCGCCTGGCGCGCTGTCGGGCCCTGTCTTGAAGCCGGCTCGACGACGGTTGGAACGGAAATCAACGTTCGGCATATAGCGGCCTCCCCGATCGGAGCGAAAATCCGCGCCGTTGCCGTCGTCACCGCCGTCGATCGAAAAAAAATCTCGTTCAGCGTCGAAGCGTTCGACGAATCCGGAAAAATCGGCGAAGGGACGCATGCACGTTTTATCGTCAGATCGGACGAATTTCTCGCGAAGGCCGAAGCCAGATCTCGAATCGGGCGCTGATCGATGACGAAGAATAATTTTGAATTTGACCTGATCGGACGGGACGGGAACGCCCGCGCCGGCGTCTTTTACACGCCGCACGGACCGATCGAGACGCCGATCTTCGCGCCCGTCGGAACCCAGGCGACCGTAAAATCGCTGACCGCCAGTCAGCTCGAAGCCGAAAACATCTCGTTCATCCTGAACAACACGTATCATCTCTATCTTCGTCCCGGCGACGAACTCATCGCTTCGCTTGGCGGCGTCCATGGCTTCATGAACTGGAAAGGGCCGATCCTGACCGACTCCGGCGGGTTTCAGGTCTTCTCGCTGAACGAGCTGAGGAAAATCGACGAACAGGGGGTCACCTTCCGATCGCATCTCGACGGTTCGACACACCGTTTCACCCCGGAAAAATCGATCGCGATTCAGGAGAACCTCGGCTCGGATATTATCATGGCGTTTGACGAATGCGCCCCGCCGCTTGATTACGACTATAACGTCGCCGCGATGAACCGGACGCACCGCTGGCTGGAGCGCTGCCTGAAAGCAAAAAAGCGCTCGGATCAGGCGCTCTTCGGGATCATCCAGGGAGGCGTTTTCGCGGACCTGCGCGAACGGTCGGCAGCGTTCGTTTCTGAGATGGATACGCCCGGGATCGCGATCGGCGGACTTTCCGTCGGCGAAACCAAGGCGCAGATGATCGCGACGTTAGACGTGCTGGCGCCGATCCTTCCCGAAGACAGGCCGCGCTACCTGATGGGCGTCGGTTCTCCGGAAGACCTCGTTCAGGGAATCCGCCGCGGCGTCGATATTTTCGACTGTGTGCTGCCGACGCGCCTCGCCCGCCATGGCGCGGCGATGACCCGCCGGGGACAGATGAACCTCGTCAATCGCCAGTACCGCGACGATCCGCGTCCGCTCGTCGAAGACTGCCAGTGCTACGCCTGCCGGAATCATAGCCGCGCGTATATTCATCACCTGTTCCGCTGCAGGGAAAACCTGTCAGGGACGCTTCTCTCAATTCATAATATCCATACGCTGATCACGATCGTTCGCGACGCGCGAAAAGCGATCCTCGCCGGAACCTACGATCAATTCGCGGACGCGTTTTTAGCGAATTACCCGTTAAAACCGTAACGGGAATAAATGGCTGGAACGGAGCGAAAGCGCGCGCCGAAAAAATGCATTATCTTAAGAAATAATATATTTCAATATTTTTTGCTATAGGAATCGTCAGCCGCCGCCCGCTTCACGGGTCAATTCACGGAGGAACTTCCGGTCCGCTTCGCTGAGCTCCGCCCGATCCAGCAGCTCCGGACGGCGCGCGCGCGTCCGCCGGAGCGATTCTTCGCGCCGCCACGCCGCGATTTTCGCATGGTTCCCGCTCAGCAGGACGTCCGGGACCGCCCATCCGCGATAAACCGCCGGACGGGTATAGTGAGGATATTCAAGAAGGAACTGCGAATGCGAATCGTCGAAAGCGCCGTCCGGATCGCCTAAGACGCCGGAAAGATTGCGGCTGACCGCGTCGAGGATCGCCAGCGCGGGAAGCTCGCCGCCGGTCAGGACAAAGTCGCCGATCGAGATTTCGTCCGTCGCGAGATGCGTCCGGATCCGTTCGTCAAACCCCTCGTACCTGCCGCAAATCATCGCCAGACGAGGGAGCCGTGCGAACTGACGCGCAGCCTGTTGATCAAAAACGCGCCCCTGCGGCGTCAGCAGGATCACCGGGCAATCGGGAGGCGTCCCCAGAACCGATTCGACCGCGTCAAAAACCGGCTCAACCTTCATGACCATCCCGCCCCCGCCGCCATAAGGCGGTTCGTCCGTAATATGATGCTTATCCGTCGCCCAATCGCGGATATTATGAACGTCGACGGAAATAATCCCGTTTTCGACTGCCCTGGCCAGGATACTCGAAGAAAGATAAGCCGGGAAAACCTCCGGAATAAGCGTAAAGATATCGAACCTCATGCCTTCTATTCTACCCGTTCCCCGCCCGCCGCGGCGTTTTCCGGGAAACTCATGCGGTCCCGCCCACACGGGGAAACGGGCGAAATGCTTGTAAGAGTTTTATTAGAAACGCTTAAACACGCTTGACATTCAAATTTAGAACCTGTATGATTGAAGCAATCGTTAGCACTCGAGCTTTTAAGTGCTAAAACTGGAAAAAAGTCAAAAAGATTGGATGGAGGACTGTAATGAACTTAAAACCGTTGGGAAATCGTTTGGTTGTTGAACCGATCGAGGAACAGGATATCACCGCCGGAGGAATCGTATTACCGGAAACCGCGAAAGAAAAGCCCCAGAAAGCGACCGTTCTCGCCGTTGGCGAAGGCGAACGCAACGATAAAGGGGAACGCGTCGTTCCGGACGTTCATGTCAACGACGTCGTTCTGTTCGCGAAATATTCCGGAACCGAGATTAAGATGGATGGGAAAAAATATCTTATCCTGCGCGAATCTGACGTTCTCGCGATCGTTCAATAATTCTTTTTTCTAAAAATAACGAAGGGACATAAAGTATCATGGCAAAAAAATTATTATTCGGTGAAGACGCTCGAAATAAACTTAAGATCGGTATCGACGCGGTCGCGAACGCGGTTTCGACGACGTTGGGACCGAAAGGCCGAAACGTCGCAATCGAGCAGAAATTCGGTTCTCCGACGATTACTCACGACGGCGTGACCGTCGCGAAGGAAGTTGAATTACCCGATCCGTTCGAAAACATGGGCGCTCAGCTGCTGAAAGAAGCTTCCGCGAAAACGAACGATATCGCCGGCGACGGAACGACGACCTCGACCGTCCTGGCGCATGCGATCGTTACCGAAGGGCTGAAAACCTTAGCCGCCGGCGCGAATCCGATGATGCTCAAGCGCGGGATCGAAGTCGCCGCGAAGATCGTCGCCGAAGATATCCGCGATCAGGCGATCGAAGTCACGACCAAGAACGATATCGCCAACGTCGCGACCATCTCGGCGCAGGACGAACATATCGGAAACCTGATCGCCGACGTTATGGATAAAGTCGGGAAAGACGGCGTGATCACTGTCGAAGAATCCAAGGGTCTTGAATTCGAAACCGAATACGTCGAAGGAATGAAATTCGATCGCGGGTATATCAGCTCGTATTTCATGACCGACACGGACAAGATGGAATCCGTTATCAGCGATCCGTACATCCTGATTTATGATAAGAAAATCTCGGCCGCGCAGGATCTCGTCCCGATTCTCGAAAAGCTCGTCCAGACCGGGAAACGCGACGTCGTTATTATCGCCGAAGATATCGACGGCGAAGCGCTCGCGACGCTCGTTCTCAATAAACTTCGCGGCATGCTCAACGTCCTCGCGATCAAGGCGCCGGGCTTCGGCGATCGCCGGAAGGCGATGCTCCAGGATATCGCGATTCTGACCGCCGCGCAGGTCATCAGCGAAGAAACCGGGCGAAAGCTCGATTCCGTCCAGATTGCTGATCTTGGCCGCTGCGAAAAGGTTATTTCTGATAAAGAAAATACGACGATCGTCGGCGGTCGCGGCGACGCGAACGAAATCAAGGCTCGCGTCGACCAGATCCGCGCCGAAATCGATAAGACGACGAGCGATTACGATCGCGAAAAGCTTCAGGAACGCTTGGCGAAGCTCTCCGGCGGCGTCGCGATTATCCGCGTCGGCGCGGCGACGGAAGTCGAGCTCAAGGAAAAGAAACATCGCGTTGAAGACGCTCTTTCAGCGACACGCGCCGCGGTTGAAGAAGGGATCGTCCCGGGCGGCGGCGTTGCGCTCGTCAACGCCATGAGCAAGATCGCCGATCTCAAGGACCGCAACGAAGATATCCAGACCGGTATCAATATCGTCCGCAAAGCGCTGGATTGCCCGATGAAGAAAATCGCTGAGAACGCAGGACGCGACGGCTCCGTTATCGTCAGCAACATCCGCGCGCAGCAGAAGTCGAAGAAATCGAAGCAGATCGGCTACGACGTCCTCAAGGACAGCTATATCGACATGGTCGACGGCGGTATTATCGACCCGGCGAAGGTCACGCGCGGCGCGCTCGAAAACGCCGCCTCGATCGCCGCGATGATCCTGACGACCGAAGCTCTGGTCACCGAAATTCCGGAACCGGCGAAGCCTGCCGCACCGCAGATGCCCGAATATTAATCCTCATCCGTATTCATACAAAAATCGTGAAAGGGGCCGCGCCACGCGGCCTCTTTCGTTTACTACCGGCCCGACTTTCCGCGGTTAAGGTTTCTCCGTCCGCTTCCGCGCTCTCTTCCGGGTCACCGTTTGAATTCGCCGCTTCCGCCCTCTCTCGTCAGGGTGATACAATAACGCTGCGGCTGAGAAACCTTTAACCGCGGGAAACTGAAATAAAAAAGGAAATCTTTGCTGATGAAAATCGCTGTACTCGCCGGCGGAAATTCAGGAGAACGGGACGTCTCCTGGGCTTCCGGCTGCAAAATCAGTAACGCCTTAGCCGACGCTGGCCACGCCGTCGCGCTCGTTGACGTCTGGCTCGGACTTCCGGAGCTCGATCGAGAACCCGAATCGCTTTTTCTGGCGCGTCCGGATTATCAGGACTATGCGTATCAGGTTCCGCGGACGCCGCCGAACCTGGCGAAACTACGCGAAAACCGGACCCGTTCCGGGACCGGCTTTTTCGGCGCGCATGTATTAGACCTCTGCCGGGCGGCGGACGTCGTCTTTATCGCGCTTCATGGCGCCGCCGGAGAGAACGGTCAGCTCCAGGCCGCCTTCGATCTTCTCGGAATCCCATATACCGGGTCCGATTTTGCCGACTGCGTGATCGCGATGGATAAGCAACTTTCAAAAAGCCTGATCCGCTCGCTTGGCTGCGAAACGCCGGATTGGCTCTATTACCGCTCGATCGAGGAGATCGACTTTGCCGAGGTTCGCGGGAAAATCGGCTTTCCCTGCGTCGTAAAGCCGCCGCGCGGCGGCTCGAGTATCGGTGTGAGCCTCCCGAACGATGAAGCGGAATGCGCCGAGGCGATCCGCGTCGCGACGACGTCCGATAAAACCGGGAGCGACGGCGACGTCCTGATCGAACGGTTCATCCCCGGGCGCGAGTTCAGCGTCGGGATCTTAGACGGGAAGCCGCTCCCGCCAATCGAAATCATTCCGCAATCCGGCTGGTTCGACTATGAATCGAAATATCAGAGCGAACGAACGCGCGAGATCTGCCCAGCGGAGATTCCCGCGGAGCTCAGCGCTGTCCTTCAGGCCAAAGCGCTGACAATTCATCAGGGCCTGCGGCTTGGATATTATTCCCGAATCGATTTTCGCGTCGACGACGGCGGAACGCCGTACTGTCTTGAGGCGAATACGCTTCCGGGGATGACCCCGGGGAGCCTTCTCCCGAAAGAAGCCGCGGCAGCCGGAATCGCATATGCGGACCTCTGTAATCGGATCGCGGTAAACGCGATATTCCGCGCCGCTTCGAGTTAGTACCCCATAAAAAACGAGTAGAGGAGACCAAAAGACATGATCGATTTCGATAATCGCCCGTGGGGCCGATGGGAAGAATACCTGTTTGAACCGTCATATCGCGTGAAGCGGATTTTCGTTTTTCCCGGAAAGCGCCTCTCGCTCCAGTACCATCATCAGCGCGCCGAAGTCTGGGTCATCGTTCAAGGCTCCGGGCTGATGACGCTCGGGGAAAAACGCTTCCAGGTAAGCGCCGGCAACGTCGTCCGGATCGAGCAGGAAGAGCAGCACCGGATCGAAAACAACACCGGCGAAACGCTCGTCCTGATCGAAACGCAGCTCGGCGTCTGTCCCGAAGACGATATCGTTCGGGTTGAGGACGACTTCGGGCGAGCCTGAGTTTTGACCGGCGCGCAAATATAAATAGACCGGCGGGCACAATTAAAAATGCCCGCCGATTTATTTATAGAAAGAATTAAGAAAACTTACTCTTTTTCGTACAGGACGCCCGCCGCCGCCGGCCCGGTCGCGCCCTTCCCAACGACGCCGCCCAAAACGACCATCGTAATCACGTAAGGCAGCATGTTAATAAACTGCCCTGGAATCGGCGAGCCAAGAATCGAGACGGCCGACGCCAGCGCGTCAGCAAACCCGAAAAGAACGCCGGCGAGGAACGACGGAATCGGGTTCCATCCGCCGAAAATCATCGCCGCCAGAGAGATAAACCCTTTCCCAGCGGTCATCCCTTCGTCGAAGCGGCCGACCGAACCCAGCGAGAAGTAAGCGCCGCCAATACCCGCGATCAGCCCGGATAAGATAACCGCTATATAACGCGTTTTGAAAACGTTGACGCCGAGCGTATCCGCGGCTTTCGGATGTTCCCCCACTGAACGGAGGCGAAGTCCCCAGCGCGTTTTAAACAGCATGAAGTTAAACGTCAGAACCAGCAGGAGCATCCCAAACACGAGCAGGTTATTCCTGAAGAGAACCGGACCAAAAAACGGAATATCGGCCAGAAGCGGAATCGAAACGGTCGGGAAGCGCGGCGTTTTATTCAGCGCCTGAATATTCTGCAAGTACATGGACGAGATATACGACGTCAGCCCCAGAGAAAAAATATTAATAACGGTACCGGAGATAACCTGATTGACCTTATAATGAATCGAAAGCCAGGCATGAACGCAGGAGAGCAGGCTGCTCGACAGCATCGCAGCCAGCAAGCCAAGCCAGATACTCTTCGTTACCGATCCGACAATCGAGCCAACCATCGCCGAGATCAGCATGTACCCTTCGACGGCAATATTTGTAATCCCGGAGCGCTCCGAAAGGATTCCGGAGAGCGCGCCGAGGGCGATCGGAACCGACATCGTCAACGCTGAATTAAAAAGGCTCGCGAAATTCAACCGCTTATCGAACGAAACATAAATCAGGAACGCCAGAACCAACCCGACGCCGCCGGCGACGAGGAATACGTTCGATCGTCCTTTTGACCCGAAGGCCAGAAGCCAGAGACCCAAAAGCGCTAAAACGACGGTAATCCCGATCAGGACCGCGCGGGAAGGGAACGACCAATCGTCCATCACCCCGCGCGTCGCCCCGCCGGGAGCCATGATAAACGTTGAGATCGTCGACGGGGTCGAAGCCGTTGTAAACGCGAAATAGATCACTGCCGCGAAAAATATGAGCAATACTCCGATAATCCGATCGCGGACGGACCGCGAATGCTCATGAATAGAACTCTCAACCACAGAAGCAGCGTGCTGACTCATCAGTTACCTCCAAATCCGGATACGCTGACCGCTTTCGAGTCGGTTTTCGAATCCCCACGCAGCCGGTAAATCGTACGGATAATCGCCGGAGCGGCGATGAATACCAGAATAAACGCCTGAATAATCGATACGATATCGATTGGAATTCCCGTCCGGCTCATCATCGCGCGCGATCCGTTTTTCAGGAACCCGAACAGGAACGCCGCCGGGATACAAGCCAGCGGATTGTTATTCGCCAACAGCGCCAGCGATATCGCGTCAAATCCATAGCCGGCCGAAACGCCCAGTCCCATCGAATAGGTCACGCCCAGAACCTGAACCGCGCCGCAGAGCCCGGCCAACGCTCCCGAGAACGTCATGCCCAGCACCATCCACACCTTGACGTTCAGTCCGGCGTACTTCGCCGCGTGTTTATTCGCGCCGGCAATCTGCAGATTGAAGCCCCATTTCGTCTTGAACAACAGGAACCACGCCAGAATCGCGATTCCGATCGAAAGGAAGAAACCCCAGTGCAGCGTCAGCGGACGGGGAAAGACGAGCGGGATCCGCGCCGATTCGAGGATTCCGTTCGACGTAGGCATTCCGCCGCTGCCCGTCTTCGTCATCGGCCCGGTCAGGAGAAATTCAACCAGCCGAAGCGCAATGTAATTCATCATAATTGTATTGATTACTTCATGCGACCCGGCGTTCGCCTTCAGCCAGCCGGGAACGAAGCCCCAGAACGCCCCGCCAGCTACGCCAAGGAGAATCGCGGCCGTCATGTGCCAGAATGGGGGCAGTCCCAAATCGGTCGTCCCGACGAGCGTCGCCAGAACCGCGCCGATATAAATCTGACCCTCGCCGCCGATATTAAAAACGCCCGCACGAAAACCAAGCGCCAGCGCCAGTCCGGTAAACAGGTACGGCGTCGTCTCAACCAGGCTCTGAAAAATCGGTTTAAACGCGCGGTTGACCTTCTCGCCGTTCCGGATCGCCTCGACAATCTTTCCCGGATCGCCGAACGCCCCCTGAAACAACGCGCTGTAAGCGTCGCCGATCGTCGTGAAGACAGCGCGCATCCCGGAGCCGAAGCCATTCCCGAACGCCACGTAAACGGTCGTCGAGGTAACGGCGATAAAAATCGCGCCCAGAAGAAGGCCGCTGAAAATCGCCAGAAACGGAATCCGGATCGCCTGCCAGAACCGGGAGAGCCAGCCGTTTTTCTTTTCAGCCTTCGAACCCTTCCCGGGACGGGCGCCGCCTCCGGGACTCAACTTTTTTTCGCTCGATGAAAATGCATTGCTCATGATTCGACCTCATGGGAAACTGTGTTCTCGGACGGGTCCTTGACGCCCGCCATGTATAACCCGATCTTCTCTTTCGTTGTCTTTTCGCGATCGACCAGCGTCATCGCCTGCCCCTTGTACATAACGAGAACGCGATCCGCCAGCGACATAATTTCATCCAGCTCGGACGAAATCAGCAGCACGGCGCATCCCTCGTCGCGCTGCCGGACGAGCTGCGCATGGATATATTCAATCGAACCAATGTCAAGGCCGCGTGTCGGCTGCGACGCGACGATCAGCTTATTTCCGCGCGATAACTCGCGCGCAACGATGACCTTCTGCTGGTTGCCGCCGGAAAGATTCCCGACCGCGTTAAGCGGATGCGGCGGGCGGATATCGAACCGTTCGATGAGATCCAGTGCGTTTTCGGATATTTCCTTGCGATCGAAAATCCCGTTTACTGAGAACGGCGGTTTATAATACGTACAAAGCATCAGATTGTCTTCAACCGAGAACCCCAGAATCAGGCCATCGCGCTGCCGGTCCTCCGGAACATGCGCCCCGCCCATCTCGACGAATTTCCGCGGCTGAAGCTTCGAATACGGACGGCCCAGAAACTCAATCGTCCCAGCGTCAGGATCGCGCATCCCCGTTACCGCTTCCTCCAATTCAGTCTGCCCGTTGCCCTGAACGCCCGCTACGCCTAAAATCTCGCCCGCGCGTATTTCGAACGAAATTCCATGAACGGTAACCGTCCGCGTGTTATCGCTGACGTAAAGATCGTTGACGCGGAGAACCGTCTCGCCCGGCCTGCAGGGGGCCTTATCGCTTTCAATATTTACCGACCGCCCGACCATCATCGAAGCCAGGGACGCCTGATCCGATTCCTTCGGGAGCGTCTCGCCGACGACTTTCCCGCGCCGGATGACCATGATCCGATCGGAGTATTCGAGAACTTCGCGGAGCTTATGCGTAATAAAAATAATCGACTTGCCCTGGTCCGTCAGCGATTTCATGACGCGGAAGAGGTCGTCGGCCTCCTGCGGCGTGAGGACCGCGGTCGGCTCGTCGAAAATCAGGATATTCGCGTTGCGGTAAAGCAGCTTAACGATTTCGACGCGCTGCTGGATTCCGACCGGGAGGTCCCTGACGAGCGCGTTCGGATCCAGGCTCAGCCCATAGGTACCCGCGATTTCGGTAATCCGTTCGGCGGCGGATTGCCGATCAAGGACTCCCGCGGCACGGACCGATTCCTCGCCCAGCATGACGTTCTCGGTCACGGTAAATACAGGAATCAGCATGAAATGCTGATGGACCATGCCGATTCCAGCGCGAATCGCGTCCATCGGGCCATGGATCTGGACCGATTGACCGTTGATCCGGAAACCGCCTTCATCGGGCTGATACAGCCCATACAGAATATTCATCAACGTTGATTTTCCAGCGCCGTTCTCGCCCAGAAGCGCAAGAATCTCTCCTTTTTCCAGGCGCAAATCGATATGATCGTTGGCCAGAACGCCGGGGAACCGCTTGGTAATCCCTTTCAATTCCAATACCGGAGGCATTTCTCTACTCCTCATCCGTAATATTTTGCTGACTGAGAGCCCTTATATTTCCATTCAATAATTATAGTTTGAGTTTTCGAAAATGTCGATATTCTTCGACCCAACTCACAGGGCCCGTCCATGCGGCCGATTGAAAAAGGGCGGGAGAACGCCCCCGCCCAATTCAAAATGCTTCCTTGATTTCGATTTACTGAATGAACGCTTCGTTCAGCGTAATATCGCCGGAAATAATCTTCGCTTCAATATCGGCGAGCTCGGCCTTGAGCTCATCCGAAATTTCCGCGTCAAATTCATGGAACGGAGCGATCCCAACGCCCTGATTCGCAAGCGTACCAACGACCTTGCCGCCGGCGAACTTGCCGTCGACGACCGACTTGATGACATCCAACGTCGTCGCATCCATTTTCTTGACAACCGAGGTCAGAATGATCTTCGCGCTGTCAGGGTAGGTCAGCGCCCAGTCAGAATCGACGCCGATAACCATACCGGTCCCGCGATCCTCAATCGCCGCGATCGTACCGCCGCCAACCGGACCGGCGACCGGCATGATAATATCCGCGCCCTGGTCCATCATCGCGATCGTCGTCTGTTTGCCCTTGTCGAGATCGTCAAACGAATCGACGCAGGTTCCATCCTGTTTTTCGAGGTCCCAGCCGAGAACCTTAACTTCCGTCCCCTTGATACCGTTATAGTAGGCGACGCCGCGGGCGAACCCGTCCATGAAAATCGTAACGGTCGGGATGCACATACCGCCGTAGGTCCCGACGGTCCCGGTCTTCGTCATCGCGGCGGCTGCGTACCCGGCCAGGAACGCGGCTTCGTCCGTCTGGAAAACCTGATCGACAACGTTGTCCATTCCGACGGCAGAGTCAATAATCGAGAATTTGACGTCCGGGTTATCGGTCGCGGCAGTCTCCGTCGCTTCCTGAAGCATGAAACCGACCGTAACAATCAGATCGCAGCCGTCGTCAATAAACTGATCGATGTTGACCATGTAGTCCGAGTCGGATTTCGATTCGAGGACGATCCCCTTAATCCCCAATTCAGTCTCGGCCATCTTGATCCCGTTCCAGGCCGTCTCGTTAAATGACTTATCGTCGACGCCGCCCAGGTCGGTCACCTGACAGATTTTGATCTCGTCCTGAGCCGCGACCGAGAAAACCGCAACGCCGAGGACCAACACTGCAACCAATACGCCAATGAACAATTTCTTCATATAACCAACTCCTTTTTATTGAATTCGGCAACGGATCGTCCCGTTTCCCGTTTAAATTATACACGTTTTCGTCTGAAAACGGAATCCAAATCCTGCTAATCTTTTCTCGTCGATGAAACAAAATTTTTTTAAGGAACAAACAACGGGGCAGACGGTATAATCAAATTCCGAGACGCAGCTCAAGGCGACGCCAGCTTTTCAACGATCGGGCAGCGCCTGTACGCAGTTTCGCAGTCGACAGGAAGGAAATCGCCGTGTACTTAAGAGGCTCACGTTACAGCTATAACAACCGCAGGAAAAGATCAAATCCGATCCGGCTGGCGTTTCTCGCGGTCGTCGCCGCGCTGGGAATTTATTTCAGCGTTACCGTCGTTCCCGAAACGCAGCCGCTTTTCATCCCGACCGCGACGCCGACGACGCCCCCGGAAGCGTTCGTTTCTGAAGCGGAGCAATTCGCCAACGACGGGAAGATGGCGCGCGCGATCGAGTCGTATTACAAAGCGATCGACTCGAATCCGAAAGATATTTCCGTTTACGTTAATCTCGCGAAAATCGAAATGTACGAAGGGCATACCGAAGACGCGCTCCTGAACGCCGAAAACGCGATTCTCCTGAACGGAAATAACCCCGTCGCGCACGCGATCCGAGGGTGGGCGCTGGGAGAGCTTGGAAATTATCTGGACGCCGAAGCCGCTTTCCAGCGCGCTTCGGAGATCGACCCGACGAACCCGCTCCTATACGCCTACATGACGGAAGCTTACGTCAATGAATTTAACGAAAAGGAATCGCTGGCGACGCTTGAAAAAGCGACCGACGCGTCCCGGAAAGCGATCGAGTACGGAAGCGATACGATGGAAGCGCACCGCGCCCGCGGGTTGCTCCTCGAAATTACCGGGAACTATGAAGAAGCGATTAACGAATTTCAGATCGCGATTTCAATCAACCCGAATATCGCGGAACTATTCCTGGCGCTGGGACGGAACCTGCGCGCGGCGGACCAGACGACCGAAGCGATTACCGCGTTTGAGCGCGCCCGATCGCTGAACCCGTACGACCCCTGGGCGCCTTACTATATTTCCCGAACCTACAGCGGGAACGGCGAATACGCGAAAGCGATCCAGCAGGCTGAAGACGCGATCGACCTCGACCCGGAAGAGACGATGTTTTACTGGAATCTGGGGATCCAATATTACATGTCCGGAAAATACAACGACGCGGTCAAGAATTTCCGCCTCGCGATATACGGCGGGATGACGCCTTCCGGTACCATGATTGAAGGGATCCCGATTTCCTATAATAATCGGGTCCCCGAGCTGTATTCGATGTATGGACTGGTCATGGCGCGCAGCGGGAACTGCACCGAAGCGACCGAAATTGTCAGGCAGATCACGCAGAATATCCCGGATGACGCGATCGCCATGGCCAACGCGAACACGATGACGGACCGCTGCAAATCGAACGACTTCGATATCGCGCTCGCTTCGCCGGTCGACGACGGAGGCGTTATCGCGCTGCCGATGACGGACGACGGCGGCGGAAGCGAATCGGAAGACGCGAACGAGTATGAAAACGAAACCGCCGGGAGCGACGCGGCGGCGGAAACGAACGGCGGTTAGCGAATCTTTTATTCCCGCCTACGAGCGGGCGACGCGCCGGACACGTTTCTTTTCCGGACGCGCCTTGGCCTCTTTCGACGCATTGAAGCGGTTTTTTGCGTTCATGATATTTTCTGCGTCGGGGCGTAAAATAGCTCGCAGGCTGCGCAGCGCAGCCGCGTCCCATTCCCGTCTCCCACAGACGTCGCAAATCCAGCATGGGAAATTCGGGACCATGATCACTTCATCGCCAATCCACGTGTAATACGTCGCCGTCCGATATCGCAGTATCCCCACCTGGCATTCCGAGCAGAATTCTTCAACGCGTGAATCTAAAGACTCGCTTTCCATTTCCGTTATAACTCCTGCCCCGCTTTATTCCGAAGGCGATACCGCGATCTCATACCCGATCGTCCCAATCCGGTTCAGCGGCCAATAGCGGAAAAACGCGTTCCCGACCAGGTTCTCGCGCGGGACGCCGCCCCAACTATGCGAATCGAATGAATGGTTCCGATTATCTCCCAGCGCGAAATACATGCCCTCGGGAACGACCCATTCCTCAAAATCATACGTCATCGCTTCATGCAGATACGGTTCATCGATGGCAGCGCCGTTGATATACAGCTGATTTTCATGAATCGCGATCGTATCGCCGGGAAGCCCGATCAGACGTTTAATATACTCTTTTTCCGGTTCAACCGGGGACTTAAAAACGACGACGTCGCCCCGTGTCGGCTCGTTAAAACGATAATTCAGCTTATTGACCATCAGGAGCTGACCTTCCGAAAACGTCGTATCCATGCTGATCCCCTCAACGCGTACCCGCCCAATACAGAAATCAATCGCAAAATACAGAGCAAGCCCCATAACAATCGTCACGACCCAATCGATAACGTTTTCCATGGCGGTTTTTTTCTTCGTTTCGGTTTTCTTACTTTTGCTCATGTTATCGGTTCTCAATTCTTCTTATTATTAATTCTAATCCGGTTTCGCGCAAAAGCTATCCAACAGGATTGAATCATTCATGCATTTAATTTATCGCCGCGCTTTATAGACGATCCGGATCGGCGTTCCAACGAACCCGAAACGAGCGCGGATCCGATTCATCAGGTAGCGCGTATAAGTAAAATGCGCCAGCTTCGGATCATTGCAGTACAGCATGAACGTCGGGGGATCCGAACGCACCTGGGTTGCGTAATATATCGAAAGCGACCGACCGGTTTTCGAAGTCGCGTGATGTTCGTCCTGCGCCTGATGAATAATTTCGTTCAGCGCGGAAGTCGGAATCCGCGCGACGCGTTCCTCCTGAACCTGAAGCGCCATGGGAAGGACCTGATTGACGCGTTGATTCGTTTTCGCCGAAATAAACAGGATCGGCACGTAATCCATGAAATTCAATTCGCGGCGGATCCGCTCGGTCATCTTCTGCATGGTATACGTATCTTTTTCGATCGCGTCCCATTTATTGACGACGACGACGACGCTTTTCCATTCTTCGAGAATATACCCTGCGATATGCGCGTCCTGAACCGAAATACCTTCGATCGCGTCGATCACCAGCAGCGCAACGTCTGCCTTCTCAATCGATCGCATCGATCTTAAGACAGAGTATTTTTCGACGCCGCGTTCGATTTTTCCGCGGCGGCGGATTCCGGCCGTATCGATCAGCGTAATCGGGGCGCCGTTAAATTCGATCCTGGTATCAATCGCATCGCGCGTTGTTCCGGCGATGCTGCTGACGATCACGCGATCTTCGCCGACCAGCCGGTTCAGCAGGCTCGATTTACCGACGTTCGGCTTCCCGACGATCGCGATCTTGACGGAATCGTCGTCGTCCTCCGGGACCGGGTCCGGAAATAACTCGATCATCGCATCCAGCAGATCACCCGTCTCCGTTCCATGAATTGCGGAAATCGGATACGGTTTACCCATGCCTAATTCATAAAAATCATGCACATTTTCGCGAATATTCGCGGAGTCCGCCTTATTCGCAACCAGCAAAACAGGCGGACGAACGATCCCGTCCAACGTTTTTTGCACCCTTCGCAGAATTCCGGCGATCTCCCGATCCGACGGCGTAACGCCGGAAATCGCGTCGACGACGAATAAAACGACGTCGGCTTCCTCGACCGCTAAGAGCGCCTGCTGTTTTATTTCAGCAACAAAATCGGCGGACCCAATCGAAAGCGGCTTTTTCTGGCCGCCTGGCTCCGGATCGATCCCGCCCGTGTCAATCAGGTCAAATTCAACCCCGACCCATTCGCCGACACCAAAAAGCCGATCCCGCGTCGTCCCGGGAACGTCGTCGATAATCGCATCGCGCGTTCCGGTTAATCGGTTGAAAATCGTACTTTTCCCCACGTTTGGCCGCCCCACGAGAGCGACGACTGGTCTCTTCATTTTCCCTGCTTCCACGAACCCGAATGGATCCTGACCTCTGCTATGTACAATCAGCGCGAAAGGCGCCGATGCCGCGATAATTTTACCAAGCTTTCGCTTCAGCGCCGCGAATGCGCCGGGGAAGGCATGAGAATAAGCCTATATACGATACCGGATCAAGGCTATTCTCAGATATCCGCGCCCTTAATCATTCAGCAACCGCTCCGCCGTAAACTGGTCGGTAATCAGGATATTAATCAACCGCCCGCGCAGCGCCCCGCGAATCGCTTCAAACTTCCGCAGTCCGCCGGCAATTCCAATCGCCCGCTCGACGTTCCGCAGCTGCGATAAGCTCATCGAGATCACATAGTTCGTCAGCAGGTTCTCATCCAGCTCGACCCCGTGCCGATCAAAAAAACGCAGCAAAATATCCCCAACCGCCCCATTCCTGGACAGCAGCTTCAAATCCTTCTCCGACAGCACGTTCCCGCTCGCGGACAACAAGCTCGACGGATTCATGTCCCCGATCCCCACCAGCGCCGTATTCACCGAGGAAAACTTATCCAAAACATTGCACACCGATTTATCCGTAATCAGCGCCTGATACGCCTCCCTGGACAATACCACCGCCGGAAGCGGCAGGAAATACGCCGGCCCATTCACAAGATTCGAAAGACGGTTCGCTAAATAAGTCGACTGATTCTGTGCGCTCGCCGTCCCCAGGCCCCCAAGAATCTGAACGACCTGAATCCCCGGCTTACGATGAACCGGGGCCATCGCGTCAACCATCGCCAACAGCGCCGTACTCCATGAAGACAGCCCGATCACGTCATTGGGACGCAGAATATTTTCAACATACGACGCCGCGCAAATCCCGATTTCGCGGATCATCGCCGGGCTCTCCCGATCCACCGAACAATCGGCAATAACAACATCTTTCAGATGGAACTTCGCCGCTAAACGCTCCTCCATGTCAGTATATACGCCGCGGGGAATCTGGACGACCACCTTAATAATTCCCTCCTTTTCGCCCAATGAAAGCAATCGAGAAACAGCCGCCTGCGACAGACCCAGCTGCTCCGCGATTTCGCTCTGCCGGATTTTCTTTTCATAATATAAACGCGCTACCCGCGCAATCAGCCTTGGATCCTCCCGGTTTCCCATCCCGTATTCCCTTCTTTACAGCGTTCTCCCCTCCGGCTCATAACGTTGTCATAGCCGTTTCATGACAGATGTAACGAAGTCCGCAAGATTTGAATAAATATTCATTTACGTCTTATTATTCAATGAGACTCCGTTATCATAATACACATAGAATAACTGAGCAACTTTGAATAAAAATTCAAGGTTGATTATAACACAGATAGGATCTAAGGAATATGGATATCGCCAAACTAAAAGAGAAATCAATCTCCTATCGCGAAGACACGCTGAAAATCATCACGGAAGCCAATGCCGGACATACGGGCGGGGACCTTTCCTGTATCGATATTTTGAACGTTCTTTACAACGAAATCCTCAATATCACACCCGCCGACATCAACAATCCAGATCGCGATCGATATATCCAATCGAAAGGCCATTCCGCGGAAGCGCTCTACGCCGTATTAGCGGAAAGAGGCTTCATGCCGCGCGAATGGACGTCGAAAGTCTGCGCATACCTGTCTCCCGCGGCAGGTCATCCGACCCGGGAAATTCCCGGCGTTGAGCAGAACACCGGCGCGCTTGGGCATGGACTCCCGATCGGCGTCGGGACAGCGATCGCAGGGAAAATCGACCGGCGTCCCTATCGGGTTTTCGTCCTCCTGGGCGACGGCGAATTAGCCGAAGGCTCAAACTGGGAAGCCTCCATGGCGGCAGCAAATTACAAGCTGGACAACCTGGTCGTCATCGTTGATCGCAACGGGCTTCAGATATCCGGGCCGACCGAAAACGTCATGGCGCTGGAACCGCTCAGCGATAAATTTAAATCGTTCGGATATTCGATCCGTGAAGTCGACGGCCATGATCTCACCGAGCTGATCAGGGCCTTCCGCGCCGTCCCGTTCGAAAAAGGAAAGCCAAGCCTGATCATCGCGCATACGATTAAAGGAAAAGGCGTCAGCTTCATGGAAAATCAGGCCAAATGGCACCATGGCGTCCCTTCCCCGGACCAGATGTCCGAAGCGCTGCGCGAATTGGATTCAGAAAGGAAATCATACGCATGAACCGCTCCTTAGAACTCGGAATGACCAATTTAGACTGCATGGCGTCCGTACTATCCGCCCTGGCGGAAACGGATCCGGATTTATTGCTCGTGACGAGCGACTCGCGTGGATCGGGGAAAGTCACCGGCTTCGCTCAGAAATTCAAGGATCAGGTCGTCGAAGTCGGGATCGCGGAACAGGATTCCGTCGGGATTTCGGCCGGGCTGGCTTCCTGCGGCAAGAAGGTTTTCACCATCTCACCCGGAAGCTTTTTATCCGCGCGCGCCCTCGAACAAGTAAAAAATGACGTCGCGTATTCAAAAAACCCTGTCGCACTGATCGGGATCAGCTCCGGCGCCAGCTACGGCGGCTTAGGCGCAACCCATCACTCGCTCCACGACCTGGCTGTTCTCATGGCAATTCCGGGTATCGATCTGATCGTTCCGGCGGATAACGCCGAAACCGAAGCCGCGATCCGATCCTACGCCGAGAACCCCCGCCCCGTTTATATCCGCTTCGGGAAAAAAGTCATGCCGAAGATACATTCTTCCGCCGCCGAAATCCAGATCGGGAAAGCCTCCGTCCTTTCCAAGGGGAACGACCTGCTGATCGTCGCGACCGGCGAACCGCTCTGGCCGGCGTACGAAGCCGCGATCGAGCTTCGGGATCAGGGGATCCGCTGCGGCCTGATCAGCATGCACACGCTGAATCCGTTCGATACCCAGACCGTTCTTGAAATGGCGGCCGCCGCGAAAGCGATCGTCACCGTCGAAGAACATTCCGTCAACGGCGGCGCGGGCGCCTTTGTCGCCGCTCTGCTCATGCAGAACCGTATCTTCAAACCGATGAAGATCATCGCCTTTCCGCATGAAGAGCTCGTAACCGGCAGCCAGACGGAATTATTCAATCATTACGGCATCAGCGCCAGCGGTATTCAATGCGCGGCTCTGGAGCTGCTGAAACAGCGGAGGATCTCGTGACATACATTCTTGCCATCGACCAAAGCACGCAATCGACAAAGGTCATGATCTTCAACCACAGCGCCGAGCTGATCGATTCGGCGAGCAAAGCGCATGAGCAGATATTTCCCAGCCCGGGCTGGGTTGAACATGACGCAGAGCAGATTTACGCGAACCTGTTAACGGCAATGAGCGAGCTGAAAGCCAGGAATCCCGCCGCGTTCGCTCAGGCCGCCTGCCTGAGCGTTACCAACCAGCGTGAAACGATCGTCGTTTTCGAAAAAGGGAGCGGGAAACCGCTCTCGAACGCGATCGTCTGGCTGGATCGCCGCGGAGAACCCTTCTGCGCCGAGCTGCGCGGCGGAGCAGACGAAAGGACCGTCGAGAAAAAAACCGGGCTGCGCGTCGATACCTATTTTCCGGCGAGCAAGCTGACCTGGCTGACCCGGAACAATCCCGCCGTCGCCGCGGAGCTGAAATCCGGAAGCGCGCTGATCGGAACCATCGATACCTACCTGATCTACCGCCTGACAGGAGGGAAAGTCTACGCGACCGATCCGACCAACGCCAGTCGAACGCTTTTTTATCATATAGATCGGTTGAACTGGGACGAAGAACTGATTCGAATTTTCGGTCTGGAAATCGCCGAACTTCCGGAAATCCGTGAAAGTGCGTCTGTATTTGGCGAAACCGACCTGAACGGACTCCTTTCGAAGCCGATACCGATCGCCGGCGTCATGGGCGATTCGCAGGCGGCGCTGTTCGCCGAACGCTGTTACGAGCCGGGAATGGCGAAAATTACCTTTGGAACCGGCTCCTCGGTCTTAATGAATATCGGGGATAAAAGAATTCGGTCGGGAAACGGAATCGTCAACGCTTTAGCCTGGGTCCTTGACGGGAAACCGACGTACGCATTCGAAGGCATCACGAATTTCACCGGCGCGACGATCTCCTGGATGCAAAACCGGATGAACCTGATCGAAAAACCGGAGGAATCCGAGACGTTAGCACGGTCAGTCCCGGATAATGGCGGCGTGTACCTTGTTCCCGCTTTCGTCGGGCTGGGCGCTCCGTACTGGCGCGCAGACGTTAAAGGCGCAATTTTCGGACTGACGCCGGGCGTAACGCGCGCGCACGTGGTTCGGGCCGGACTCGAGGGGATCGCGTTTACGGTCACCGACGTGATCCGGATCATGGAAAAAGACGCCGGCGTTCCGCTTAAGTGCCTTTTCGCCGACGGCGGTCCCGTTCGGAACAGCTTCTTAATGCAATTTGTCGCGGATATCAATCGCCGCGAGCTGCACGCATCTTCCCTGCCGGAGCTTTCCGCGCTGGGGGCGGCCTTTTCCGGTGGACTGGCGATCGGGATCTATAAAAATATTGACGTTCTCCATAAAATCAATACCAGCGTAAAAGTTTACGAACCAAAGATGAAGGATTCAGAAGTCGAGAAACTTTTCAGCGGATGGGCCAAAGTCATTCATAAAATCTTATCTTAGCGAAAGGAAAAACGATGAATAAAAACGTAAAAAGGCTGATATGGGCGATCGTCGTCATAGCATTCCTGATCTGGGGATCCACCCAGTTCGTCGTCGTGAACACCGAGCGCCAGGCGGCAGTTCTTGAATCGGAAAAATTCGATCGAGTTGCGTTCGTCGACGGAATCTGGGAATCGCGGCTGATCCCAGCCGTCAAAAACGACTCAGCTGAGCTGGCGACCGTCCTGACCGCGATCGATCAGGGCTTAGAAAAATCTCAGGAATTCGCGAACATCTCCATCAGCGGGGCCTATAACTTCCGCGTCCATGGCGTTGGTATCGTGGAATCGGTCGACCTGTCGTCGAAATCCGGGAAAGCGGTTATCCGCCCTGTCGGATACGACGGAAAGATCGTCGTCACGCTCGCGGTCGGACCGAACCTTTCCGGAGAAGCGATTCGCGACGGCGCCGGATTTATCAGCTTCGGCGATTTCAAGGATCAGACCGAATATGGACAGGTTTCACGCGAGCTGAATAAACGGTCCGGAAAATCCGTTTTTGAAGCGCTCGATTGGGAAAACATGGTCGGGAAGAAAGTCTCCTTCGGCGGGATGTTCACGATCCTGACGACGAACCAAACCAAAATCAACCTGGACACGATTTTGATTTCGACCGTGTACGCGGAAGCCGCGGAGTAAAGCCATGACGACCGAATTCACTTCCACTGTCCCGCCGGAAGCGGCTCCACCGACGATCCGTCCCGATATCATCCTGCGCGCAGAGAAAATCACGAAAGCCTATCCCGGAACGATGGCGCTCAAGGGAGTCGACTTTAATGTCTATCGCGGAAAGGTCAACGTCCTCGTCGGCGAGAACGGGGCGGGAAAATCGACGCTGATGAAAATACTCGCCGGCGTTGAGCAGCCCACCGCCGGGAACATTTATCTCGAAGGAACGGAAATCTTCAACACATCCGTTCGGACCGCCGGCGAAAACGGAATCGGGATTATTTTTCAGGAGATGATGATCTTTCCGAACCTGAGCGTAACCGAAAACCTCTTTATCGGGCGCGAGAAGCGGACCGGCGGGATCGTATCCGCCGCCGGCCAGCGGAAAGAAACCGTCCGCATCCTGAACCACATGGAGCAGAATATCAATCCGGACCGGCTCGTCGGCGAGCTCCGCGTCGGGCAGCAGCAAATTATCGAGATCGCGCGGGCAATTTCAGAAAACAAGCGAATCCTGATCATGGACGAACCGACGTCAGCGTTATCCAACGCAGAGGTTCAGGTTCTCTTCAAGCTGATCCGGGAGCTGCTCGCCGAGGGCGTCTCCATTATTTACATCTCCCATAAGCTGGAAGAATTGATGCAAATTGGAGACTACATTACCGTACTGCGCGACGGGAACAAAATCGCGGAAGCGAAAATATCGGATATCGACCTGCCCTGGATTATCCGTCAGATGGTCGGGAGCGAAAAGAATCAGTACCCCAACCGCGAAAAAGCCGAAATCGGCGGCGAGCTCATGCGCGTTGAAGAGATGACCCTGCCGCGGATCGGCGGCGGCTTCGCCGTGGACCATGTCAGTTTCACCCTGCGAAAAGGCGAAATTCTTGGTCTGTACGGGCTCGTCGGAGCCGGACGCACCGAACTGTTCGAATGCCTGTGCGGCTGCGCGAAGGAAGCGACCGGCGAAATCTATCTGGAGGGTCGAAAACTGTCGAGCCGTTCGATCGAAGACCGGATCGCCGACGGAATTATCCTCGTCCCGGAAGACCGTCAGGGAGAAGGTCTGGTTCAGACAATGTCCGTTGCCGGAAATATCGTCCTCTCCAGCCTTAAAAACTACCTGTCCGGGTTCTTTCTCTCGGAGCGAAAAGAACGCAAGGCGATCGCCGCTCAGGTCAGCGACATCCGGATCAAGGTTTCCAATCCGAAAAACCTGATTTCTTCGCTGAGCGGCGGGAACCAGCAAAAGGTCGTCATTTCCCGAACCCTCCTGACGCACCCGCAAATCCTGCTTCTCGACGAGCCCACCCGGGGGATCGACGTCGGCGCTAAAGCGGAGATATTTCAAATCGTCAACAATTTAGCCAGACAAGGCTATGGAATCATCTTCGTTTCGACGGAGCTGAAAGAGGTCATCGCCGTATCCGATCGTATTCTCGTCATGTCCAAAGGGAAGATCACCGGCGAATTCACGAAAGAAGAAGCGACAGAGGAAGCGTTAGTCGCCGCCTCGGCCGTCGGCCATACATCCAAACAGCGAGGGTAAACATGCTTAACGCTCAAAAATCCAAAACCAGTAAGAATACCGAGCTCAAAATCCAGTCGATCCTGATGAAAGGGCGCGCCTTTATCGCGTTGATCATTGTGACGATTATCTTCGTCCTGATCGTTCCGAACTTCCTGAATAAAACGAATCTCGTCGTCATGACGAAGCATGTCGCGATTTATGGGATTCTGGCGATCGGAATGACGTTCGTAATCCTGACCGGCGGGATCGATCTTTCGGTCGGTTCGGTCGCCGGACTTTGCGCGATGATGGCCGGCGGGTTTATCAACTATGGAATCGCGATCGGATCAAATACATTCTATCCGTCAATACCCATGGTCATCATTCTGACACTGATCATCGGAACGCTCTGCGGAACGTTGAACGGAATTATCATCGCGAAATTCAATGTTGCCGCCTTCATCGCCACGCTCGGCATGTGGTACATTGCCCGCGGCTTCGCCCAAATCCGTTCCAACGGGCTGACCTTCCCGAATCTCGTCGGGCGCGAAGAGTTAGGCAACACCGGCTTTCCGCTCCTGGGGGCGGGAAGCTTCCTGGGGATCAGCTACAGTATCTGGATCCTGATCATCCTCTCAATCATCGCGATCTTCACCACGCAAAAGCTTCCCTTCGGGCGACATGTTTACGCGATCGGCGGAAACGAACGCGCGGCGAGAATGTCCGGCGTTTCGATTGATAAAACGAAAATCGGCGTCTACGCGATCTCAGGCTTCTGTTCCGCGATCGTCGGACTGATTATCGCCTCGCAGCTGGTAGCGGCACACCCCATGACCGGCGAATCCTACGAAATGACCGCGATCGCGGCGGTCGTTCTCGGCGGCGCTTCGCTCGCCGGCGGAATCGGCAGCATCGGAGGAACGATTATCGGCGCGTTCGTCATCGGAATCCTCTCCGACGGCTTAGTCATGGCGGGCGTCTCTTCCTTCTGGCAGCAGGTCGCAAAAGGGGTCGTCATCGTCTTAGCCGTGATCATCGACCAGGTCCAGCGCCGCCTCGAAGAACATGTCGCCCTTGCACAGCAGCGCGAAGAAAAAGAATAAGGAAAGAAACCAACGTATTAACCTGCGGTCATACCGGACCGTTCCGTCCGGAAATCAAAAAAAGGAGTTCTGAAATGAAAAAAAGTTTGATGTTTTTATTCGTTGCCGTCCTGGTCCTCGGGACCGTACTGTCGGTTTCCGCCGCTCCCCTCCCGCAGGAGAGTAAAGGCCTGATCTACGTCATCACTCCGTCCCATGCGAACCCGTTCTTTGGCGCGGAAGCCAAAATCGCCGTAGATACGGCTGAAAAACTCGGTTACACCGCCAAATCCGTATCCCATGACGACGACGCCAACAAGCAGATGGAACTGTTCGAGACCGCGATCGCCGAAGGCGCGAAAGCGATTATTCTCGACAACGCCGGAGCCGACGCGACCGTCGCCGCCGTCAGGAAAGCCAAAGAGGCCGGGATTCCGACTTTCCTGATCGATCGGGAAATCAGCGAAGACGGCATCGCCGCGGCTCAGATCGTTTCCAACAACTATCAGGGCGCCTCGATCGTCGCCGAATATTTCGTTGAGCTGATGGAAGAAGAAGGAACGTATATCGAGCTGACCGGACGCGATACCGATACGAACGCGCACGTTCGTTCGCAGGGCTTTCATGACGTTATCGACGAATATGAAGGGCTGGAAATGATCGCGCAGGACACCGCCAATTGGGACCAGACCGAAGCCTTCGCGAAGATGGAAACGCTGCTTCAGGCAAATCCGGACGTCAAGGGTGTCATCTGCGGCAACGATACGATGGCGATGGGCGCGTACGCGGCGCTCGCAGCCGCCGGGAAACCGGACGTAATCGTCATGGGCTTCGACGGATCCGACGACGTTATTCAATCGATCCGCGACGGGGGAATTAAAGCCACCGGTCTCCAGCCGGTCGCCGCAATTTCGATTACCGCGGTCGAACAGGCTGATTACTACCTGACGAATGGAAAATTCGAAAAAGAGGAAAAACAATCGATCGACTGCGTTCTGGTCAATCAGGAAAACGCATGCATGTACGAGGTCTTTGCGCCGATTGAAGGCGTAACCAGCTGCGAAAAGAAGTAACACGGGAAACGGACGGGGGAGCCTTAATCAGGATGGACTCCCCCGTCGTCTTTCAACCGGAGCCCGATTCGGGAAAATCAGGTTCCGGTCGAAAGACGAACCGAAAAGATAGAAGCGAAGCCCTATTTAGAGAAAAGAGGAGAAGCAAATGATGAAAAAAAAGATAACCTTAGGCGTATTGTTCGGGTCCCGCGAATTTTTTCCCGCGTCGCTTGTCTCCGCCGCGCGGACGCAGATGTTCGCCGCGCTTGACGAGCTCGGCGTCGGGTACGTCGCGCTGGACGGGAACGCCGGTATCCATGGCGCCGTCACCACCTACGACCATGCCAGGCTTTGCGCCGACCTGTTCAAAAAACACGCCGACGAGATCGACGGCATCCTGATCAGCCTGCCGAATTTCGGCGACGAAAAAGGAATCGCCGATACGCTGCGCTTGTCCGGTCTCCGGGTACCGATCCTCGTTCAGGCGTTTCCCGACGACCTGGATAAATTCGACGTCGCCAATCGCCGGGATTCGTTTTGCGGAAAGATTTCCGTCTGCGCGAATTTACGCCAACGAAGCTACGACTTTACGCTGACGCAGGATCATTGCGTTTATCCATACGAAGTTAGCTTCAAGGAAGACCTGAAAAAATTCTGCGGCGTCTGCCGTGTCGTCAATAAGCTTCGAAACGCGCGTTTCGGCGCAATCGGCGCGCGGCCCAACGCCTTTAACACCGTCCGCTACAGCGAAAAGCTCCTGGAAAGCGCCGGAATTTCGGTCTGCACCGCCGATCTTTCCGAAATAATCGGCCCATCCTCCCGTCTCAGCGACGACGATAAAGCCGTTCGCGCCGCGCTCGAAAAAATCAACAGTTATATTCCCCATCCCGGCGTTCCGGACGCTTCGCTGACGCGCATGGCTAAATTTAAGACCGTTCTTGACCGCTGGATCAGCGACAACGCGATCGACGCAACCGCGATTCAATGCTGGAATTCGCTCCAGGAAAATTTCGGGATCAACGTTTGTACGCTGATGAGCATGATGAGCGAGGAGCTCGTCCCTTCCGCCTGCGAAACCGATATTACCGGCGTTCTCTCAATGTACGCGCTTCAGCTGGCAGGAACAGAACCGGCGATTATCGTCGATTGGAACAATAACTACGCGCAAGAGAAAAATAAATGCGTCGTTTTCCACTGCGGCAATTTTGCCAAATGCTACGTGCCGGACGCCTGCATGAATAACGCGAAAATCTTAGCCACAACCATGGGGACCGAAAACACGATGGGAAGCGTCGACGGCAGAATCCCCGCCGGAAACCTGACCTATGCTCGCGTATCGACGGACGACGCCAACGGCTGTATCCGGGCTTACGCTGGGGAAGGGAGATTCGTTGACGACGAGCTCAAGACGTTCGGCGGTCGCGGCGTCGTCGAAATTCCGCGCCTTCAGCAGCTGATGCGCTTCATCTGCGCCAATGGCTTTGAGCATCATGTAGCTATCGCTAAAAATAATCTGGCGGATATCCTCGTCGAAGCTTTCGAGGGTTATCTGGGCTGGGAAACCTACCTGCACGAGGCGGACTGAACCCGTCCCGCGCCAGCGAAAATCAGGAGGCAAAGATGAAAAAAAGTGGAATCCTTCATGGCGACCTGTCTAAAATCATCGCAGAGTTAGAACATTTTGATACAATCCTGATCGGGGACGCCGGGATGCCCTGTCCCCCCGGCGTAAAATGGATCGATTTAGCCGTCTGCGAAGGGGTTCCCTCCTTCTTCGACGTCCTGGACGCGGTTCTGGGCGAGCTGGAGGTTCAGCGCGGTGTGATCAGCTCTGAAATAAAAGACGCCTCGCCGAATGCGTTTATCCGTCTCCAGGACCTGATCGACGACCAGTTTCCGCTCGACGCCGTTCCGCACGAGGAGCTGAAAGCGCTGTCGAAATCCTGCAAGGCGCAGATCCGAACCGGAGAATGCACCCCCTACTGCAATATCCTTCTCGAAGGCGGCGTCACGTTCTGACGCCCTCGTCCTCCCGTCCGCTTAAAACCGAGAGCCCCCCCTGTTGGGGGGGCTCTCCTGAAAAAAAGGAAGTCCCTTGAAAAGCGGCGTTATTTCGTGCGGATCTGAATCGATTTCGGCTTCACGATTTCAGCCTTCGGAAGCGTAATCGTCAGGATCCCATTCTTATAATCGGCCTCGGCTTTATCCGCGTCCACCTCGAACGGCAGCCGGATTTCGCGATAGTAAGACGTAAACGTATTCTCGCGCAGGTGGAAAACGCTCTTCGTTTCGCCTTTTTCAACCTCTTCCTCAATCGACGCACGCACCGATAAAACGTTCTCGTTGACCGATAATTCAACGTTTTTCGGATCCACGCCCGGAAGCGTTACCCGAACCGACAGCTCGTTTTCGCTTTCCTTCATGTCAATCGCGGGTGAGGCGACCAGCGTTCCATCCTCCGCCGACGGCGCAAACATGTTCGAAAATAACCGGTTCATCGAATCCTGCATCGAGACGAGTTCACGAACGGGGTAATGATTGATTCTGTAATACATGATATTTTTCCTTTCCTTTTCCGTTGGGCTTTTTTTTCATCGCCCAGCTTGTTTCCTGATTTGCCCTGAGTATAGGAAAGGTTCGTTAGAAAAATAACAACGAATCATCAGAGCCGCCTAAACGATCCGTCAGCAATTTGTTAACACGACCGCCCGCTGTCCGGAAAAAAGGAGCCTCAAAAAACATCCCCTCGCGGGCTCCCCGTTCCACAAAAAACCGCTCGCCGCGGGACAGGCCGCCTTCCGTTCGCTAAACCGACGGCGGTTCCATTTTCGCTGAGTTCTTATAATCGACGAAGCGGTAACCAACGCCGCGCTCCGTCAGGATATACTTCGGGTTCGCGGGATCCTTTTCCAGCTTCTGCCGCAGGTAGTTGACATACAGCCGGACGTAATGCGTCTCGTCCCGGTACTCATACCCCCAGACCTTCGCCAGAATCTGATCATACGTCATCACCCACCCGGCGTTTTTAACCAGATGATACAGCAGGCGATACTCCGTCGGGCGCAGCTTTACCAGCTCGCCGTCCAGCCAGATTTCGCGTTTCCCGAAATCCAGCGTCAGGCGATCGTCAACGCGGATAACGTCCTCTTCGTCCGGGCTCCGATTTTCCGTCCGCCGCAGCACCGCTTTAATCCGGCTGACCAGCTCGCGCGGGCTGAACGGTTTCGTAATATAATCGTCCGCGCCCAGCTCGAGACCATAAATCCGGTCCTCTTCCTCGCTCTTTGCCGTCAGCATGATCACCGGGACCTGGCTCGTTTCGCGGATCAGCGACAGTGTCTCATATCCGTCGATCCCCGGCATCATCACATCGAGAATGACCAGGTTCGGAAGCTTCTCCCGGACCTGATTAATCGCCTGCATTCCGTTATTTGCCTCAATTACGGTGAAACCGTCATGCTCCAGGTTGAGCCGGATCATGCGCACGATCCGTTCTTCATCGTCCACAACCAGTATTCGCTGTTTCTTATTATTCATAGCGCCCGTCCTTTCCGCTCTTATCCGTCCATTTATCCGCACTGAACGAGGATGCAGCTGATATTATCCGGCCCGCCCGCCTCGTTCGCGGCTTCAACCAGGCGCCGCGCCTGATCCTGAATCGGTTCCGACGAGCGAAGGATCTCCTCCCACGCCTCCGTTCCCACGACCGACCAGACCCCGTCGCAGCACAGGAGAAAGCGATCGCCCGCCTCGAACGTTCCCTGATAGATATCCGGCTGAACCGACGATTCGAATCCGACCGATCGCAGGATCACATTCCGCCGGATATGCGTCTTTCCTTCTTCCTCCGTGATCTCTCCGAGATCAATCATCATCTGCACAAGCGAATGATCCTTCGTCAGCTGCGCTTCGTCCTGATTCTCCGGAAAATAGTAAATCCGCGAATCGCCGACATGCACAATCCAATACGAATTCCCGACCAGCAGCAGCGCCGAAAATGTCGTCCCGCTGTTCGGAATATCCGCGTAAATCGTCGCGTTCGTCCGCTCAAGACAGCGCGCCATCTCCTCGCCGGGATCGGAAGATCCGCCCCCCGCGTCGATCGCTTTCGGATAGACCGTTCGGAAAAAATCGCCGGTAAACTCGGAAATTGCCCTGGCGGACGCTCTTTCGCCGCTGGAATGCCCGCCCATTCCGTCGGCAATGATAAACAGGCCAACCGGCGTCAGCGTATCCATCCGCATGACCTGCGCTGAGAACGCGAAAATCGCGTCCTCGTTTACGGGCCGGAACCTGCCGATATCATGCCCCATAGCATAGTCAAACCGTTCTGCCTGATTCGAATCCATTTATTCAGCCGCTCCGTCCGACGGCGGGGCGACCAACGCGAAAAAAGCCGACGCGCCCCACCCCGTTCGTTCAGAATTTTCAAATCCCGCCAATTTCCACCAGGTATACCCGTTCCGTTCGTCGGGTCCGTCGGTAATCACGAAAAGTTCATCCTCGTTAGCGATAAACGAGGTCTGGCTCCCGGTTCCGGGCTCCGGTCGGATCTTCAGCCCGGCGCCCTGCGTATTCGCGATCTTGACGAAAGCGCCGATCGAGAAGCCCTCCGGCGAAACGTACCGAACCGAAAGCTCCCTCGGTTCGGACGAAACCGGAACGGTCGGCGTAACCGTCGGCGCCGGAATAACGGTCACCTGAGCCAGCGCCGAACGAAGCGGCGGATCGTTTTCAAGCGCGCTTCTCGTAATCGCGACCATCAGCACGACGAACAGGCCCGCGCCGGTTACGATCGCCGCAACGACCGCCCAGAACGGAATTAACGAAGAGGAGGATCGCTCCAAACGGGATCTCATAAACAGCCTTCAAATTTATAGGATGCGGACCTTTTTCCAATCGGCAGAAGAACCATGCTAATATTATAAATCAAGATGAGTTACGAGGCGCTATTTCGCAGCTTTACACATATCCAGCCGCTCGGGACAGGGCGAATCGTCGAGCTCTTCCGTGCCGCCGACCGCCTGACCGGACGGGCGGTCTTCCTGAAAGTTTTGAAGAGCGAAGCCGCGGACCCGGCCGAGCGCGCACGTTTCTTCCGCGGCGCGGAGCTCCAGTCCCGCGTTCGCCATCCGAACGTCCTTCCGGTTTCAGACCTCCTGACCGAAGCGGATACCGCGGCGATCGTCCTGCCGTTCGTCCCGGGCGGCACGCTTCAGGACGCGCTTCCCGTCGGAACCGGGCTGGCTTTTCCGCTTGCGGCGGCATACGGGCGAGATCTCTGCGCGGGAGTCCGTGCGATTCATGCGTGCGGAATCGTGCATGGCGACCTGAAGCCGCTGAACCTCCTGATCGACGCCGAAAACCGCCTGAGAATCAGCGACTTCGGAGAAGCGCGCCGAATCGACGAACCGCTCCCCGCCGCCCCAGCCGCAATCGTCAACGGCTCGCCGTATTACATGCCGCCGGAATGCGCGCGCGGATATCCTCCGGTTCCCGCTTCCGACTGGTACGGCGTCGGCGCGATCCTCTACCGGACGATCTGCGGGCGGACAGTCTTCGAAGGGCAGGACGCGGAAACCGTCATGCGCGCGCAGGTCAATGAGACGCCGCCCGATCCGATCCGATTCCGTCCCGACCTCCCGGGCCAACTCGCTGAATCGATCCTGATTCTCCTTTCGAAAGACCCTGCGCCAAGACTGAAAGCCGCCGAACGGCTCGACAGGATACTCGCCGGATAAATCCACCGGGAAGCACGCAATCCAAAAAAATTCCGCGCCGCCGTTCGGCAAGAGGGTACAATAAAGGGCAGGAAATGAGGAACAGGAATGAAACCGGTTAAACTTTCAGCTTCGATTTTAGCGTCGAATTTCATGCAATTGGGGAACGAGGTCGACGCGGTTGTCAACGGCGGCGCCGACTGGGTCCATGTCGACGTCATGGACGGTTCATTCGTTCCGAATATTACGATCGGCGTTCCAGTCGTAGAAGGGTTAAAAAAAATCAGCGCCGCGCCGCTGGACGTGCACCTGATGATCATTCAGCCGGAAAGGCATATCCACTCGTTTATCGAAGCCGGCGCGGATATCGTATCGGTTCATGTCGAAAACAACCAGAATATTCATTCAACCCTGACCGAAATACGCCGTCTCGGCGCAAAGCCTTCGATCGTCCTCAACCCGGGAACCCCTGCCGGGATGATCGAACCGCTGCTGCCTTTCGTCGATATGGTTCTCGTCATGACGGTCAACCCCGGCTTCGGCGGACAGAAGTTCATCCCACAGACGCTGAAAAAAATCCGCGTAATCCGGAACTGGATCGACGAGGCGCGGCTGGACGTCGATATCGAAGTCGACGGCGGAATTAACGAAGAATCGATTCGGCTCTGCTCCGAGGCTGGCGCGAACGTATTCGTCGCCGGGACCTCGATTTTCCGTAACCCCGTCGGTTACGGCCGCGCGGTCCGGTCGCTCCGCGAAGCTGCGAAATCGTCCGCCCGTTAGCCGGATCAAAATTCAAACAGAACGCTTCGATTCAACAGGAGACCAGTGCATGAACATCTATGACTTTACCGTCCCGAACGCCGCCGGAGAAGACGTCCCGCTCAGCGCGTATAAAGGGAAAGTCATCCTCGTCGTCAACACGGCGACCGGCTGCGGATTCACGCCGCATTATCAGCCGCTGGAAGAAATGTACGAGGCGCTGCATGAAAAGGGGCTCGAAATCATCGACGTCCCCTGCAACCAGTTCGGCGGACAGGCGCCCGGCTCTGACGCCGAAATTCAGGAATTTTGCACGCTGAAATACAACACGCAATTTCCGCAGATGAAAAAATCGGACGTCAACGGCGCAAACGAACTCCCGCTCTTTACCTGGCTGAAAGCGCAGAAAGGCTTCGAAGGCTTCGGCTCCTCCCCCGCCGCGCTGATGATGAAGGGAATGCTCGCAGTTTCGCGTCCGGATTACAAGTCGACGCCAGATATAAAATGGAACTTCACGAAATTCGTCGTCGATCGGGCGGGGAACGTCGCCGCCCGCTTCGAACCCACCGCCGACATGAAAGACGTCCGCAAGCTGGTCGAAAAACTCATCGGTTAACTAGAATAGACGTACAGAAGAGCCGTCCCGATGATTGGGGACGGCTCTTCTATTTTTTAAAGCGTCTCTTTGTTATGGATCCGCTTATTATTCGAATAAATACGTAACGCGCAGCCTGGCGGACGCCTGATACGCGCCGGAAGTAATCTCGGGCGTCGACGCTCCTCCGCCCATGCCGCCCATACCCTCGCGCGCTGCCATGTTATAGCGCATGTCGCTGGCTTCGGAATAATCTGGCATCTCCACCGTCACGACATCGACGATCTTCTTCCCCAGCTCATCCGCGATCGTGTCCGCTTTCGCCCTCGCGTCGGCGAGCGCCAGCTTACGCGCCTCTTCGTACATCGCGAGGCGATCCGAATATTCATGCGATACTGTGTCAATACTCGTAATTCCCGAATTGACCGCCGTATCTAAAACCTCGTTTAACCGCGACGCATCGCGCAGCACAATCTGCATCGAGTAATTCACCGTATATTTCTTCGCTTCAGGATCCGCGTTCTCGTCCATATAATACAAATAACCGGACCATAAGGAGAAATTCGTCGTGATCAGGTCGCTTTCGCTCAGGCCGATCTCGATCAGCGCTTCGCGAACTTTCTTAACCATCTCCGTATTATTGTTCACGGCGTCCTGAATCGAACGGCTTTCGTTATTAATAGCGACGTTGATTTTAACCAGGTCCGGATCCATATTGACGATTCCGGTCCCTTCGACCGTAATCGTATTCTCCTGCGCGAACGCGGCCCCAACCGCTAAGAACATTACCGCGACGACTGCAAACATGACTGCCATTACTTTCTTCGTACTCATCTTTCAACTCTCCTGTTATTTTTTTTACTTACACCCTTAATACGTTCGCCGTTCCAAATTCGTTCCAACAGAAACCGCGCTTTCCGTCCATCCTCCGAGCGCGACCCGCTCGCTCTCCTTTACGCACGGGGTAAATTCAGCAGCGCGATCATGCGTTCCGTATCCCAGCTCCGAATCAATTCTGCGCCCTCCTTCAGCGCAGCCGCCCCGTCGGTAACGACGACGTCGGCATCGATCGGATCGTCAACCAGCTCCGTCGCCATCAGCTTAAAGAACTCATAAACATTCATCACGTCGGTTGTCCGGAAATCATCCAACAAAAACGCGAAATCGGTCGTACCCGCGATCCGGGCCTGACTCTTACGGGAAATATTCAGCCAGATAAAATCGTTTGCGTCCAGATCGAGCGCAAATAAATAACAAAACGTACTCTGACCGTTCGCCGCAAAAGACGATTGAACCGTTTTCGGCTCAAAAACCTCGCCCGAATCGATCCGGTCGCGTATCATGTAGCCAGCGCGACAGATACAGCTGCTGAACGGAACGCCGCTGAACACGTTATCACAAAAAACCAGATAACGAACGGACGGGTATCTTTTCCTGAATAAAACCGGATCAACATCAAAATATTCCGACCCGCCGTCATATCCGGAAGTCTGATCGCCGGAATAAACGATACCATCCCCCGTTCTATCGAACATCGTTCGCCAGGAGAATTCCTGATATGAACCGTCTTCCCGAAGTCCGATCGCCGACAGATCGATATCGTCCACCTTTTCCCAATACGTAAACGCACGAATCTTTTTTCCAGGAGGGAACGGAAGCCGCGAACCTCGCGGAAGCGTCCCAAATCCGCCCTGTGCGACCGTTTCCTGGAGCGGGAGCGCGATCCCCCGCATCTTCGGATCGAGGTAGACTTTTCCTGACCGCCCTTTCAGCTTCTGTTCCAGCTTCGCGCGCAGCGCGCCCAAAACCAACGCCCTCGTCTCCACGGGAAGACCGCTTTTTCGTCGGCGCATCTCCGATTCGGTTTCCTCATGGATTCGGAGCTTCTCAAACCGCGTAAACCTGAAAACGCGAAACGCGTTTTCCCGGCGCGAATACCGAAAAATCAGCTGAATCATGATGATCAGATTTTCGCCGTCGATCCGATCCAGTACCGACCGAACGTCCCGATCCGAACCGCAGCGGCTCAGGATATAGTCCAGGCTGCGGAGAACCGCGGCGACGCCTTTCCGATCGAGCAGAATCGAAACCGCGTCGTTGACCTTCCCAGCCCGCATCGCCGCCTCAAATTCCGAGCTGACCGAGCCGTTTCTCTTTCCGCGGATCGTGTTAACGAATTCAACCGCCTTCGCGGAACCCGGCCGATAATGAAGATGATGAAGCAGGCCGGACCAGAGCGCCTTTCGCTCGCAGCACTGACGCAAATCGCAGCGGTCCGCTTCGAACAGGAAATCGATCATCCTGGCAATAAACTTACGGTCCTGGTTCCGGAGGTTCAGCTTTCGGATGTTTTCTTTTTTATAGACGCGGTACTGAATCTCCTCAACCAGCTTGATCACATCGGAGAGCGCCAGAAACTTCGCGAACCGAAAATCCCGGAGCTCAGCAGATAACCGCAGCGCGGTATTTCTCGAGGCGCAGGTCTCCGGGAACCAGCCGTACGTCTGAATGAATTCACGAACCAGCCCGAATTGTTCCGTGCTGAGCGGACGCGTTCCGGCCAGCAGGGCACGAACCAATTCTTCGAGCTCTCGAACCGCTTCAGCTTCAGTCAGGACGGAAAAATCGCGGATTTCGGTCTTTTCGGCGAACGCCAGCCGCTCGAACTCCGGTTCCAGGATCGAACGCCCCGGCTCGTCAAAAAGGCCGAAATCATACGTCCGCATATAATGAACCAGCTGGTCAAAGAGCCGTTCTTCAGGGAAGAGCGAACGGACGGTATCCGGGAAGCCGCGATAAAACGGGAGCGGGACGTTAACGCCCATGCGGGCGGACGCCGTATGGATCATTTCCATCGTCAGATATTCCGCGCCGCTGACGATCCGGATACCGAAGAGCCTTCCCAGCGAGGAAACCGTCTCAGGAACATGCTCGCAGACTTTTCCGCTGGAATTAACAAAATAACCCCGATCAAAAAGATAATTCAAGAAAATCCACTTCATCCGCAGCTCCCTTTTCTAACAGCCCAATACAAAAGGCCGGCGAAATCATCAGATTATTTCAGGCGCTCTTCCCATGAGCTACGAAGGCGGATCGCCTCCGGCAGGATTCGAACCCGCAACCACCTGATAGATGGTATGAAGTAAACCTGATTAGCTGCCAGCCTGAAACAATTTTACCATTTTTAATCAACAGGGGAAGGCAGATATCCCTTCGCCTGCGAAAAAAGCGGACGGAAGTATGCTAAAATATTCTGGCGTGATCTTATGAACTGACCCCGGCGTTCGACCGCACTGTTCAACGGGGAAAATCGCAGCCTGAGGGAACATGTTAGATAAAATTAATTCGATCGAAGAACGTTACGAGGAAATCAACCGCCAGATCGCCGAAAACGTCGACGATTATCAAGTCACCGTTGAGCTGATGAAAGAACGGGCCGAGATCGAGGACGTCGTCGAAAAGGGCCGTCAATATAAAGAGATTCTTCGCCGGATCGCCGAGGCCCGCGAGCTTCAGCATGATCCGGAGATGGCAGGGTTAGCCGAAATCGAACTGTCGGAATTAGAGCCCGCGGTCGGACCGCTCGAAGCCGAAATCCGTTCGCTCCTTCTCCCGAAGGACCCGCGCGACAGCCGCAACGTCATCGTCGAAATTCGCGCCGGAACCGGCGGAGACGAAGCCGCGCTTTTCGCCGCCGACCTGTTCAGGATGTACGCGCATTACGCCGAAAACCGCCGCTGGACGATCGAAATCCTTTCCGCAAATGAAATCGGCGTTGGCGGTTATAAAGAAATCAGCTTCATGGTCAAAGGTAAAGGCGCGTTTTCCCGAATGAAATTCGAATCGGGGACGCACCGCGTCCAACGCGTCCCGGCGACCGAATCGCAGGGCCGGATCCATACGTCCGCGGTGACGGTCGCGGTCCTCGCCGAAGTCGAAGACGTCGACGTTCAGGTCCCTGAATCCGACGTCCGGATCGAAGTTTTCCGGTCGGCCGGAGCCGGCGGTCAGAACGTCCAGAAAAACTCAACCGCCGTCCGCCTGATCCACCTGCCAACCGGAATGGTCATTACCTGCCAGGACGAACGGTCGCAGCTACAGAATAAAACCCGCGCGATGTCGATCCTGAAAGCCCGCCTGTACGACATGGAACAGCAGCGCCAGCAGGACGAGCTCGACGCCGAACGCCGTTCCATGATCGGAAGCGGCGACCGCTCTGAGAAGATCCGAACCTATAACTATCCGCAATCGCGCGTCACCGACCATCGAATCAACCTCTCGTCATACAACCTCGCCGGCGTCATGAACGGGGACCTCGATATGTTCATCGACGAACTGATCCTGCGTTCCGAATCCGAACGTTTATCCGTTTCCGGAGACGACGAAGCCTGAGCGGACGATGACGACCAACTTGTTTCAGGCGCGGACCGTCGGCGAACTGTACCGCCTGATAAAAAATACGCTCAGCGAAAGTCCGCTCGATAATTTTCCGGTCGAAGAAACCCGCATGATCATCGAGCATGTTCTCGGGATCCACACACCCCAGCTCTTCGCTCATCCGGAAACGCCGGTTTCCGCCGACGACGTCGGGCGCGTTGAAAACCTCCTCGATGCTTATCTCGGAGGAACGCCGCTCCCGTACCTGTTCGGCGAATGGGGATTTTACGGAATGACGTTCGCCGTAACGCCGGACGTCCTGATCCCACGGGAAGAAACCGAACGGCTCGTCGACGGCGCGCTCCAATGGCTCAAAGCGCATCCTGACGTCGGGGAATTCGTCGACGTCGGAACCGGATCCGGATGTATCGGCTGCGCCGTTCTCGCCAACGCGGCGAACCCATCGCTGCGCGCCGTCCTCGTCGACGCGTCCGCGGGAGCCCTCTCCGTCGCCAGGGCGAACCTGAACCGTTACCAGCTCGAATCGCGCACCGCCCTCGTTCAGGGAAACCTCGGCGATCCGCTTCCGCCGGGACAGCGGCTGATCCTCGCGAATCTTCCCTATATCCCGTCCGCGCGGATCGCGACGCTCGCGATCGCGGCGGCAGAGCCGAGATTTGCGCTGGACGGAGGACCCGACGGTTTTGAACTGATCCGGAAGCTGCTGGTCGGAATTCGCGGAAAAGTTGCCAGCCCTTTTTTAATTCTATGCGAAATTGACGATACGCACGCCGAAATTGCCTGCGATTTCAGTCGGCCGCTTTTCCCCTCCGCACGAATCGCGATCGAAACCGATTACGCCGGGAAAACCCGTTACTTACGAATCGAAGGATGAGCCGAATGACGAACGTAATCCGCTTTAACGAAGCCATCTTAGACGAAGCCGCGCGGAAAATCGCGAACGGCGGCGTTATCGTCCTTCCGACCGATACTGTTTATGGAATCGGCTGCGCTTTTTCACGCGGCGACGCGATCGATCGGATTTTTTCGATTAAGCGCCGCGATCCGAATAAATCGATCGCCGTCCTGATCGCCGGAGTGGACCAGATTTCGCAGCTGACCGATTTTTTCCCGCCGTCCGCGCTGGCGCTGGCGGAGAAATTCTGGCCGGGAGCGCTGACGCTCGTCGTCCCCAAGAAAGCCGGGCTGCCTGAAAACTTATCCCTGGCTCCGACCGTCGGACTGCGACTCCCGGACCACGAACTGACCCGGGAACTCATTCGCAGAAGCGGCCCGTTAGCGACGACTTCAGCGAACCTCTCCGGGACCCCGCCGGCAAACGCGGTTTCAGAAATACCGGGAGACTGGTTCGATCAGCTCGACCTTGTCCTTGACGGCGGCAGGGTACTCGGCGGCCAGGCGTCAACTGTCGTCGATTGCAGCGGCGAACCGCTCCGGATCCTCCGTGAAGGCGCGATTTCCGCCGCCGCGCTCGGCCTTTCGCCGGAAGAACCACGCTGAAACCTCATGCGCAGCCAATTTCCCCGCTTTTTCGCCCGCTCCTGGTTCTTCGTTCTCGGCTGCGCCTGCGTCATCCTGGCTGCCGGCTGCGCCGCGGGAGGGGACGTCGCGTTCGACCCGGCGGACCTTTTCTACCGCGAAACCGCTACCCTCCCGATTATCGCGTCGGCGCGCCCAACGCGAACGCCGACAATCACCGCAACCCCGATCTATACCGCTTCACCAACGATGACCGCAACGCCGACGCAGACCCCCGTCCCGATCGTGACCCCGACCTACGAACCCGTCAACGTCTGGAGCTTTCCAACGGCGCTCGGCGACAATTTTTCGCTTCAGTCCGACGTGACGATCCCGGACGGAGAAACGCTCGAACGCGGCGCGGTCCTTCTCAAGAGCTGGCGGATCAAAAATACCGGATCGTCCGTCTGGAACGAGAAATTCAGTCTCGTCCGCGTCGATTCTTTCCCGTTCGACGCGCCGCAGCGGCAGCGCGCTGTTTTCCTTCAGCCGACCGAGCTGATCGAGCTGAAGCTGGCGACCTGGAACGCACGGCAATTCACCGTCGCGCCCGGAACGACCGTCGACCTCGTCGTTCCGTTCCGCGTCCCGACCCAGCCCGGAAGCTACCGAATCGAGTATTATCTCGTAAACGATCGCGGCGAAATTGTGGGGACGAAGCTGTGGATGAGTTTCGAAATTCCGTTTGAAGCGGGCGAGCTGACCGCGACAGCCGAAGAAGAGATCCGCCTTTCGGCGACCCCTGATCCGCTCGCCGAAGCGGAACGCCCTGAAATCGGGACGGTCATGCCAATGACCGTCAAAACGATCGACTGGAGCGGAAAATGGCTGATCCGCGATCCGTTTATCGAAGAAAATACGATTCCCGTCGAAGCTGAATTCGGCCAGCAGGGCCATCAGCTCAGCGGATATTTCTACGACCGGAACGGTGAACCCGTTCTTATCGAAGGGACGCTTTCCGACGATACGCTCCTGTTTACCGGACGCGTCGGATACGCCTGGGAGCGCAAATTTATCAACGTTCAGTGGCGCGTTCTCGCGGACGGGAACCAGTTTTCATCGATTACCGACGGCGGGCGGACCGGCTACGGCGCGTCCTGCGGCGGGCGAAACGGGGCCGAATTTCCGGAATACTGTTCCGTTCCGCCGGGCGTATAGCGTAAAAATCCAAATCAGGAGACAGAAAGCCCATGTATTTTATTCCTAACGAAAACCTGGACCCAACCCTCAATCTCGCCATGGAACAATACATCCTCAGCGGATTGAACCTCGACGAAGAAACTCTCTTTTTCTTTATCGACCGCCCGTCAATTATCGTCGGACGGCATCAGAATACGATCGACGAAATCAACCTCGATTACGTCAAAGCGCAGAATATTCAGGTCGTCCGCCGGCTTTCAGGCGGCGGAGCCGTTTATCATGACCTCGGCAACCTCTGTTTCTCGTTCATCCTCCCCTTCCCGAACCAGCCAGTCCCCGATTTTTCGTCGTTCACGGAGCCGGTCATCCGCGCGCTGCGGACGATGGGCGTCCCGGCGGAAAAAAGCGGACGCAACGACATCCTCGTCGAAGGCGCGAAAATTTCCGGGAACGCGTATTACCATAATAAATTCGGGACCGTCTGTCATGGGACGCTGCTCTTCGACACGGACCTGACCGTCCTGGCACACGCGCTCAAACCCAAGCCGGAAAAACTCAGCGCGAAAGGCGTCCAATCGGTCCGAAGCCGCGTGACCAACCTGAACGGTTATCTTCCCGGGATTAAAACGACCGTCGAATTCCGCGAACGGCTCCTTTCCGAAATTGCGCGCGACGCGAAAACGATCGAGCTGAGCGACGCCGACCTCGCGAACGCCGAGGGAATCGCCGACGAACGCTATCGGAATCCGCTCTGGACATTCGGGACCTCGCCGAAATATACGCTGAAACGGACGCGCCGCTTCCCGATCGGTGAAATCGAGCTGCGGATCGAGGTCAGGGATAACATCATCCGCGACGTCGTTTTCTTCGGCGATTTCTTCACGTCGCAGGAAATCGACCCGATCGTCGACGCCCTCCGCGGCTCCGAACTCGAAACCGGCGCGCTGACCGCCGCGCTGCGGTCGATCGACTGGAAAGCCTGGTTCCCGACGATTCAGGAGGAAGACTTCGCCGCTTTCGTCGCGCAGGGCGATTGACGCGGGATACCGTCTATTTTACCGGCTTCAGGTCGCGATACTCGGAACGCAGCTTCCAGCAGCGGATCGCCGCCTCGCGCTGAATCGCGAAATTCATTTTCGACGCGCCGGCGATCCGTTCGCGGAAATAAATCGGAATTTCGCTGAACCGGAACCCGAGCCGGGTCGCGACGAAGTTCATTTCCACCTGGAACATGTACCCGTTCGATTTGATCCGGTCCAGCGGCATCGCCGTCAGCGTCGTCTTTCGCCAAAGTTTATACCCGCCAGTCGCGTCCCGGATCGACAGCCCTAAGATCGCGCGCGCGTAAAGATTCCCAAATCCGGACAGGAGCTTCCGGAAAAGCGGCCAATCCTCGTCAAGCTTCCCGCCCTTTACGTACCGGGAGCCGATCGCGACGTCGTAAGCTTTAAGCTCCTCCGCCAGGAGCGGGAGCTTCTCGATCGGATGCGAAAAGTCGGCGTCCATCTGTCCGATGTAATCCGCGCCGTCCGCGATCGCGCGCTGAAATCCCTGAATATAGGCGGTTCCCAGTCCGAGCTTACCGGCGCGATGCAGAACGCTGATCCGCTCCGCGTATACGCCGCGAAGCTCCTCCGCCAGATCGCCGGTCCCGTCGGGACTGTTATCGTCAACGATCAGGACGTTCAACCCATCCATCCCCAACCCGAACAGCTTTTCCATCAACAGCGGCAGATTTTCCTTCTCGTTGTAGGTTGGAATTACGATAGTCGTTTTCATGAGTCATTCCGCTTTCTTATTTTTAAGGTATTTTTCGCGCCAATCGGGGAAACGCGCTCCGACCGACGGATTATAATATAGACGTCGTTCGCTTATTTTTGCGCCGGAGGGATCCGGCGCAAAAATATGACTGAATTATATCGCGAAAAAGATTTAAACGGCGTGGATTCGCCCGCCGGAAACCGAAAGGGAACCAACAATATGAAATTTCTCCAAAAGACGCTTCTCCTTCTCGTCGGAACCTGCTGCGCGCTTTACGCGCGCCCGACCGCGGCGCAGGGCCTCCAGCTCATCACGCTCCAGCCCGGTCCGATCGGGTCAGAGCCTGCCCCCACAGCGCCGGCAGCCGAAAACGGTTCGCCCTGCATCAACGGGGAAGACGCGAATGGGCAATGCCTCTACGTTCCGGTCGAAGACGCTCCGACCGCGGCGGTCCCGCCGACGGAGCCGGACCCCAAAAATGCGAGCGGAGTCGAAGAAGCCGATTCGTTCGCGCCTGAGACGCTGGATCCGGCCCTGTCGCAGGTATCGTACACCTACGCGAAGCTGAATATTGAAAACTGGGAATCGGCGAATATTTATAATTCCGCGGCCGACGCGGCCGCCGGCGCGAACCCGATCAAAACCATTCCTCCCGGCGGAATTCGCTACGTATCCTATATCAACCGAGCCGATATTGACGGAAGAAAGTACGTCCTCGCGAAAAACGGCGGCTGGCTCCGCGCCAGTCCCGCCGCCGTCTCATCCGTGACCCTCGGGCGGACCTTCGCGACTCCGCCGACGACCAACTTCGGCTGGGTCTTCGAACCAACCTACCCGTACCTCGCGCCCAACTATAACAGCGGAATGGACCCGAACGTCTTTTACAACCGCGAAGAAGTCCTCCAGGTCTTTGAAATCGTTGAGAACGAAGCCTCGACCTGGTTCCGTGTCGGCGAGAATAAATGGCTCGATCGGATTCATTTCCGCGCCGCGATCATCAACAGTCAGCCGCCCGCGGAAATCACCGCCGACCGCTGGATCGAAGTCGACCTCGCCGAGCAGGTCGTCCTGGTTTACGAGAACCGGCGCCTGATTTACGCGGTCATGGTCGCGACCGGCATGGAACCGTTTTTCTCCCAGCCGGGCGTCTTCAAAATTGAAACAAAAAAAGAGGCTGAAACGATGACCGGGTCGTTCGAAGCCGATCGATCGGACTACTATTCGCTCGACGACGTCCCCTTTGTCATGTACTACGATCAGGCGCGCGCGTTTCACGGCGCTTACTGGCGCGCGTGGTTCGGAATCGAGCAGAGTCACGGATGTATCAATATGACGATCGGCGACGCGCACTGGCTTTATAACTGGGCGAACGAAGGCGATCCGGTCTGGGTCCACGACCGGACAGGAAAGACCCCGACCGATCCGTCGTTCTACGGAGCCGGCGGCGCGTAAAAGACCTCCGGCGAGCCGATCCCCTGATTATTCGTCCGAGAACGACGCGTCAATTGAGGCCATCGGCTCGCCGCTTTCGAGGCGCTCCGCGACCTCGTCATATTCAGGCCCGACGCTCGCCCCGCTCTCCGTCTTCATCTCGCGCATCATCTTTCCCAGCGCGCGCTCGTCCGTTCCCGGCGAACGGACCCGTTCGTCGGCTTCACGGAAAACGCTGAACCGGTCGTTCCGGATCGTCTGTACGCGGTTCAGTTGCCTTTCAACCCGTTCGGACCGGCAGCACGGACAAGACACGCGCGCAGCGTCGAATTCGTCGTAAGACAGCCGCGTTTCAAATCGCTCTTCGCAGTCGCGGCAGCGGAATCGGTAAATCGGCATGCGTCCTCCGTCATCAGTCCATTTCATCGGAAGCGGACCTGGTACCTGATTCCATTATAATCACAGAAACGACGCGGAACGGTCGGCGACCGATCCCGTTTCAACAGAACAGCATGACAGAAAGAATTCCTTATTTTAAAGTAATCCCTCCCGACCCGCTGATCCTGATCCTTTCCGGGCTCTCCGGCGCCGGAAAGGACACTGTAATCGAAGCCTTGAAGCATGACTCCGGGTTCAGTTTTCATTTCGTCGTGACAATGAATACCCGTGCTCCGCGGGAACATGAAGTCGACGGCGTCGATTATCACTTTATCACCCGCGAACATTTCGCCGCGATGATCGAGCGGGACGAGCTCGTCGAATACGCGAAAGTCTACGACGACTATAAAGGAATCTCCCGCGCTGAAATCGACCTGGCCTTCTCGACCGGACACGACCTGCTCCTCAGGATCGATCATCAGGGCGCGCGAAAAGTCAAGGAACAATATCCGCAGGCCATCTCGATTTTCATCATCCCGCCCGACTCGGAAACCTGGAGCCGCCGCCTGATCGGACGCGGAACTGACAGCGCTTCCGACCTGCGGACGCGGTTATCCACAGCGAATCAGGAACTCGATCATATTTCCGACTTCGACTACCTCGTTATCAACGATTCGCTGGAACAGACGAAAAAGTCAATTCTGACGATTATCGAGGCGGAACGCTGCCGGACGGTCCGAAACCATATCCGCCGCACGCCGATCGGGCAGGGAATCGCATGAACGCGCCCACCTCTCCTGAAACCTCCAGCGCCCCGATCGTCCGTTCCATAAAGAGAAAGACAGCCGGACTGCCGGTTATGACGCTCGCGTTAACCGCTTTCACGACGATTGTCTTCCTCGCGCAGCAGGTAACCCAGGCCTGGTACGGGCATGACCTCGTTCTCGAATTCGGCGCAAAGTACGGCCCGCTGATTTTCTACGGCGAAGCCTGGCGGCTGGTCACCCCTGTCTTTCTGCATCTCGGCTGGGGACATTTTCTATCAAATATGTATTCGCTCTACGTAATCGGATCGAATATCGAGCCCGCCTGGGGAAAAGTCGATTTCCTGATCTTCTACCTGATTACCGGATTTACCGGCAACGTTTTCTCCTATATTTTCAGCTTCAGGACAATCTCCGCCGGCGCATCAACCGCTATCTTCGGGGCCCTTGTCGCTTCAGCGTTCCTGATCCTCAGGAACCGCGATTACCTGCGCAGCCCGCAATCGGCGCTGGCTCGAATCGGTACGGTCATCGCGCTGAATTTTCTTTACGGTCTCCGCGCCGGAATCGATAACTGGGGGCATCTCGGCGGTTTCGTCGGCGGGATTCTGATCTGTCCGTTAGCAGCGCCGAAGTTCGCGCCGTTGTACGACGCGGCGAGCGACAGGACAGTTTTCAGGGACAGCGTTCCGAAAACGCGTCGAAGGATAACGTTCGCCGCCGTTTTCCTCCTCTTTGCAGCGGCGGTCATCCTGTACAATCGGACGCTCGTCCGCGGGTAGATCCGGAAGGATTTCCGCTGCAGGAACGGCAGCCTGATTTATAATATCCTCTATGACCTATCTTCAAGCGCTTCTTCTCGGCGTCGTTCAGGGCTTCGCCGAATTTCTTCCAATTTCCAGCTCAGCGCATCTTGCCCTCGTCCCTTACTGGTTCGGCTGGCGGCTAGACGAAAAAACCGTCTTTCTTTTCGGCGTCCTGGTTCAGATGGGGACGCTGGCCGCGGTGATCGCCTGTTTTTTCCCCGATCTCCGGAGAATTCTGCGCGCGGCCTTTCGCGCGCTGCGCCGCGGTCAGCCGTTCTCCGATCCGGACGCACGGCTTGGCTGGTTCATTCTTCTTGGAACGATTCCGGCGGGACTGATCGGACTGATCCTGAAAGGGGCGGTCGAAGCTGCTTTTTCCGAACCGCGGATCGTCGCAGCTTTCCTTTACCTGACCGCGATCCTGCTGTACTGGAGCGATCGCTCCGCGAAAAAAACGCGGCAGCTTTCGGATCTGACCGCTGTTGACGCGCTCCTGATCGGCCTGGGTCAGGCGCTGGCGATTTTTCCCGGCGTTTCCCGTTCCGGCGCGACGATCGCCGTCGGACTGAGCCGCGGGTTCCAACGCGCCGACGCCGGACGCTTTTCGTTTCTGCTGTCGATTCCGATTATGATCGCCGCCGGATTCCTGTCCGTTCTTGATCTCGGTAACACGGCGCTCCTGAACGAATCCGCGCCGCAGCTCCTCCTGTCTGCGCTGATAGCGGCTGGAACCGGCTTTTTCGCGATTCGCTGGCTCCTCGAATATCTATCGAAGAAACCGCTGACGGTCTTCGCGGTCTACTGCGCTGCCGTCGCGACCGGAACGCTGATTCTGACGCTGGTCCGCTGATCGGATCGTCCGCATGAGCCGCCTGCGTCAAATCGTTCATCAGCGTCTCCGCCGTCGCCTCCCGGCGTCGGGAAGGCCGCACGGCTCAATCCTGAAAAACGCGCTGATCGTCTTCGGATTCAGCGTGCTCGCCGTCTCGGCCGCGCTTCTTTTCGCGTATGTACGCCTGACGCAGCGGCTCCCGTCGCTGACCGAATTTGAAGCGCGGATTAACGCGCGTCCGGAGCCCACCTTTTTTACCGATCGAAGCGGGCGGGAACGCGTTTTCAGGCTCCGCTACCCTGCATTCGAAGCGGAGTCCGCGCCGCGCTATCCGGCGTTCGATTCCTATTCGAAAGAGCTGCTGCGCGCGATCGTCGCCGCGGAACAGCCCGACTTCATGCAGGATGGCGGCGGGCTGTTCGCCTTGCGGAATTTTTTCGACCCTGAGCCGCAGCGGATCAGCGAGAAATTAGCGCTGATCGTTTTCAAAGAGCGCCTGGGGACAGGTCTGGGACGGACAATCCGGCTGCGAATTGTCGGTTCGCAAATCCAGAAGCTCTACCCGCGCGAAAAGCTCCTGATCGCGTATCTCGAAAACGCCTGGTTCGCGCAGTTCTCCATCGGCGTCCGCGCCGCGCTCCGTACCTATCTGGACAAAGGAATTAACGAAGCGACGTTCGCCGATGGCGTCCTTCTCAGCGCCATCCTCGATAAACCTGCGCTGAACCCGATCGATTCGCAGGGCGCGATGCGGACCGTGTACTTAGCGAAAATCGACAGTCTTCTCTCAGACGAACGGATCACGGATCAGGAAGCCGAGTCGCTCCGAGCGCATAGCTTCCTGATATTCGAACCGCCGGAACCGGAACGGTCGATCCCGCCGAATCCGATCCTGCAAAAAGCGATTCAAAGCGCAATGGACGAATTCGGCGTTGAAACGGTCGAACGCGGCGACCTCGCGATCCAAACAACGATCGACGCCGAGCTGCAATCATATTTGACCTGCCTGACCGGGGTTGTTCCCGATGAGGCTGCGCAGCGTGAGGGAACGGCCGAGCCTGAAACCGAAACGGACGAAACGGATCAACTGGACGGAATCGGTGTTGAAGAAAATCAGGAGCCCGATGAAAGCGCTCCCACAAACCGTTGTCCAATTTTCAGCGAAAGCGACGATGACCCGGCGCGCGCCGGACAGGAAGCGGAATACCGGGAAATCCTGCGCAGCGCCGAAGTCAGCGCGTACGTTCTCGACGTAAAAACGGGAAACGCGCTCGCCGGGGTCCAGGCGGATTCTGCGCCCGACGGATCGCGGATCAGCGAGAAAGCCTTCAGGACTTACAGCCCTGGAAGCGTGCTGACGCCGTTCGCGGCGCTGACCGCGTATAAAAACGGCTTTTCGCCCGCGGACGCCGTCTGGGACATCCCGTCGGCGAGACCCGAACTCGTTCCCGTCGCTTATCTTCAATCGGTACAAACTGAATCAGGACCGATCCGCCTTCGCAGCGCGATCACAGAAGATCGCCTGGCTCCGATTGTCGAGCTGACGCGGGAAATCGGCTCGGATAAAGTCCTGAAAACGTTAAGCGAATTCGGGCTGTCGAATTGGAGCGGACTGAACGCGGAGCGCCTTTATTTTAACGGCGGCTATGCCAGCGTCGAAGGATTGGCCTTCGCTTACAGCGCCCTCGCTGGCGGAGGACAGCTGAACGGGACGGTCCCCGGCGGCAGGGGCGATTTTCTCCGCCCAAGAACGGTCCTTCATGCCTTTACCCGCGACGATCCCGACGCGATCGTCCTTCAGCCGCGCGAATCGCTCCGGCTCGTCGACGAGTCGCTCGCCTACCTGGTCAATCATACGCTCAGCGCAGAGAACCAGACCTACCGCTATATCGACCGGCCGGCGGCGGTCAAGCTCGGAAAAACGATCGAAGGAAACGCACGCTGGCTTATCGGCTACACGCCCGAACGCGTCATCGCGCTGCGAATCGGGGGAGGGAACTTCCCGGCGGCGAAAATCGAAGCGGCGGCGATTGCGCTTTTTCGCGCCCTGGCGGAACGAACGCTGCGCGGCGTTCCGGCCGGAGACTGGATCCGGCCGGAGAACGTCCGGACGCAGCTGGTCTGCGCCGAATCGGGGAAGCTCCCGACCGCCGCCTGCCCCAACCTGGTCACGGAAACGTTCCTGAGCGGGTCGGAACCGACGGAAGCCGACGATTTATACCGAAGCGTCTGGATCAACGAGGAAAACCAGTCGCGATCGACCGCGCTGACCCCGCTTCATCAGCGGTTCCGAAAAACCTACCTGAATCTTCCCGACTTCGCGAAACGTTGGGCGGAACGCGGTCAGATCGAAACCGTTCCAAATACCTACGATACCGTCCGGATCGAGGCGAACGAAACCGCAGGCACCGTCGAAATCGTCGCACCGGTTTCGTTTACCGACGTCAGGCTGAACCCCGGCGCGACAGGGCAAAGTCTCGAAATAACGGTGGAGCTCAACGCCGATCCCCCGGCTCAGACGCTCCGGGTCCAATACGGAATCGGGCTCGATCCAACGCAATGGTACCTGCTCAACGAAATCTCCGACGTCAGGACCGGGCGTTACAGCGCCGCTTCATTCGACTACGCGTCGCTTCCGCCGGGAATTTACGTCATCCGCGTCGCCGCGATCGACGAAGCGGGACGATACGCGTACGACGACGCTCCGGTTATCGTCCCATAACGCAGCTGACTTTTATTGAAGATTCTCCCGATCCGCCAGCCGCTCAAACAGCTTGACCGGCGCATGATCAAACGCGTCGATCGCAATCCTGCCTTCCGTCATCGCAGTCAGCGTCCGATAATAAAGTCGATTGATCGGCGTCGGGACGCCGCGCCGCTCGCCGAAGCGAACGACCGCCCCGTTCAGGAACTCCACTTCATTTTCCCTGCTTCCCGAATGCAGGTCGATATAAAACGACGGCATCTTCGATCCGCGCCCGCCGCCGATCGTCGCCGACAGCACTTTCCGTCCCCAGCTCGGCGGAAGCGTCCGGATCACAAAACACAGCAGCCGCACCGGTACGCCGGGAATATCGACAACCGGGATACCGTACGCTTTCATGACCGCCAGTGTTTCCAGAAGCTGCTTCCTCTCGAGGTCATAACTATCCGGATCGGCGTAAACCTCCGCCGGCGTCATGTTCAGGATCGCCGAAGCCGCGTTCGAAAGCAGGTTTGAAATCATCTTGGACCACTTCATCCCCGTCCCGTCGGCGACCAGTCCCGGCTTGAGCCCCGCCTTCGCAAAAGCGGCGTAAAGATCATGGGACAACGGATGCGCCGCGGCAATACCGATCCCGCGCAGCTTCGAAACCTGAATCGCGCCGCGCTCCCGCCGCGCAATCGCCGTGCAAACCGAAACCGGGACAACGCGCGCGCTGCCTAAAACCGCTTCGAGCCTGCCTTCGTTCTCAACGCCATTCTGCAGCGATAAGAAAGGCGGGAGCCGATCGAGAAAGGGCGTCAATCCGTTCAGGACCGTGTCCGTATGGAACGATTTCACGGCAAAAATCGCCGCGTCATAATCGCCAAGACGGAGCGCTTCTTCGACCGTCGCGACGATCGATACCGTTTTCAGGCGAAGCTCGGTCCCATCTGCCTGGATAATGCTCATGCCCTGCGCGCGAATCCGATCGACCGCATCCGCGCGTTCGACGAACGTTACCGTTTCGCCCGCGGCCAGCAGGCTTCCACCGACGTATGTCCCAATCGCTCCCGCTCCGATACAAAGAAATCTCATGCCCCCTCCCGTTTATCCGGCGCCCAGTTCCGATAACCGCCCAGAAACGCCCTCCCGCTCATCGGCTTCTTTCCAGCCGGCTGAACCTCGTCTAAAATCAGGAACCGGTCCGCCGCCTTGACCGCCGGCTCTTTCCCAATCCGGACCCGTACGCCTGGGGGAAATCCGGAGTCTTCAGGACCGATCCGCGCGCGCAGGACTTTCAACGCTGCTCCGTCCAGCTCCAGGAACGTCGAAGGCCAGGGATCATACGCGCGGACGAGCCGCTCTAAAACGACCGCTTCCCTCGTAAAATCGAGCCACCCGTCTTCTTTTTTGATCAGGCCCGTCAGCGTCACGCCCGTTTCAGGCTGTGCAGCCGGCCGCAGCTCGCCGGATAAAATCCGCGGCAGATCGGAAATCAGCGCCTCGGCGGCAAGCGCGGCGATTTTAGCGGATAACGATCCCGCCGTGTCGTCCGGCGCGATCGCCGTTTCATGAACCGAGTAAACCGCCCCGGTATCCATTCCGGCGTCCATCCGCATAATCGAAACGCCGGTTCTCTCGTCTCCGGCCGCGATCGCGGCCTGGATCGGGGACGCTCCGCGCCAACGCGGTAAAATCGACGCATGCACGTTGATACAGCCGTATCGCGGCAGGTCCAGAACGGGCTGACGCAGGATTTGACCGTACGCCATAACGACGATCAGGTCCGGCTCCCAGCCAGCGACGACTTCAAAAGCCTCCGGACGCCGGAGCCGCTCCGGCTGAAAAACCGGGATCCCCGCCGCTTCCGCTGCGAGCTTTACCGCGGGTGAGGCGGCTTTCTTTCCGCGTCCTGCCGGGCGGTCGGGCTGCGTGACGACGCCGACGATTGGATAACGCTCCGCTAACGCTCGAAAAAGCGGCGCCGCGATCTCCGGCGACCCCATGAAAACGATGCCTGGCTGCTCCATGCTCCCTGCCTTTCCCTCAAAAAATAACGCTGAACCGCGCTCCTCAGAAGTCCCTGTTCATGAAAAAGCCGCCCGCCGTTTCCGCAGGGCGGCGTTTCTTCCATATCAGGCCTGTTCTTACTCCGCCGACATCGCGCAGCGGAAGCCTAAGTAGTCGCTCTCCAGAATATCGTCGCCCCAGCGGTGCGTCGTGCGCATGAAAATCGTATAATTCGTCGCCTCACCCATCGAAGCCGAGCCGCCGCGCTTGACGTACCCGGTTCCCTCGGTCAGATCTTCAGGGTCAACCACAATTCCATCGCCGTCGGCGAGCTCGGAAAGCCGCGCGTACGTATCGGACTGATACGTTGACGACGTCCATTCCCAAACGCTCCCGGCCATGTCGAGCGCTCCGTACGGGCTCGCCCCTTTCGGAAACGTTCCGACAGGAAGCAAACCGTAATCGTCCGGCGTAATCCCTTCCAGCCGTTCAAATATCGGCGTGTTCGCAGTCCCGTTCTCGCCTGTCGGCGCGTCGTCGCCCCATGGATAAATCCGTCCATCGGTTCCGCGCGCCGCCTTTTCCCATTCAAACTCCGTCGGGAGCCGTTTTCCCGCCCAGGCGCAGTATTGCCGCGCCTGCTCAAACGTAACCGACATGACCGGATGATCCTCATAATACGCGTTCGATAAAATCAGCGTTCCGTTCTGCTGGCAGCCGCCCTCATTGACGCATTTCAGATACTGACCGTTCGTAACTTCATGCTGATCGATCCAGAAGCTGTTCAGGAAGACGCTGAGCTGCGGACGTTCGTCGCCAAAAGCGGAAGCGTCGTTCGTCCCCGCGCCCATCAGGAAAACGCCCTCCGGAACAAAAACCATCTCCGCACTGTCGCGATCGCTGGTGAGAACCTGAGGCGTTTCCGGAATCAGTCCGGCAATATCCGGCGTTGGCTGCGGCGTTTCGGTCGGAGGAAGCGGCGTCTCCGTCGGCGGGACCGGCGTCGGCGTCATCGTTTCAGTCGCGGTCGCGGTCAGCGTCGGCGTAAACGACAGCTGCAGAATCAGTTGATAATCTTTCGTCGCGTTAATTGAGGCCAACGTCGCCTGGACCGCGTCGATCGTCGGCGTCGCCGTTTCCCGCGGCCCGAAGATCGTCTTCCCCATCTTCGAATTCCCGACGGCCCAGATCAGCCCGGCGATGATGCAGCCCGCAATCAGCACGGCAAGGAACCGGAAAAGGAAACGGTTCGGACGCGCCGGCGGCTGAGCTTCCGCGGAAGCGGGCGCCTGAGCGTGCGTCGCCTGATAAAGCCTGAGGTCCTGAGCCGCCTGCGCAACTTCGATTCGCTCCGGCGCGGTCCCCGGCTGACGGACGACTGAATGAATCGTATTTTCATCATAAATTTTAACGACGATCGCGGAAATATCGATCGTCGGATGACGCCGCTCAATATCGTCCAGCAGGCGGCGGCAGATTTCCTTCGGCGTTTCAGCCAACGACGCGTCAAGGAATTCTTTCTTCCCGGCGAAATTCGTCAGCCCCTCGCTGCAGATGATGATCAGATCGTCGGCCTTCAGCTCGATCGCGTCCAGAATATCGACGATTATTTCGTCGGTCGCGCCGATCGCGTTCTCCTGAATCGCGCCTTCTCCGTCCTGCGCGCCGGCCTCCTCGGTCATCTTATACGCGACGCCGCCCCGCAGGATAAAAACCGAGCAGTCGCCGATCGTCCCGATCACCGCATGCCCATCGACGACCGACACCGCCGTTACCGCGGCCTGAAGATCCTGACGTTCCGCCTGAGCGTACTGATACAGCTCATGATTCGCGTTTCGAATCGCAACGGCGATTTTATTCGCCTCAGCGTATTCGCGCGAACGGAAATAATCGTAAAGAACCTTTTTCGCGACAAAAGCGGCGGAGATTTCCGGCCGGTTCGTCCCGCTGACCCCGTCCGCCATGACGTATAGATTCCCGGAGCCAACGTTCCCCTCCGGCTCCTTTTCAAAGAAGACCGCAACGTCCTGATTAACGCCTCTTCCGGAGCCGCGGATCTTCCCGGAACAGCCGGCCGCATAAAGCTTCTGATGGTTCGGTTTCTCGCTCATTTTCTCAAATCCTCTCAACGCGCAGCGCCAACACCGTTTTCGCACCGCCTTACTTCACAAGTATAAGGCAAGAATTGACCAATTTGCCTGACCTGATTTTCAATCAGCGGCTAAATCACGGCTCGCCAGGACGTCGACGCCGGTTCCCGCCGCGTCTTTCAGGATCACGTCGCCGATCCGAACCGGCGCGGTAACGGCAACCGAGCGGAGCTGCGTCATGACGTCGCGGATCTTCGCTTTCGGGATCGGGCGTTCGGTCGCGACCGGAACGACCGGATGAATCCCATGAATCGCCCGGACCGTCGACGCGATCATGCGCCGCGGGTCGTTCAGCTCGGCGCTGGCGTAGGCAATCCCGCGCCTGCAGGCGTTCCCGCTGACGCGGAGCTCGCCGCTCAGCTCCCGCTCCACGCGCAGCCGGCAGCCGCGCGGGCAGGTAATACAAATCAGTTCCTGATATGGGTTTCCCGTTTCCATCCGTTCCCTCCTTCGCCTTTACGCCGTAAGTTCATCCAGCGGGACCGCGTCGATCCGCAGCGCGTCCGCTTCCTCAACCGCGTTCCGGAGCGACCGCGCGATCGGGACAGTGATCATCTCGCCGGGACGTGCGTAGGGAAAGCGCTTCCGCGCCAATACGCTCGCGCCGGCGCAAAGCTGAAGTTCGACCGCACGCTCGATCGGCGCCGAAACGCGAAGCTGAAGCGGGATCGCGCGCTCGTCGAGCGTCTCCGGATGAACCCGCTGGGGAACGACGGAACGGACGTTTCGCCCCGCGCCAACCGGGATCACCTTCGGTCCCGCAACGCTTTGCCCAGCCGCGTAAAGAGCGGCTGACCTCCCGGCGATCGCCGCCGCCGCCGAAACGGAATCGACCAGGTCGTACACCTGAACGACGTTCCCGGCGCCGAAAAAGCCGGCGACGTTCGTCGCGTACGCGTCGTCGACGACCGGCCCGCCGGTCAGCGGATCGAGCTCAATCCCGGCGCGGCGGCTTAATTCGTTTTCCGGCGTCAGCCCGACCGACAGCAGCAGCGCGTCGCATTCGACGATCCGTTCGCTTCCCGGAACCGGACGCCATTTTTCATCAACCGCGCTGATTTCGACGCCTTCGACGCGCCGTTTCCCGAAAATATTCGTAACCGTATGACGGAGGAGAAGCGGGATCCCGTAATCCTGGAGACACTGGACCAGATTTCTCGACAGCCCCGACAGGTATGAATTAATCTCCACGACGCATTCGACCTTCGCCCCTTCGAGCGTCAGCCGGCGCGCCATGATCATCCCGATATCGCCTGACCCTAAAATAACGAAGCGCCGGCCCGGAAGCTTTCCGTCGATATTGACCCAGCGCTGCGCGGTTCCAGCGGTTATCACGCCCGCAGGCCGGGATCCGGGAATCCGAAGCTGGGCCCGGCTCCGCTCACGGCAGCCCATCGCAAAGACGACGGCCTTTCCCCGATAAGCGCGGATTCCGTCGCGATCGTTCGTCGTCATAACGCGAAAATCCGAACCAACGTCGCTGACCATCGTGTCAAATAAAAACGACACGCCGGCGCCGGCGGCGCGATCGATAAACCGCTGCGCATACGCTGGCCCCGGTAAATCCTCGTTAAACGTTTCCAGTCCGAAACCGTTATGGACGCACTGCTGAAGAATCCCGCCGGCCTCGATTTCACGATCGATGACCAGGACGCTGTCCGCGCCCTGCGTTTTCGCCGCGATCGCCGCCGCCAGTCCGGCCGGGCCCGCCCCGATCACGATGACGTCGAACTCCGTATCAAGCCGCCCCTGATTCATCGCTGCCTCCATCCTTCGTTTCGCCGAAGACGAACTCCGAACCGGCGTTGTTTTTCCGGACCTGATCCGCGGGAATTCCGAGCTCCCGCGAAAGGATCCCGACGACGCGGGTCAGGTCGAATCCCCCCTGACAGCGGCCCGTCCCCAGCCACGTCCGCCGCTTAATCGCGTCATACGTCCGCGCCGGGATCGGCGAATGGATCGCGGCGACGATCTCGCCCTCTGTGACCATCTCGCAGCGGCAGACGATTCGCCCATAGCGCGGGTCAGCCTCGATGACGCGCTGTTTCCCGTCATCGCTCAGCATGCGCATCACCGGCGGACGCTTCCGGATCGGGTCCCAATCCGCCTTTTCGATCAATTCATATCCGGTTTCCCGGATCAGCGTTTCGATCCGTTCAGCGATCGCGGGCGCCGACGTCAGCCCTGGGGACTCGATCCCGCCGCAGTTAATCAGCCCGTCCGCTTCCGCCGCGCGTTCGACGATAAAATCGCCGACGTAATCGACGTCCGGGTTCAGGCAGCGCGCGTTTCCAGCGGCGCGCAGCCCGGCAAACACGGCGATCGTCCGTCTCAGGTCGATCGAGGGAACCAGCTTTTTTATATTCGCTTCCAGATACGCCTGACCTGTCTTCGAAATCGAAGCGTCCGTTCGATCGTCGATCCATTCCGATGTGGGGCCGACGATCGTATTTCCATGCGTCGTCGTAAACACTAATACGCCTTTTCCTTTAAGACTCGGGACCGGGAAAAGGACCTCGTCCAGGGCAAACGCGTCCGGATCGAGAACGCAGTATTCCCCGCGGCGCGGACGAATCGAAAACTCGGGCCGGCAGCCCGCCCGATGCATCACGATATCCGACTGCAGCCCGGCGCAATTAATCACCCAGTCGCAGCGCGCCTCGCCTTTCGAGGTCCGCACGCCGATAATCCGGCGCCCCTCAAAAATAAAATCCTCAAATTCCGTTTCAAGCGCGAACTCGGTTCCGTTCCGGACCGCGTTTTCCGCGGCGGCTATCGTCGCGCCGAAGGGGTCGACGACGCCGGCGGTCGGCGCGTAAAGCGCGCCGCTGACCTCCGGATTCAGGAGCGGAACGCGCGCTTTGACCGCTTCGTCGTCAAGGAGCACGAGACCGGGAACGCCGTTCGCGATCCCCTGCCGGTAGAGCGCGCGCAGCGCTTCGACCTCGTCAGGCCCGACCGCCACGACATAATCGCCGGTCCGCCGGAACTCGAAATCAAGCTCCCGCGCCAGCTCCTCCCACATCGCGTTGCCGCGAACGTTGAGCTCCGCCTTCAGCGTTCCCGGGACCGGGTCGTATCCGGCGTGAATCAGCGCGGAATTCGCCGCCGACGTTTCCGCGCCGACGTCGCTGTTCCTTTCGAGAACTAAAACGTCCAGATCGAATCTCGCCAACCGACGCGCCGTCATGCACCCGACGATTCCTGCGCCGATGATCACCACGTCATAGCGTCCCTGCATAAGCCTTTCCCCGCTCCCTCTTCTCTCTCTTCGCGCTCCGTCCGATCGGCGCAGCCCCGGCTTCCGCCGCTCCCGTAAAACGAAACTACCGGAAATTATACAGTTTCCGTTAAAAAAAAGCACGGGTCCAGCGGCCGTAAAGCGGTTCTCTCTCCCGCGATCGAGGCCGCGAGCCGCCCGCGGGAAACAGCAAGCCAGCGGAACGGGAGAATGATCAACGCGAACCTTTTTATGGAATCCGGAATAAGAATAAAGGCAGGAAAAAGCCCATGCGCAATTACGAAAAGATTTACAACTGGCTCAACCTCTACCGGGCGCATCCGACAGCAAGGCGCGAAATAACAGCTCGATCGTCGTCAGCGCGGCGTTCTGCAATCGGCTGACATACGTAAAGCGAAATTGCTTCGGCGATCGCTGCGTGATCGTCATGATATACCCGCAGAGATCCTTAGCCTTCACGATAACCGATAATTCGCTCTCCGTCTTCGCCATTTCTACAGCCTCCTTCCGTGTAAATCTGACCAGTAAAAAATTTTCGTCCCGCAAGCGGGATTTCCTCCCCGGCCCCTCCCTTCCGGTCGGGCCTGTCCCGCCTTCGCGGGACGGATGTGAAGAGGCCGGAGGACAGATGCGTCCGCAAACCAAATAGGTCTAATTTTCTATTATCAGACGCAAAGCGAGGCGTTCTCCCGCGCCCCGGATCTATTACGGCGTCATTTTAAGCCGGAGAGCGGGACGGACTGCGAACCTGTAGACGCGGACAAAGTCACCGTTGCCGAACGAGCCGCCGGGGTCGACATCCGCAGCGAGATCACTATCGAAGCCCGGCGAACGAAGCCACCACCACACCGTTCCCGTCTTTTCCCAAACCCAAACGTTCCTCGCGATCGCGTACTCCGTCGGAAAGGCCCGCCGGTCCTCGTCGTCTTCAAAATATCTCTCCGCTTCTCCTAAGCTCAGCAGGAATATCCGGTCCTCCGTATCCTCCCCGCCCTCCGTCCCATATTCCGGATTATCCGCGTTCTCCACCTCCGTCAGCGCGATCCGTCCCTTCTCTTCCTCATTAAACGCCGTATCGTAAAATTCTCCGTTCAGCCATCCCCGCAGTGTGCATTCCGCCCACGTTATGTTCACCCATTCGTTGTTGTACGCTCTCACGTCCAGCGCGTACTCGCTGACGATCAGCGCGCTCCCGCCGCTCACCTCCAGTACCCGCCATCCGATCGGCTCCGGCCCGTTCGAGAGATCATTGTCCTGCTCATATGACCCGAACTCGATTATATCCCCCACTTTTACGTCCGCGTATGGGTTCCGCGCTTTAGCCGCCGCCGTTTCTGTCGACGCTGCCCTGAGCCCCGCCAAAACGGTCTGCGTCTCGCCCAGCCCGGCTTCAATCGTCAGCGCCGCCTTCGTCGTATCGATCGCGAAAACCGCCGATGACAAGACCAGAACAGCCGCTAAAACCGCAAACAGCAGAAAACCCTTACTTCTATTTAACTTTAACATGCGCCTGAATCTCCTTTACGTTATAAAAAAGTGTCAATACATTTTACCATTTTCAATCCGCCGCGGCGTTTTATTGCCCGCCAAAACACAAGGCTCGTTACCTTTTCCGCCTTTCGCAATGACATTCGTCCTGTTCCTCAAAAGCGTTCTTTCCGCCAATTTTGTGTCTGTTTCAAATTTCCATGGGATTAAGGAAGTTCCTTAGGACTGATTAT
>CALIHP010000059.1 GCA_938020565.1 uncultured Anaerolineaceae bacterium | reverse complement strand
CAACGACTGTCCATACTTTCTTTTCTTCTATCCTCTTTTCCCTTGACTACGGAAATTTGAAACGCAGACGACGCGGAGTAGTCCCTTGACACTTACCGTGGATCGCTTATAATTTCACAAGTATTAACATGGCGCGATGGCGGAATAGGCAGACGCAACAGACTTAAAATCTGTCGATCGCAAGATCGTGTGGGTTCGACCCCCACTCGCGCTACTGAAAGATCGGAAGTCTTTTAAGTTTACGAGGCATTAGCGTTCATAAGTCCTAAGATATACTTTAAGGACTTTTTTCGCTATGGCACGGATTAAAACAACCAATCTACAAACATCGGAAATTTCCTCAGCTCTTTCCCTCGACATCTGCGCAGATCAATTCATCCAATCCCGCCGTACCGCAGGCCTCGCGCCTGGAACTGTCCGCTACTATCGTCAGAAGCTCAACGAAATCACAGCCTATTTCGCCGGCAGCGGCATCCGAACCATTGATCAGCTCGATCCTGTTCTGATACGTGGCTATCTGGACGCACTCGAAACCGCTGGGCATAATTCTGGAGGCATCCACGGTTATTACCGATCTCTCAAAGCTTTCTTGCGCTGGGTCTGGGATGAGTATGACCTGCCGTCACGGAATCCCATCGAAAAAGTCAAATGCCGGAATCGTCCGCCCGCTCCGATCGAGGGGATCACGATGGACGAAGTCCGGCAATGCCTGGAAGCTTGCGGCGGAACCCGCTTTCCGGCGCGCACCAGAGCGATCATCTCTCTGCTCGTGGACACTGGCCTCCGTCGTTCAGAACTCTTGGGTCTGACCTTCGGCGATGTTCGCCTGAGTGACGGACGGATCGTCGTTCGCCATGGAAAAGGCGATAAATTCCGGATTGTTTACTGTGGAAGAGAATGCAGAAAAGCCTTGAAACGGTATGTTGCCTGTCTGGAAGAAATTCAGGATCATGATCCATTCTGGCTGTCCTTAAACGGTGAACCCCTCACAGTAGACGGCGTTCGTGAAATTCTGCGGCGGATTCAGCGCGCGGCAGGGCTTTCCCGAATCCACGACTTTCACGACTTCCGCCGTTGTTTCGCGATTGAGCGGAAGCGCAACGGCGACGATGATATTACCATCTCCCGTGCGCTTGGGCACTCGTCGCTTGAAGTGACCAAGCGTTACCTTGCGTTCACCAGTGGTGATGATCAGGAACTTGCGCTCCGTTCCAGCCCCATGGATAACTATAAAAGGGCCTGATTAGGAGCTGTAATTGCTGATAACCACGCAGCCGCGCCCCTCGCTGGGCGTGTGAATTGAAATCGGCCTATAAAGCGATGATCTGATTATAGAGTTGTTTTTGTTGCACCGCAGTAAGTGCGATGTTGTAAAACACGATTGCCTGAATCTTTCTATGGGAAATGTAAGTCGTATCCTCTCGAATCCGTCCCCAGCCGAGCGTCCTGTAAACCGGATTGGATTCTTGGATGCCTGATGCAGAAGTCGCGACCTGATTCCCATTTATGAATAATGATGATCCGGACGTCCCAAGCACCCCGTTTCTTAATTCGCCGGCGTTCGAGTAATAGATTACACCGTTATAAATAACACAAGGGTTTAAGGTTGTGTTCCATCCGGCTCGGTAATACAACGACGCCGCGATAAATCTATTGCGGGACATTGGGACAAGCGGCGCGGAAGGTCCGGGAGATCCGTTTGTGGGCGTGACATCGGAATAACGGACTACGCAGGATTCAAATGTATGTATATTTGCGTTGATATGATTCAGGCCATTAAAAATAAAGCCTGCGTTATTATCGAACGTTACGCCGTATCTTTCAAGACTAATCCCATGCCCGCTGACGTCCGTCATCGCGGTGTCTATTGATCCTGCGCCTTTGAACCGGAATGCTGCGATAACGTTTGCGTTTGTAAGTCCGCTGGCTAAGTACCAGACAGGCTGGTAGAACAGCCGTGCGACATCGTTCACACCTTCGAAGCCCGCGGTAACCCGCCGCGCGACACCATTAACGCCGATATAGATATCCTTAATCCGCCGCGCTACGCCATTGACGCCAATATAGATATCTTTGCCCATGTGCTCCCGCCTACTCGTATTGCAAATAAATTGCGCCCGAAGCCAGCGCGCTGACGCCGGGAATCAGCGCAGACGTTCCCGCCCAAATCTGCCGGAATGCGGCAAGCCCGACATCTGCCTCGTGCCGATCGGATCGCAGCACGCCTTGAATATACAAAACGCCGTTGCCAACTTCGATGATTCGCGACGTGTAATCCGCCGGGTTCCCGTTGAAATGAAAATCGATGTGCCCGCCGTGATTCACGTTGGCGGGCGGAATCAACTCGATCCACCAGCCGGGGATGCTGGCGAGATTAGCAGGCCGCCCCTCGATGTTGTTGTAGTGAATCTTCGGGCTGTTCGTCCCGTCATGATTATGCCCGGTCACCGCGTGGAATCGCGCGATAATGCTGTTGATAATTCCGGTAATCCCTAAATTGTTGCGTGCAGCTTCGGCGTTGTTTGCGCCCGTGCCACCATTGGTAACTCCTAAAACGTTGCTCTGAAAAATATTTTGCAGCGCGCCGGCAGGACTTGCCGCGCCGGTTCCACCCTGCTCGATCGGTAAAACCGAAATAATCCGGGCGTCGCTGATCTGCCCTTGCCCGATCGTCACCGCGCCCGCGCTAACACTGATTCGAGCGAGCGGAAGCTCCCATATAGCCCCGTCCGTCTGTGTAACCGTGGGCGCTTGCGGAGATGCCGCCGGAACGCCTTGAAAAACATCCAGCTCGATAACGCTTCCGGGGCTGGGTTGATATCGCGCTCGGACAACCGCCAGATCGATCCTCGGAAGCAAAGCGTGTGACGGCGCGATCGGAAGCTGCACCGCCGCCTTGAGAATTCCGAAATGGGAATGAATATAGACGAAGCCTGGAGCGACTGTAATATTCATTCCCGTTGAACTCGCGGTAACCTGAAGCTCCCCGCCATATTTTGCCTTAACCCAGGGTGTAATAACGATCCCGTCGGGCTGGGCCGCGCTCATGTACTTTGGCCAGTTTTCCTGATTAATCTTCGTGACCCCGTCGAAAAAGCCGAACTCATTAAATCGAACTGCCATTTTTAAATCCTTTCCAATACCTCTAAACGCTGCCGGATATCCCGGATCTCGCCGTACGTCTTACCGAGCGTTCCGCGGGAAATCGTCCCCACCGACGGTTTGACCGTCTCGATTCCCGCCGCGTAATCGATTTTGACTTCGCTGATGGCCGCCTGAATCGCCTCATTGCCAATTCGGATCGTAACGATATCTCCTAAATCCCAGTCGCGGCGGAACTGAAGCCGCTCGATTGGCGCTAATTCCAGCTCGTAGCTATCTCCCGCTACGCTTTCACTGAGAAACGCTTCCGCGGCTTCGTCGAGGCGTTCCTGAGGCGTTCGGGGATCATCCGCAACAGCCTGATCCGATATATCGCGCCGGTCTTTAATCACCTCGATCCGCCCCCAGCGTTCAATCGATGCGCTATCCTCCCGATAGGAAACCATGCGCGCCGTCATTTCTCCCTGCCCAACGACCCAGACCGCGTTCGCCTTTGGCGCGGTCCGCTTGTGTACCCAGCTGCGTAAATTCCCGAACTCCCGCGCGAATATAACTCGTTCTGAGTGGTCGACTGCACGATAGACATCCGCGATAATCCCTTCTGACGCTTCGTCATACCGAAGCCTGAAGCTGAGCCCTGCGCCGTGCGCAATTCCCTGAACGAATTCCAGCAGCGGTTGGAAGCGTGCCTGAAACGTCCCGATCGATCCTTCGTTCTGGGGCGCTTCCGTAAACAGCCGTGGAATCACCCTCCCCGACGCCGCGTCAGTTCCGGCTTGCGTCCGGATAAACGTCAAAATTGCGTTTCCTGCCGCGTCCGTAATCGTCTGATGCGAAGCGGCCACGATGTTGAGGCTCGCAGGGTCCGGAAAAATCGACCGAAGAGATAGAAGCCCGTTATCGTCATAGCCGTCCACCGTCCAGCGCGTCAGGTGCCCGTCTTCGAACGTTTCATCGATATCCTCTGTAATCGCTGTTACGAATCCAGACAGGAAAACCTCATCATCGCGATAGACGATAACCCCGTCTCCCGTCTGAAACGGCGAAAATCCCGAAATCTCTGTCCCGGAAAGCGACCAGGATCCGGCCTCGTTATGGCGCATTGTCGCCGCAAACTGGTTGAAGCGCTCAATAATCTCTTTTCGTCTGCCGTCCTTTTCGCGGCGGTACACTGTGTAGACAGTCATAAGCTGAACCTCTTAATCCGGTACTCAACCTTAATCGTCGTTTCCGCGTTCGCGCCGCTGTAGGTAAGCTTGAGCTGATTGGGACCAGACCGGAATGGGAAAATAAGCGTCGCACCCGGCGCAAGAAAATGCGTAACGTCCTCTGTCGTGCCCCCTACGCGGGTAAGCTGAATACCCCGCGTCCGATCCCGGAAGTCTATTCGAAGAATCTCCCCTGCTTCGAGCTTGAAGCCCTCAATGAGTGTAAAAAATACCCCGGTCTGTTCGATTCGTAATCGTTCGATCGGTCCCATAATCGTAACAACCGGATAGACCGCCTCCCCCTCGTTTTCGAATTCAACCGTATCGCTGTAAAGCCCGCCGAGAAAATACGTAGAACTGCCAAAGTAGAATCGATCCCCGAAATACAGCCCTGATTGCGCCGGATCGGACAGAAGAAATTCCTGCGGCGTCTCGTCGTACCAGTACGGGTCCGCCGCATGGAAATTCAGCGCGGCGCGGTAAATCAGTGGGTCCTCATCCGAAATGGATTCAAGGCCGCCCGAATAAACGCAGTTCAGATAAGCCAATCGGCCATCAGCTGCCTGGACAATAAGACGTCCTGCCGATCTCCGGAAACCGTGCGCTATGAGCCCCTGTGATATCCGCCGCAGGACCTGGTCCCGATGTGCTGTTGATACGCCGCGGATGAGAATCGGAATTGATAGATCGCGCGGAAGAACCCGGAGCGCGAGCGTCTCCGTGTATCCCGTTGCCAATGTCTCGTCCGTAAACTCAACGGGAGGCGCAGCTGCGCCTGTCCGGCCGAAAATCTCCCAGACCGTATTCCCAACCGCGTAATCGTCAAGATTGACGCTTTCCCCATTTCCGGTAATGTACTTAAGCATATCCTAATGCCTCCGCTTCTCGAAGCCCGCGCGTGACTCCGTTCCGGATCCGTTGTTCCAAATTAGCATCGCCATAAATATCGTGGATTTCGATATTTATTGTTTTGCGCCCGCCTGAACCTCCATCTCCAAACGCATCATCATTCGAGATGATCCAGCCGGAACGCTTCGGCGTAAACAGCTCGGGACCGCGTTCGCCGACAAGATACGTATTCCCGCTTGAAACCGGCCCGCCCTTAGCACGCGCGGATTCATTCGACTTTGGTTTACCGCCGCCTTTTTTACCCGGATTCGGAATATCGACGCCGTCCAGCGCCGACATCTGGGCAATCAGATTCGCTATTTCGCTTGCTGCCGCAGCTGCCCAGCTGGCGATATTCGAACAGGCGTCCGCAACACCCTGCGCAGCTCCCTCGAACTTACCCATCGGCTCGATCGAATCATCCAATGCACCCTTGAAGGACCCGCGTAAACGGCGCGCAATATCACCTAAAACCTTATAGGTGGATTCCAATACACCTAACACATTTCCATATGCGTTATATACGGTATTTGTTCCGTAGTACAGCAATTTCGCGAGGGCTTCATATGTTGGCATGGTTTTCGTGGTCAAATGCGTTTCAAAATCAGTGAATGTCGTCGTGAAGTCCTCTTTGATGTATGCGGTGACCTTCTCCATTGTCTGTTTCAAGCTGCCCTCACCGCCATCCTGCGATAACGTTTTGATCAGCTTGTCGAGCGCATCGCCAAACGTTCCGCCGAGGGAAATAAACGTCGCGAAGTTTGTGAATGTCGTTGTGAAATCGCCCGCCATGTACTCGGCTACCTGCATCATTGTCTGCTTCAATCCGAGTCCGCCGTCCAGTGAAAACATTTTGATCAGTGTGTCTAGCGCCAAGCCGAATACGCCACCAACTGAGATAAAAGTTGCGAATTCGGTAAACGCGGTCGTCGCGGTTCCGGATAGATATGTCGCAACCGACGTCAGCGCGAACAGCAGCCCGGATTCTGCGCCGAGGTTTGCGTTCAGAACCGGGATACTCAGGTTCAGCACAATGATCTGATCGTTCAGCGCCTGGTAGGACTGAAGGACTTCCTCCGGAATCGGCGTCATCGGGTTGACAGTCACCATATTGGTCAGCTCGGTAGTCTCGGACCCAAACTCCGGTTGTTCCTGCTCCTCATTCTTGAATAGTCCACCCACGAGCGGAAGACCTTCCAGAATCCCCTTGAACCAGTTGACAATCTTATCCTTTCCCGCGTTGAAGCCCTCGACGAGCTTATCGATAATCTTTCCCGCCGTCTCGATCAGGTCGATATTCCCGATCTCCGTTTTAATACTCCCTAAGAACTCCCCAACTTTCGCCTTAACGTTCGTCCACCATTGTCCGATCCCATCCGCAATCTTTCGCCAAAGGCCTGTAATAACCGTATAAATCTTATCGCCGCCGGATAAAAGACCCTCTCCGCCTACGATCTTACCGATAAATTCAGTAATTTTCGCTTTAACGTCGTTCCACCATCCGCCAACGCCCTCGACGATCTTCTTTGCCCAGGCTTTCACGGACTGCATCAGGTCCTGTTCGCCGAACCAGCCCTTAACCGATTCCCAGAATTCACCAAGCTTCGCGCTGACGGATTCCCACCACGCCGCGATGCCTTCACCGATTTTTACGGCAAGGTTTATAATCGCCGTCTTCAGGTCGAAGTTTTCAAGATCGGCGAGGAAATCATCCTTAAACTTCTGAAAGTTCGATTGAACGTTCGCCCACCAGGTCCCGATCGCTTCCGCGATCCTGCCCGGCGCGCTGATGAACCAGTCGATAACCGGCTGTAAAGCGCCGCTGATCGCCTCGCCCGCTCCCGTGAAAGCGCCTGAAATCGCGCTCCAGATTCCGCCGAAAAACTCTCCGATCGATTTAAACGCTCCGGCGATTGCGGCGCCGATCCCTGAAAAGAATCCGGTAATAGCGGCCCAGGCATTTTTCAGGGCTTCTCCGATGCTCTTGATAACTCCGACGATAGCCTCCCAGGCCGATTTCAACGCGGCTCCGATTCCTGTAAAAAAGCCAGTGATCGCGCTCCATGCATCGGATAACCACGCCCCGACTTTTCCGAAAAACTCCCCGACGCTTTCAAAAAACGGTTTCAACGTCCCTTGCCAGAAGTTGGTCAGAATATCACGCATCCCGAACCAGTTATTCTTCCAGGCAAAGAACAATCCCGCGAGCAGAGCAATGACCGCCGCGATAATCCAGCCGATCGGCCCCATCCCGGCGAGGAGCCCCGCGATTGCCTTCCCGGCGGTCGCGGCGAATCCCAAAATCGCCTTCCCCGCGCCGGCGATCGCTGGCCCGATTTTCGCGAAAAGCGCGCCGATCTTCCCGATCCCCGCGAAAGCCGTGAAAACCGATTTGACCGTCGAAACGAACGTCATGACCTTCATGACCCCTAAAACCGCCGTTCCAACGACCCCCAGCGCGCCCCCAACCGCGAAAAGCGTCTTGACGAAACCCGGGTTCGCCTTTGCCCATTCCGCAAAGCTCCGGATAATCGGGATGAGCCAGTCGACCAGACTGCGCAGATGCGGAAGCAGGGCCTCGCCTAAAACGACCCCTACCTTCGCAAACTCGTTCCCCATTATGGACAGCTGGGACTTCATCGTCTGATAGCGCATCGCCGCCTCTTCCGAGAGCGCGGTATTTTCTGTATAAGCGGTCGTAGAAAGGTTTAGCGCCCTTGTCACCAAATCCGTATTGTTGGCAAGCGCCCCGAGGGTTTCAATCTCCCGCATCTGCGCGATACCGAGTGAATCAAAGACCGCCAACTGCTCGTCGCTCCCCAGCTGTCCTAAACCCGAAAGAAACGTCTGAAGCGCCCCGCTCGCGTCTTCCTTGAACGCTTTTGAAAATTCCTCGGAAGTCAGCCCCGACGTCTTCGCTAAAATCCCTAAATTCTTTCCACCCGCCGCAACGTCCTGGATAACCTGATTCGTGAACCGTGAAAACGCCGTCCCCGCACTCGCGGATTCGAGCCCCAGCGACTTCATCGCCCCGCCCCAGCCCATCAGCTCCGGCGCGCTGATCCCGGCCTGCGTCCCCGCCAGCGCGATATTCTGCGTAATGTCTAATATCTCGCTCTCGCTCGTCGCTAAATTGTTCCCAAGCTTGACAATCGCCGAACCTAAATTCGTAAACTCGGTCTGTGATGTTCCCGTAACGTTCGCCAGTTTCGCGAACCCCGTTGCTGCCGCTTCCGAAGTCAGGTTCGTCGAATTCGATAAGTCGATCATCGCCCGCGAAAAGCTCGTCAGGTTCTCTGATTCGATTCCAAGCTGGCCCCCGATCGCGTACACTTCTGAAATCGTTTCGAGCGAAGACGGGACTTCGCTTGCCATGTCGAAAATATCCTGTTTCAGATCCGTGAAAAAATCGTTGGCGTTCGTCCCAATCGGCGCGTCAACCGTCTTCCGGACGTCCGCGAAAGCGTCTTCAAAATTAATCGCCGACCGGACAACAACGCCGGCCGCCGCCGCTGTCGCCGCTCCGACCTTCGCGAAAGCCGTCGCCGTCGTCCCGATCGCGTCCCCGACGCTGAGAGTCGACTTCGCCTTTTCCAGCCCCGTCGTAAACTCCGAAGCGTCGAGCGACAGCTTCGCAATCAGCGAACCGATAAGAACCCCCGCGCCGAAACTCATGTTCCTCCTTTCGGTATAATATCCTTATGACGAAAATAACCCAAATCTTTGAGGGCCTACGCGACGCCGGCCTGTTCCTGATCGCTGTAGCCTATACCGCCGTCGGAATCGTCGCCTTCCTGATCTTCTTTGCGGCTCTTTTCATCCTCGCCCGCTTCGTATTCAGCCTGTTCTTCTGATTTCGACCCACGCGCCCGTGACGGGAAACAGAGAAAATTCTCTGCTCGATAACCGCGTCGTTTCCGTTTCGGATCCCGGTTCGCGTTCGCGAATAACGCCTTGAAGTGAGCAAGCAGCCAGTCCCACATCTCGACCCCGAACGGCTCCAGACGATAATACGCGATCCATTCGTCAAGCTGATCCGCGGTCATCGTCCGGAGCATATCATCAACATTCGCCCAGCCCAGCTGCGCGGCTAAGCGATAGGCGAATCGCCGATCGGGGTCTCGTCGAAATTTTCCTCGAACTCCTTCGTCGGCTTACCGGTTCCGCCTGTGAGCTCGCCAAGCGCACGGACGATCCGGGCAATCGGAACCGTGCTCTTTCCCTTCAGCCGCTCAATATCCTTAAATTCGAAAATCCGTCGCCCCGCCTCATCGACGACGCACATCACGACCATCATCTCCGAAGCCTCCGATTCTCCATCAGCCTTGATCTTCCTTGCCAGCGTGTCCCGCTGCTTCGCCGACAGCGATCGAATCCGGACCGTCCCGCCCCATTCCGGAACCTCAACGTCCTGATACCGGAAATCCTCGGACGAAATAATTTCCTCTGCGTTCGTCAGATACCGCCCCATGTTTACCTCATCCCCCTAACTGCTCGTCGGAAATATCCTTGACTTCTCCGCTGATCGCCAGTGCGATTGTATCGATGATCACGTCCGGCGACTGCGGATCCGCTTCATTGCGCGTAATCCCGGTCACGTACGCCGGGAACTCGTACGCCAGTCCGTCGGGATAAATCTGGCGCCATTTCCGTTCCTCCTTCGATGCCAGCAAAGCATACAGTTCCTTATGAACCGCGTTCTTTCGATCCGTCTGAATCTCAAATTCGTAATCGCCCGGATCGATCAGTCCCGAAGGAATATATTTCCGATAAATCGGTTTATCGGCCGAAGACGGATGCGCCGTCACCTCAATCTTCTCCTGTGACTGCTCGATCGCAGGAATGTTTCGCAGATAAGGAATATCCGCGAAAGTTATCGGATTTGCGGTGCTCCCTAACTGCATTCTCACGCCTAAATTTGATTTCATTCATTCACCTCATCGATTCTGATTTCCGCCGCCGCGTCGACGTCGGATTTAGTCTTTCGCTTCATATGAGAAAATTCGGATACGGGCTGAAGCCGCGCCGGGCCGACATGCCCGGATTCACGCTTATGTTCTGCGAACTGCGTTTCGTCCGCCGCCGCGTATCCGCATACCGGGCAAACCGTTAAAGGCAGACCGTTCCAGGTCAGGTTTTGCGCTTCACCCTTCATCCGATCACCACTCCTTCATACCGCATTAAAATTCTTCGAAAAACCACGTTCGGTTCAAAAATATCCTGAACGCGCTTTTCAACTACCGCGAATTCAAATCCGGATAATTCGGCCGCCTTCCCGTTCAACGCCGCGCTGATCCCATCCCGCATCGGGACAATATCAGCCATCATTCCCCAGAGATTAATTTCCAGTCCAACCTTTCGGGACTCCGTCGAACCTGAATGCGTTGCCAGCGTCGAAGCGTCTACAAACTCATATGTAATCGCCGGAACGACCCCCTCGTAGCGCATCGCTTCCCGGTTAAACGACAGCATAACCGGATAAACCCGCTCGCAGAAACCTTCTAAAAACGTCTGAACCGCTTCGTTAATATCCATAATCTAACCTTTTTGCAGCAGGAATTCCGCCGCGGCTCCCATTGCCTTGAGCATCTCATCCTGAGCCGAAAAAAGCGCCGGCTGAAAATACGGGCGCGGCGGAAGCGTAACCGCCTTCGCGAAAATATGCTCCCCGTCCTGTTCCCAGTGCAGCGCCTTCGCTTTCGTCGCTTCGATCCGGCCGCCGAACTCCTGGATCCGCGCGTACTCTTTCCCGACTTCGACCGTCGCGAAAATCTCCTGCCCCAGATTGACCGCAGTCGCGACGCTGTTCTTGAGCCCGCCCGTGTTCCGCTTACTGAACGTCTCGTTGATATTCGTCTTGACCTCGCCTTCGAGCCGCAACGCTCCCGCCGCGACGATCTCCTTCCCGATCTTCCCGCGCGCTTCCTTGCCGATCTTGTCTAATTTCGCCTTAAGCTCCTCGACCCCGGAAACCTTAAAGTCCCAGCGCGCCCGCTTTTTGCCTTGATAACCTTCCCCGGAAAGCTTCATATGACAACCTCCTTCAGCAGAACCCGTCGTCCGGAAACGCCCCGACTTTCAAACTTGAGCACCTCATATCTGTGCGATTCTGTCTGCACAGTCCCAAATCGATGCGTTACTTCGATCTCATCAAGCGGTTCGATCTCGACAGCCAGAGGCAGCCTCAGCTCGGCGTCGGCTTCGACGGCCCGGTAGCGGTCCTTCTTCGCGTCCTTCTGATCCAGCGTCATCTTCAGCCCGCAGATCGACTCGATCGGCTTCCCGAAAACCTTCTTCCGCGCCCCGAACGAATCCTTCTCCCAGCGCTCAAACGGATAAATCCGGCAGCGGTCCATCATATGCGCTTCCTGTGCCGCCGCCATCCTCTCCATTTCCGCGGAACTGAACATTGGTTAAGCGTTCTCCGCGGGCGCTTCCGCTTCGCCGCCTGCGCCCTGATTCGCTTCCGCCGTATACTCCGAGATAAGCGCCGGAAGAAGCCCGTCGAGCCGATAACGCGGAAGGAACCATTCCGCCGCCGACGGTTTCCCTAAAAGTTCATTAACTGCCGTTTGAATGATTGCTTCTGTAACCTGATGGTAACAGGCTAACTTTTCGATCGACGGGTGATTTGCGACAGCCTTAACCATTCGATCGACCGCCTGATCCGTCTCATCATATATGAACTCAATCGCCAGAACCCGGTATGCCCGATTCTTCGGCGCTAACGCTGCGACCTCTGCCGGTTTCGTAAACCGCCAATAATGCGCCCAGTGTGAGATCGTGCTCCGAACCGCCGCCCGGAAAGAATCCTGAATGAGTAACTCCGCTGAATTTTTACTGTCCATCCTGCTCCTGTTCATCGATAAATCCGAACGCCGCCCGCGCGCGGAATTTGCTTGCCTGAATCAAATATTGATCAACCAACTGGGACCGCTTGTAATCGCCGCCGTCGGCCGCGAAATCGTATGACCCCGAAACTTTTGCAGCTTTCTCATCCCAGATAACCGCCGCGGCAGCGTTCAGATCCCCGCTCCACGAATCCAGGATGTCCGTAAGGACCTTGTCGGTGTACGCCGGGTCCGCGACGTCAAGCGCCGCCATCCGACGTAGCTGAGCGAACTGCCGCGGCGTGTAGTTCATCGCGCGCCTTATCCCGCCGTCGCTTTGAACTTCGCAACAACGACCTTCGCGTCGTCCGTCAGTCCGACCGTATAGTAGTGACTGGCCGTGATTTTCGTTTCCTGAGACGACTGGAGCCGATCCGTCTCAACGAGGACGTCCCGCTTGACGTAAATCGTCAGAGCCGAAACCGCGTCTTCCGTTTCCCCGTCGACATTCAGCTTCACAATCGGGCAGGCGTACGCCCCGCCCGCCAGAGGCACCTTCTTGCTCATCACGATCCGCGCGTTCGCGATCCGCCCGACTTCACCGGTAATCGCAACCCCCGCAGAATACTTGTCCGCACTGATGAAGTTCGGATCGAGACGCAGCTGCGTCATCTGCTTCGGATGGATGAACATCACCTTATCCGAATTCCATTCTTCCTCGAACAGGTCGACTGCGTTCACGATCCCCGCGTAAGCCAGAATTCCCGTATCCGTAAATTTTCGCGAAGCCGCCTGGAGCGCCGTCATTGCGTCCATATCAACCTTCGAAGCGATGGACGCCGCCAGCTGGTCCGTGATCTCCCCAATCGGGTTCCCGTAAGCCGAAAGAACCGCCTCGTCGGAAATGAGAACCTCCTGCATCGTCTTTTTGATCTTGAGCGTTGACGTTGAAGTCGTCAGCTTGACCGCCTCAACCGCGGTCCCCTCTGCGACGTCCTTCGCATCGCCGATATATCCATACCGTGGGACCGTGATCGTATCTCCCGGTTGCCCCGCCAGTTTATCGTCAATTTTTGCGAACGGTCGAACGACAATCTTCGAATTGATTTTGCCCGGAAGCATGTCCGCCATCACCTGCGGATTAATCAGGTCCGCAATTCGAGTAGGTACGCTTGGCATCTCTTATTTCTCCTCAATCATTCTCTTATAAACCTCGGGCTGCTCTTTCATCAGCGCCAGCCGCGCCGAATAGCCCATCTTCTCAAAATCCTCGCGCTTCAGCGCTAAATTGACATCCTTCATCCCCGGCATGTCGGCCGGATTCGGATTCGCGAAAATCCCGTCCTTGTCCTTCGTCAGCTCCGTGAAAATCTCACCGATACCTTTCCCAGCGTTCTCCGCCTTCGCTAACGCCGCCTTAACCTCCGCGACCATCGCGTCCCGCGTGTAATCGTTGACGAATTTCCTGCCCCCGAAAGCCGCTATAACCTTATCCGTCAGCTCCTTATCCGCGCGCGCCCGCTGCGCCGCCTCTCTGTCTGCCGCGATCTGCGCGTTCAGCTCGTCCAACTGCCGCTTCAGCTCAGCGTTCCCCGCCGTCAGCGTTTCCAGCTCGCCGACCTTCGCCTCATACTGAGCGGCGTAACCCTGCGCCTCGCTGAGCCGCTGCGCGCTGTCCGTAAGCTGCGACTTGAACCCCTCGACGTCTTTCCCGTGCTCCGCCATGATCTGGTCGACCGCCCCGTCCTCAAGTCCCAGTCCCTTCAGAAACTCCCGCTTCATCAATAAAATTCCTTTCTTCTGTGATTGCGCCGCCTTACGCTTGTTATCGCGGTGTCGTCCGCGTCGGCGAAAATAAAAAAGCGACCAGAATATCAACGAGTTGCCTCGTCAACATTCCGACCGCCTTACTCAGGGCCCAATCGGGTTTGTTTATTTACCTATTCGAATTATACCTGATTTATTTTAGGATATCCTTCCAATTTCGGGTAAAGCCTGAACTTTGAATAATGTCAAATATCGGTAAGCATGTTAACTGGTTCTTATACTTCTCGAATGTCAAATGGATCATACCCGCCAGTTCAGAAAAATCATCCTTCGAAATAACAAGTTTTAATACGCAAAGTAAATCAAAAGCAGTTCTGCCTTTGAATAAAATAGTAGAGGGGAAAAATTTTGCAAAAATTGATTTTTTTATCGGCTTATTCAAATAATAATTTAGAAACATCCGATCATGGGCACAAGCGTTCCGAAAAAAATTAACCAACTTAACGATTTCTAACAATTCTTCATGCCCGATTTTGTCACTTTTACTATATGACACCTTATATAAATCGCTGAACTCACGCGAGATAGCGTCTCGAAGTCCGACATCTAAAGCACGCAGGAAATAAGAAACATTTCCGATCGTTAAATGGTTGATTAAAACCCAAAGTGGGATGGAATCATGCTGTGAGTGGTAGTAAGAAACTGAGTTCATATTCTTGGGATCAATATTTCGGCTGATCTCATTCGAAATATTTGCCATATTTTTAAGAACAGAATCAAAATCTTTTTTATCATGCGAATAATTTGAAATGTTCAAATATGAGTAATCGTTGGGATATTTCTCGGAAAACTTGTAAGCGCAGATTGTTTTCAGGTGCTTTTCAAACCGGAGCATATAGTTCAGGAAATATCCCCGTAACTCACGATCCAGACAATAAAAAGCATATAAATCTTTCAAATGACAGTTTTGTACGTACGTCTCGGGTTGTTGAATATTTCCTGAAGAATCCCTCGTTAAGAATGGATTCTTATATGCATTGATCAAGTTGTAATAATTTACCTCAGAAAGAATTTGAATCGCTTTGCATTCTTCTGTGATAATCATATTTCTTGAACGAAGGATCTCGATTTGTTCTGTAAATGTTTTGAAAGGTTTTTGAGCCATATTTCCCCGAAATAAAAGAGCCATCCGCGGACGGTAAGGCTCTTGGGTTTCCTGAATCACGGATGATGTCAGGTTGACTGTCAATAGTATACACTTTGTTTGTTGGCTTGTCAATTCTTTATTATCGTCCCCCTTTCAGCAGGAAAGGCGGCAGGCAATATTTCAATCCGCGTGTCCACGAGGGCACGACAATCCCGCTCGGTAGCGAGACGCAGCGCCAAAAATAAAAAACGCCTGCCCGGTACTGAACTGCACCCCCTTTGTTGGTTTTTGTCCAACTTTGGGGGTGCATATCATACTCTGGATCTGATCTCTTTTATTTTTATTCAGTCATACCTTTCTTTCAATGCTCTCATCAGCCCTGAATCCCATGTGCTTGCTCAGGACGAGCCGGGGCATAATCGAAGTTTACTCGTGAAAACTCTTGTCAAACAACGCCAAAGGGATCGGGACTCGATACTTAAACCAATATCTTTTCGCGGCATCGAGAGAAAGCTGACCGTTTGCCCCGCCAATAGTAAACGGATATTCATCGCTAATAGACTCTTGTTGCCAGTTGCAAACATCGCAGATCTCGTGGACGGAATCTTCGGGAATCGTCAATCCTTCACAGCATTCGCACTTTTTCATTTGTAATTCGGATCCCATTTTCCCCGCTCCTTTAACCAATAGGAATATCCTGTTGTCGGCTTATAGTATGTTTCAATTGTACCATCCGGTTTGGCTGTCGCAAAATCGTTTGTATATAAGTCATATCTGAAAACAAAACCGTTTTTATTGACGAAACATTCTCTCCCGGCTATCAGTTCAGCGTTTAGCATCTCAGCAGCCTGGGCTTGATACGTTAAAGCATCCGGAAAATCATAGTCTTTATTATGTCTATGGAAATGCACTTCAAGTTTTCGACTATTGAACTCCGTCGCGCGCCATCCAGGCGCTCGAGGATCACTCGGCTTCGGAAGAATTGCCAACGGTATATTCGATGGCGCCGGTCCCCACTGCGCATTCGGCTTCATCCGCACAAAATCGCGAAGTCCGATATTCCCGCCCTTCCAAAGATCATACCGCCCCGCGCCCATAATCCGCCGCTGCTCTTCCGGCGGAAGCTTCATAAACCATTCCGAACCCGTCTCCCAGCTCGGCGAATGCCCGCCAACCACTACTGGCACAACCCCACATTTTCCCCGCGGATGATCGTACAGCTCCTGACCAACCGGATAATACTCTCCGTCCATCATCAGACACGCGAAACAGGCCGTTGGCTTGTACACCAGCCGCCTGAAACCCGTAACCACCCCCGAGTCGCGATACTGAGCTGTGCTCGCGAAACGATACGCCCGGTTCATCTCCGTCCGCGCGATCAGGATCGACCGCTCGAAACTGAACCCCGCTGCGTCCGCAATATCCGCCGCAACCTGATTCGCTCCACGCCCCAGCGCCAGACCCCGAATCAGCGCCTCCTCCGCCCCGTCAAAAGCCAGATCACTCCCGCGCCGGAGAAGCGAACCCAAAGCCGTCGAAGACCGCAGCATCCCGGCCATCTGCTCGACCGCTTCAACGTTTAACCGGGACCAGCTCGGCGCGTCGACGCCGGAATAAGCCAGCTCCAGCGCCTCATTCGCGGCGTCCAACCCCAGCCGGATATTTGCCTGAACCCCTCGCTCAATAATTGGCTGAACCGCCGCGTCATAGGCCTCCAGCTGCGTCCTTGCCTGCTCGGTATATCGCCGGTATCGTTCCCACGTTCGAACCAGTTGGATCGGAACAGCTTCCCCAAGCGCCTGGCGCCGCGCGATCTCCTCCACGAGCGCCTCGGTTTCATTCCGAATAAATCGTTCAGTTTCAGCCCAATACTGAGCCATCCGCTTCATGACCGACATTTCACGGCGTCCCAGTTCCTCGCGGAACTCAAAGAGACGCGCAATCATCTCGTTAGTCATTCGATCCCTGTGAATCTTCAATAAGCGACTGGTTCAACAGATCACGCCCCAGCGACCGCTTCCCGGCGCGGATATCCCCAACCCGCGCCCGCGCCTCTTCCAGCGTCTCGTCCGTCATCAGATATTGTCGAATCTCAGCAGCTTCAACCGCTCCGACGGCCTCCCCCTGCAGGTACTGAGCGAACGTCTCGGCGCTCGACTCAATCAGCGCGTAGCTCCAGTCGATGCGGACCTCGTAATCGCCGCTGTCGGGAGACAGCTGGTAAGCGTTCGCCAGCACGTTGCAGGCGTAAACAAAATCCTCGATACCCCGCTCGATCGAATCTCGCGTAGCCTCGACAAGACTATAGGTATCGTAAATGCTCGCTTTGATTTCCGTTGCCGTTGCGCCACGGCTTTCCGGCTTGGTCAGGATCCCCCGCGAAACGCCGATCTGCTTTTCCAGCAGCCCGAAAAGATTGTCCAGCCGGTTGTAATAAGATGAATCGCGAATTGCCGGATCGAAAATCTCCCAAAGCTTATCGTTTGTTGACCCGGTCAGAAACCGGAACAGTCCATTGCCAGGAAGCTGGTTATCCTTCCCGAAAAGCCGGTTATCGACACCAACGAAAGATTTCTTCAGCTCGAACTCCTGCCGAATCTGTGAAAGTGTTTCTTGAATCTCCCGGATAATCTCCTCACAGCCATACGTCACGGGTACGCCGTATAAGTCCTGGACCTGGCGACTATCAATCGGCGACTTGATAAACGCGAACAGCAGCCGGTCGACGCCGCTGATTCGAAGATCTTCGGGAATTCCCGCCCACTCCTCAACCGCGCTCAAAGGGACAACACCTTCAGACGAAGACGCTCGGTTCCGAATCCAATGCGATCCTGAGTCGTCAAGACTGTAATCGACCCACCGATAATATCGGCGCTCTTTCCGCAGAATCGAATCGGCTAAAATTGCAGCGCCGGTAATCCGATCCCCGCGGGTTTTTGTAACAATGACCCGATTTTGGGGAACGATATCCACGTAAATCCTTCCTCCGGAAACGTATGGAACGATGACGATACCGCCGACGCCTAAAAGCCTGGCCGTAAACCTTCGCGATTTTGTCCATAAGCGCTCAAGAGCTTCATTCAGTAAATTGATACGCGCCGTTGGGACGGATTTTCCAGGAGGAACAACCCCCACCGCGCTCTCGGAAGCAATCAGCGCAGCCAGTTTATTTGAAATCATCGCGGTGAAATTAATATGCCTGGTATCCTCGTACGCACTGGCGTAAGTGTTGTTTCTTTGTCCGTCGCTGTTCGTAATCAGCGGATCAATAGCAAACAGCTTCCGGATCCAGTCAATAATCGCGCCCCAGATATTCATGATCACTCCACTAACTGCCGGATGAAATATTCCCAGCTATACTCAAATGCGTCGAGACTGTCAATATCGCTCGTCCCGTCGTCTAACCGGACGTCGTCCGACTTCGAATCGTCCCACCGCGCCGACGACAGCGCCGCTTCCAGCGAATCACATTCATCAGCCATCACTCCAAACCGCCCCGAAGCCATCATCAGGGATGTCGCCCGGATCCGGTCCACAATCGGATTCTTAATGGAGTTGTAAACCGAATATTTACAGCGGTTACGAACGGTGTTGATAATCGTCTGCTCCGCGCTGTCGCAATACAGCCCGTCCACAAACCCGTAATCATCCCGAACCGAATCCGCGAACCGGATAATCGCCGCGATCAGCTCATCCGTATCAACGCCCTTCGCCTCAAGCCGTTGGGATCGCAGCGCGATCAGGCGCCAATCTGATGTGATTCCCGAAGCGACAAAGGCGTGCCCTGACTTGTTTCCGCCGAAATCGACCCCGATATAGATATATCGGAACTTCGGCGGCTCCCCGACCCAGTCATACCCGTTCGGATGATCCGCGAACGATGGATAAATCAGCCCCTCCGCCGTGCAACGCATCCCTGAAATATCCCGCCGGTACCAGACCGAATTCACGTCATACTGCGCCTGAATCGCGGCTCGCCGCTCCGGCGATATGCTGAGATTGTCGTCCATCGTAAAATGTTCATACCGGTAACCCGCTAAACCCTCCTCGCGGTACCGGTCGATGTAATTCGTGTAAATCGGATGATTCGGACGGCTCGGGTTCAGGTCCCAAAGCGTCAATGGCTCTAACGCCGCCGCCTGGCGCCCCATCGCGACCTTGATAAAGCTCGTCCGGCTCTCTTCCCCGTCATAGTGCTCGTTGATCTCCGTCGCGATCCAAAGCCCGTAAGAATTCCCTAAAATCCGCTTGTAGCTGTCCGCCTTCCCGCCGCCGGCGAAAACGACGACCTTTTCCCCCGTCTGCGTCCGAACGAAAAGCGCGTCATTATCCCGGAACTTCCCCCATTTGCATCGGCCGCGAAACAGGTTTTCAAGTCCGAACCCGTTGCAGACCCCGATATTCAGCTTTGCGTTCCCAATCGTCGACCCGCTCGCTAAATGAATCCGATCCTGGCATCGCTCCAGAAATATCGCCGCCAGAATACAATGATCAATCGTCTTCCCGCTCCGTATCGCGCCCTCGGCAACGCACATCCGCCCGCCAATACCTCCAAGGATATAATCCCGGTGCTTCCGGGATAGCGGCGCAAAAGGGATCGTCCGCTCAAGCCTCGCCATCTTCCTCCCGCGCCTCGCCGCATGAGCCAGCCAGCAGCTCCGCAATAACCGTCAAGTCCTCGATCCGCTCGCCCGAATCGCTCTGAATCTGGTCAAAGCCCAGAAGCTTCGCGATTGCCTCAATCGCCCGAACCTTGTCCCGAGGCGCAACCTTCCCGGTCGTTGGAGCAAAACCGACCTTTGCCAGCTGAGCAATCAAATCATCCCGGGTAATCGCGTTCGCTTTGGCCGCCTGCTTCCGCAGTTCCGTAAGCCGCGCGACAACCTCGGGATCGCGAGCTAAACGGCAGGCTCTGGGATCGACCGTCGATTCCTTCCAGGCGCGGGATTGAGGATAAGCGGCATAATACGCCTGCCGCTGAGTTGCGCCTTTACTGAGCTCCTGACAGAATATTTCTCTGCAATCCTTCAACCCTGCCAAACCACACCCGCCGAAAAACTATTGCTCAGACGCCGGTTCGATCAGCGGTTCTGCCTGATCCCGTTCCGCGATCCAACCCCGGATCCAGATGCCGCGCCAATTCGGGCCGTCTTCGTTCTGCCGCTCACCCGTCGTGCGGAAAACCTCATTCCGCTGTGCAAATCGATAAAATCGCCCGTTCAAACCCGGCTCAAGCCGAATTCGCGCGAAAGGGACAATAACCCGAACCTTTTCGCCAGCTTGACCAGCCCGAGAATCACCACGACCAGCGGCACCCCATTCACAACATACGTAGCCATCTCCATTGTTTCCCTCCTCAGGACAGCAAATTACTAAAATTGATAAACAAAAAAGGCGAAACCGAAATAACCACTTTTGCGATTAATCCGGCTCCGCCTTTCTTAGGGGCCAAAGCCTTAGAACTATTTACTTATATGTTGTAAATTATATCACCGTCTGATATAACAAAAATGTCTACTACTCGAATTCGACTTTAATCCCAATCGCATTTTTGTGACATACATTTCCCCTTTGCATTTCGTTACCAATATCGATCCAATAATCATACCTGGACCTTAGAAAATCTTTTCTTTCATTAGTCGTCCATTTCATCTTATCGATACATTCTTTGAAGTTAGTCCATCTTAACAGATTTTCTGAAATTGTCGGTCCATATTGAAATGTAGGTGGAATACTTATCACTTTTATTTCATTATTATGCATTTTTGCACAAATTAAATTTTTACTTTTTTCATTGACAAGTTCTGGAAGCCGATCATAAGAAATTATCTTAAAATTGTCCGTTTGCTCAGCAGATCTTCTATTTGATCGAATAACATCATTTTCATATTCATCACGTCTTCCGAAGACTAAACAATATTGTGGTTCGAATGATCTCTTGATTTCTCCTTCAGGTAAATTAAAGTATGAGTAAAAATCTTCATTACTATTTATTTTATTTATATTTATTTTCCAGTCTTTGATTTGAGAAATAGCTTGAGAAAATTGCACTCTGATTGCATTTTTTTTGTAAAACATTTCTTCACGGGAGCTTCTATCTCAATAAATACAGGCGCAAGTGTTAAGCTATCTCTTGCTATCCAAGTAAAATCCGGAATCCGCTTAAACAAACCATTAAGTCTTGGCTGAGAGAATAAACATCCCCAATAAGGAATAAAACCCGAAGGACTTGTAATCTGGAAAGCACCTGGAACAAAGGCAGGATTCTCTTCTAAAAACTCTTGAAAAACTTTTTCGATATTAGGTGACGTAGCCAACAAGTTCTCTAATTCTTTACTGCTCTCCTTTTATACTCGTCCAATAAAATTGGTGGAGGCGGATTGTCGAACATTTCATATATCACTTTTTTCGTCATAGAAACTCCATAAGATAATTCCTTCTACATTTTATTCGCAATTACTAATTTAAACATATCCCAACATATACGTGGTAATTGAAACCTGCATACCTAGTTTATCACACCAAAACCAAGACAACACTGCATTTTGCAATATTTTTATCTTTTTATTGATATTAACCGTCATGAAAGTCAAATTAATAAAAAATATCCAACAGATCCACAGCGCTTCCGGCGTAAACACAACCTCATAGCATCCTTTTTTCTGGCTCCATTGTGTTCCTAATTTCACCATTAAAAGAACTATTATTCTATTATTAATTTATTTCACATTCGCCATTTCAGAATCATCTGCAAGTAGCTCCGCTGAACCCCGGAAATCCACAAACCTCACTTCGCCGTTCCGAAGCACCAGAATAATTTCGCCATATTTCCGTTCCGAGCCACGTATCCGTTCTAAAATCCGGTCCACTTCCCGAATATCCTTCTCTTCCATAAGCCCTTAGTCGTGGGTTTGACTCCCACCCTCGCCACTTTTTCGAATCGGGAAGCCGAAAAGTACACCTAAAATGGCATCCGCAAACCTTTATTTCCAATAAAAAGGAAGGTTTGCAATGGCTAAAATAAATCGTCACGACAAAGGGGCTTCGGAATTATTCAATCTCGTTGATAATCTCGAACCCTTTTATTATCAAGAAAAAACCAGGACTGCTCGCAGCAAACGATCCAATTCTATCCCAATAAGCTTCAGAAAATGATCGAATGGTTTCCCGTCAACGGAATCGAAACCTCCACTGAAATCACGCCTGACCTGATCGCTGGTTTATCCTGCGGTGCTTCCTAAATTGTAAGGTGTTAACTGATCAGGCCTGATATATAGACACAAAAAAAGGAGAATAACGTCAAAGACCTTTGTAACCGATATATGTGTTTTGATAATAAAAGTAAGGACGCTTTTCAAGATAAGCTGTTATAAGGTAGTACAATCGGAAAGAAAAGAATAAGGAAAAAAAGACGGTTTGTTCTATCCATTATTTCCGTTCTTTTCCTGTCTGTTTTTATAAAAGACTTGAAAGCAAGTTGGAAATCTGACAGTTGAAAAAAAAGATTAGAAATTGCATAGCATAACGGGAATTTTAAAAAATTGAATTTAGGATAAAATGATGAATAAAAAAAGAGATTGGTTTGGTATTCTATTCGGCACTATATGGTTTTTAGCGTCACTGCTTATTTTAATTCTTAGTATGACCGGAAATCTTAATGATTCAATACCTGTTCCAAGAGTGTTACTTATTGTGTATGAAATGCTCGGCATTGTCCCCGGAGCTATCGTTCAAATGATATTGAGTGCTTTGCTGTTTATTTTCAGCGTTAGGAAAAAGTAAAATCGATAATATTTTAATGAAATAATAAAAAAATAAACGGAATAAATAAAATATTAGGTCAAGAAACAGTAAATCAAAAGAGGTTTACTGTTTTTTTATTCTTGTGGGCAACGGTACATCCCCTTATGAATTTAAAAGCCTTTTTGAATAGACGGATACTGACTATTTGTTCCTTTACAAATCTTTAAAAATGTTTTGGAGCGGTTATCCGAGCTTGTTCGAAGAAAGTCAGTATGTCCATGATATCAATCCTATGATTTTTCGGTTTGATCAAAAAAAACTTTTTGTATTGTTAACATTCAGGGAAAATGTCCCAAAAAAAGGGAAAGATAAGCGGGAAGAAAACCATAAAAAGGTCAGGAAATCTTGAATTGATGATGAGCCGCATTCTGGATACGTAGAAAAAAAACCTGCGTCCAGGGATGGGTCATCGGAGGGACATAACGCGGCTTCGGCCCAGGCGGTACAGGAACGTCAAATTCAGGGAAAAAAGGGCATGTTTTTCGACTTCGCGCAACAGGTGTGGTCCATCCACAGAAGTAAAGAGCTGCCAATCAAAAGCTCTAATAATGAGGCAATCCGTATTTTTTCTGAAACAGACGAGCTGATCGTTTTCGTCAACAGTTTGGTAGAAGCGACCGAAAAACTTGACGGTAGAACCACTGTCGAAAATTCTGGGAGGGAGAGGTTTCAAAGACGGAAGGGAAACCAAAGAGGGCGTCCGCGAATTTCCGATTGTATTTGGGAACAAAAGATTCGATAAGAAATTGATTTGCCTGCTGAATAGAAGAGATACGGTGGAGAGCAAGTTCGTCAAAGAGACGATATTGGAAGGTCAGTTTGGCACGTTCTACGACACCTTTTGCGTGAGAAACGCTGGTAGTTTCGAGTTGAAGGCCAAGTTGTCGACAGGCGAAGTTGAATTGGGTAAGAACATCTTTGCTTTCGTCCTTCATAGCGGAAGAGCGATAATAAAAGACAGAACGGTTGTCCGTCTTGAATTTGGCAGGGATGCCGTAATTACGAAGGATCTGGTCGAAAACGTGATAATAGCCATTGAGTGTCTCCTGCCAGTCAAAGAAGGCGCCGACGATGGTGCGGGCAGCGTTATCGACAGCAAGATGAAGGACAGCTTTGCGGTCCCCGAACCAGAGATGGAGAGAGCCGTCCATCTGGATTTCCTCGCCAAAGAATTTACAGCGCTGCTGGCGCGGATGAGCGACCTGATGACTGACGACCGTCTGGACTTCAGTCACGGAGATTGAAGGGTTCTCAGTCTGCAGTTTAGCTTTTCTGAGCTTTTTTCGGGCAGCTCTGCGAATATGCGGAGACAGGATGTTGTTCGCGTTGAGAAATGGTAGACGGCGGGACAATTTCCAAGCTCATTCTCTAAAACAATATCACAGACTATTCACAGAATTGTACCGAATTCGAAAGACGCCTTGACAGATTTTTACGATGTGATGTAAAATATTGAAGCTTAAGGGATTGAGTACGGGCCTGTAGCGCAGTTGGGAGCGCGCTTCAATCGCACTGAAGAGGCCGTGAGTTCGAATCTCACCAGGTCCACAGAGTTACTCTCATTGAATCAATTCCCGGGCCTATAGCGCAGTTGGGAGCGCGTCTCAATGGCATTGAGAAGGTCGTGAGTTCGAATCTCACTAGGTCCACCAAATAGACATCAGGGACTCGTATACCGTATTACATCAGCACAGGGTCAAGTATTACTCAGATAGTATGCATTACCAGGCCGGCCTATTTCAGTCGGTTCTTTGGTTTCTGCACTGACACCTCCGAGCTTAGCGAACAGTTCACTGCATACGTTCTGTATTTCACATACCATATTTGCATTTCAACTTTTGGCAGACGCTTCCCTTTTGACAGTTTACCTGCGCTTGCCAGGACGCTCATGCTCGTTCAATGGAAGTGCCTTTCGCATGTAAAAAAATGGAAATTACGACTTATAAATCGTGAAGTCGTCGAGCCAGAGATTCTGTACCGTTCCTCAGCCTTTCTCGCCATGTATTACCTTTTTTGAAGCACGCACTTATGCTCCTCTGTGCATCCGTTGCAGACATATGGCAGCTTCAAAAGCCGCTCACATCGCTCTTTTCGTGCTGTTTGTCAGGCTGATCGTTACCTTTTCTTTGACAGAGTCAACGCAACCTTATTTCCCGTTTCCTGTTGCATTTACTTTTTCAACCTGCACTTCCGACCAAAATGTAACGATTGTCATACGAAACTATTGACACGGCGTGACAATCGTCTATAATCACCTGCGACCAGCAAAACTAAATTCTTCTTTTTATCTGTTTCAGCTGTTGGTGTTCCTCCTTTCATCAACAGCACTCCTTTTTCTGAAAAAAAGCCTGTCCTCCTTTCGGGCTTTTTTTCGTTTATAAGGAGGATATTTAATCGAAAGCGCTTCAGTTGCGATAAAATAGACCGTAGACAATTAATCAAGAGTTGTCCGCGTTCCAGAATGGAAGCACCTGCGAACGGGGCGCACTCAAAAAAAAACGATAAAGCTATTTTGTACACTTGGAAGGAGTTCCCATTATGTTCCATACGATTATAGTTGCGGGAAATATCGGCCGGGATCCGGAAATGCGTTACACGCCGTCGGGCGTTCCGGTAACGTCGTTCAGCGTCGCCACCAGCCGGCAGTATTCAAATGCACAGGGCCAGCCGGTCAAGGAGACGATTTGGTTCCGGATCACCTGCTGGTCAAAGTTGGCTGAATTTGCGAATACATACTTGAAAAAAGGGACGAAGGTCATCATCGAGGGCCGGCTTGTTCCTGATCCGAATACAGGCGGGCCGCGCGTTTTTCAGCGATCCGACGGGACTTCCGGCGCATCTTTTGAGATTAACGCCGCGACGATCCGTTCGATCGGCTCACGAAGCGAAAATACCGAATCAGGCTCAACCGATTTCGATACAAGCGACGCAAGCGAAGACGATATCCCATTCTAACTCATGAACCATTCTACAGCCCAAACGATCAATCAGATCGCTGAATCAGCGCATGCGGTTTTTGAAGCGGAAACGAAAGCCCGTGACGACGCGCTCAGCAAAGCCCGGGCGCTGACACGGGCTTCAGCTAACGCAATCCGGGCGATTCATCGAGGCGACAGCGCCGAAGCACATCAGCATCTTGACGCTGGAAGGAAGCTGTTTAACGAAATGGCCAAAGAGCTGACGGACTTTCCCGGTTTGTATTACGCCGGACATACCCAGGACGCCATTAAAGAGTACTGCGAAGCCAGCCTGACGACAGCGTTTATCGAAAAGCGGGAGCTCCCAACGCCGGAAAGTTTAGGGGTTCCGGTTTCAACGTTTCTGCGCGGATTAGCGGAAACGCCGGGTGAATTGCGCCGCCGTTGCATGGATATCCTGCGTATGGGGTATTCGGATGAGGCGGAAATGTTGTTGTCTGAAATGGACGATATTTATTCGGTCCTGATCACCATGGATTACCCGGACGCGGTCACGAATGGCCTCCGACGGCAGACGGACCTGCTCCGCGGGATTGTCGAGCGGACGCGCGCTGATCTGACGTTAAGTTTGCGTGAAGAAAAGCTGAAAGAATTGCTGCGCCGAACGATTGAAGCTCACGAATTATCCCATCTAAAATAGTTGAAACAGGGGCGTCTCGAAAGTTCCAGAACGGAACCGGTCGCGACGCCTTTTTTCATTATCCGGGCTTCATCATCTATATATTGACGCCAGGCGAATCCTGTTTAAACGAGGAGCTTGTGAAAAAAAAGGCTTGCGGCAGAGACAGCAACGGCGGCAATTGACAGGAAAGCCGGAGCGGAACCGGAAAATAAAGAATAAAAAAGAAAAAAAATTCCGGGAGGACTGGATTCCATGGAAAACGATCCTTTCAAACGGTATTTTAATACCCCTCGACACAGCCTTTTATTAATCTGATATATTGTCAAGAATTCTTTCGATAAACAACTGAACTGCAGGGGGGAACACCTGATATTTTTTCCAGATAAGAGTTCCGGTTACTTTTACAGCAGGCGTTATTGGTCTGAAACATAGCGGGCTATTTCCTGTCGTATTGATCAGCCCGTCAAAGCACAAGGCGTATCCAACGCCGTCTTCTACCATGAGAGAAGCATTATAGATCAGGTTATAAGTCGCTATGACGTCCAACTCGGGAAACCTGCCGGAACTGGCAAAATAAGACTCAGATGCCCTGGATATCAGAACAGGGAGACCTTTTAAGTCAGACATGCGGATCGCATTTTTCTTCGCCAGTTCACAGCTTTTCGGCATCAACAGGCCAAATATGTCTTCGGACGGCAGTTCCATAGACTGGTACAGGGAATGATCGAATTCTGTAAATATGACAGCAAAATCAATCAGCCCGTTATTCAGCTCATCCATCAGATCCCGTGTATCGCCGCTGATGATCTGGAAGCGTATATTCGGATGCTCTCTGGTCAGGAGGCTTACGGTACGGGAAAGGTAATGGAAAGTGCAGGATTCTCCGGCGCCGATGCGCACCATGCCGGAGACATAGTTTTTAACTCCGGCAATTTCTTCTTCCGTCATCTGCATGAGCCGCACTATTTCTTCGGCACGTCTTCGCAATATCCTCCCTTCCTCTGTCAGTGTGATCCTACGGTTTCCACGTTCAAAGAGCGCAGCTCCAAGCTCAGCTTCCAGATCCTTCATCTGACGTGAAAGCGACGGCTGCGCCACATGAAGCGCCTCGGCCGCAGATGAGATCGTACCTTCCCTGACAATGGCCAGATAGTACTGCATTGTACGAATGTCCATGACAATATCTCCTTATACTCTTCCCATACAATAATAGCATGGGAAAGCATAAGAAACAGGTATTTGATCATAGGAAGGACCAGCTTTATAATCAGATTGGAGAATGAAAAACGGACAAAAGACTGCTGCAGGCAGAAAGGATGAATCATCATGATGAAGGCAGAAAAATTGAATCTCACGGCAGAATGGGATAAGACATTTCCAAAGAGCGATAAAGTGAATCACAGTAAGATCACTTTTGTGAACCGTTACGGGATCACGCTGGCGGCTGATATGTATGTGCCAAAAGATGCGGAAGGGAAGCTCCCGGCGATTGCGGTTTCGGGCCCGTTCGGGGCCATCAAGGAGCAGTCCAGCGGCCTTTATGCGCAGACGATGGCAGAGAGAGGCTTCCTGACGATTGCCTTCGATCCGTCTTTCACTGGCGAAAGCGGCGGCTATCCTCGTTATATGGCATCTCCTGATATCAACACTGAGGATTTTCAGGCAGCAGTGGATTTTCTCGTAACAAATATCAAGGTCGATCCGGAACGCGTAGGTATCATCGGTATCTGCGGATGGGGAGGCATGGCCATCAATGCGGCTGCTCTTGACACCCGGATTAAGGCAACCGTGGCATCCACCATGTATGACATGACAAGAATTGCGGCAAAGGGATATTTCGATTCCGCCGACAGTGAAGATGCGAGATTTGAAGCAAGGAAAGCTTTCAATGTCCAGCGTACAGAGGATTATAAAAATGGTGTATATAAGCTCGGCGGCGGCGTAGTCGATCCCCTGCCAAAGGATGCGCCGCTGTTCGTAAAGGACTACTACGATTATTATAAGACGAATCGTGGTTACCATGCGCGTTCCCTGAACTCCAATAACGGCTGGAACGCTATAGGCACGATGTCCTTCCTGAACCAGCCGATCCTGCAATACAGTAATGAGATTCGCAGCGCGGTGCTGATCATACATGGTGAAAACGCGCACTCTTGCTATATGGGCAGAGACGCCTATGAAAACATGGTCAAAGGCAGCAAGTATGCGGATAATAAAGAGCTTATGATCATCCCGGGCGCAGTACATACGGACCTGTATGACGGAGGCGGCAAGGACGCGATACCTTTCGATAAAATGGTAAGCTTCTTCGCTGAACATCTGAAATAGCGGTCACTGTGACAGCCGCTGCCCATTTTCTGTGAAGCAGTGTGTGAAAATGCAGGGGATCAACACCTATATATGGAGTCCAGGTTATGAAAGAATTGATGACAATAATCCTTGCCCTTATATTAAGCCTTTCCTTTTCTGAATGCGCCGGCTCTGCCGATCAGGCTGGACAAAAGCCAATATCCGAAGCAAAATCAGAATCATCTGATTCTAACGTGCCAGGGGCGGAAAATACAGGCTGCACAGTCAGTGAACTGGGACTCTCCAGAGATGGGATGAACATCTATGGCGAATTATATCTTCCAGCCGCAGCGGCGCCTATGCCCCTGGCGATCCTTTCTCATGGCTTTGGCGCAACGCATTCTGTCATGGAAGGGTATGCGAAGGTGCTCGCCGGGAACGGCATCGCGGTTTACGTTTATGATTTTACAGGAGGCAGCAACCGCAGCAGAAGCGATGGAAAGACCACGGAAATGTCGGTACTTACGGAAGCAGCTGATCTGGCAGCTATCCTCGATCATTTCCGGCAGGATGAAAGGTTTGATTCGGACAGGATTTTCCTGATGGGTGAAAGTCAAGGCGGTTTTGTATCCACCTATGTAGCAGGAACGAGGACTTCCGATGTTGCCGGACTTGTGGCATTATATCCGGCCTATGTACTTCAGGATGATGCCAGGGAACGGACGCCGGATCTCAATGACATTCCTGAGACCCTGGATCTCATGGGAATGACCATCGGAAGTATTTATAACCGCGATGCTTTGTCCTTCGATATCTATGATGTGATGAAAGGTTATACGGGCCGGGCCCTGATTATCCATGGGACTTCGGATTCCATCGCACCGATTTCCTATTCTGAGAGAGCAGCAGAAACATTACCAAACGCGCGGCTGATCCGGATTGAAGGAGCGAACCATGGTTTCTATGGAAAGGACATGGACCATGCTGCCCGGGCGGCATTGGAGTTTATGAAAAGCATTACAGAGGGAGCGAACGAAACGGCGAATGCCCAGGACAATGCTCCGGGTAATATCACGGGGGGAGGAAAGGAACTGAAAATGATCATAGACGACACCATGGTAGAAGTTGCGTGGGAAGATAACGAATCTGTGGATGCTCTGAAGGAACTGGCGGCGAATAAGCCGATTACGATCCAACTGTCCATGTACAGTACTTTCGAGCAGGTCGGTTCTCTTGGCGCAAGCCTTCCGCGAAATGATGTGCAGACTACAACAGAGGCGGGTGATATCGTCCTGTATTCCGGGAACCAGATCGTCGTTTTCTATGGCTCCAATTCCTGGGCTTACACGAGGCTCGGAAGAATCACGGACAAGACTCCGGCGGAATTGAAGGATCTGCTGGGAAACGGCGATACAACTATTACAATTGAGTTGAAGTAACAAATTTGAAAATCGGTATTACATGTTTCGTCCCCTGATTTTTAGACGAATATTATGGTAAAATACGGGCAGGCTCAAAAAAATCAAAAAGGCAAAAAACGTGACCCAAGAGATTTTCTTTTCGCTGATTCTCCCAGCGCATAACGAACAGGAGCGGCTCCCGGGCTGTATCGAGAAAGTCGCGGCGTTCGTTTCGACGTTTAAATACCCGATCGAAGTCCTGATCGTCGAGAACGCAAGTTCGGATAAAACGTTCGAGATGGCGGAGTCATACGCGGAAAAGTACGAGTGGCTCCGGGCGATTAAGGACGATCAGCGCGGGAAAGGACGCGCTGTCCGGACCGGAATGCTCGCCGCGCGGGGAAAGCTCCGCTTTTTCGCCGACGTTGATTTTTCGATGCCGATTGACGAAATTTATAATTTCCTTCCGCCGCGAATGACGGATCGGTTCGACGTCGCGATCGGATCGCGCGAGGCCGAAGGCGCGGTCCGCTACAACGAACCGGAGCTCAGGCATTTCACAGGCAGAGTTTTTAACTGGGTCGTCCGCATCCTCGCGGTCCATGGCCTGAAGGATACCCAATGCGGATTTAAATGTTTCACGGCGGAAGCGGCGGAAAAACTGTTCAGAAGGCAGAAAATCGACGGCTGGGCGTTCGACGCCGAGGTCCTCTTCATTGCGCAGCGCCTGGGGCTGCGGATCGTCGAGATTCCAGTTCAATGGTATTACGACGGATCGAGCAAGATTCATATCTGGAGTGACGCGATCAAGATGATCCGCGAACTGGTCCAGATCCGGATCAACGCATGGAAAGGACTTTACAAATAAAGCGCATCATGCCGACGCTGACATATGAAAAGGCTCTTCAAATGGAGGGCTTTTTTTGTGTCGCCGGGATTGACGAAGCTGGACGAGGAGCCTGGGCCGGACCGGTCAGCGCCGCCGCTGTGATCTTCCCCAACGAGCTGGACGCGTCGTTTTCCGCCTCGATCCGCGACAGTAAGCTCCTGACCCCGGCGGAGCGAAAAACGGCGGCGGTCGAAATCCGAGAGCGCTGCGTCGGCGCGTCGATCGCGTTCGCTTCCGCGGTTGAAATTGACGAAATCGGAATTTTAAATGCGACGAAATTGGCGATGATACGAGCCGTTACGGGCCTGACGCCCGCGCCGGACGCGCTGCTGATCGATTTTATCCGGCTGGATTCGCTGCGGATGCGCCAGCTGACGCCGGCGCATGGAGACCGTGACTCGCTGACCATCGCGGCCGCGTCGATTTTAGCGAAAACGGCGCGGGACGAATGGATGGAACGCGTCGCAGAGGCGGCATATCCCGGTTACGGTTTTGCGCGGCATAAGGGATACGGGACGCGGATTCATCAGGAGGCGCTGATAACGCTGGGCGTCTCCCCGATCCATCGGCGTTCCTACGCCCCGGTCCGCAGCGCCGCGGCTTATCTCCTGACGTAGCGCTGGTTCCGGCTCTTCGGTTTCTCCGGAACCGTCATCGCGACAAGTCCCTGATTCATCGCCGGCGTCAGGTAATGCTTGCGGAACGTTTCTCTGGACCTCAGCCCCAACAGCGTCATCAGCTCGACCGCCGAATAGGAGACCCCGTATGCCATGACATTCAACAGCTTTCCGATATACACGCTCGTTTCAGCTCCCGCGATACGCAGCTGATCCAGAACTTCGTCGAGAGCCTGATCGATCCGTTCCAGCATGAATTCGACAAAGCCGGTAGAATCGCCGCTCCGATTCGACGCGGCGATCGCTTCATAGTATCCATCCTGAAATTTTTCGATCTGGTTTTCCAACGGAATCGATTCGTATACAGGACGCCACTGAGCCAGCAGCGCTGAATGCCAAAGCCTCGCCATCCGGCCGTTCCCATCCGAAAACGGATGAATAAAAACGAATTCATAGTGAAAAACCGCGGACAGGATCAGCGGATGAATCTCCGCACGATTCGCCTTCATCCATGAAAATAACTCAGCCATCAAGCCCGGGACATTCCGAGCCGGCGGCGCGATAAAAACGCACTGATCCCCAGAGAAAACGCCCTCTTCGCCTTTTCGGAAGCTGCCCGATTCGGCGATCACCCCAGCGGTCATTACCCCATGAATCCGCTTCAGGTCCTGAAGATTATACGGGTCTATCTTCTGAAGCTGATCGTAGGCCCGAAACGCGTTTTTGACCTCCTGAATTTCGATCCGATTCCCGATCACGGCGCGTCCGTCGATAACGTCGCGGACTTCGGAAAGCGAAAGGGAATTCGCCTCAATCCTCAACGAGGCATGAATCGATCGGATCCGATTATTCCGGCGCAGCCGCGGCCTGACGTCCAACGCTCCGTGGCCGGCGACTTTTTCAGTCTTCTCTGAAATCGTCGCAACCAGCCTGAGCGCTTTATTCGTAATGATAAAAGGCAGCGTATACCCGGCCATATTCGCTCCCTGACGACTTGCGTATTATCTTGCGTATTATCTTACCCGTTTTTGAACGGCGGGCAGTTACGCAGCGGGGAAGACGTTATGCATGAACCAGTCCCGCGGCCTGGCGTTTTCGATTCAACCTGGAGCCAGCGTCGTCCGCGTCTTCGCGGACCGGCCAGATTATAATTAGCGAATGAATAAGAAAATAAGTTTCCTGATCCTCGCCGCGCTGCTGGCGCTAAGCGGCTGCCGAATGCCGTCTGAATCGGTTCCGGGTCCTGAGGCGGCGCCCGCGGACGCGAGCGGATCCAGACGCCTGACGGTCCTGTTGACCGAGATCCCGAAGAACCTGAACCTTCTCGGGACGTTATCCGAATCCGGGGCGACGATCGCCGATGCGCTTTTCGACGGACCGTTCGAGGAGATTAACGGCGAGGAATTCCCGGTGATCTTTTCGAGCGTCAGCGTCGAAACGGAAGCTGTCGACGTCGTCCCCGGCGAAACGATCTACAGCGCCGCCGAACGAGCCGAACCGCTTACGCCGGAAACGCGCGTCCTCCCGGCGGACGGCGAGGCTGTCTGCGGATACAGTAATTGCGGCGTGACGCTGGCGACGCTCCCGCCAGGCGCGCCGCTTCGGCTGACGCGGGCGACGGTAACGTTTATCCTTCGCGACGAGCTCCGCTGGTCAGACGGCGAACCGGTTACGGCGGAGGACGCGGCGCTCTCCTACGAGTTATTCGGCGCAGGAAGCGGGGCTTCGGAAAGAACCGGGACATACGAGATCGTCGGCGACCGTTCGCTCCGCTGGGTCGGAATCCCCGGTTACGTTCCGGCGCGCCTGGCCGACGTCTTTCCCGCCCCGGTCCCGGCGCATTCCTTCCATGGAAAGAGCCGCGAAGAACTTCTTTCAGATCCGCGGTTCACCGAGCGTCCGTCAGGCTGGGGCGCGTACCGTTTCGCCGATTCGGAGCGAAACGACGGGTCGCTTCTTTTAGAACGGAATCCATACTATTTTGGCAGCCCGGCGCCTTACGACGAAATCGTCTTCTCGGCGCGGTGCCGCGGCGAGGACAGCTTTGTCTACGCGCTGACCCACGGAAGCGGAACGATCACGCAGTCGGGGATCGATTTCAGCGATCGAATCGAGCCGCTCCTGGAAGATATCCGCGATCGAAAGCTCAGCGCGTCGATCTATCCGACGCTCGACATCCGGGAAATTATCTTCAACTTCGAAAGCGCGAACCGGCCGTTCCGCGAGCTGATCGCGGACAGCGCGGCCCGAACAGCGTTAACGCAATGCATCGACCGAGCGCGCCTGATCCGGGAAATCGTCTATGGACAATCGGAAATCCCGGTCGCGGCTTACCCGTCGTTCCATGCGCTTTCGGATGGAGTCGAAGGGTATATCGGCTACGATCCGGCGAACGGACGTGACACGATCGCCGCGCTGGGCGGCGAGGGGCTTTCGCTGAAGCTGACGTATATCGCCGGCGAGACGAACCGCCGGACCGCCGCTTTTGTCCGCGACGGCTGGCGGGACTGCGGATTGGCTGCGGAAATCGAAGAGATCCCGCTTCAGGCGTTCGGACAGCTCCAGCGCGGGGAATTCGACGCGGCGCTGACGCTCCGGCCCGGGGGACCGCGCCTCCCCTGCCGCGCGTGGCTCTCGACAGAGCGACCCGACGACGCCGGGGTCGGAAGCGGGATCAACCTGAGCCGATTCAGTTCGGAGGACGTCGATGCGCTCTGCGCCGCGGCGCGGTTCAGCCCGCCGATCGGCAGCGGCGATTCGATGATCCGGACTGCACAGTCGATTTTTAACGCCATGGCAATCACGGTCCCGTTGTATTTCGAGCCGCGTTTTGCGCTGACGACGGCGGATGTCTGCGGCGTGGCGTCGGTGATCGGAATGCGCTCGATCCTCTGGAACGTCGAGCGATTAAGACCGGCGGAGATCGGAGAGGATTGCTACGCACCGCAGTGGAACGATATATACCGGCAGCTTTTTATAAATTGATGAACCGTTTTTGAAAATGATCCGTATATGAAAATAAGGAGTCAGAAAAGATGAAAAAATTATATCGAAGCTCAGAAAATCGAATGATCGCCGGTGTCTGCGGCGGGTTGGCGGAATATCTGGAATTAGATCCTTCATTGGTACGGCTGGTTTTCTGCGTCCTGTCGATCCTTGGCGCGGGAGGCTTCTTTGTTGTCCTGTACGTGGCGATCATGCTGATCGTTCCGGTTAGCCCGGGCCCCGCGGGCCAGCAGACGGTAAACTATTCGTCCGTAAACGAATCGGTCCTGTACCGCGACGGAACGCGCGAAGAGACGGGCGGCGTCGTTACCGAAGGCGGACACCCGGGCGGAGCGCATGAAAACGGCGATCGCTCGAACGAGTCGGTCCTGAAATAAAGTTCGAACGCGCCGAACGAATGGGAGGAATAATGTGGGTCGTTATTTTCGGATTTTGGACGGCGCTGACCGGAGGAATCGTTGTCACGGGCCTGATGAAAGAAAACGCTCGAACGCCCTGAGCCGGGGCGTACCCTGCGTCAAGCGAATCCGTACCATGCAGAAAGAGCAGCGAAAGGATGAAATTTGAGGCGACCCCCAAAAGTCAGACCAAAAGTCTAACGATTGGGGGTCGGTACAATTCCCGCTGCTCTTTATTGACTTGCCGTTCAGGATCGAGCCAGGATCAGACCCAGCCGCGCGCTTTCATCGCGTTGACAACGCGCTCGATCGCGACCATGTACGCCGCGTCGCGCATGTAAACCTTGGACGAAGCCTGCTTATCGTAGACCGAATTGAACGCGTTCGTCATCTTTTCATCCAGCCGATCGAGGACGGTTTCCTCGGACCAGTAGAAGTTCGCATCATTCTGAACACCTTCAAAATAAGAGCAGGTAACGCCGCCGCAGTTGCAGAGGAAATCCGGAATCATGAAGATCCCGCGCGACTTAATCACGTCGTCCGCCTCGATCATCGTCGGTCCGTTCGCGGCCTCGGCGATAACTTTGACGTTCTTACTGATTTTATTGACGTTATCGGCACGAATCTGTCCTTCGAGCGCGGCAGGGACGAGAACGTCGACGTCGAGGCCCAGCCAGTATTCGCCGTCATGGACCTGATAACCGGCTTCGATCGCTTTCGCGCGATCGACCATTCCATACGCGTCCGTAATCGACATCAGGAAGCGCGGATCGATCCCGTCTTCCTTATAGTAAGAATAGCTGACCTTATCGACCCGATCCCAGCAGGTTACACATTTCACGACCATACCGAGGCGGTCAATAATATTCGTCGCGGTGTACTGGCCGACGTTGCCGAAGCCCTGGATCGACGCGGTCATGCCTTTCGAATTCATGCCCAGCTTCTTCAGCGCTTCGCGAATGCAGATCATGACGCCAAAGCCCGTCGCCTGTGTCCGGCCGAGGGAGCCGCCCGCGCCGAGCGGTTTCCCAGTCACGACGCCGGGCGTAAACGAACCGGAAAGCTGGCTATACTCGTCCATGAACCAGCACATCATCTGCGCATTGGTTCCCATATCCGGGGCGGGAACGTCCGTCCGTGGTCCAAAATTTTTCCAGAGCGCGCGAACGTAAGCGCGAACGAGGCGCTCCTTTTCGCCGGCGCTGAGCGTCGTCGGATCAACGACGATCCCGCCTTTCCCGCCGCCGAGCGGAATATCCGCGACCGCCGTTTTCCAGGTCATCCAGGTCGCTAAAGCCCGGACCGTGTCGAACGTCTCGGCCGCGGAGAAGCGCATCCCGCCCTTATTCGGACCGCGGGAATCGTTATGCTGAACGCGGAAGCCTTCGAAGACTTTCGTTTCGCCGTTATCCATTTTGACGGGGATGCGAACATGATATTCGCGCATCGGCCAACGGAGTAAATCCCGGACGTTATTACCGAGTCCAAGCATGTCCGCTACGTGATCAAACTGTTTTTGGGCAAGGGTAAAGGGGTTGATTAAATCGCTCATACTGCTTTCAAATCTCCTTCGAACAATGAAATCCAGAAAACTTTCCTTGTCGAAATTGTAACAAACCTGCCGCCGATTCCCAACTGATTAACCGACCTATTTGTCAGACAAATGTCACATCTTTTTTTGGAGGGTGCGATCAGGCGGCAACATTCCAGACCGAACCCGCCAGACCTGACCGGCATCTTCTGATCATGCACCGCCACGAAGTCCACAGAGGGATGCTTTCAACGCTCCGACGCCGGTTCAGAAGCGCGGTTCTTTCGCTGCCCCCGGTTAAGAATAGATCGTATCATCCGAAAAAAAATGTTCCTTCAATTTATAAATTGAGCCTGACAGCTCTAACTCCTCTAATGGCGTCGCGTCAGATTCCAGTCGATAATACCGGCTCGGAGGAATAATGATCGAATTGGATAATTGATCTCTGACCGCGTCTTCGAATAGATGATTATAGCAGGCATAATAACCTTCGATAATAAAAATATCAGGGTCATAAACAACCGCGATATTATAAAACACACGAGCAAAATATGAAGCTAATCTGGCTAACTCTTTGATGCAGCATGTGAAACCGTGATCTGAACCTGAAACGATATCACAAAACAAAATCTCATCCAGCGGTTTACCGGCAAAAGTTAAAAAAGATCCGAGGTCCGACTCAGATTGGATCCTGCTCCGAATTGATTTGGGCGAAACGAGCGCTTCGAAACAGCCATGCTGCCCACAGTTGCACATTACCGGCGAATCAGGATCAATTAACATATGCCCGAATTCTCCAATGATCGGGCTTGACAGACTGATTAACTCTCCCTGATGGAAGAGGCAGCCTGCGATCCCCTCAAAAGTATAAAGCGTTACAACGCGCGAATATTCGAATCGATTCGCAGAATTTCGTATCGTCCCGATACCTGCGACGCGACTGATATTGTCAATGAAAATCACTTTCGCCTTTTCAAAGAGTTTATTCATTTTTTCGGCAATTGGAATGTCCTGTCCCCAATTCTTATTAAACGGATTAAATCGTAAAACCTGATTCCCTTCTACAACCCCTGGGACGATCAGCGATATTCCATAGATAACTTCTTCCGCAATATTCTGATCCGACATAAAATCACTCGATTTTTGTCGGATCAAGCGCAAAAAATCGTCAAAGCTCCCTTGGATTGGAATTGGGATTCTTTCCGTCGCCGCGATTGCGGCTTCGGCGGCTAACGAATAAAGACTGATCGTGAAATACCGGACCCGCGTCAAAATAACCATAAACTTTAATTCCGGCGTCAGGCTGAAAAGGACAGGTTTCTTCCCGCCGGAGTCTGTCGAATCGCCTTTCCCGATTGAAACGACGATTTTCGTTGCAATAAAATGGTCTATTGCTTTGGTTACAGTCTGACGGCTGATTCCCGTTGCTGAAGAAATATCCGCAATTGAAAAAGCGCCTCCTTTTTTCAGCACGTTCATGATCAATTTGCGATTCGACACCTTTAATTGAAACGGTTTAGCTACAGTATTGTTTCCAACGAGCATTAGAGCTTTCTGATCCTTCTTTCTGGAAAATATAGAAGAATTTTCCAAATCACCAGAGCAATATGATTTTCATCCCTGATTTACGGCTTAATCTCACTTTCTTTTTACCATCTTGGAAATTATAATACATCACAGGCCAGTTAAGTAACTTTGTTACGAAACGCACCGACATTATAAAGGAGTAAAAAAGATGAAAAAAATTTTTGGGTTTGTTCTTATTATCTGTGCTGTTTTTGGTTCTGTGCTATCCGCTTGCGCGAAGGATAAACCGCTGGTCGGCGTGATCTGGTATAACTTTGCCGATACTTTTATCCAGAATTCACGGCAATCGCTCCTGAACGTTACGAAAGCGGGAGACCTTTTCGATATCATTGACGCCGACTCGCAAGGAGACATCGGCACTCAGACAAACAATCTGAATAATATGTATTCGAATGGCGTCAATTATTTGGTTCTCAATAACATTAATACCGGCGCGATTTCTGAAATCAGTCAGCAAGCGAAAAACGAAGGTGTAACGCTGATTTTCGCAAACACGGATTCGCCCTCTGACGAAGATTTCGAGCAAAACGAAAATCTCTATTTGGTTTCGTCACGCGCCCCCCAGTCCGGAACGATTATGGGTGAAGCGGCCGCTAAGTATTGGAAGGAAAATCCGGACGCGGATCGAAATGGCAACGGGAAGATGGATTACCTCATGCTTCTGGGTTTAACATGGCATTATGATACGCAGGTACGGGCGGAATACTCGATAAAAGCGGTCGAAGACGCAGGCATTACGACCAACCGCATTGGCGGAGAAATTATCGCCGAATATAATCGCGGATTGGCGCAGGAAAAAGTCGCCGCTTTGCTGGCGAATTTCCGAGATGATATCGACGTTATTTTTGCCTGCAACGACGACATGGCGCTGGGAGCAATTGAGGCCTTGAAAGCAAGCGGATTCTTTCAAGACGAAAAAAACTATCTGCCAGTCTGTGGAGTCGACGCCACGGTTGTTGGCTGCGATTCTATTGAAGAGGGGACTTTACTGGTAACGTCCCTGAATAATCCGGTTAAGCTAGGGAAGGCGATTTACAAGATCATAACTTTGTTGGAAGAAGGCAAAGAAGTAACAACTGAAAATTTAGGGCTGGAAGGCGCGTCAGTCGAAGAGCACCGCGTCTGGTTAGATTACACGCCGATTACGAAAGAAAACCTCTCCGATGCAAAGTACGATATTACAGATACAAGTTTTTAACTTATGACAGAAATTGACGGGATCGTCGGACGATCGCCCGGCGATCCCTGTTGGTATGGAGATCCTGATGAACGATGATAGGAACTTGCTGGAACTGAGAAATATCAGCAAAACCTTTCCGGGCGTAAAAGCTTTGGATCGCGTCTCATTTCAAATTAAGCCCGGAATAGTTCATGCGTTGATGGGAGAAAATGGAGCCGGGAAATCAACGCTGATGAAATGCATTTTCGGAATATACCGTCAGGACGAAGGCGAAATTTTCCTGAATGGCAATCTATTAAAGATTGAAAGTCCGCGTCAGGCGCTGGATTCCGGAATCGCCATGATTCATCAGGAGCTTCAGCCACTCAGAACGCGATCCGCGATGGAAAATATTTGGGTCGGAAGAATTCCCTTCCGTCGCTTTTTGGGCGTTCACTGGGTTGACGACCAAAAAATGTTAAAGGATACGAAATCCCTTTTTGAAGAGTAAATAGATGCTTATTGTGTATTCGATCTGCCTCATTGAGTATTTGACGCCAACGATCCTTACACGTTGTTTTTACACCGAGAAAATGAAGCTCGGAGTTTTTGAAATTCTCATTATGATATGCTTCTGCACTTGGAAATATGAAATCTGTTCGTTTGTTGCCCTCTGTTATGACCTGTGTACTAAACTGCAATTGTGAATATTTGAATATTCTTTCCAGATGTAGTTCTAATGAATGCCCTGCTCTGGATTTGCGTCTGTTTAGAATCGTATTGGCAAATGCTATCAGTTCTTCGCAAGAGGTGAAAGGCGATGAATAGATCGGACGATATAATTTTTCTTCTAAGAGCTTAAACAGTTCAAATTCCTTATCTATCCACGCCA
>CALIHP010000058.1 GCA_938020565.1 uncultured Anaerolineaceae bacterium | reverse complement strand
CAGACGGTCATCAAAAATATCCAGATGTACTTCACTGCCATTGATCAGGTAGTCTCGATGAATCAGGGCATTGACCAAGGCCTCAAAATAACTGCGGTGCACATAATCCGGCAGTTCAAGCCTTGAGTCGGGTAATTTCCTCCAAATGGTTTTAGAATTATTCTTGATAAAAGATTCCGCATCATTCAAAAGAGAGATCAGACTTCCTGCATACTCAGAATGATTCAGCGCATCCACGATCCCTCCGCCTTTTGTTTTGCCGCTCCAGCGAGTGCAGAATACCCTTGAGCACCGAACAGGAGATTCATCCGCAAGAAGGGCACCTGCATTCGTGAGCTTCCCATTTGCAGCGATCATCTCAAAAGATGAGAAGTCCTTCTCTTCCAAACTCTTCCCGGTCCAGACTTTGAATCGCTCTTTCAGCTTGGTAAAGGAATAATCCGCAGCTTCAAAAGATGAATTTTGCGAATCATAGCTCGAATTTCGTCCTCTGAGAACTAATCGCTTCAAATCGGTCGAATCCGCGGGGACGCTTTCGTTTCCAATACGAATATAGGCCTCTGTTGTCCCATCTGCGGAATAGTAATATGGCGTCTCTTCCCCTTTGAAAATATGCAGCAGCAAAAGTTTCTTTGCCATTTTCTGCTACATGAAAAGACAGCCTGAATCCGGAACAGGGGATTGGCGTTTTTTCATGGTTTCACTGACTGTTCCCGCATCATGCTCTGCATCCGGCAAACCAACAATAGAATTGTCATCGGCAATCCCAAAGATCAGAGTGCCTTCGGATGTATTGGCAAAGGCACTGACACTTTTACACCAGCTTTGGGGCTTCTTACGCTCTGCCGTCTGTTTTTTGTCATACTTGGTCGCTTCACCGATCAGTTTTTCGATATCGTTGAATTTCAGTAAATTTATCCCTTCTTTTCCATAATTTTTTTTGACAGTCGTCTGAGATAAAGAAGTTTAACAATTTACGCCTTAATATATCTGGACGCTCTTCCGGTTCCAATCCGTTTAATCGTACCGTCTTTCATCATGTCGCCCAACACAGCTTCTACCGTTGTGGGACTGACATCCGGGAGGATCTTACAGATTTCTGCTTTGGAGATCGGCGTCAGACTGTTTAAGACTGTCGCCTCAATGCGCGCTTTTTTAGTGATTTTCTTTCCATGAACCACGGCAAAGCGCTTATCCAACTCCTTGTAGCACATGTAGAGAGTAGACAGAAAGTTTTCAACGAATGGGAAGTAGTTGTTCTCGTTTGTGTGCCAGCCATCCGAAGATTGCCTCAGTGCCTCATAGTAAAATGCTTTGTGATTATTGATTTGTTCCTCAAAAGACACATATTTTCCAACATCATACCCATTTTTATACAGCAGCAATAAAGAAAGCAGTCTGGACATTCGTCCGTTCCCATCCCGGAAAGGATGGATACATAGAAAATCCAGGATTACGCACGGGATCAGAAGAAGCTGGTTTATATTTGCATCACTTCCGGCATCCAGATAAGCCAATTCCAACTGTTCCATGGCGGCCTCTGTTTCCTCTGCCGGGACAGGTGAAAAGCGTATTCTCCGTTTCCCGGATGGGTCCACTTCAAGGATCACGTTATCGTCTGTTTTATACCTTCCGCCATATTCATATCCAGCGACAGACAGCAGCATCTCATGCAGACGCAAAATATTACGCTGTCGGAAATTGATATGCTCATATCCCAAGTGTATTTCATCTAAGGCATCACGATATCCGGCAATCTCTGCCTCGTTGTGATTTAGTGGTGCACTGTTCTGATTAACGATTTCTGCGATACGCTCATCACTGGTCACAATTCCTTCAATGGCATTGGAACTCTTAACGGACTGTACTTTTGCAATAGCCTCCAATTCCGCAAATACACGGATATGTTCATCTTTTCGAACACTTGCCATGGCTTTCAGGGAAGCAATGCTTGCCGTGAGATTCACAAGGTTTGCAGGCAATAGTCCATTATTAAGAAAAGAATAATCAAATCTTCTCATCAGAAGCCCTCCTATCTGCACATAATTATACATCCTTATATGCAGATAAACAAGGGTTATCTGCATATAATTATTGTTGCTATATGCAGATAACTTTGGCGTTATGCAGATACAGCGAAACTCAAAGCAGGCCTGTTTTTTTAGAAAAATGTTGTAAGCTTGTAAAGATTTTAGCGATGGCTGATGAGTTTGTCAATGGAAAATATCTGTTAAAATCTGGGCAAAACGCTTAATTCGGTGAAGGTATTATCTGTCACGCTAATAAACGTAGATCTGCACGGTCAGGATAGTCCCGAACGACAGGTTATTATCCGAGAAGATTTTCCAACTTCCCTCGTACATTCCCGGCTCCTCCGGCGCGGTCAGGTCGAGCGCGAGGACGACGTTTTCGCCCGAATTCGCGTTCGGAAACGGCAGACTTGCGGGAGAGCCGAATTTTTCGCCCGAAATAAACCGCAGCTTATATTCCGGGTTCCAGTTGCAGCCGCTGTTATTGCGGATCTCCCATTTCTTCGTGAACGCCGTTCCGGGGCTCAGGACGGTTCCGTCGGGAACTGTCAGGTCCCGGACGAAGTAGAAGCTGTCGGCGCAGTGGACCAGGGTTTCAGTCGGGACGAGCGTTGAAGCGTCGCGCGTCGGGAGCGGCGCGGTCGGAACCGGCGTTTCCGTTTCGGCCGGCGTCGGCTCGATCTTCAGGAGCGTCTCCAACCGGGCGCAGCCGGCGTTGGCCGCGGCGGCAGTTAGAAGAATCAGGCTGACAACGGCCCGGGCGAATCGACGGGAGGGCATGAATCTCATCTTTCTTCCTTGAAAAACAATAAAGGTCTCGGCCCGGCCCGCCTAATTCCAGATCACCTTGCGCAGCGCGGCGAGCTCCTCCCGCGCCGTCAGGTCCAGGTGAAGCGGGGTGACGGAGATATTTCCGCGCGCGATCTCGCCGCAGTCGGTCCCGGGATGGGTATCGCCTTCGGGCTTATCTCCGCCGAACCAGTAATAAGGCCGTCCGAATGGGTCGATCCGGCGGACAAGTTCGTCCCGGTAGACGCGTTCGCCCTGGACCGTGATAACGAATTCAGATTCTCCTTTTTTCAGCGTCTCCGGATCAGGGAAGTTGAAATTCAAAATCGTGAACGGCGGGAGCTCGATCTCTAAAAACGTCCGGATCGCGCGGCGAAGGTACGGCCTGACGATATCGCGGTTTTCGGCGTAGCTCCCGGGTTCGTCGAGCGAAAACGCGGCGGCGCGCATCCCCCAGATCGTCGCTTCGAGCGCGGCGGTGACCGTTCCGGAGTACGTAATATCGCGGCTGACGTTATTCGTCGGATTGACGCCGGAAAAGACGATGTCGATTTTTTTATTCAGGAAGCCGAGCCCGGCGAGCGCGCTGCAGTCGGACGGGCTATGGTCACAGGCGTAAGCGGGCGCTCCGCCGACGGGCGCGGCCGGGTCGACGCGCATGGAATGGCCCAGGGCTTTCTGATGACCCGTGGCGGACCAGTTCCGGTCCGGCGCGATAACGGTTACGTTTCCGAATTCGGAAGCGGTTTCGGCGAGGAGCGCGATCCAGGGCGCTGCGATCCCGTCGTCGTTGGTAACGACGATTTCGAGTGGATTTTTCATAAAGAATTCCTTTCTGTTTCATGCGGACGGCCGGGGTCGATTTCCGACCGGGACGTCAGCCAGGCGGCGATAAAAATCAGCGCGCCGCCGGCGAATTGAATCGGGAGCGGGCGCTCGGACAGGAGGATCATTCCGAAGAGCATCGCGAATACGGATTCCAGCCCGAGAATATTGGCGGCGTGCGCTGGGTTCGCGTTCCGCATTCCGATTGCCTGAAGCGTGTATCCGACGCCGGCGACGAATATTCCGGCGTAGAGGATAATCGGGAGACTTTCGAGTACCGGGCGGAGGTTGCCCCGATCGGCGATTCCCCAGACCGCGAGGTTCATCATGGCGCAGACGAAAAACTGGCCCGCGGAAAAAACGAGCGGATCGATTTCATGGATGACGAGCTTAATCGTCAATATCTGGATCGCCCAGAGAATCGCGCCGAGGAAAACGATGACGTCGCCGGCGGTTATCCGGGCGAGCCCCAGTCCGGCGGTCGTGAGCAGGTACAGCCCGATCGCGGCCAGCGCGGCGGCGAGGAGCGCGTTCGCCGTCAGCCTGGTTTTTAAAAAGAGCGCTGACAGAAACGGGACGAGGACGACGTAGAGCGTGGTGATAAAACCGGTGTTGCCGACGGTCGTCAGCGCGATCCCGGCCTGCTGGAGCGTAGCCCCGCCGAAGAGCAGGACGCCGTTAACGAGGATCCCGAAGATTTCTGTCTTTCGCTTGGGGAAGCGGAAACGCGCTAACGCGAAAATAAAGAGCGACGCGGCAAGGTATCTCCAGCCGTTAAACGCGTAGGGCGACATGCGTTCAGCGATGATTTTTTGCGGTATGAAGCCCGTCCCCCAGATCAAAGCGGCAAGCAGCAGGATCAGCGACGCGGCGGCGCGCTTTCTCAGGGCAGGGGGCTGGGGATCAGGACACGGTTTCATTCAGATTTTATGGATCGGGCTATTATCGTGCTGCTTCGACGGACGAAACGCCGGGGGTCAGGGTTCGTTTCGTCAGTGTGTTTTCATCTTTTTGACGTTGGCGCGGTGAACCGAGCGCTCAGCGGCGGGCTGTTTTGTCATTGAGATCGTTTTCCCTTGGATCAGCGCACTCAGGTAATCGGCGGTCTCGGTCAGTCTCTCCGCCCCGCCGACGTCGCCATGTCCGGGAACGACAAGCCGGACGCGCGGATCCGACGCCCAGCTCCGCAGCGCCGCGATCCAATCGGGTACGAAGCACGGGTTGGTAATTTCCGGGACAGTTTCGACGGCGTCGCCGACGAGAAGCGCCCCGATCTCCGGGCAGAAGGCAAAAATCGAGTCGACGGTATGGCTCGGGCAGGGGATCAGATCGAGCGTTTTCCCGCCCAGATCGAGCGAGACCGGCTGGTCGAAGATGACGTCCGGCGGTTCGAGCGTGACGCTGGCGAAGAAATCGCCGTAGCGTTTCTGGTACCGGCGGAGAAGCGAAGGAAGTTCGTTCGCGAAACGGTCGGTTGCGGCCTGATGCGCCATGATCGCGTCGAACGGAAACGCGCCCGTCCCCCAGCAGTGATCCCAGTCGGCGTGGGAATAGATTGCGATGACGCGATGATCCAGCGGGATCAGGTCGTCAATAAAGTAAAGATCGTCCGGTTTTGAAAGCGTGTCCCAGACGACAGTCGTTTTTTCGCCCTTCAGGATCGCGCCGTTGACGAGCCAGTCCTGGTTGGGAAGGAAGCGCGCCTGCGTCAGGATCAGGTCATCGCTGAGGTACTGATAATTCTGCTGCATAAGTTTCAAAATTATAAGCGGAAAGCATCGGCTTCTGTCTTGATTTCGGTGTGTTTTATGCAGCGGCGGTCCTTATCGCGACAAGAACGTTTATAATTTTCAGGATGGAAATCGATCAGGATGAATGTCTCATGAATGTAAAGCTCATGGATTCGGGGATCGGCGATTATTGGGCGATCGCGCGTCTGGAAAAGGAATCGTTCGGAGAGGACGCCTGGACGGCGCTGGACATGATCCCGGTCCTGCTGAATGGGGATATTTTCCGCTGCAAGGCGGTCTCCGGAAGCGACGGACGGTTGATCGCGTTCGCGGCGGCGGAGTTCAATCGCAGCGCGAAAAGCGCTTTCCTTCTGACGATCGCGGTCGCGGCGGAAGCGCGCCGGCGCGGGCTCGGGTCGCTGATGCTGCGGGGGTGTGAACGCGCCTGCGCTGAGCGGTTCGCGGGCGGGCGGATGAAATTAACCGTTTCGACGGTTAATGACGGCGCGATTGCGCTTTATCGGAAACATGGCTACCGGCAGATAGGCGAGCTTTCGAATTACTACGGCGCAGGCCGTGACGCATATTTAATGGAAAGAAATTTATGAGTGAATCGACGCGGAAATGGTTGTTTGAAGGGGTTTTGGTCTTTTTTCTCCTGATCGGAATTTTTTTTCGCTTTTATAACCTGAATTGGGACTCCGGGGCGCTGCTGCATCCGGACGAATACGGCTTCGCGAACACGCTGACGCAGCTTTCGTTTCCGTCGAGTCTCGGCGATTATTTTAATACTCGTCTCTCGCCGCTCAGTCCATATAATAAATATGACGAGGCCGGGGTCAGGACCGCGGACGGGCCGGATAACCGGATGCGCTGGGGGCAGCTTCCGATTACGCTGATCCGGCTGACGACGGAGATTTTCCGGACGACCGGCTATTCCGAAGCGCGGATGACCGGGCGCGTTTTGTCGGCGCTGGCGGACGTCGGGTCGCTGCTGCTGCTCGTCGTGATCGGGATCCGTCTCTTCCGGGACCGGACGGTCGCGCTGCTGGCGGCGGCGCTGAGCGCTTTGGCGGTGATGCAGATTCAGCAGTCGCATTTCGCGACTTCGGATAATTTCGCGGTCCTGTTCGTCATGCTGACGATTTACGCCGGGGTCCGGATCGCGTCCGAGCCTTCGCTTGAACGCGGGGCCGAAACGGGCGGCTATCGCGTTCCGGCGGGCGCGATTCGGCGCTTTATCCTGTTCGGGCTTTTTTTGGGGATGGCGACTGCCTGCAAGATTAATCAGGTCGTCGCCGCGATCCTGATTTTTCCGGCGGCGTTCTTATCGATCGCCGAAGTCAAGCTCTCGCGGCGCGGCGATTTCCGCGAAATTTTCGGGAAGGTTTTCGGGCTGTGCTGCCTGGCGGCGATTTGTGCGCTGGTTTCCTTCCGGATTTTTCAGCCGATGAGTTTCCGCGCGGCGAGCGGCGACACGTCGTTCTTTACCTGGCGCCCGAATCCGGATTGGCTGGATTCAATGGCTGTGTCAGCGATTGAGTCGAGCGGTCTGGGCGGCGGGCCTCCCGCGGAGCAATGGGCCCACCGGCTCCCGATCCTCTTCCCGCTGGTGAACATGATCGGGTATGGGATGGGGCTTCCGCTGGGATTGACGGCATGGGTGTTGATGGGCTGGGCTTTCGTCCGGATCGTGCGGATGAAGGAGGATTGGCGCGCGCTGCTGATCCCGTTTGGCTGGGCGTTCGTTTTCTTCGTCTTCATGGGGACGCGTTTCGTCAAGAGTATCCGCTACATGCTGCCGGTGTATCCGATGCTCTGCCTGATCGCGGCATGGGGCCTGATCCGGATGACGCGGTCGGAGCGGAAGGACGCGCGGATCGCGGGCTGGATCTGGTTGTCGTTGGCGCTCGTGGGAACGGGGACGTGGGCGTCGATGTTTGCCGCGGCGATCTATGCCCGGCCGCATTCACGGGTCGAGGCGGTTCGCTGGATGTACCGCGAGATTCCGGCCGCGATTCAGCTTGAAAGCGGCGGCGCGGACGGCGAAATCACGGCGGAAACGAAGATCGTCCGGGTCTTCGCGGCGGATTTCGACGAAATTTCGCCGGATAGCGGGTATGATATCGGGTTCAGCGTCGAGGAAGCGGCGCTGATCGGGCGGCTCCGTTTCGCGAAGGTCGAAATTCCCGCCGGGACGCGTTCCCGTATCGGCGTCCGCGTTTTAGATGGAAGCGGGGCGACGCTCCTGGAGGAGACGGCAACGCTGACCGGAAGCGGCGCGGCGGTTGAAATTCTTTTTCCGCTGACCGGCGCGCTCCCGCTCTCGCCGGGCTTCTATACGCTTCAGCTTTCGGCAGACACGACGGTTCGACTTCGGCGGAACGTGATCGCGAACGAAAGCTGGGACGAGGGGCTTCCGTTTCGGCTTGACGGTATCGATCCGTTCGGACAGCTGTATACCGGGATCACGAATGAGATTCGCTGGAGCGATTCGGAAAGCAAGAAGGAGATGCTCCTTGGGGTACTGGAGCGCGCCGATTATATCGTTCTTCCGAGTCAGCGGTCGATCTGGTCGGCGGTCCGGATTCCAAAGACGTATCCGATGACGCTTCGTTACTATGAGGCGCTTTTCGACGGTTCGCTTGGTTTTACGGAGGCAGCTTCGTTTTCGCGCCCGTTCCGATTGGGGAACGTTTATATTTCGGATCTCGTCGGAGAGATCGGGATCGGAACCGCGCCGGAGCTTCCGATTTATAACCTGCGTCTTCTGGCGGCGGAGGAGGCGTTCAGCGTCTACGACCATCCGCCCGTTTGGATTTTCAGGAAGACAGACGCCTTTTCGATCGAAAAGGCGGCGGAAATTCTGGATTCGGTCGATTTGTCCGCTGTTAAGGTTCAGGGTCCGCGCGAGGCGGAATGGGACGACGGATACGCCGCGCCGTTTCTCTTTTAGATTCAGCGCTTTAGGGCGATGAACTGTTATAATCATCGGCGTCCGGTTCGCTCGCGCGGGTGGGAGCTCCCGCGATCCGGCGGCGATAATCAACTTGTCCATGCGCGCGATTTTTTACCGGGCGGCATGATAGAATTCGAAAGATTAAACCTTTTATCGGAGCTGTTGTGGCTGAAATTATTGGGAACGCGATTTCGTTAGGGATTCTTTGGGCTGTTTTAGCGATCGGCGTATACGTAACCTACCGGATGTTGGATATTGCGGATTTATCCTGCGAAGGGGTTTTTCCGCTGGGAGCGGCGATTACGGCTCGGGTCCTTTCGGAGAACGGCGATCCGATCGTCGCCTGTCTGCTGTCGATTGCCGGCGGAGGGATCGCGGGCGCGATCACCGGGATCATGCATACCCGGTTGAAGATTCCGATCCTGCTCGCCGGGATTCTTTCGATGACGGGGCTGTATTCGGTTAATTTACGTGTCCTCGGGAAAGCGAATATTTCGCTGCTGCGGATTCCGACGCTGTACTCGAAATTTCAGGGTGCGTTCGGGCTGCGCTCCGACGTAGCGACGTTTCTCGTCGGGCTGATCGTCGTCGCGCTGATTATCGCGATTTTATGGTGGTTTTTCAATACGGAGCTGGGCTATTCGCTTCGTGCGACCGGGAACAACGTTCATATGATCCGCGCGATGGGCGTCGATACGGATTCGATGTTCATGATCGGTCTGGTGATCAGCAATGCGCTGATCGGGTTGGCCGGCTCGCTCATTGCGCAGAAACAAAGCTTTGCGGACATCGGGATGGGAACCGGGACAATTGTTATTGCGCTGGCGTCGGTGATTATCGGCGAGGTCCTTTTTGGACGGAATACGGTTCTCCAGCATATGGTTTCCGTGTTTCTGGGTTCGATCGTTTACCGGATTATTATTTCGCTGATTCTGGAAATCGATTTCAGCGTCAGCCTGTTCGGGGTGTCGTTCGATATCGCGGTCGAACCGACCGATCTGAAGCTGTTCACGGCGATTCTGGTTGCGGCCGCGCTGTCGCTGCCGATCCTGTCGAAGCGGATTCAGGCGCGGAAGGCGCTGACGCCGCGAAACGAAGCGAAGAAAGAGGGTCCCGCGAATGCTGGAAATTAATTCGATTACCAAGATCTTTGATCCCGGGCTGGTCAGCGAGAAAACGGCGCTGAACGGATTGAATTTATCGATGGCGGAGGGAGATTTCGTAACGATAATCGGGGGGAACGGCGCGGGGAAGTCGAGCCTGCTGAACGCGATTGCCGGCCGGTTTTACCTGAACGCCGGGACGATCACGATCGACGGCATCGATATTACCGATTTCCCGGAATTTAAGCGGGCGCAGTGGATCGGGCGCGTTTTTCAGGACCCGATGATGGGGACCGCCTCAAACATGACGATCGAAGAGAACCTGTCGATCGCGATCCGCCGCGGAAAGAGCCGGACGCTGAACTGGGGAATCGGCCGGGGCGAAAAGGAGCTTTTCTTTTCGCAGCTCAAGCAGCTCGATCTCGGACTCGAAGACCGGCCGAAGACGAAGGTCGGCCAGCTTTCCGGCGGCCAGCGTCAGGCGCTGACGCTCCTTATGGCGACGATTCGCAAGCCGAAGCTCCTTCTTCTCGACGAGCATACCGCCGCGCTCGATCCAAGCACCGGTCGGAAGGTCCTGAGCCTGACGCGGAAGCTGATCGAAGAGGAGAACCTGACCGCGCTGATGGTGACGCATAACATGAAAGACGCGCTTTCTTTTGGGAATCGGACAATCATGATGCATGAGGGACGGATTATCGCCGATATTCGCGCCGAAGAGAAGTCGCGGATGGACGTCGAGGACCTGATCGGATTATTCGAGGTTAATTCGAAGAGCGCGCTGGCGAACGACCGCATGCTGCTGGGATAAACGGAACCAGCATGATTCGTGTAGTCGCCGCTGAGAATCTCGCGTACCTGAAAACGCTTCCGTCGGAAACGGTCGACCTGATTTATATCGATCCGCCGTTTAATACGGGACATGAGCAGATCCGAACGCATTACCGCATGACGCGCTCGAACGAAGGGACGCGGCGCGGCTTTAATGGGGTCACCTATAACGACGAAATCCTGAGCGAGAGGCGCTATTCCGACGACTTTGACGATTATCTGGATTTTCTCCGACCGCGAATCGAGGAGGCATACCGGCTGCTGAAAGAGAGCGGTTCTTTTTATTTCCATATCGATTATCGCGAGGTGCATTACTGTAAGATCCTGATCGACGAGATATTCGGCCGGGATTCGTTCCTGAACGAGATTATCTGGGCGTATGATTTCGGCGGGCGATCGAAGAAAAGATGGCCCACGAAACATGATAATATCCTGTATTACGCTAAGGACCCGGGAAAGTACACGTTTAATCGCGACGCGGTCGACCGTATTCCGTACATGGCGCCGAGCCTCGTCAGCGAGAAAAAGCGCAAGCTTGGAAAATTCCCGACGGATACCTGGTGGCATACGATTGTCCCGACGAACGGGAAAGAGAAAACCGGCTATCCGACGCAGAAGCCGGCGGAGATCCTTCGCCGGATTGTTCGCGCGTCTTCGAACCCCGGTGATCTTGTCCTCGATTTTTTTGCCGGGAGCGGAACGACCGGGGCGGTCTGCGCCGAGGAAGGACGGGACTGCATCCTGGTCGACGAAAATCCTGAAGCGATTGAAATTATGCTCAAACGGATCCCTGCCGCGGAACTCTGCTCATTCGGGCCGATCGGCGCCGGCGAGGCGCCAAAGCCGGAAACGGCGGACCGGAATGAAAAATGCTGAATCTGGTTGCGACGCCGATCGGAAATCTTGGCGATATTACGCTGCGCGCGCTGGAAACGCTCCGTGCGGTGGATTTAGTCGTTTCGGAAGACACGCGTAAAACGGGGACGCTCCTTCATCATTTCGATATCCGGAAGCCGCAGCTTTCCTTCCGCGAGGATAACGAGGCCAAAGCGCTCCCGCGCGTAATGAACGCGCTTCGCGAGGGGCGGAACGTCGCGCTCGTTTCCGACGCCGGCTCGCCGTCTGTTTCTGATCCAGGGTTTACGCTCGTTCGCGCCTGCCTGAGCGAGGGGATCACGGTCAGCGTCAATCCCGGTCCGACGGCGGTTGTCGCTGCGCTGACGCTTTCGGGGCTCCCGGTGCATTCGTTCACGTTCCGCGGTTTCCCGCCGCGGAAGCCCGGTCAGCGAAAGCGCTTCTTTGAAATCGATTGCCGCGCGCCGCATACGCTGATTTTCTACGAAAGTCCACGCCGCCTGACCGGGTTCCTGAGCGATGCGCTGGAGGTCTTCGGCGATCGCGACGCCGCTGTTGCGAACGACCTGACGAAGCTTTTCGAGCGGGTTGATCGCGGAAAGCTCAGCGAGCTTCTGGCCGTTTTCCGTGAGAACGAACCGCGCGGCGAATACACGGTCGTTATCGCCGGTGCGGCGGCGGAAGCTGATCCGGCGCGGGCGGAACGGGCGGAAAAGAAACGCCGGTACAAGGAGCTGAGCCTGCGCGGGCGCGGGGAATCGGATGCGGACGGTCTGACCGATCCCGCCGATGAGATTGAAGGCGATTAAGGAGCGTCCCCATGCATCGGTTCTTCCTTCCGGCAGACAGCTTCTCTTCAGACACAGTCTTTTTTCCGCCTGAAACGGCGAACCAGATCCGCCGCGTCCTTCGGCTTCGGAACGGCGAGCGCGTCGTTGCGCTGAAACGGGAGGGGCGTGGCTTTCTCGTGGAGCTGACGGCCGTCGATAAGACGGTTCAGGGGAAAATCGTCGGCGAGGCGGAGGCGGGTCATGAAACGCCATACCGGCTGACGCTGCTGACGCCGGTAACGCGGCGCGAAAAATTTGAATGGGTTTTGCAGAAATGTACTGAGGCGGGGGTCGGACGTTTCCTTCCGACGATTTCAGAGCGCAGCCTGATCCGATCGGCCGCGGATTTAGGCGGGAAGCGCGAGCGCTGGGAAAAGATTATTCTCGAAGCGGCGGAGCAATCCGGACGGGACCGCGTCCCTGAGCTCATGGAGCCGATGACGTTTGACGCGGCGGTCGGGCCCCGTCCGGCGGCTTCGCCCGCCGGTTCGGGATTCGGTCCGCTGAAGGTCCTGTTCTGGGAAGAGGCGGAGGAATTGACGCTGCGGGCGCTGCTCGAAGGGACCCGGCGAACGGGGACGCCGTCGGACGTTTATTTAGCGGTAGGTCCCGAGGGGGGATATGGCGCCGGGGAGGCTGCGGCGGCGCGCGCGGCGGGATGGCGAATTGCGACGCTCGGGAAACGGATCCTGCGGATGGAAACGGCGGCGCTGGCGGCGGTCCTGCTGACGAATTACGGTCTGGAAATGTAAATTGTTGATATAATGATTTGCGGTCCTTGCGGGATGAGAACGACGCCGCGCTGAATTGGTTGATGAATTCGTTTTTTCAAAACCTTTTTGCGGAATGCATTCCTTAATTAATTCATGACGGCGGCGCTCCTGAATTCCCGGCTGGTCAGGGCTTAAAAGGAGAAAAAGGAATGAAGAAAAACGCACCATACGAATTACCGGAGGATTTTTCCAAGCGGATCGGGCTGACGTTCAAAGACGGGCTGCTGCTGTACCGCGCGCTGACGCACCGTTCTTTCCTGAACGAACATGCCGACGCGATTGAGGATAATCAGCGGCTCGAATTCCTGGGCGACGCCGTTCTGGGGTTCGTTGTCGGCGCGTGGCTGTATAACGCGATGCCGGAGATGCCCGAGGGCGAACTGACGAAGTATCGTTCCGCCCTTGTGCATACCGAGCAGTTGGCCTCGTTTGCGCGGGAAATCGATCTCGGGCGGGCGCTCCGGCTCGGACGCGGGGAGATTATCGCCGGGGGCCGCGCGAAGACGCCGATTCTCTGCGACGCGTTCGAAGCGCTCGTCGGCGCGCTCTACCTGGATCAGGGACTGGAGGCGGTCCGCGATTTCCTGCGGCCGATTATGACCGAAGCGCTCGACGATATTGTCGCCAATCGGAAGGGCGAAAATCCGAAGAGTCAGCTTCAGGAGATCCTTCAGGCGCGCGGGCTGGACGTTCCCCGGTACGTCGTCGTTCAGGAATCCGGGCCCGATCATGCGAAAGTGTACGAGATCGAGGTCCTTGTCGGTCCGAAAACGATCGGTCATGGGAAAGGATCGAGTAAGCACGCCGCGACCAAGGACGCCGCGCTTGACGCGCTTTCGCGTTTGGGGTTTTACGGCAGGACGGCGGAGTAGACAGCCCGGACGCTTTCGTCATGTGGGAAGCGGGCGGAGATAAAGCGGTAAAAAAGCATGTCGACTAAATTACAATCGCTCGAGCTTCAAGGCTATAAAACCTTCGCGCAGAAGGTCCGGCTCGAATTCCCCGGCGCGATTACCGCGATCGTCGGTCCGAACGGTTCGGGAAAGTCGAACGTTTCCGACGCGATCCGCTGGGTTCTGGGGGAGCAGTCGTATACGCTGCTGCGCGGGCGGAAGACGATGGACATGATTTTCGCCGGCTCGGATCAGAAAGCCCGCGCCGGGATGGCGTCCGTGACGATTACGTTTCGGAACGAGGACGGCTGGCTTCCGATCGATTACGATGAGGTGGCGCTGACACGGCGCGCTTATCGGAGCGGCGAAAACGAGTATCATCTCAACGGGCAGCGCGTCCGATTGAAGGATATCAACGAGCTTCTGGGACAATCCGGTTTAGCCGAGCGGACGTATACAATTATTGGCCAGGGCCTGATCGATACGGCGCTGGCGCTTAAAGCGGACGAGCGACGGAGCTTTTTCGAGGAGGCGGCCGGAATCGGGCTTTTCCGCGGGCGGCGCGACGAAGCGGTCGGACGTCTCGATCAGACGCGGCGCAACCTCGAACGGATCAGCGATATTTTAGCCGAGCTGGAGCCGCGGCTGGCTTCTCTTTCGAAGCAGGCGAAGCGGGCGAAGGAGTATGAATCGCTCAAGGCAGATTTGAAAGCGCTGCTGCGCGACTGGTACGGGTTTCACTGGCATAAGTCTCAGGGCGAGCTTTCAGCGGCGATCCGCGGCGTCGAAGCGCAGTCCAGAATCGCGGCCGAAGCGCGGGCGCGGCAGGGCGAGAAGGAACGGCTCGTGAACCAGATTCAATCGCAGATTAAAGCGGAACGCGACGCGATCGGCGAGCTTCATCGTTCCCTTTCGCAGGTCCACGCGACGAAAGAACGTGCGGCCCGCGAAGCGGCGATTTTGTCGGAACGACTCATCGCGGCGGACCGCTCGCTGAAACAGTTCGGCGAAGAGAGCGAATTGAATCAGGTTGAATATCAGCATCAGGAAGAGCGCCTGACGCAGACGCGGCAGGAGATCGACGGACTGCGAAAAGGGATCGAGACGGCGGGCGCGGAGAAAAAACGCTTTGAAACCGAGCTCGAAACGCAGCTGGCGGAGATGAATACGCTCCGGCGTCGCTTATCCGACCAGCGGAACCAGAGCGCCGCGAAAGAAAACGAGAAGGTCCGGGTTAAAGCGCGGCTCGACGAGGCGCAGGAGCGCTTACGTTCTATCGACGCGTTGAGCCGGACGTTCGAGGAGGCGGGGAAAAAAGCGGAATCGGAGCTGTCCGGGATTCGGGAGAAGCTCCGGCTCGCGGCGGAGACCGTCAGCGCGAACGAAGCGGCGTATCAGGCCGCGGCGAACGAGCTCGCGCAGGTCCGGCAGGAAGCTGACGCGCTTCTGGCGGAACGCGCCGCGATTCAATCCGGACTGGCGGAAATCCGCACTGCCCGGTCGCAGAGAAAGGCGCGGCTCGACGTCCTGACGAGCGCCGACGCGAACCTTACCGGCCTGAATCAGGGCGCGCAGTTTCTCGTCCAGGCGGCGAAGAAAAGCCAGCTTACGAAAGCGGTAACGACGATCGGCGCGCTTTTCCGCTTCCCGAAAGAAGCGGAAACCGCGGCGGCGGCGGTTTTAGGCGAGGCGCTGGACGGCGTTATCGTCGATCGGTCGGACTGGGACGCGGCCGCGGGTCTTCTCCGCGCCGGGAATAACGGCCGAGTCGTTATTTCGGACGACGGCGGCGGACGGTCGGGTGAATCCGGACCGAACGAAGCGCTGCTGGCTGCTGGCTGTGTACCGCTGATGGCGATCGTCGAGACGGAGCCGGGTTATGCCGCGCTGGCGCGGCGTTTTTTGGATGGGGCATACCTGATCGGCGAAGCCAACGCGGCGGAAGCGTTCCGGAAAGGGAACGCGCTCCGATCGGAGCTTCGTCCGGGCGAGACGCTGGTGACGTCCGCAGGCGAGCGGTTCGACGGCGACGGCGTCGTTGTCGCTGGAACGAATCCGAAAGTCGCGCTGTTGTCGCGGAAACGCGAGATGCGCGAGCTGGCGGCGGAGATCGAGCGGATCGGGGCGTCCGAGGCGACGGAAAACGCGAAACTCGGCGAGCTTGCGCTCCGGATCGACGAGAATTCAGCCCGTCAGTCGGCCATATCGGAAAAAAGGAAAGAGCTGTCCGCTGCGCTTGACGGAGACCGGAAGGCGCATAGCAGGCTTCAGATCGACGTTCAAAAGCAGGAACAGTTTATTGCGTTCCAGCGTCAGCGGATCCAGGAGAACGAGGGACAGCGTGAGAAGCTCGTGATTCAGATCAACGCGGATCGTCAGGCGTTAACGGCGGCCGAAAGCGCGTCAGAAACGATTCGAACCGAAATCCGTGCGCTCCAGGACGCGATCCACGCGATTCATCCGGAGGAGCTTCAAAGTCAGGTCCAGTATTGGACGATTGAGTATACCGTGACCGGGAAATCGATCCGCGAGGCGGAAGCGCGCGCGAAGGAAGCGGCTGCCCAGATGGAGCGGAACCAGGCGCGGATCGCAGCGAACGGCGAAAAGATTCGCGCGATAGAAGGCGAAATTGCGGCGATTAACGAACGGAGCGAGGCGCTCAGGCGCGAGGAGACGGAAAGCGACGCTGAGGCGAAGCGGATCGAGGCCGCGATCCAGCCCGCCGAAGGCCGATTAACCGCCTACGATCAATCGGCGGCCGCGGCGCAGTCCGATTTTCAATCCGCTCAGCAGCGGTCGGCAGCGGCGGAAAAAAGCCTTATGGTCGCTCAGCTCGAGGTTTCGCGCCTGCAAAATGGATTGGATTCGCTGAAATCGCGGATCGAAGAAGATTTTGGATTGGTATCGTTCGATTTTGACGAAAAAGTTATCGGGCAGTCGACGCTTCCGCTCGGCGACCTCGTTTCCGAGTTAGCCAGTGTCGAAGAAATTCCGGAATCGCTCAACGACCAGATTCAGCGGATGAAATCGTCGATCCGGCGCATGGGGCCGATCAATCCGGAGGCGATCAGAGAGTACGACGAGGTTCAGGAGCGTTATGCCTTCCTGAAGACGCAGCTGGCGGACGTTCGTCAGGCCGATAAAGATTTGCGAGAGGTGATCGTCGAACTGGAAGAAATGATGCGGACCGCGTTCCAGACGACGTTTGAAAAGGTCCAGGCGGAGTTCCGTGACCTGTTTACCCGGCTTTTCGGCGGGGGAACGGCGAAGCTGGTGCTGACCGATCCGGACGATTTAAACAGCTCCGGGATCGATATTCAGGCGAAGCTTCCGGGGCGGCGCGAGCAGGAATTATCCCTGCTGTCCGGCGGGGAACGCAGCCTGACGGCGGTCGCGCTGGTTTTCGCGCTGCTGCGCGTGTCGCCGACGCCGTTCTGCGTATTTGACGAGGTGGACGCGGCGCTGGATGAAGCGAACGTCGGCCGCTTCTGCGAGCTGCTGCGCGAGCTGAGCAATGAGATTCAATTCATTTTGATTACGCATAACCGCAATACGGTTGAAACGGCGGACGTTATTTACGGCGTCACGATTTCGAAGGATTCGATCAGTCAGGTTGTCAGCCTGCGGCTCGACGACGTTGATCAGTCCTATTTCAGCCGCGCCTGATTGGATTTGCGCGACGGGGGCCGGCCGGGCGATGATACAGTCCTGAATCCGGATCGCCGGAAGGAATCTGCCCGTGTCAGGGTCACGATATTCGGCGGATCGGACCCTGACATGGCGATATGAGAACCGGGTTTATTTAACGCGGTCCGCGACGGTGTTCCCGTAGTTCAGGAGCGTCCTGACCATCTCGTCTGAATGTCCCTCTGCGTAGACGCGGAGGACCGGTTCGGTTCCCGACGGCCGGATCAGCAGCCATCCGTCGTCTTCCAGAATGTACTTGACGCCGTCTTTGGTCGAGATTTCCGCGACGCTGACGCCGCCGATTTCCGCGGGAGCCTGACGGATGAGCATGTCGATCATGTCTTTTTTCGCAACCGGACGGGCGAGGCGGATATCGATCCGATCATAGCGGAACGCGCCGATTTCGTCTTCGAGCGACTGAACGAGTTCGGACAGCGTCGTTCCGCTCTTCGCGACCATTTCGGTCACGAGCAGCCCCATGATAATTCCGTCCCCTTCGGGGATATGGCCCAGGAAGGAAATCCCGCCGGACTCTTCACCGCCGATCAGGACCTCGCGTTCCATCATGTGGTCGGCGATATGGTTGAATCCGACCGGGGTTTCGAAAACGTCGACGCCGTACTTCCTGCCTAAAACGTCGACCATGCGCGTCGTCGAGACGGTCCGGACGAGCGCGCCGTTCAGTCCTTTTTCCTGACGCAGGTAGCGGGCGGCGAGGGCGATAATTTTATGCGGATCGACGAAGTTTCCCCGCTCGTCCATCGCGCCGATCCGATCGGCGTCGCCGTCGGTCGCCAGTCCCAGGTTCCCCAGCCCCGCGCCGATCGCGCTGGCGAGCGAGCCGAGGTAGCGTTTGATCGGCTCCGGATGAATCCCGCCGAAACCGGGGTTGAGCTCCCCGCGGATCTCGGTGACTTCGCGGCCGGTCCCCTGAAGAAGATTGGGGATGACGCCGCGCCCGGAGCCATACATCGAGTCAACGACGATCCGCAGGTCTTTCGCGTTCGCGATCGTGTCGAAATCGATAAGCCTGCGCAGGTGCGCGCCGTATTCGATCGTCGGGTTGAACGTCTTGATCAGGCCCATGTCGCGGGCTTTTTCGTAATCGAGGATATTCGGGCCGCGTCCGCGCGTCTCGTTATCGTTCATGTAAACTTCAACCAGATCACACTGTTCCGGGAGCGCGCTGCCGCCGAACGCGGCTTTCAGCTTGAAGCCGTTGTAGCGCGGGGCGTTATGTGACGCGGTGATCATGACGCCGGCGATCGCGCCGAAATTCCGCGTTGCGAACGAGATCGCGGGCGTTGGCGCGGCCGACTGGCTCAGGTAAACTTCGAAGCCGTTCGCGGCTAAAATCCGCGCGACTTCCCGGGCGTACCGGTCGGAGAGGAACCGCGTATCGTATCCGATAACGATCCGGTTCGGATTTTCGACTTTCTCGACTTTGGAAAGCTTGAGCCAGGTTCCGGATTGAACCGCGTCGGCGACTGCCTGCGATACGATTCGCAGGTTGTCAAAGGTGAACGTGTCGGAAATAACCGCGCGCCATCCATCTGTCCCGAAATTAATTGCCATAAATCGTTGCTCCTGTTTATCAAAACTGCGGTTAAGTTTAATCATTTTTAATGAGGCTGGCCGCGTTTCCTGACGGCGGCGCTTGAAAATATTCGGAAGGATTTGAAGGAGGCCGTAATCATATCTCATAAGGCGCAGGCTGCTGATATTTGTGATGAAGCTATCTTTTTGTCTTGAGAGAGAATTCTTTATAACCTGCTCCGGAGCTTCTGTGAATGTACGTGAAAGGGCCGCGCAGCGCGTGAGAATGCGATAAAATAAACGTATTATGTTGTCTGCAAAAGAGAAGCTTCTGAAATTTATCAGTCTGGAAATTTATCGCGGCTGCGACAATCGCGCGGTCGTCGGCGGGATGATCCGGTTTTTACCGGTCTGGAATCAGGAGTCCGGCGGCGGCGAGCTCAGCCCGGAAGAGGACGAAGCGGTCCGCGCGTACCTGAACGGGTACGAAGAGATGGACCCCGAGGCGCGGGAGGCGGCGGGTCTCGCGCTGAGCGAACGGTTAGGCTCTCCGGTCACGAAAAGAGCGAATCCGCCGAAGCCGAAACCGGCTCCGTCCCACCCGCGCGTCGACGGGTCACGTCTCGATGAGCGGCGCGAGCGGACGGATCGGCCCCAGCGCTCGCAGGAGGAAAAACTACCGCGATTTCAGGTCCGGAAGATCCGTTTTGACGACCTGAGCGTGAACAGCGAGATGCTGGAGAAGCCGGTCAGCGTCATTCCCGGGATCGGTCCGCAGAATTCGCGCAGCATGGCGAAGCAGGGGATCTATACGGTCCGCGACTTTCTCTATTATTTTCCGCGCCGCTATGACGATTATTCGACGTTTAAGAAGGTCAACGAGCTCGAATATGGCGACGTCGTCACGATTATCTGCAACGTGTATTCGATTTCAACGGTCAAGCGCGGCGTTCGTCAGCTGACAGAGGCGGTCGTCGGCGACGGAACCGGAAAAATCCGACTCGTCTGGTTCAATCAGCCCTGGCTCGAGCAGCAGCTCAAAGTGGGGACGGTTTACGTTTTCTCGGGAAAGGTTGACGAATATCTTGGCCGCGCTGTGATGAACGGGCCCGACTGGGAAACGATCGACGCGGATCACCTGACAACCAATCGGATCGTTCCGATCTATTCAACCAATTCGCAGCTCAAACAGAGCTTCCTGAGACGGATGGCGTTTAATACGGTGAACCACTGGCGCGAGGCGCTCGGCGATTTCCTTCCGCCGGACGTCCGGCAGCGGGCGAAGCTCGACGCGCTTCCGGACGCGATTGCGCAGATTCACTTCCCTTCGTCGCAGGAAGCGCTGCGCGAAGCGCGGCGGCGGCTGGCGTTCGACGAAGTCTTTTTAGGACAGGTCAACGCGGTCCGCGCAAAGGCGGACTGGAAAAAGGCCTCGGCGACCCGCTTCCGGATTTCTGACGAGCGGATAACCGGCTGGACCGACCGGCTCCCTTACCGGCTGACCGGGGCGCAGTGGCGTGTTTTAAACGAGATGCGCGGCGATATCGACTCGGGTCACCCGATGAACCGCCTGATCCAGGGGGACGTCGGTTCCGGGAAAACGGTCGTCGCGCTGCTCTGCGCGCTGATCGTCGCCAGCTCCGGCGGGCAGGCGGTCCTGATGGCTCCGACGGGAATTCTGGCGGAACAGCATTATCAGAACCTGCTGAAGCTGCTGGAGGCGTTTACCTTTCCGGAGAGCGGATTGAACCTTTCGTCCGGGAATACGGCGATCCTTTCAGGCGGGACGGCTGAGGCCGAAAAACGGCGGATCGCCGAAGCGCTTCAATCCGGCGAAATCCGGCTCCTGATCGGGACGCACGCGATTCTCGAGGACCCGATTCAGTTCCGGAATCTGGAGCTGGCGATTATCGACGAACAGCATCGTTTCGGCGTCAGGCAGCGGGCGATCCTGCGTTCGAAGGGGGAAAGTCCGCATGTCGCGGTCATGAGCGCGACGCCGATTCCGCGCTCGCTCTGGCTGACCGTCTTCGGCGATCTGGACGTTTCGGTTATCGACGAGCTCCCGCCGGGGCGGATCCCGATCGAAACGAGCGTTTTCCCGCCGGTCGCGCGGGAGCGCGCCTGGTACTTTGTCGAGGAGCAGCTTAAAAAAGGCCGGCAGGCATACCTGATTTATCCGCTGATCGACAGCGGCGACAACGGCGAAAAGGACGAGGTTGCGGCTGTTAAGTCGTTCGAACGACTCCGTGACGAAATCTTTCCGCATCGGCGCATCGCGCTCCTGCATGGGAAGTTGAAAGACGCGGAAAAGGACGCGATCCTGACGGCTTTTAAAGATCACGAGGTCGACTTACTGGTCTCGACGTCGGTTATCGAAGTTGGCGTCGACGTTCCGAACGCGACCGTTATGGTCATCGAAGGCGCGGACCGCTTTGGCCTGGCGCAGCTGCACCAGTTCCGCGGTCGGGTCGGCCGCGGCGACGCGCAGTCGTACTGTATCCTGATCCCCGAAAAGGACGATTCGGTCGAGAACGACCGGCTCGTTGCCATGACGCAGACGAACGACGGCTTCGAGCTGGCGGAGAAGGATTTGGAAAAACGCGGCCCGGGCGACGCGTTGGGAACGCGCCAATCCGGCCTGACGGAATTCAAGCTGGCGACGCTTTTCGATCTGGAACTGATCCAGCTTGCGCGCGCTGAGGCGGAACGGATTTTTTCCACCGATCCCGACTTATCCGCGCAGGAGCATCAGGCGCTTCGGGCGGAAGCCGAACGCGTTGAAAAGGTCATTCAGACGGATATCAGTTAGCGACATGATTATTACCGCTCTCTTTCCTGGAAGTTTTGACCCCGTGCATTACGGGCATCTGGATATCGCCGCGCGCGCGTCGAAGCTGTTCGATCGGTTGATCGTCGGCGTTTACGCGTCGCCGGAGAAACGAACCGTCTTGTTTACGCAGTCCGAGCGGATCGAGATGTTTTCGCGGGCGGTTGCCGATTATCCGAATATCGAGGTCGTCGGCTACGACGGGCTGACGGTTCAGTTCGCGAAGAAGATCGGCGCGTCGGTCATGGTTCGCGGGCTGCGCGTGTTTTCCGATTTCGACTATGAATTCCGGATGGCGCTCGCGAATCAGGAAATTCATCCCGATATCGAGACTGTTTCACTGATTACGCATCCGCGCTTCATGTTCCTGTCGTCGTCGACGGTTAAGGAAATCGTTTTGAACCAGGGCGATCCGAAGGCCATGGTTCCGCCGTACGTTAAAGAACGGTTCCTCGCGAAAGCCGCGGAGAAGCCGCGTTTATCATAGTCAGGATCTATCGGATATAATTTCAACGTGTCATTATCGCGTCGCAGGAAGCAGGTGAAATTATGGATATTCATACACTGATTGACAAGCTGGAGGACTTAGCGAGTCAGGGAAGATCGGTTCCGCTGACGCGAAACGTTATCGTCGACGAGGACCGACTGTTGGATATCATCGATCAGATGCGCGTGTCGATTCCGGACGAGATTAACCGCGGGAAACAGATCCTCGCGCAGCGCGATCGGATTTTAGCGCAGGCGTCGGAAGAGCAGGCGCGGACGATCGAGATCGCCAACGAAAAGAAGGAACAGCTGATTTCCGCGTCGGAAATCACGATCGACGCGAAGAAACGGGCCGATCAGATCGTTTCACAGGCGATGACCGAGGCGGAGATGATCAAGCGCGAGGCGGATAAATACACGCTCGAAAAACTGCGGCAGCTGGAAGCGGAGATGGAACTGGCGCTGAATCAGGTCCGCAACGGGATTCATCATATCCAGCGCGATCAGGGCGGCGACGACTGAAGCGCTTTCGCGCGGGACCGGGCGATTTTCAGCGGCTCTTTCCGCGCCGGCTCTCTTTTTTCCTGTTGATTTGAAATGAACCGGAATCAGAACGGCAATTCGATCGCGGCGAACGTCCTCCTGTATGGAATCGGCGGCATCCTGTCGCAGGCGGCTGGTTTAATTACGCTGCCGATGATGGTTCGGTCGCTGACGGCGTCGGAATACGGGACGATCGAAGTCATTACCTCGGCGTCGGGTTATTTTTCTCTCCTGATCGGACTGAATACGATTTCGGGGCTGTATCGTTTCTTTAATGAAACCGACGAAGCGAGCGGCGAACGGCGGACGGTCGTTTCGACCGTGATGATCTTCGTTTTTCTTTGCGGCCTGGCGATCGCGCTGGGGGCGATTCTTTTTTCGTCGGCCCTGTCGTTCCGGCTTTTCGGGAGCGGTAGGAATGCGGCGCTGATCCGATTGGCGTTTCTTTCGATGATCCCTGTTTCGGTTTACACGTATGCGATGGGGCTGCTTCGGCTTCAGAACAAGGCACTTCCGTATATCGTTATTTCGCTGGTCGTTTCCGCCGCGTACATGGGGTCGATCCTGTACTGGGTCGGGTTCCGCCGGACCGGCGCGCCCGGCTTCTACGTTGCGCAATTCACCGCCAACCTGATCGGGACGATTTCAGCGCTTGCCGGCTCGCGGCGCTACCTGACGTTCGCGTTTTCGCCGCGCTGGTTCCGGCGGATCGCGCGCTATTCGTTCCCGCTCGTTCCCGGCTCGATTCTGGCCTGGTCGCTGTCGGCGAATAACCGGCTGGTCCTGAACGCGGCGGCGGGCGAGGTTCAGGTTGCTTACTATGGGCTGGCGAATAAGGCCGCGATCGTGATTACGCTGGCGACGCAGGCGTTCTGCAACGCGTGGGAACCGATGATGTACGCGCTGTTTCGCGAGGAGGACAGGCTCAGGCGGACGCTGCCGAAGATGCTGACGCTGTTCACGTATGGGACGCTGCTGATCGCGGCGATCATGATGACGGGGGCGCGGGAGATCTTCCTGCTCCTGGCGCCGCCGGAATATCTCGTTGGCGTCGGGCTGCTGGCCGTGATCCAGCTGCGCTGGCTCTTTACCATGGGGGTTTACGTCGTCGATCCGGGGACGGCGAAGACAGGGCGGACGATCTGGGTAACGGTCATGCTGGCGGCCGCGGTCGCGGCGAACCTGATTGCGAATCGGATTCTGGTCCCGCTTTTCGGACTGACCGGCGCGGTTTTCGCCGAGCTGATCGGGTATGCGGCGGCGATGATCGGACGGTGGATCGTTTCGGACCGCCTCTTCCCGATCCGTTGGGACCGGCGCTTTTTTATCCTGGCGATTGCGCTGTACGCGCTTTGCGCGGGGGTTCAGACGCGGCTGGTTTTCTCCTCGCTGAATCCCGCGGCGGCGTTCGCGCTGCGTTTCGCCGCGATGAGCGCCTTCGCCGGGACGCTCTGGACGGCGCAGGGGGCGGACTGCCGGACGGAGTGCGTTGAGCTGGGGAAGAAGGGTTGGGCGCGAGTCCGAAAGTGGGTCTGAGGTGAGAATTGGGGGTGAGATGATAATAAAGAAGAATCAGGACTATGAAAGAAATTTGGTTCGAGAATTGATCTCTCTACCGTGTGAGACAGAATGGGTCGAATTTAAACATAATATGTGTGACCCCCAACAAATAGGCGAATACATTTCTGCTTTAGCAAATTCTACTGCTCTGATCATTAGACCGAAAGCTTATATGATCTGGGGTGTGGATGATGCTACGCATAAACTTATCGGAACATCGTTTAATTTCAGGACCTGCCGGAAAGGCTCTGAGGAACTGGAATTATGGTTGTCTCGAATGTTGAGTCCGAGCGTTGCTTTCAGATTTTTTGATGTTGAGGTGGATGACGTTAGAGTAGTATTACTGGAAATTCCTGCCGCTGACAGGCAGCCGGTCAAGTTCTCAGGGGAGGAATTTATTCGAATTGGATCGAATAAGAAGAAATTAAAAGAATATCCGGAAAGAGAAAGAGCCTTATGGCGCGCTTTCGATACGACGCCCCATGAGCTTAGGAATGCAAAAGAGAATATATCGCCAGATTACATATTAAAATCATTCGATATTGCGGGGTATTATGAAAAGATGGGGTTTGCGTTGCCTGAGAATAAGAATAAAGTTATCGACGATTTTTCTAACGAAAAATTCATCAGGAAGAACGACCATGGAGGATTCAGTATCACGAATTTAGGTGCGTTGTTGATTGCTAAAGATCTAAGAAGCTTTGATGAATTAGGACATAAGCTTGTCAGGGTTATCTGGTATAAAGAAAACAACAGACTGGAAACGATCCGCGAGAAAGTATTTAATAGCGGATATGCTATTTCTTATGACGAAATTGTCGAATACATTTTAACAATTATTCCGCAGGAGGAAGTTATAGAAGATTCAATAAGAAAGTCTGTTTTAGCGTACCCGGAAATAGCGATTCGTGAATTGACGGCGAATATGATTATTCATCAGGCAATTGATCAGAGGGGAACGAATCCGATGATTGAAGTCTTTAAGAACAGAATTGAGTTTTCAAACGTCGGCTCGCCTTTGGTCCCGGTTGAGCGAATCGTAGATACGGTCCCGGTTTCTCGAAACGAGAATCTTGCGGGATTTATGCATAAATGTGGAATTTGTGAAGAACGAGGAAGCGGTTATGATAAAGTGATTGACGCTACTGGAAAAAGAGCGATGTTAGCGCCAAAGATAGAAATCCAGAACGATAGATTTACGAAGGTTACACTGTATTCGAAAATCCCGTTAGATTTAACGAGTAAGGAAGATCGGATCAGAACCTGTTACATGCAAGCCTGTTATGCCTATGTTAATGGCGAGGCAATAACGAATAATAATATTCGGAATTTATTCGATATAGATTCAGCCGATAAATATAAAGCGTCGCGAATTATCAAAGAATCGCTTGAAGCAGGCGTAATCAAACCGATTCAACCGAATATGGCGCCAAGACACAGGAAATACATTCCAATATGGGCTTGATTTAAGTTGCGGTAAGTTGCACAAAATTTGACTTGAAGCAACGATATTTGATCTATATCGGCTTATTTTTTTTGAAAAATGCCATATATGGAGAGGAAAAGAATGAAAGGACAACGGCTTTCAGTTGCAGCGTTTGAATTGGAGCATGAACAATCCAGCATGATAAATATAGCGGTTAACACAGGGTTCGTTCTGAGAGAGGGGCTCAGCGGCTAAGCGAAATTACAGGAAAGCTGAGACAAACTGATTTATAATTTTCCATCATGGAAACGAGACGAAAGAATCGCAGCTATCACCCTTTTCTGATGGGGGTTATCGTCGCGGCGGGAATCGGCATTCTGGCGCTGGTATTTGATTCGCTCGCCGTAGTTCCGACGCATGTCGGAATGGGGCCGTTTAAGCAGGGGCTGCTGATTGCGCTGGCGTACCTGTTCCTGATCGCGTTCGACTTGCGCTGGAACGGGTATTCGCGAAGCTGGGCTGTTTCCTGGGGCCTGGCGATCCTGGGCGGCGGATATTTTGTCCTGATCGCGGCCTTCAGCTATCGGTTCCCGGCGGCGAAAGCGCTCGACCGGATCGGTTTTTACTCTTTTCTGGCGCTGATGGCGCTGCTGTCGGGTGTGCTGCTGCGGCTGAATGCGCTGTCGGAGGGAAAATTCTGCCGGCCGGTCGGGCTGAGCGAGCGATTCACGAACGTATTAGCGATCGCGTTCCTGATCCTTAGCCTGCTGCCGGTCGTGCAGAGCGGTTTCTACTGGGACGACGCCTATTTCTCGGTTCAGCTTCCCGGGCTGCGCCTGGCCGGCGGGTCGATCTGGGAGCGGACCTGGAGCGAGATCGTTCGCTACGTTTCGCGCGGCCGGATCAATCCGTTCGCGACGTTTCAGTTTTTCTTTTTCTATCTTCTTCCGGACGCGCGCGCGTATAAAGTTTTCCTGATCCTGATGACGATCCTGAGCGTCCTCTCTTTCTGGATCTTAGCGCGGCGGATTTTCGGTCCGCGGAGAATCGTGACGCTGTCGATATTGCTGCTGCCGATCTGCTTCCAGCTGCGTTTGTATCATGATCCGCTGGTTTCGTATTATGGATTGATGCAGGTGCTGATGATCGAGTTCTGCTGGGCGATGACGCTATGGATCGATTTCCTGCGGAGCGGGCGAAAGGGGCGTCTCGTCGGGAGCCTCGTCCTCTTCATGATCGGGCTGCTGACGTATGAGATGTTTTATCCGCTGCTGTTGATTTTTATCATGACGGCGGTTTTCGAGCGGAAATCGGTTCCGGCCGGGCTGCGCGCCGCGTGGGGCCATCTTCTGATCACGGCGCTGCTTTTCGCGTTGACGATCGCGCTTAAATTTGCTTCGCCCGACGGCGCGGCGGGGTATTCCGGGACGACCTTTTCGGCGAATCCAGGTAAATTCTTTGCCGCATGGCTGAATCAGGCGACGGCGGCTTTCCCGTTCGCTTATCGCCTGAGCGCGCCGGAGTCGCTCGTCCTGACGCGGCTCGTTTTCCCGCGCGAGATTTTCAAGACGACGTTCTCGACGTTTATCGGCGGGATCGAATGGTGCGACGTTACCGCGCTGCTCGTCCTGTTCGTGCTGCTGTCGGATCTGCTCAAGAGGGGCGGTCCTGCGGAGATCAAACCGTTCTATTTTGTCTTCGGCATGGCGCTTCTGGCGCTGTCGTCGGTCGTTATCGCGCTCAGTCAGAAATATCAGGAAGAGCTCGTTCCCGGGGTTGGCTATCTTCCGGTTTTCTTCGGTTACTTCGCCGCGGCATGGCTGATTTTTATCGGGCTTGCCCGGGTCTTTCCCTGGCTGGCCCGGCGCATGGGAACGAATACGCCGTTCCTGATCGGGTTTTCCGTTTTTGCGGTCCTGTACTGCATGAATCAGCAGTCGAACCGGGCCGTGATCCGCGTATTGAATGAGGGATTTCTCTATGGGCGGGAGACGGCGGAGGAAGCGCTCCGCGGCGGGATCCTCGATCCCATATCCGACGGCGACTTGCTGATCTCGAATCAGCCGTCGGCGCTCTGGGAAACCGGGTGGGAAGGGGAGTATTCTTCCGCGCTTTTCTACTCGCTGAACAGCGGCCGTCCGGTCAACGCGATCTCTGCGCGCGCCTATCATCGGGCAATTCTGGACGAGGCCTTCTTTGACAAATTCGCTTCGAATCGATACGTGATCGAGTCCGCGGGGAATCAGGACAGTGGCTTCGTGAAATTTGGGAAGCTGATCCAATCCGACCCGCCGGAGGATGGGGCGACGGAAATGGCCGGCGGGCCCGTTCAGCTCGAAGATCCGATCGTGAATTCGGTTTACGTTTTTATCCGCGGCTTTGACCGGACCGCGGACGCGATTTCGTATGTCGGCTGGAACGGGACCGGGGTTTCGCTTCCGATTCGCGACGCCTGGCTGATTCGGACGACCGCGACCGGGCGGCTCTATAAAATTGACGATCCGAAAGCGATTTGCTTCGATTCGATCGGACTGACTTCGTTTCGATAATCGACGCGTGAAAGCGCGGCAAAGCTGAATCTGGAAAAGCTGAGAAGGGGATCATGAACCGACTACTGACGTCTTCAAAAATACGAACGGTTTATTCGTCGCTCAAGCAACTGGGCTTCTGGCTCAGCGTGCTGACAGTTTTTGGCGGCGTCTACGGATTTTTTGGCGAAACCCGGACTGGAAAGGTCTGTTTCGTCGTTTTCTTCCTGATCGGGATTTTCCTCGACAGCCTTTCGGAGCGTTCGCTCGAATCAGCGGCGGTCCGCCTTCGGATCGGTCCGTTTACGCTGTCGCGGAAGCTGATTTCACGGCTGGCGCTGACGGCTGGGCTGGCTGGCGTTTATCTGGCGGAGCGGAGCGCGCTGACAGGATCTCCGTCTCGTTTCGGGTATTTAACGCTGCTGCTCCCGGTTTGGGCGGTCCTGCTCCGGATTCCGATCCGGGACGCGGAGGAACGCGGGAATTCGTTCTTTGCGGTCTGGAATGCTGAAATCTGGATCCTGGGACTGACGGTGCTGATGCTGACGCCGATGCTGGAGGGCGGGTATTATTGGGACGACGCGGTGAACGCGACGGTTTACGGTGCGGAACGATTCAACGCGGCGCCGCTGTGGATGAATTTATCGGCGTTTATTCAGAAATACTTCGCGCTGGGACGCGTCAACGTTCTTTCGGTTTACTATTACTTTTTCTTTCTGCTGCGGAACCCGCTGATTTATAAAACGCTGATCCTGCTGTTTATCCTGCTGAATCAGTTTTTATCCGGAATGGTCGTTCGAAAAATTACCAGCTCGAAACGCATGGGGCAGCTGGTGATGCTGATTGTGCTGCTGTGTTTCCAGATGCGCCCGTATCAGGACGCGCTGACCGGGTTTTACGCGCTGATGCAGCTGATTCTGGTCGAGCTGCTGCTGACGGCGTACTGGCTGATCAAGTATGTCCGCGAGGGGAAGCGCCGGTACCTCGTCGCTTCGGTTTCAGCGTTCGCGATGGGGTTGTTCACGTATGAAGTCGTGTTCCCGTTTTTGCTGATGATTCCGGTGATTGCCTGGGCGGAGTCAAGGAAAGTCAGGCGTGCCGTTGCCGTGAGCCTTCCTTACGCTGCCGTCTGGCTGGCGGCGATCGGCGCGGTTGCGTACGTGCGGCTGAACCTGGACGCAGGGCTGGGCTACAGCGGCGCGGCTTTCAGCTGGGATTGGACCGCGATCCTGCGAACCTGGCTGAGGCAGACGGTCGCCGGGCTGCCGCTGAATTTTCATACGTTCGGGACCGAAGCGGCGATCCTGAGCGACGTTACTCCAATCGATCAGGTATTCAATTTCACGCCGGTGAAGCTGGTGTTCGCGATGAACGTTCTTGATTTCGTTCTGGCCGCGATCGCCGCATGGCTGATCTTCCGCGTTTTTTCACGGCTCCGCCCCGACGCGCGGCCCGGATCGCTGCGGACGCTTGCCGCGCTGGGCGCTTCGCTGTTCCTGCTCTCCGGCGTCTCGATCGCGCTGAGCCTCCGATATCAGGGTCAGCTCGTCTCCGGACTGGGGTATCTTCCGGCGTATCTGGGTTACTATGGGGCGGCGATGCTGACGACGGCGCTGATCGGCGCGCTGTCTTCCTGTTTCCGGACATGGCGCTACGCTGACCGATGGATCCTGAAGGGATTGACGGCGGCGTACGTCGTGGTCTTCGCGGTCACGCTGCAGGAGAACCGGAGCGTCCTGAGCCTGCTGGACCGGACCTTTTTAGATCCGTATCGGGCCGGCTGCGACGCGCTGGCTTCCGGAATATTTGATTTTTTGCCCGAGAACGCGGTCGTTCTGACGACGAATCCGGGCGATTATCTTTGGGAGGCGAACTGGAACGAGACGGGAATCGAGGGCGAATTCTGGACGATGGAATCCGGGCGGAACTTCCTGAACGGAACGCTGCGCGCGGGGCGATTCTCCGCGGGCGGCTTTCCGTTCGCGGATTCCGGCGCGCCTGTTTACGTGTTTGAATATGGCGGGAACGAGCTCGGGACGTTCGCGAAGCTGGGGCGGGTCGTCGAAGTCCGGACGGATGCGGACGGCGGACGGAGCGTCCTGACCGACGGCGTGATTTATTTCATGGGGGGGAACTTTTTAAGACGTTCGGACGTTTCATATTTAAACGGAACCGGCGAGTTCATGCGTCTGTCGGGGGAGGCGATGCTGCGCGTCCGGGAGGACCGGCGCGGAACGATTTTCCACCTGCCCGAAGCGGAGACGCTGCGCTTCGAGACGCTTGACGTCGTGGGGTTTTAAGGGATTCAGATGCGAAAAGTTCAGGACATGCTTTATGCTGATGATGGCGCCGGCGGTCCGATCGGGCGGGAAAACGTTTCGTTCAGGAACGGGGTTTTATCCCGGCGGGGTTTATGGTACGATTAGAAAATCAGATTCATCAATCTGAACGTTTCCCTGCCGGTTCGGGGGGAGAGCTATGAAGGAGAGTTGCATGAAAAATCCGCAGATGATACTGAAAAAAGCATGGCAGGCCGTCCTGGCCGTCGCCGTCATCACGCTGATCGCGGCGGGGTCGGTTTTCGCCGCGACCGAGTTCCTGAGCGGCGGGGACTGCAAAGCGTTTCATACGGACGGGATCCTGTTTACCGGAAGCGTTTCGATAACCGGGACGACGGTTGAAAAATGGCGCGATCGGGTCCTGGTGACGATTACCGATCCGAACGGCGTTGAATACACGACGGGCAACGACCGGGTCAAGGAGCTGATTTTATACGCCGCTTCGGACAGCACGCCCTACCAATGCCAGCAGCTGTCATCGAATCCGCCGAATCCGCTGAACTCGTTCAGCTGCAACAGTTTCCCGCGGAACGGCGTCATTGCGCGCGTCGGGATCCGTTTCATCCCCGCTTTCCAGGGCCCGAACCCGACCGACCCGGCGCTTCCGGGAAAATATACGATTAAGATTAACAGTCTGGTCGTGACGACGGACCAGCTCCTCGACGGGTATGCGACGATCGATGCGGTCTCGACCGCCTGCGCCTGGAACATGACGATCCGGGAATGGATCCCGGACCCGGCCGGGACGCCGGCGACGGATAAATTCGTATTTAATGCAAATAATGTTGATTGTCCAGGTGCGACGGCCCAGACGCTTAGTTTTAAAGACGAGCCAGGGAAGGCGTTTACGATCGTCAGCCTGCCGTTGGGCGAGGCGTTTGATACAGGACGCGTTCGCTTTTACGGCGACAAGGTTATCAAGGAATTTGATTACAGTATAGAATTGAACTTTAAAAATAATGTTGGTGCTGATTATAAGATAACTTATACGTATAATAAGAATACCAATCCGGCGGATAATACGGTGAATCCGATAGGTTTTGTCCCTGCTGCGCCCTGGGCGACTGTTCATAACGAGCTGCCGCTGCGGTTTGTCGGCGGGACAATCAAAATAAATGTCGGAGCGTTGCCGTTCGAGAGTCTTCCGACGGTTTCGGATTTCAAGTTCACGTTCTTTTATCAGAATACAGACCCGACGAAGGGCTACGAAAACTCCATGTTCCATTTTGAACGGGAGATGAGCGTCGTCTTTTCGCGAACGTGTGATGTCCCGACCAACCTGAAATATCGGACCTCCAGCGTCGCTTACGACCCCTGCATTCCGACGAAGCAGGTTGCGTCGATCAGCTTCACGGATGCTACTGGAAACGGGTATAATCCGATAACTTCCGTGCCATCGCTGGCCGGTTCGGATATGCCGCCGGCGGTTGCCGGCGGTTATATCCCTACGTCGACCTTTGCCGCGGCGCCTTTGCGGAACTGGTACTTTGAGGTCGAACGCTGCAAGAACGCGACCTGCACGGATAAGGAACGGCAGTCGGATACGTATATCCATCGGATTTATGTCGACGACGCCGAGGTGGATAACCGCTGGTGGCACTATAACTCCACTCCTGAAGCCAATATGCGCCGATATACCGGAATCCCGCTGAAGACTTTTCAGGGCGCCAGCCGGCCGTTCGAAATCAAGCAGATGGACGTGACGATTCGCGGCGCGGGGACGTATTTCGTGCGCGCGATGATGCCGGATATCAGGATGTCCGGTGCCGGAAGCGGACCTTGGTACCCGAACAACGCGATGATGGAATTCTACCTGACGGTTCCCGAAAAGGCCGGAGAGAATACCTGTTCGAGCGAGGGAACGGACGGGATGTATAAGGTGATCTGGGACGGCTGCGGCGAGAATTACGTTCCCCAGACGCAGAAGTTCGAAGCGATCAACGAGAAATATGGGTTTATCTCGAATTATTCGGCGCTGACGCTCGAATATCGGCTGAACCCGTCGAAGTCAAGCCTGACGTCGGTCGCGGAGATCGCGGAGCTGGAATGCGAGTGGCAGCTGTTGGCTGAGGGATACACGATCGACGGGTCCGGCTGCCATAAGGATAAGATTATTCTCCCGCCGTTTACGCGCGCGATTATCAAGGGCGGGAAGATCGTTATGCCGGTGAAGCCGACGTTTTATCAGAACGATACGCTCAGCGAATTCGTCATGGCGTATACGCGGCGGACCACGGAACAGAATACCAACCTGTTTATCAACGCCACGGATCAGGAATGCCCGCGCGAGCCGATTCCGGATACCGGGTATTCGCTGCGTTCGCCGGCGCCGATGAGCGCGGCGGATCAGTCCGGCTTTATTTTCACGGGCAATACGCTCGAGATTCCGGCGATCGGGCTGGGGACGGAATATCCGATTGAAATCGTGCATATCAACTATCTGAACGGGAAGGACCTGTCCGGCGGGTATGACCTGAAGGTTCTGGGCGGGTACGTCGGCGAGCTTGAGGGCGGCGCTTATCTTCCGTATCCGGGGAATACCGTCCTGACGGGGCATTATTATTCGCAGGGCGTCTTCGTCAACCTGACCAGTCTGCATCTGGAGGACGAGATTATTATCTATGGGACGGACGGATTCAAGTATACGTATCGCGTCAACAACTCGTTCTGGACGAAGCCCGACGATGCGTACATGATGTTCCAGCCGAACGGCGAGCGGTCGCTGACGTTGGTGACCTGCGACGATTATAACTTTATCGACGACGAGTATAAGAAGCGCTATATCGTCCAGGCGACGATTTCGTCGATCGAACCGTACAATAAGGAATAAGCTGGAGATTCTGTAAATTGTCAGAAGCTGTTTTGAAACATATTTTAATATAAGAATATTCGCTTTATTAATCGTCACTGCATCGCATACCCCCGTTCGACCAAAGGTCTCAGGGGGCGCGATGCAGCGACTAAAGATATCTTCCAGTAAATTAAAAACAGGGTCAAAAAAACCGCTCAATGAAACGAGCGGTTTTTTTTTTGACACCGATAAAATTAATCTTTTTTAATCGCTTCGCGGGCTTTGGCTAAAATGTCCTCGACGTCGGACGCGGCGTCTTTAGCGGCTTCTTCGACCTTTCCGGCGGCGTTTTCCGTCGATTCGCTGACGGCGCCGCGGGCTCGGGCCAGGATCTCGTCGACGTTCGAGCCGACGGACGCTTTCGCTTCGGCGGCGGCCCCTTTTACCTCACTGGCGGCTTCTTCGACCTTTTCGGCGGCGTCGCCGCGGGCGGCGGCCAGCGCGGCTTTCGCGCGTTCAACGCTGTCGTTCGACGACGGCGCGGCGGTTTTCGCCGTTCCGCTTCCGGTCTGCGCGCCGCTTTTATCGAGGAGATACCCGACCCCGAGTCCGCCGATCAGCCCGATTGTCAGCGCCGTGTTCAGGTTGACCGAGTCGACGAACGTTCCGACGGCGTATCCTAAAACGATCCCAACGATGCAGCAAATTATTAAAATCCGATTCGCAGCCATGACTTCTATAATCCTCCGATTCCTTAATAGATTCAATCGACGCTCCTGATTATACTTCATGCGCCGCGATCGCGTCCGTTCGAGTGGGGCGGGCGGCATCCGTGATAAAATGAACGAATGCCGGAGAGATCAAGCGAACAGGTTCCCTCTAAGGAACCTTCATTTATTAAATCGACCGCGGTTTTAGCCGGGGCGATGGTTTTTTCTCAGCTTTGCGGGCTGCTCAGCAAGAGCCTGCTTGGGTCGACGTTCGGAACGTCGGCGGAGCTTGACGCTTATCTGGCGTCGAACCGGCTCACGGAAACGATTTTCAATCTGGTCGCCGGCGGCGCGCTCGCCAGCGCGTTCGTCCCCATGTTCAGCACGCTGCTGGACCGGGAGGACACGCGCGGAGCCTGGAAGCTGGCGTCGAATATCGTCAATATCCTGATTCTTGTTCTGCTGGTCCTGACGGCGCTGCTGTACGCGTTCGCCGGGCCGATCGCGGAGAACTTTCTCGTCCCCGGGTTCAAGGCGCAGGATCCGCTGATACAGCGGCTGACCGCTGAGCTGCTGCGGATTCAGCTGCCGTCGATCCTGATTTTCGGTCTCAGCGGCTTGCTGATGGGGATTTTGAATTCGCATGGGAACTTCCTGCTTCCGGGGCTGGCTCCCGCCATGTACCAGCTTGGCATCCTGATCGGCGTGACGGTCCTGACGAAGCCGTTCGGGATCCGCGGCCTGGCGTACGGCGCGGTTCTTGGCGCTGCGCTGCACTTTTCAGCTCAGCTTCCCGGCCTGATTCGGATCCGGACCAAGCGGTATTTCGCATCGTTCGGGTTCCGCGACAGCGCTGTGATCGAGGTGATCCGGCTGATGGTCCCGCGGCAGGTCGGCGCGTCCGCGGTCCAGCTGAACTTTCTGGTCAACAATTTTATCGCTTCGTACCTTCCGGCTGGCTCGATTACCGCTGTGTCGCTGGGACTGACGATTATGCTCATGCCGCAGGCAGTCATTGCGCAGTCGGTTGCGACGGTTTCGCTGCCGCGCTTTTCGGTCCTGGCCGGGCGCGGCGAGCTGGACAGAATGCGCAGCGCGCTGGCGGATACGCTGCGACTGGTGCTGCTGCTGTCGATTCCGGCGGCGGCGGGGCTGATCCTCTTCGGGAGCGAGATCGTGCGGCTGATTTTTGAGCGCAGCGCGTTCAACCCGCAGATGTCGGAAATGGTAAATTGGGCGCTGCGCTGGTACAGCGTCGGACTGGTATTTCATTGTATTGTTGAGGTTGTATCGCGCGCGTTTTACGCGGTTCACGATACGAAAACGCCTGTCATCGTATTATTCTGCGCGATGGGGCTGAACATGGCGCTCAGTTTCCTGCTGACCGAGGGTTTTTCGCGCGCCGGACTGTACCCGCATGGCGGGGTGGCGTTGGCGAATTCAATCGCGACCGGGCTGGAAATGGCGGCGCTGCTGACGCTGATGCGCCGGAGGCTGGGCGGCCTTTCCGGAAAACGGATCGTCCGCGCGCTGGTTCAGGGCGGGGCCGCGGCCGGCGCGATGATCGCGTTCATTTTCCTCTGGCGCGCGGCGGCGGGGAAGCTTGCGCCGCTGCTGTATCTTGGCGGAGGGATCGGCGGTTCGGTCCTCGTGTACGCGGGCGGCTGCCTGGCGGCGCAGGTCGAAGAATCAGCGCTGATCCGCCGCGCCTTTCACCGTTTTTTCGTCCGCTGAAACGGACTCATGATACGATTTTTCCGTATTCACGTTCCAGATATTCGCTTTCGTTTCCAGCCCGGCGCATAAATTTTTGACCGCTTCGAACGCGGTGACCATCGAATGATCCGTGTTGTTGTAGCGGTGCTGCCCGTTGCGTCCGATGCAGAAGAGGTTGGCGAATCCGTCGAGCCAGCCGGTCAACTCGTCGATCCGCTCGTAGGTATCGAAGTAGGCGGGATAGGCCTTCTGAACGTGTTCGACATGCCAGTCGAGGACGTCGCCGGCTTCGGCAACGCCGATTTTTTCGAGCTCGCCGATCGCGAATGCACTGAACGCTTCGTCGCTCATCGTCCAGAGATCGTCGCCCTCGGCGCAGAAATATTCCAGCCCGATTCCAACGTTCTTTTCAAAATCGTTGACCAGGTAGGGCGACCAGTTGTTGAAGACCTGAATCCGCCCCATCCGTACGTTCGGTTCCTGAACGTAAATCCAGCAGTCGGGGATCCGATCGCCGACGGTCCGGAGCCGCGTCCGGTTCTTCAGGAGCAGCTTTTTGAGCTGGAGGCCGACGGTAATAAAGTCGCGGTACGGAAGGCCGGCGGCGATTTCTCGGACCGTCGCCGGAACCGCGCCGGCGTTCGCTCGCTCGATTCCGGCGATCAGGTCTTTCAGCGGCATGGAAGAAAAGACGGCGTCGGCGGCGAGCGTTTCTTCTCCGTCCGGGCTCTCGACGGTTACCGAGGCGATCCGTCCGTCCGCGAGGGTCAGTCCCACGGCTTTCTGGTTCATGCGGATTTCGCCGCCCATCGCGCGGATTTCGTCGGCGACCTTTTCCCAAAGCTGCCCCGGCCCCAATTTCGGGTACCAGAAGCTTTCGATCAGCGAGGTTTCGACGGTTCGTTTCTTTCGCAGGGCCGACGGGAGGATTTTCGAAAGCATGTCGGCGAGGATTCCGTGGATCGAGAGCCCTTTGACGCGCTGCGCCCCCCAGTCGGCGGAGATTTCGGACGGATGACGCCCCCAGACCTTTTCCGTGTATGACTCGAAGAAAAGCGCGTAAAGCTTCCGCCCGAACCGGTTACAGTAGAAGTTTTCCAATGACGTTTCCGGAAGCCGGACGACGCAGCTTTTCAGGTAGCTGAACCCTGCTTCAAGCGTCCGGATCAGTCCGAGGTTCCGAAAGGTCTGAGCTTTGAACGAAATCGGGTAATCGAAGAATTTCCGGAGCGAATAGATTCGCGAAACGCGGCGGCGGAGGAGCATGACGAGGTCGGTTTTCTCAGGGTCGGGCCCGCCGGGGACGTACGGTTTTTCCTCGCCGGGGCCGAGGATCCGGTCGTCTTTTGCCGGCGCGCCCTGAATCGGGAGACGCTCTTCCCACCAGCGCATGACGGACGCGTCTTTGGAAAAGAAGCGGTGACCGCCGATATCCATCCGGTTCCCGTTGTAAACGACCGTCCGGGAAATTCCGCCGATCGCGTCCGACGCCTCTAAGATCAGGACGTCGAAGCGGTCGCCCGCCGCTTTCAGGATTTCATATCCCGCCGTCAGGCCCGCCGGACCGGCGCCGATAATGATTACGCGTTGTTTCTTGGGATCGCTCGTCATTGCTGTTTGTCCTCGTTTGTATTTGTGTTGTTTTTATTCAGGCAGGTTTTTTCCACAGGCCAGATCCGCGTCAAGCGGTTATTGAACGATGTATTCGGTCCAGAGCGCGCCGCGCTGCTGCGGTCCCAGCCCGAAGGTTGTTCCGCTCGGATTGGAGAGTTTGAAATCGACCCGCTGTGTCCCTGATCCGAAAACGGGATAAGAAATCGTCACGTCGCCTTCCTGCCCGGACTGGATCGTCGTCCCGAAGCGGAAAAGCCGCTGCGCTCCGGGCTGGAGCCCGGCGGTCGCGACCATGAAATAATCTTCGGTCAGCGGGCAGCTTCCGTCGTTTCGGAAGCGCCAGGTTTTGGTCATGCGTTGTCCCTGCGGAATGGCTTGCCCGTCGGGCGTGACGTCGGCGACGAAACCGACCCGGTCGGTACAGCCCTGCGGGCGGTCCGGCGCGGCCGTCATCGCGCTTGTTTCGATTGGATCCGGAAGCCCGGTGGCTTTTTCGCTGTCGACTTCGCCGGCGCTGACGGCGCAGCGGAAGCCGAAGGATTGCGGATTCGCGCCTTCGACGCCAAAGCGCCCGGCCGAAAGCCAGCCGGATTCAAACTGCGCGTCTGTAGCTGAGCCGCCTTTGACGGTTCGCGTCGTTCCGCTGAGGGGACCCTGCGGATTTTCCATCCCGGCAGACATGACGCGGTTCTCGCTGTAAAAATCATTGGTCCATTCTGCGACGTTCCCGCCCATCGAAAGCGCCCCGTACGGGCTCCGGTCGAAGGTTTCGGCGTCGTTCGCCGGACGGAGCGCGCCTAAAACGGACGCGTCTGCCTGCGAATACGGGCTGTCGTTCCCCCAGGGGAAGAGCGCGCCGTTCGTTCCGCGCGCCGCCTTTTCCCATTCCGCTTCGGTCGGCAGCCGCTTCCCGGCCCATCGGCAGTAGGCTTCCGCGTCCGCCCAGGCGATCCCGACTGCCGGAAGCGTGTCGTCGGCGGGAAAGCGCGGGTCGACTGGCTCGGCGCAGATTGCCGACTGCGCGCAGCTGCGGTATTGTCCGGCGCTGATTTCGGTCCGGTCGATCCAGAACGAATCGACGATCGCGTCGGTCATCGGCGCTAAAATCGAGAGATTGAAATCGAATTTCCCGTCCAGTCCCATCTTGAACGCGCCGCCGGGAACGTAGACCATTTCCTGCCGGTCTTTCAGCCAGACCAGCCCCGCGCCGATATCCGTTCGGATCGGGAGGCCTTCCTGAAGCGGGGCGGCGTTCGAGGCTTTGTCGGGAACGGCCTGGTTCTCCGGGACCGAGGCGTTTTCCGGCGTGGCTTCGGCCGCGATCGGCAGCGTGACTTTATCAGCCAGAACGGTTTGCGTCAGGTTGAGCGCGTCGAGCGTTCCGCGATAATCGGGCCGTTCGCCGACCGGGATTGCGCTCAGGTAGCGGTAGAGGAAAAAACCGCCGGCAATAACGCCGATTGCGAAGACTGCGCTCAATATGGCGGCAAGCGGCCGTCGCCGGTGGGCTGATTTGTCGAAGGTTTTGATCGTATAGCCCGGGAGCGGGTTCGGTTCGACGGACTGTTCCGGTTGGATCGGCGCGGCTGCCGCCGGGCGTTCCTTCCCGATCGTGGGGCGCGCGGCCGTTGGACGGGGGAGCGCGGCGTCGGGTTCTTCGTTTGTCCAGCGCTCCAGGATGCTCCGGAAGTCGTTGAATACGTCGATCGCCGAAGAAAAACCTTCTTCGCGGCTGGGATTCAGGCAGCGCAGAATCAGGTCGGAGATGTCGCGGGCGGGAAAGCCCTGAAAATTCGCGAAACCCGCTTCGTAGTATTCGTAGTACTGGTTGGCGTTGCGCCTTGAATCGGCGACGGACGCGCCGTAGGGAATCAGCCCGGTAAACAGTTCGGCGAGAATGACGCCCAACGCGAAGACGTCGTCGCGTTCGGTTGGCGCCTGATCGTTCGACGCGGCATGCCGATAGCGTTTCAGCTTCGCGTCATAATCGCTCGGAAGCGGCAGAAAGGAAACGAGCGCTTCTTCGTTATCGGCGATCAGGACATGATTTGAGCTCAGCGATCCGTGCGCCATGCCCTGACCATGCAGCGCGGCTAACGCTGAAACGATCGAATAACCGAAACTCATCGCCCGGTTTATTTCCAGCGGACGGCCGCTTTCCTTCAGAACGTCCGCGAGCGATTTTCCGGGATAATACGCCTGATTCAGGATCAGTCCTTCAGGAAAGACGTCGGGGACGCCGACCGGGATAACGAGCGAATGCCGAAATGCGGACCGTTTCTGAAACGTCAGCTGGAGCGAGAGGAGGGCCGACGCCTGCGGAAAGGCGTTGACCGGGATGACGCGCAGGTAGCAGTCGGCTCCGGTTTCAATCTGCGTTGCGCGAAAATATGATGAATCGCTCGATGGCGCGTATTTCTCTGTAATCCGGTAGTTCAGAATAACCATGCTCATTGCGTTCGTTCGCCCTTTCAGGAGCCCTCCAGCTTAAATTATAGTTGAATCCGGAGGAATCGACGATTCTCGATTTTCATTCGGGCAATGTAGGATTACCATTGATCCGTTACAAATTAGAGAAAAAGAAAAGCGAATGAAGA
>CALIHP010000057.1 GCA_938020565.1 uncultured Anaerolineaceae bacterium | reverse complement strand
CATTATACAGCAAGGCTGTCCGACCGCCGAGCCGAAGCGCGGAAAGATATGCGGCGCCGGGTTCTCCGTGCGGCTGGTGGGATGGGCGTGCGATAGGGGACGAGAGGAGTAAAAAAACTGCCAGTTAAGCTGCGACTCCAATGTTGGATAGGAAGATTAAGTGTCGAGAAGGAATATGGAACTCAGTCTTGCTTCAACATTTCAGACCATACTAAGCGATGAAATCTGCGCGAGTAAATATGCATCTTTGCTTGATTCCTTAAAGTGATAATCGTTCAAGAACGGCTTGCTCAGTTTCAGGACTCCAATATGTTATCAGTTTATTCTTTGTCCGAGTAATTGCTGTATGAAAGATACTTCGAAAGCTATTTTTCAAGCCGGATTGCCGTGACGATTTCTTCGATAAATTGACGCTGGGCACGGTTGGCGCGCTCGCGGTCGAGCGTTTCGCAGGCGGCGATTTGTGCGAAGATTCGTTCGCGAAAGCCTTTTGGATCTGGGACGTATTCGAAGTGCAAAACGGATTCGCCGATATTAATCGCGACGTCGCCATAGTTAAACAGGAAGGCGAAGAGGTTCTTTCGGGCAATCTCGACTGTCTGGATTTTATTCAGCAGGGCGGTTCTTTCCCGTTCAAAGCCGAAGGGCTTCCGGTAAACCTCGGCGACGCGGTCATTCTCAATCCGGAATTCATCGTTGGCGCAGTCTATCCAAAGGGTCAGCGCGACGGCAGCGCAGGCGAGAATCGCAGCCCCGACGACAGAGCGAAATTCCGACGGCAGGAACGGTTTCAATCCGGTCGAGCCATATATTCCGAAAGCCAGGCACGCGATCCCGATCAGCAGGACGCTGAAGCTGCTTCGAAGGAATTTCATCCAGTGGGCGTGCGTTTTGAAGAGGATCGTTTCTTCCAGCGCGATTTCATCCGTCTGCGGCGCGGCCAAGTGGGGGGGTGCGCCGAAATCAGGCGTTTTTTCTGATATGCTTCCGCCTTCGTCGTCGTTCTGGATCTGTTTTTTCGGAAGATCGACATAGATTTTCAGTGGCTTTTCCTGCCGGATCGCTTCCTCAAGCGGGCGGGCGTTTTCCGCTTCCGATCGCCGGCGCGTCGGGCGGGCGCTTTCGCTGAGATTGAAACCGCTGCGCCTGAGCCAGAGGCGATAGAGCGCAAAAGCGATATAGACGATAGCGCCGGCGGTGCTGATTGCGGCGGTCAGCGCAGGCTTCCCGATCATCAGGCAAAGAATCAGCGTCAGGCCATAAACCGCCGTCCCGATCAGGAAAAGCGTTAGCACGCGTCGGTTGGTATCGCCTTCGTTCATGAGGAATATTCTATCATTTCCTCTCTCCCTGATGATGAAAGCGGCAGGTTCTTTGACCATTCAGCCTATACACAGATGATAATTGATGTGGAAAGCGGGAAAATCGATATTGTTATTATGAAAGATATGACAAGACGTGGAAGGGATTATTTTCGAGCTTTTCCGTTCTTTTCTTATCTGTTGCTATGAAACGCCTGAAAGCAGGCAGGAAATCTGACAGCGAAAAAAATTAAAAATTGTATAATATTGGCAAGTGTTTAGAGAGAAAAATTAGAGTTTTGAAAGCTATAGTGAAATGTGGTTTGAAATCGATGCAAGCGGAATAAAAATCAAATTACAGATAAATGGCTACAAGCCGACAAATAAGGAAAATTGGGACAGTGAATGGTGTAGGTGTGATTTTCTATTTACTTCAGGTGATTGGCTAAATTATCATAAGGAAAATGATGAAGTTTTATTGTGTAGTGAGATAGATGAGCTGGCAGAGACTTTGACTGAACTATTAGATAATAAGATTTTAGAAGAAAGAGAAATACTATGTATCGAGCCGGATTTTATTTTTAAATTATATCCGGAGACAGATTTGAGGGATAATCCCCAATATACTTACATTCAACCTGGGTATGAAATTCAAGATATTTATCTTGAATGAAGAATATACTTTTGGTATGAAGGGCTCACAGATAACTATCTTACAATAACATTTGATCGGGATAAAATTGAAAGTTTTAGAGATTATTTAGTATTAGTTAGAAGCCGTTAAATTTTAATTTGTGGAGATGAAACTATGATTGTCTTGGAATTAGCCTTATACTGCCTTTTATTCACAATAATGGTGAGATATGCTGTGAGAGGTGGAGCGATTGATGGGCTGTATTTTTACCCGAAGGCTGTACAGGATCGAGCCATTGAAATAGGGCTGACCACAAAAGAAGTGATGCAGCGCAAGCAGAAAATCTTCATGACTGAATTCTGCATTGTCATGTTGGCTGCACTTGTCCTTATAATCGGTGTGCGGCATAGAGTATCGGATTTCAAAACAGCTTATCTGCTGGCATTGTTGTTTTTAGAGGTTATGAACTGGTATGACGGTGTCGTGATTGACAGAATATGGGTAGGACACAGCAAGTTCTGGATACTGGCAGGATGCGAAGAATTGCCATATGTTCAGACTTGGAAGCAAGTGTTGAAAAAGCGAGGCTTTCTTACACTGATTTGGGTTGCCGGTGCGGCAATTGTAGCTGGAATCGTTGTGCTGGTTTTTTAGCGTATCCCGAAGCTTTCACAGTGCTAATTGAATATAGTGATTCGAGAAACAGTAAATTAAAGAAGGTTTACTGTTTTTTTTGTTACTGAAATTTCAAAAGATAAAGCGTCAATAAATTAAAAAAATGCTGGTTTGTCAATGATGCGTTACAAGTTTCAAGCATGGATCTTAAGAAACTGAGAAGTGGAAAGCCGGTTAAGCGGGCTCATCGGGAAATCGTTATACCAGCGAATATGAATCCGGCATGATGATTCCGTTTTCGCAAGTTATGAATCAGCTTGAGATCTTCCTCTGGATGCTGATTCGGATGCTTTTAGAGAATCCTGTGTTCCGTCATACCGTTTCATCCATCTGTATACGGTGGCGGCTGACCTTGTATTTTTCCTGCTGTTTCACTGGCTCCGTGCTTTTCATCATACTTTATCATGGACTCTCTGAATTTGAGAATTTGTGCTATCGTCTTCATTTCGAATAGATATCACCTTTTCTTTGGCTTTCACAGGCTCAACGATAAATGAGATTTATCTATTTGCTATTTTCTTCTTCCAGCTTGTAACGGATCTATAGTAATCCTGCAGATTAATTTCGGGGTGTGATAGAATGTCTATTATGTAAGATAGGCGGAATATCTTTTATGTTTTTCTATGGGCGTTGTTGCATGATGAGGTACATATGAGCGGGAATCCGGAGTTGAATGCATTGCAAAAGGAGGTGACCCGGACAAAGATTCTGGAGGCAGGATTCCGTATCTTTGCGGAAAAGACGATCGAAAAAGTCACAATGACAGATATTGCTGATGCCGCAGGCGTCGGGGTGGCAACGGTTTACCGTTATTATAAAACCAAGCCGGAGCTTGTGCTTGGAATCGGCACCTGGTCTTGGGAACAGTATCTGTCGCAGACTTTTCGCGGGCTGGATGTCGAAAAAATGACGGCATTAGAGGGATTTACTGTTTACCTCGATTCCTTTCTGGATTTGTATCGCAGGCACAAGGATCTTTTGCGTTTCAACCAGTTCTTCAATGTGTATGTCTATTGCGAGGATATCCCTGTCAATGAAATGGAAACCTATCGTAAAATGGTAGGTTCTCTTGAAGCACGGATTCATGCCCTGTACCGGAAGGCGCTGGAGGATCATACGTTGCGGACAGATATTCCCTGGAATGGAATGTTTTCAGCAACTTTGCATTTGATGCTGGCTGCAGTGACCCGATATGCGGTTGGGCTGGTCTACGATGGCGGGATTGACCCGGAAGAGGAGCTGATGTTACAACGCAATATGCTTATACGAGAGTTTTCACAGGCAGGCACAGAATAATTGAACAAGAGTGAGGAATGAAAAAAATGAAGAAGATATTATTCAGTATCGCAATTATTACCGTTCTTTTGCTTTCAGCCTTTGGGCAGGCAACAAAGGCAGATAGTACAGCGACCGAAGGCGCTTCTGTTTACGATCTCGGCCTGAATGCCGATACGAAGGAAGCAACGCAATATACCATTGACGCGAACAATCAGGTATATGCTCTTCTGGACTTCGAGGACGAACGCGAGTTGGAAAACGCTCAGCGCGGATTGATCGCGGCGCCTGAAAGCCTGATTATCAAGGATGATACCGGGAAAATCGTATGGAGCCAGGATGCCTATGCCAGCCTTTCAGAAGAAGCTCCCGGAAGCGCCAACCCCAGTCTGTGGAGAAACGCCCAGCTGAATCATATCTATGGCCTTTTCGAGGTCATGGAAGGTATCTATCAGGTGCGCGGTTACGATATGTCCAACATTACTTTTATTAAAGGTAACACGGGATGGATCGTATATGATCCCCTTATGACCGTGGAATGCGCACAGGCTGCTTATGAACTGGTAAAGGAGAATCTCGGAGATTATCCTATAAAAGCCATTCTGTATTCCCACTCTCACGTTGACCACTTTGGAGGTGTCGCCGGGATTGTCTCAGAGGAGCAGGTGGAGAAAGAGAACATCCTGATTATCGCACCGGAAGGCTTTGAGGAGCATGCCGTCGCGGAAAATATTTACGCCGGAAACGCCATGTCCCGAAGGGCGTCCTATCAATACGGGGCTCTGTTGAATGGCGGAGAGACGGGTTCTCTGAGCATCGGAATCGGCATGGGCCAATCCAAAGGAACCACGTCATACATTTCTCCTAACACCATCATTTCCAAAACCGGTCAGACCATGAGTATCGACGGTGTGGAAATGGAGTTTCAACTGACGCCGGGCACGGAGGCTCCTGCGGAAATGAATACCTGGTTCCCAGAGAAAAAAGCCCTCTGGATGGCAGAAAACTGTACAGGGACCCTGCACAATCTGTATACCCTGAGGGGTGCAGAGGTGCGCGATGGACAGGCCTGGGCAGGGTATCTTATGGAAACGCTCAAACTTTACGGGGATAAAGCAGAGGTGGTTTTCCAGGCGCATAACTGGCCTCACTGGGACAATGCGAATATCCGGGAATACATTACGAACACAGCGGCGGTTTATAAATTCATTAATGACCAGACGCTGTTTTACTTGAACCAAGGCTATACCAGTACCGAAATAGCGAATATGATCAGGCTGCCCGAGGAGCTCGCGAAAGTCTGGTATACGAGGCAGTATTATGGAACGGTTGCCCATAATTCCAAAGCGGTATATCAGAAGTATATGGGATGGTATGATGCCAATCCGGTACATCTGGGGCAGCTGACGCCAACCGAAAGCGCAAAGAAATATGTGGAATATCTGGGTGATGTTGACGAGGTTCTCCGCAAGGCCAAGGAAGATTATGATAAGGGCGAGTATCAGTGGGTAGCGGAGCTTACCAATGTGCTGGTATTTGCCGACCCGGACAATATGGACGCCAGATACCTGTGTGCTGATGCTCTGGAGCAGCTCGGCTATCAGGCTGAAAGCGGAACCTGGCGAAACGCATATCTGTGCGCGGCACAGGAACTCCGAAACGGAACAAATACGGATGAGGCGACGAGAGCAAATTCCAGCGGTGGGCTGATCGACCACATGACTCCGGATATGATCTTTCAGTATCTTGGAATCGTAACAGACACCATGAAAATACAGGATCTCAGCTTCACAGCTAACGTCATTCTTCCCGATGCGAACTATGTTTTGATCGTCAGGAACGGAGTAATCATGTACGAGAAAGATGCGAAGCTGGAAGAGGCTGATGCAACCTGGACGACGAACAAGCTCGGTCTTTACGGCATTGTGAAGAGAAACGAGGATGCAGTCGAAAAGAACATAACGCAGGAAGGGGATACGACGCTTCTCGAAAAGCTCATGTCAGGTATTACTGGATTTAGTGACGCGAGGTTCTTCAATATAATCGAACCCAAGGCAGAAACAGCAGCCTCAACAGAAGACGCTATGGAGGATAACAAAGTGGCAGATGAAACTGACAAGAAATTATGGACGCTTGCGGAAGAAGCATACATCTTTGCATACCCGCTGGTGCTTATGGATATGACCGCGAGAACGCTGCCCACAAATACTCTCGTTCATGCCAGCAGCCTTGCCAACGCAGACAATAAATCTGTTGTGACGATGAACGTCGATACGCTTTACACTCAGATCATCGTTGATATAAAGGACGAGCCGATCATTCTCACGCTTCCCGAAACCGACAGGTTCATGGAAATGCAGATCATGGACGCATGGTCGAATACAACGGCTGTTCTTGACAAAGCGGGCGTTTATGCGTTTGTGAAGCAAGGCGATACGACCGAGCTTCCCGCGAATGTCACGAAAGTGGAGCTGCCCACGCGCATATCGTGGGCGATCGGAAGAGTAGTCCTTAATGGCGATGACGATTTGCCGAATGTCATGAAGATACAGGACGGTATGGATCTTTGCCCGTTGAGCGTCTACAGATCCGGTGAAACTCACAACAACGCTGTGCTTGCGTCAGAGGCGATAAGGACAGACATTATCCCCGTTCAGGCAGTAGCGGCAATGAATGCGGAGGAATTTTTCGGACTTGCGAACGAGCTTATGATAGACAACCCGCCTAAGGACGCCGACAAATCCGAGATCGACAAAATCGCGGAGCTGGGAGTCGGCGCGGGGCTTGGCTTTGACCCCAAGGTGCTCAATGATGAGAGCGGCGACGGCTGGAAAGCGATGCAGCGGAAGTTCTACACCGATATTGCGGCGGAGGCCATGGCTTTCTCGAAAAAGCTCGGCATCTGGGACTACTTCGGTGAACCCATAGGCGATTTTGGAACGGAATATACATACCGGGCGGCTGTGGCGGTATCAGGCTTTGGCGCAAACACCACCGAGGTCGCGATATACCCTAAATGTGTAGCCGACGAGAACGGCGAGGCATTTGATGGAAAGAAGGACTATATCCTGCATTTCGATTCGCTTCCGCCTGTGCTCGACAAGGGCTTCTGGTCGGTAACGGCTTACGGCAACGACGACTTCCTTATCGCGAACCCGCTGGACAGATACTGCGTGAATGACCGTTCGGATTTTCAACTGAATGACGATGGTTCGCTTGACATACTGCTCACAGCGAATACCGATACCGAGCCGGATATGTATGTGCTGCCGACAGCGGAGGAAGGCTTCCACCTGTATATGAGAATATACCTTCCCGACATGAAAGCACTTGAAACATGGAACGCTCCGACTATCAAGTTGAAATGAAATGTTAAATGCCTGTAAGCCCTCGGTCAGGAGGGGATTAAAACCCTGAAAACCGAGGGCGCAGCAAAAAAACTGTCGCAGTTGGGCTTGGAGATACCAGATTCTTTAAGATCATAGAACCTTAACCGTATTGATGGGATTTGATGAAGGTGTGTGCAAGCGAGAGACAAGCATTGAACGGATGAGATTCCCTGCGGCATCAAGATCAGAGGATCAGCAGGGGAGAGGTGTCTGTTTTCATGAACAAACGCCGCTTTTCCTTTCTTTTCTTTAATTGCCAGATATTTCTGTTCTTCGACTGTATGTAAGATCACCTTTTTCATAATAAACGACAGGCCAGTTTTCAAAATATTCTCTGAGATAATAGCATAAACGAATGACAAAATCAGTGCGAATTTTATATCGTTGGCTGGCTCTTATCATGACTACAGAAATTTGAAACGCAGCCCCAGCCCGTTCGCAGGCCGAATCGCATTCAGAAAATACGATATAATCGAATCAACGGATGTGCCTTTGGTATACCCGCGGATAGAAAGGAAGCTGCATGAAAAATCGAAGCATATCGTTTATCTTAGCGTCGCTTTTTATTTTGAGCGTTTTTGTTCTGACTGGCTGTCAGTCACGCGTCTCGGACTCCGGCCGGACGCAAATGACGTTTGGAACGAATATTGATAATAAAATTTATAACCTGGACGTTACGATGCTGGGGAATCCTCAGAGTAATTCGGAAATGAACGCAGTTTCGACCGCGCGTCAATACAGCGATATTTACGGATATGGGAATATGCGTCTGTGGCAGGACGGAAAGGGGCTCGTATTGGTCCATGTCAACAGTATTTCTCCGTCGCTGAAATATATTCAACCAGATACCGACGTTGTTTTGAAGACGACTGATTTGAAAATCATGGCGATCGAACCGGGGTACCGCTTCCGAATTAAGTGCCGCAGTGACTTTGAGCCGATTGCGTCGCTGAAGGATAACGAGATGATTTCCAGCGATTATGATACGTACGAGCTGGATTTCTGCCGCATGGTGGACCCGAATATCGTCTATGGCGGGCAGGCCAATTGAGCGCGGATCATATGATCGTTCGCAACCTGACGGCCTGGTTGGATTTTGGAAATAAATGAAACGCAGCCCGGTTGTATATCAGCGCGCCGTTTTCGTGTTGGCGCTGGCGATTGGGCTCTGCGGCTGTTCGGCGATTGTTTCCGATCTGGCGGGTGCGCCGGCGATCGCTCCCACGCCGAACTTTTCGGAAACGATGTACTGGCTCGTCGACGACGCAACGATGCGGATGTCGACGCAGCTGGCATACGAGCTGGACCGGCGGTTTGAAACGGCGATTGCGTCGTTCGGCGTCGTTCAGGCGGCGGGTACACCGCTCTCGATGGCTGGGACTGACGCAGTCATCCACGAAATGAAAATCGACGTGACGTCTGTTCCCGACGCGATCCGGACGAAGCAGGCGGCGGTCAGCCGTGGAATCAATACCGGGCTGGATTGCGAGAATCAGATGGCGTTCGTCGCGGACGTGACGATCCCGGATTTCACCGTTGTCAGGTCAGGGAAGCCATTTACGAAGACCTGGCGCGTCCGCAACATGGGGACCTGCGAATGGAATGATGGATACGCGATCGTTTTTGATATGGGCGACAATATGTCGGCGGCGGACCGGACGAATCTTCCTTCGGGAACGGTCGTTCCGCCGGGGGAGACGATTGAATTGTCCGTGTATATGACCGCGCCGGAAAAGCACGGCGAATACGCGGGCTATTGGAAATTAGAAGACAGCGCCGGGCGGCGTTTCGGAACCGGAACGGACAGCAGCAAGGCGCTCTGGGTGAAAGTAGAGGTGAAATGAATCGACAGGTACGATGGTTGGTTCTGATGGCGGCGGTTTCGGCGGCTGTATGCGGATGTATCGCGAATCCGCCGACGGAGCGGGATATTCAGGCGACGGTCGACGCGGCGGTTCTCGAAAAAGAAACGCAGCTCGAAACGAAGGCCGCGGTGGACCGGGACATTCTTTTAACGCAGGTCGCGGGAGAATTCAGCGTGCAGCTGGATCAGCTGCGATCAGAGCTGTCCCTGTCGGCGAACCTGTCTTCCACAGGAGGCGACGCGATATCCGGGATACTTGAGCCGACCGCGCCATATTGGATCGCGACGCCGACGCTCTCGCTCAGTACCGGCCTGCCCGTGAGCCAGCCGATCCCGACGGTTGGGACCGGCGGCGTATCGGGCGCAGCGGCCGTTCCGGGGAGCTGCGTCGATCAGTTTGAGTTTTTATCAGATGTGACGTTCCCGGATGGAACGATGACGCTTCCGAATACGCGTTTCGATAAAACCTGGTACATCCGCAACAGCGGAACCTGCGACATGACGAAACGCTACAGGATCGTCTATATCAGCGGCAGCGAAGTCGCGGCGGCGAAGGAATTCCCGCTTTTTACGGAGGATAAACTGCTGCGTCCCGGCGAATCCGCGCAGATTTCTGTTCCGTTAACCGCGCCGGAAGCGAAGGGGAAGTATTCAACAACCTGGGGGTTGAAAAATCCGGACGGGAGGATTTACGGTTCGGGAAGCGCGGGGAACGTTTACCTGACCTCCGTTTTTCAGGTCGGAAGCCAATATAATTTTTACGAGAATCTGAGCGGGGCGATCTGCCGGGATGATACCGGGTTGTTCTTCTGCGGCAGCAGCGATCGGAGCTCAGGGCGCGGCGCGGCTTATTACAACGCCTCGCCAACGATGGAGAGTAATTACGCGGGGGGGCCTTCGATCCTGGTCGCGCCGCCGGCGATCGAAAACGGAACGACGCGGGTTTCATTCGGTCCGGTTCGCGTGACGCGCGGAACGTGGCTGCGCTCTGCCGTTTCCTGCCCGCCGAACTCGCCGCACTGCGACGCGTTTGTCCGTCTCCTGATCGGTCCGAACGGCGGAACGGAGCAGTTTGTCGCGGAAACGCATGAAACGAACGATGGGCTGACGTCGGAATGGAATACGAATCTGAGCGATTTCGGTTATCATGATCAGGACCTGACGATTGTTTTCGAGGTGCAGGCGAACGGCGGCGTGACTTCGGACGATTTGATTATTTTTATGAATCCGCGCCTGACGGATATTCCGCCGAGATAGGGCCTGTTCGCGGTTTGGCGGATGGGAATATCTGAGAGGGTGGTCTGATCTGGCTGCATGACTGGAGCCGGTTCGGGCTGATTCCTGATTTTATATCCGTCAACCGACGGAACTTTTTCGCTATGAAATACGTCTGACTCTTACAGGAGATAGAAATCTAACCTCTCATGATAGACTATAATTAATCAACCGGAAATCTTTGCGGAGGGACTATGAGACGCTATTCTTTCGGATTTATGTTGTTGATCGCTGTGGCGCCGCTGTTGTTGATCAGCGGATGCACCCATCGGCCGAACAATCAGCTGATTTATACCGAAGCCGCCGTAACGATCGCAGCGCAGCTGACGCAGACGGCCGCGGCTTTCTCTCCGACGCCGGAACCGACCATGACGCCGCTGCCGACTGAAACGCCGGCGCCAACCGAAGCGCCGATGGTCCTGCCGACGCTGTCGATCGTTCTTCCCCCGACGGACGCGGCCGCGCCGCCAGTCCAGCCTGAGCCGGTTGAAAATCCGTATAAAGCCGAAGTCGTCGCGATCGGCCCCAGTCCGAATCAGTTTCTCCCGGGACAGCATTTTACCTGGACGATTTCGCTGAAAAATATCGGGACCGCAACCTGGTCCGGGAAATACACGCTGTCTTACAGCAACGGGATTCAGCTGGCTAATCAGAGCAGCGTTGCGATCGACACGGTGACTGCGCCGGGCGGCGTTATGACGCTGAGCATTCCCGCGACTGCGCCGAACGAATACGGGACGCATAAGTCAGAATGGAAATTCGCGCGTCCTGATGGCGTCGCCTTCTTCTATATCTATTACAACGCTATTGTTGGCGACAAGACGTTTATTACGACAGAGCCGGGAAGCAGCGCGACCGCGACGCCGAACACGCTTGAATGGATGTGCTCAGATCCCGACCGTTCAAATATTCAGCAGTCGGGCTGTGAGGAATACTGCCGGAATAACGCATACACGATGTCGCTGCGGAATAAAAACTGTTATTCCTATGGCGTTCAAATCCTGCCTTAATGCAAAGGAGAAAGAATCCGCTTATGATCATACCAACTCATAAAACCCGATGGATTGTCTGTCTGGCCGCTTTCGTAACGATTCTGAATCTGGCCGGGTGCACGAATACGCCGGACGGCGTGATCGTCCGGGAATCCGAGACCGCGTTTGTTGACATGCTGAACCAGACGTCGACGGCGCTTTCGATTCCGCCTACCGAAACGTTTACCGAGCTTCCTCCCACGGCGGAATTTACCGCGACCGTTCGCGTTCTCCCGACGCAGCTCCGCTATCCGGCTCCGACCGCTACCGCTGCGGCGACGGTCGCGGCAGTTGTTCCCGCGGCTGGCGCAGCCGGAAACAAAGCTGAGCTGATCTCTATGGTCCCGAACAATCAGCAGACTGCGCGTGTCAGTCAGGCTTTCCAATTGACGTTTACGCTGAAAAATACCGGGACGACCGTCTGGACGCCGAATTATAAGGTTGTACATGTCGGCGGAACGAAAATGTCGGCGACGGACGCCGCGTCCCTCAACGGAAACGTCGGCAACGGGCAGACCGGGACGGCGACCTTCTACATGACCGCGCCGAAGGATAAAGGCACTTATACCCAGAATTTCAACTTTATCGATCCCTGGAACGCGGTGATCCTGCCGCTGAGTCTGACGATCGTCGCGGGCGATTCGGGAACGATTCCGCAGGTTGGAACGCTGACGCCGACGATTACGGTGACGCGGACCGGTACCCCGATGGGGCATTTCGAATATATGTGCAGCGATCCCGCCCGTTCGATTCAGCAGGGGCAGGGCTGCGATACGTTCTGCCAGGTGTCCTTCCCGCAGCGGCTGAACTGTTACGTGATGGGCGTCCTGAACCCGACCGCGACGTCGACGATCGCGGCGACCCCGACGCCGAATTTAGCCCTCACGCAAGCAGTGGCCGCGACCCAAACGGCGATGTCCGATCTGATAGGGACGCAAACTGCGGTAGCGGCTGCCGCGCAATCTGTTGCTGCAACTGAAACTGCGATTGCGCAGCAGTTTAGTCAACAGACGGCTGCCGCGCAGGCGCAGATCGACGCACAGCAGACAGCGCAGGCACTGCAGCAAACTCAAACCGCGGAAGCTGGTAACAGCAGTGGTGGTGAAGGCGGCGGTGACAGTGGCGGCGAGGGCGGCGGTGACAGTGGCGGCGGCGAGGGCGGCGGCGGATAGGCTGTCGCAGAACGTGTCAATACAGAAACGCATTATACAGAAAAGGTGATCATGAAAAAATTCTATGACGTACTCATGTTTGGGCATTTCGCTAAGGATATCCTGATTGTTGACGATAACGAGCGCGAAAGCCCCGGTGGGGCGGTCTACTATGGAAGCGCCGTTCTCCGTCGTTTGGGCTTATCCGTCGGCGTCTTCACGCGCGGGGCCGAAGAAGATTTTCATTATTTAGACGAGCTCCTCGATCTGGGGATCGATATCACGGCGCAAACCGCGGAGGAATCCTCCGGCTGCGTCAATATTTATCAGTCCGCGGACATGGAACGACGTATCTGCAAGCTGAACGGGTTCGCCGGCGAAATTCCGCTCGAATCGATTCCGGAAGATTTATCTGCGAAGGTTATCATGATCACGCCGATCATCGCGGGCGAAATCACGCTTCCGACGCTGATCGAGCTGGCGAAACGCGCGCCGATCGCGCTCGACGTTCAGGGGTTCGTCCGCGTCCCCGAAGGGAAAGACCTGAACTTCCGTCCGTGGCCCGACATGGTCGAGGGCTTAAAGCATGTCACGTATCTTAAGGTCGACCGCGCTGAAGCGGAGCATCTTACCGGGCAGACCGATCTCGAAGAGGCGGCGCGTATCCTCGCCGGATATGGGCCCAGAGAAATTATCCTGACGCAATCGGACGGCGTCCTTGTTTACGCTGACGGCCAGTTCTACCGCGGCCCGTTTACTCCGCGCTCGCTGGACGGAAGGACCGGCCGCGGCGACACCTGCATCACGTCATACGTCGGCGCGCGGCTGACCCATTCGCCGGCGGAGGCGGCGCAGATCGCCGGAATCGTAACCACGATGAAGCAGGAAAAGCACGGTCCCTGGGATGGGACGATCGATCCTGAGCGCTTCGATCCGGCGGTCGTTTATGGCGAAGCCGGGCCGTTTGACGCTGCGGCTTCTGAACGCGGAACGCTCGATATCGTTCGTCCTTCGGCTGAAGGAGCCGGGCGGGGGGACGCCGGAAGCGGTCCGTCTCCCGAATCGAGACGCGCTGGATCGTCGATCCCGAAGTACACGCCCAATCTTGAGCGAATTTCTTATGCAATCCCCGACCGGACGGACGAATCGAGCCCGTCGTTTCTCGAAAAAAGGACTGGGGACTCCGATAATAAGCCGATGATTTGGATTCTGGCTGCTGTTGCGCTGCTGGTTCTGGCGGTGCTGTGCGGCTGCCTGGCGTTTTATCTGATCAGCCGCCATTGAAGGAAGCTCAGCTTAGTGTAGGGCGGGTCGTTTGATCCGCCCTTATTTTTAAAACCGAACGGAATTTGCCCTTGTGGTTTTTTTGAATCTGCTTATAATTAAAAACGTTCCGCTATCTGATACGATGTCCTATAAATCGGAACAATCGGCTCGACCGGAGGCCGCATGGATCATTCATTCGTTCGAAGAATTTTTTCAGTTCTCGATATTTTTTCCGCAGCCAGGCCGGAAATCGGCGTACGCGAAGCTGCGCGGTTGATCGATCTTTCGCCGAGCACCTGCGGCCGGCTTTTTTCGATTCTCCGCGACGAAGGCGTCCTTAAACAGGATCCCTTCTCCAGGCAGTACCGGCTGTCCGGGAGAGTTTTGCACTGGGCGAACTCGTATCGCTCCGGTTCTCCGCTGAATGATCTTGCGCTTCCGTACATGCGTACGCTTTTCGAGCAGACGGATGAGACTGTTTCGCTTTACCGGCTTGAAGCGGACCATCGCGTCTGCATCCATCAGATCGAAAGCGGGCGCAGTGTCCGGATCGTTGAATCCGTCGGTCAGGCGTTCGAGCTCTATATCGGATCGGGCGGTCGGGCGATTCTGGCTTATTTACCCGAGGAACGGATTGAATCGATCCTGCGAAGCGCAGAACAACGGACCGGCGTATCGGTCGATCGGGCGATGCTCAGGGGGCAGCTTGAGTCGGTTCGGGACTATGGATACGCCGTCAGTCATGGCGAGTCGACGGCGGACGCCTCAGGCGTGGCGATTCCCGTCTTTGACGAGAGCGGCGGGGCGATCGGCTCGATTTCCGTCTCTGGTCCGACGAGCCGTTTCGAAAACCCCACGCGGTTGAGGGAAATCGTCGAAGCGCTCGAAAAAGTCAGCCGCGACCTGCCCCCATGCAGCGGACAGCCGGTCCTTCGGATGATCCACACAGGAAAAGGAGAAATGAAAGATGACGCTCGAGGCTAAGATCAGCGAAAAAATCCAACTCCGTCGCGAACGGATCGATTGTCTTAAGCGCGAACACGGTGATTTTGTCATCTCGAACGTCACCGTTGAGCAGATTTATTCCGGAATTCGCGGCGTCCCCATTCAGGTCAGCGATATATCCTACGTCGATCCGGAAAAAGGCGTTCGTTATCAGGGCTATACCGTGGACGAATGTATCAACCTGCTCCCCAACCCGGAGAACTCACGGTTTCCCTATATCGGCGGGTTATATTATTTACTGATGACCGGAGAGCTTTCGACCGTGGCGCGAGCGGTCGAAATCGAGGAGGATTGGCGGGCGCGTTCCGAGGTCCCGGAAGTTGTTTTCAACGTTATCGACGCGTTCCCGGACGGGGCCGCCGCGATGGCGATGTTTTCCGCGGCGCTTTTATCGATGTCGTCCGGATCAAAGTTTGCGGCGCAGTATGCCGGCGGAATGGATAAAAAGGAGCATTGGATTCCCATGCTGGACGACAGCATGGACCTGATCGCCCGCGCGCCGGAAATCTGCGCTTATATTTACAATAAAAAATACCGGAACCATGAGCATATCAAGCCGGACCCGGGACTGGATTACGCCGCCAACTTTGCGCATATGGTTGGGCTGGACGATCCGCGGGTTTACGACCTGCTGCGGATGACGCTTCTGCTCCTGGCCGATCATGAAAACGCCAACGTCTCAGCGCATACAGCGCATCTTGTCGGTTCGGCGCTGTCGGATATTTATCTGGCGTGTTCCGCGGGGCTGAACGGGTTGGCCGGCCCGCTGCATGGACTGGCGAATCAGGAGTGTTTTAAATATATTCAGGAGCTCTGCGACCGGTTCCAGGGCGTTCCTGAGAAGGACGAGCTGGCCGCGTATCTTCAGCAAACGCTTTCTTCCGGGCGTGTCATTCCCGGCTATGGTCACGCGGTCCTTCGTAATATTGACCCGCGGTTCGCTGTTGAATATAAGTATGGGGAAGCGACGGCCGCTGACGATCCATACTTCCAGACTGCCAAAGCGATTTTTAAAACTGCGCCGGCGATCTTAAAAGCGACTGGGAAAGTCAAAAATCCATGGCCGAACGTCGACGCCCTGACGGGCGTTCTCTTCAACCATTTTGGGCTGACGCATTCAAGTTTTTATACGGTTTTATTCGGATTGAGCCGGCTGATGGGGTTCACCTGCCATATCGTTTGGGCGCGCGCGGTCAATAAACCGATCGAACGTCCGAAAGCGCTGACGACACGAATTCTTGAAGCTATGGTCTCGGAACAGAATCTGGAAAACCTGATCCGGTGAATCCTTGCGAACCGGAAAGCGCCGGGCGGATCAGGAGCGGACCAGGCCGGCGCTGACCGCCAGCTCCTGGATCTGCTGTGTCATGACTTGGCGTTTTTCCAGCTGCGCCTGAACCTTGAGCTCGTCGATCAGCGCGGAGGTATTTTCACGGGCTTCGTCGAGCAGCCGGAAGCGCGCCTGATTTTCGGCGGCGATCGATTCCAGTAAGTACTGATATGCCTCGATCTCTGTCAGGTCCCGCCGGAGCTCTTCCGCGATCCGTTCCGGGTCGCCTTCGATCAGCGGGAGCCAGTCCGAATCCTTCGTTTCTCCTGAACCTTCCGCGCTTTTCCAATCGGGCGCGGATTCCTCAGACTCTGGCTCACGTATAAACGGCGCGGGCTCCGACGGTCCCAGCCGGTTCGCGCTGCCCAGGTACGGCGTGATCTTCGGACGAGCCGCGCCGGAGCCCGTTCGGCGATAGGAAATCAGTTCGACCGCGCGAATTTCGCGCTTTTCGAACCGCGTCGACCAGTCCTGAACCCGTTCATGCAGCGCGCGATAGAGCGGCGTGCCGTTCCGGCTCAGCGATCCCATTGCACGAAAGGCGAACGGCGCCGATTTCAGCCGAGTCAGCAGCTTGACCCCGAAAACTTCGATTTCGATCCGCTCCGCGTTTTCAGATTCGAGCCGTCGGTTCAGGACCTCTAATAACGCGCGGTCATACCCGCCGCAGAGCCCCGATTCGCTTCCGAAAACGGCTAACAGCGTTGGCTTCGGCAAGGCGCTTCCGATCACGTCTGCGTTTTGCGCTGCGGCGTTTTCAGCCTTTTTCTGCGAACACTTTGATACCGCTTCGACCGCGGCCAGCGAGCCGGTAAAGCCGGACCGATAGTCCGCTAACCGTTCCAGCCGGTTCAGGGAAGATTGAACCGTCCTCAGCGCCAGTATCCGCATCGCGGCGATCAGCGGTTCCAGTTTCTGTAAATTATCCAGCCGCTGAATCGTGCGTTCTAATCCATCCGCCATGGATCGCCGTCTCCCTTCCTTTCTCTAAGGAACCTGATTTGCCGTCCTGTCTCTCCGACGGCTGGACGCGGTTCTTCAGAGGGGTCAATACTTTTCAATCTGATCGAGCTGCCAAACGAAGACGACCGCGCCGCCTAAC
>CALIHP010000056.1 GCA_938020565.1 uncultured Anaerolineaceae bacterium | reverse complement strand
AAATCAGGATACGTTGTCCGGCCGTAACCGAAATGTCCTCCGCGCTCATGTTATTCATCGCCTGGATCTGGGCGATCGTCGTGTTGTAATTGATCGCGATGGTCCAAAGCGTTTCGTTTGCCTGGACGATATGGAAAATCGAGCCATCCGGCTGAGCCGTGCTGGTTGCGAATTCGCCCGGTTGAACCGGGGCGGCTAAAATATCGACATCGGCGTTTCCGGCGTTGAGGTTGGCGGCGACCTGCGCGCCGCTTCCGTCCGTCGCGGCGGCAGCGCCCGCTTTATCGAGACCTGTGTCCGCGCCCTGGCTGTTGACGAGGAGGGTATAATACGCCGCGCCGCCGGCCGAGAGCGCGTAACCCGCGCCGACCGTTCCCGAATCCATCCCGATCATCGTGTACAGGTGTATCTCGTCCTTCCACATCGAATTGACGCAGTAGGAGGCGGTTACGCCCGCCCCGCCGCAGACGTTTTCCGATCGAGCGGGGATTTGCGACCCGTCGGCGCGGTTATGCGTCGTTTCGCCGATCGAAGCCTGATATTCGCTTTGGGCCTGCGCGGCGGCGTTGAGCCCGCCGTCGACGGCATACGGTTCGAGCCCGTTCTGCGCCCGAAGCGCGTTGACGGCCTGAATCAGCGCGTCGGCGCTCTGGGCGCGGACTGGCTGGCGAATAAAGAGAAATATCACGAGGATCAGCGCGCAGCCGAGGAGGGGCTTGTGGAAAAGCGTCGAATTCCGGTTGTTCATAGCAGGAAATTATACTCGAATTCCGTTTTGCCCATGCGCCGCTCCGGGCGGAGAGCCTTCCCGTTTGTCGATCCGCCGATCTGTTTCCGATATCGGGAGAAGACTTCCCGTTCCCGCCGCGCGTCTTCGGCGAGCGGAGCGAAGCTCCGCGTATCGACCGTTTCAGTCTTCAGCTTTGCGCTCAGCGTCCGTATCCCGCCGGCCCGACTTCTTCGCTTCGCGGCGGACCTGATTCGGCGATTTTCCCATGCGCTTTTTGAAGACGGCGTTGAAGTACTGCGGCGTTTCGAAGCCAATTTTCCTGGAAATCCGGTCGATCGATATCTCCGTCGTCAGCAGGAGTTTCATCGCCTCACTGATTCGTTTGTCGTTGACCGCCTGCATGATACTTTTTCCTGATTCTGCCTTATATTTTTTCATCAGGTAATTCGGATGCAGGCAGAGGGCGTTCGAGATCTGCGGGATTGTCAGTTTTTGCATGTAGTTTTCACTGATGAAGCGGTTGACCCGTTCGGGGAGCGAACAGTGTCTGAACGTGTTCTTTCGGAAAAACGGATCGCCGTAGGTCGAAATGACCAGCTTTTCGAGGCTGACGAGATCTTCAACGGCGGACGCCTGCCCGAGGCGTCTGAAAAGCTCGCAAAAGAGCGTTTCCGCTTCCTCCGGATCGAACCCGCCGCGGATCGCGGCGTCAGCGGCTTCGTAAAAGAAACGGAGAAGGAGATTTTTCAGTCCGGAAAGCTCTTTCTCGTCAGGATAAAAGTTTTTATGAAGCGCGCCGGGGAATTCGTTCCGCTGAAGAAAGCGATGAATCGTTCCTGCGTCTCCGGATTCGACCGCGTCGAAAATGAGCTTTTTCGTCTTTGCCGCGCTGCGGAGCTGCGCAAAGGGGCGCTCTCCGAACGCGGCTTCGCTTTCACGCTCGATTTCTTTTTTATCCGGACTGGAGCTGTCGGGGTTCATGCCGTTTTGTCGTCCGATCCGGTGATCAGGCCGTAGAACTGTGGATAGCGGTCGCGGGGTCCGTCCTGAATCGAGATGGCCTGGATCAGGTTCGCCGCCGCCCGTTCGGCCTTCGCTTCGCTGTTGGCGTGAATCGTGAAGATCGGCTGACCTTTTTCGACGGGATCGCCGACCTTCGAATGCACCAGGATACCGACGCGGCGGTCGATAGCGTCGCTCTTGGTAATCCGCCCGGCGTCCAGCGCGACCGAAGCTTCGCCGACGGTCCGCGCGCGGATAGCATGAACATAGCCGGCGCGCCCGGCCGTAACGGTCCGGACGATCGGCGCGGCCGGGAATTTTTCCGGTGAATCGAGGTAGGAGATATCGCCGCCCTGGAGCGAGACCAGTTTTTTCAGGCTCTCGAAGGCTGCGCCGGACGAGAGCGCGCGGCGAACCTGCGCCAGCGCATCTTCGCTCGTCGCCGCCGCCCCGGCCATTTCCAGCAGCGTCGCCGATGACTTGACGCAATGTTCGTAGAGATCGGATGGAACGGGCTCCCCTTTCAGGAAGGCGATCGATTCTTTGACTTCGAGAATATTGCCGACGGCCGCGCCGAGCGGTTGGTTCATGTCAGTGAGTTCCGCGTAGACCTTCCGACCGATTTGCGTGCCGATCGCGACCATGACGCCGGCTAAGCGCCGCGCCTTTTCGATCGTCTCCATGAACGCGCCGTCTCCGACCTTGACGTCGAGAAGGATCACGGGCGTTCCGGCGGCGATCTTTTTACTCATGACCGACGACGCGATCAACGGGAGCGCCGGAACGGTTCCGGTTACGTCGCGGAGCGCGTAAAGCTTTCCGTCCGCCGGGGCTAAATCGCTGGACTGACCGGAAAGCACGGTATGATATTTTTTCAGCTGCGCGAGGAATTCCTCTTTCGTCAGGTCGAGGCGCATCCCCGGAATGGATTCGAGTTTATCGATCGTTCCCCCGCTGAACCCCAGCCCGCGTCCGGACATTTTCGCGACCGGAACGCCGCAGGCGCTGACGATCGGCTGGACAATCAGCGTCGTTTTATCGCCGACGCCGCCAGTCGAATGCTTGTCGACCGCGATATCGACGACGCCGTCAAGCGAAAGGACTTCGCCGGATTCCGCGATCGCCATGGTCAGATCGGCGGTTTCCCGGTCGTTCATCCCGCGGCAGAGAATCGCCATCGCCAGCGCGGAGGCCTGGTAATCGGGGATTTTTCCCGCAGTGTACCCGTCGATAAAGAATTTGATCTCCTCGCGGCTGAGCGGTTCGCCGTCGCGCTTCTTAACGATAATTTCTACAGCGTTCATGATTCGGGGTTCCTTATTTCAGTTGTTGAATTGACTTTAACGTTTTTTTTCGCTGGGATTCCTTAATTTTCATACACCGGTTTCCAGATCGTCGCGTCGAAATCCTGCGCGTCGACGGAGACCCGCTGGCGGAGGATCGTTGGCGCTGAGCCGGCGCAGCCCCATTCATACGGCGTGTCCGCCCCAGTTACGGCTTCGGGGAGCGCCGCGCCGTCGTTTTCGCCGCGGGCGCATTCGTCGATCATGCGCTGGGTCGGCTGCGTCAGGAGCGATAATTTCGTCAGGCAGGTCCCCGTCAGCGTTACGTCGCAGCCGTAAACCAGCCCGTCCATGCAGCGCCAGACGACGGTATGACCCGCGCCGTCGCTCTCCGGAACGCCGAGGAGCCGGAGCGTTTTCGCGACGACCGCGCCGTTCGGTTTTTCCCCGACGTATTCGATCCCTGGACTGTCGATCGTCGAAACCGCTTGGCAGTAGCGCCAGGGGTTATCGAACGTTGTCCCGGGCGCGATCGGGGTCGTATTGGCGGCGGACACGGCGGAATCGTCACCTGGAACGAAATTCGCTGCCGGACCGGCGGAAACGCCGTTGGAAGATGCCGCGTTTCCGTCTCCCATTTCCGAAGCGGCTTCGGTCGGTTTCGCCGCCTCGCCGCCGTTCGGAAGATTCGAAACGCAGCTGCCCAACGTCAGAACCAGAAGCACGGTCAGCAGGACGGCTAAAAAAATCCGGGGTTTCATGCGAACGTTCATCTTTTTTAACTCCGTATAGGGAATCCCCCATCGTTTGTTTTATTTCCTCACTTAACGATTATAGCGCAATTTTTGACCTGATCGACTTTTTTGGACGCGTCGGAGGTTTCCGCTTTTGCCTGATAATCCATGACGCCGGCGGATTTCGCCGCAATCCCGGCGTTTTGGGGGTGATCCTGAATAGACTTTGGTAAAATTCGAATGGTCGGATTTATTTTTGTACATGCCCGGCGGCAGCTTCGCCGGCAAAGGATTCGAAACACTATGGGTTTAACTTTTCCCTCGGCAATACTCTTCCTGACGGTTCTCCTCGTCACGATCCTCTACCTGGGGTCGAACGACGCGCGCGGGCGCGGACGGATCCTGGCCGGATCGGCGGCCGTTTACCTGCTCGTCTTCCTGGGTTGGATCGCGGCAGCGCTGCTATTCCGCTTCGCGTCGGATCGGGTCGCGGCGATTTTCCCGGACCTCGCTTCGTTGGGCGAGGCTTATCGGATGATAACGGCGGTCGGCTGGCTCGTCCTGACGGCGGCGCTGGCGCGCGCGTTTTCGCCGTCGGTCCCGTTCGCGCTGCGCGCTGCGGCGGCGCTGGCGATCGCGTTTGTCGTTGTCCTGATGGGCGGGAATTTTATTTTTATCTGGATAACGGGGGCGGGATGATACCGATTTTACGTTTCAGCGAGCCATTTTTCTACTTCTTATCGGCGTGCGTCGCCGCTGTCGTCTGTGTCACGTCGCTGTATGGGATGCGCCTGAAATCCGGGCGGACGGTCTACAGCGCGGTCTCGTTCATCGGGTCGGCCGCGGTAATCGCCGGCGTATTGGTCCTGTTTTATCGGGACTGGATGGTTCTTCCGTCGTCGCTTTGGGGAAGCGCGGCTTACGGCGTCGGGCTTTGTCTCCTGTTTGCCGACCTGATCCAATGGCGGATTGCCGATAAGATGGACGGATGGCTGGCCTGGTTCTTCGGGCTGATCGTTGCGATGGGATTGACGCTGTACCTGACGGCGGTTTTCGAGCCGGGGTACTTATCGTTTTTCCGTCCGCTGGCGTCGACGCCGGCGCTGACGCTGGTCCTGATCGTTGGGAGCGCGCTGTTTTACGCTGCGTTTGGGGACGAAAAGCGGGAGCGGGACGGGGGGAAAATCGTCCGGCTTGCGCTTGCGCTCTTCTTTGCGCTGGCGCTGACCGGGATGTACGCGCTGCCGCGGATGATCGGGGCGTAGGAGGCGGAGAGATAAAACATGAATGAGCTTGCGATTCCCGGCGACCTTTATCTGTATCTGATCCTGTCGATCTGCTGGATCGTTTTTTGCGTCGCCGTTTATGAATGCGTTGGGACGGTTCGCCGCCGCGCGCTGCGCGTCGGGCTGACGCTGCTGATTGCGACGGCGTTGACCGGGGCGACGGCCTTTTTTATTCTCGATCGCGCCCTTCTTGCCCAGGTCCAGTCGCGGACCGCGATTTTCTGGCGGCTGCGCAATGGTCTGGCCGTGCAGTTTTTATGCGCCTGGGCGCTGGTTGGGGCGTTGCTGACCGCGGCTCAACGAAAAGAAACGCCCCCGGTCCGCCGCGTCCTGTGCGGGATGATCGGCGCGTTTTTCCTGACGCATTTTGTTTTTTCGGTCCTGGTTTTCTTTTATTGAGCCCGGGAGGAAAGGAGGGTGGTTGAAAGATGTCTGTTCCTGAATCGATCGGCGGGCTGGTCTCGCTGGCGCTCTGGCTTTTGGTGACGCTGTTGATCGTTAAGGTGATTTCGAAGACGGTCGGGGTGCTGTTGCGGATCCTGATCGCCGCGGTCGCCGCGCTGGCGATCGTTTATCTTCTCCGCGCTGCGTTCGGCGTCGTATTCTTTCCCGAGGCCGCGCTCTGAGATCAGGGAATTGACCATGAATTAACAGAAAAATTATTCCAGATTGCGGTAAGATTATGATTGAGGACCGGCGATCCTCAATACCTCAATATTTGAAGGAGGGAATCGGACCCATGACAGAAGACAGCGTGAAAACGATCGGCCGATACGAAATCAAACGGGAAATCGGTCGCGGCGGAATGGCGATCGTCTATAAAGCCTTCGACCCGCACCTGAACCGTCCGGTCGCGATTAAGCTGATCCGTGTCGGCGGGTTCACGATCGATCAGCTCAAAACGCTTCCCGAACGATTCAAGCGCGAGGCCCGGGCGTTGGCGCGGCTGAACCATGCGAATATCGTTCAGGTCTACGATTTCGGGACGTACGGCGATATGCCGTATCTGGTCATGGAGTTTTTAGAGGGGGCGACGCTCAAGGAGGTCC
>CALIHP010000055.1 GCA_938020565.1 uncultured Anaerolineaceae bacterium | reverse complement strand
ACGCCGGTATTCGCGGCCCATTTTTTCGCGCGGTTCGAAGCGTCAAATTCGACCGGCAGCGTGATCAGCGTGAAGACGGTCGTCAGCGAAAAAAGAATAATCCCGATCCAGGCGATCGTGATCCCGAAGCTGCCGACGAGCGAGGAAAGCGCGAGACCGCCGATGAATAATAGAATCCCCAGATTTGAGCCGATTCCGACGACGGGGACGATCCGCGACCGGAGCGTCAGCCATGGATAAGCAGCCGCATGCTGATAGGCGTGTCCCGCTTCATGGCAGGCGACGCCGACCGAAGCGACGCTGGCGGAATCATAGACGCCCTGACTGAGCCTGAGAACGCGTTTCGTCGGGTCATAATGATCCGTGAGGGTTCCTTCGACGCGCTCGATCTGAACGTTTTGAGCCCCGCCTGATCCAGCATTTTGCGCGCCGCTTGCGCTCCGCTCATGCCGTACTGCGTCGGGACGGCGGAATATTTGCTGTAGGCGGAGCGGATACGGGACTGCGCCCAGAATCCGAGGATCATAGGGATGATTACGAACAGGAAATAGGTTTGCATGCTGCCTCTTTTCGGTTGACGCGGGGATTCCCCGCGTTTTTTCTTTCAGGCTTCCATAAATTCTGGAAAGCGATGTAACTGCATTGAAAAATTTTAGCATAAGTTCGCCGGATGTTTTCGGATTCCTGCGTTGGTATGCTGATCGCTGTCGGCGACGGAGAAGGTCCTTTTTAAGTGTGGCTGTCATGGCTGTAAGTTGTATATAATTAGGAAATCATGGGTTCCGAAACCGTTTCGGATTATTTCAGGGACAAAAATGAAAGTTGGGCGATGAGTATGAATTTTAAGTCGTTTCAGGAACGGTGCATCCGGCAGCCAGGGCGCGTTTTGCCGTGCTTCATGTTTTTGTTGATTCTGGTTGTTGGTTTGATCGCGTATGATGATTACGGAATTCCATATGACGACGTTCAGGAGCGGCGAACGACTTTGGTGAATTTGAAATATATTCTACGGTCGGCTGCGCCTTCGCTTTCGCTGCCGGCTGAGCTTGAATCCGCTCAGGATCTTCTGCAATGGGGCGACCGGTATTATGGCGTTGCAGTGCAATTGCCGACGGCGATTATCGAATATATTTTTGGTTTCTCGTTCAGTTGGCGGCGGATTTTCATGCTTCGGCACTTTTGGACCTTCCTGCAATTCTTCACGGCGCTGATTTTTTTCTTTTTGATCCTTCGGCGCAGGTTCAGATCGACGTTTATAGCGATGGCAGGTGTCTTATTTCTGTGGCTCAGTCCTCGGATTTTTGCTGACGCATTTTATAATATCAAGGATATCCCCTTTCTTTCATGTACCATCATCGCGAGCTATTTTATCTTCCTTCGAATCGAAACCGGTTCGAAAAGCGCGCTGGGACTCTTTGCTTTCTGCTCGGCGATTGCAACGAATACCCGGGTCGTCGGAGGTGTTTTGCTGCTGCTGGGTTTTGCGGTCCTTGCTGTTGAATCTATCCGGAAACGCCGACCGGTCAGGTCTTTTTTGTTCGATTGTATGATTTTGTTCCTGGTGTATGGCGCGGGCTGGATCCTGATTTCTCCGGTCGCCTGGAGCGATCCGATTGGCGCAATGATTCAGACGCTTCGATATTTCTCTGCGCATCCGCATCCTTTGTTTGAACTGTATTTTGGGGCCGTTTTGACTTCAAAGCCGCTTCCATGGCATTATCTGCCTGTCTGGATTGGAATTACGACGCCGTGCCTGATTGTTGTCAGCTTTGTTATCGGGGCGGGTATTTTTCCGCGGCGCTTAATGCTCGGGCGCGAACGCGAGAGCGCGTTTGAGCTGCTGCTGATGGATGGGTACGCTGGAGCGCTGGTGATACTGCCGGTTCTTTCCGCGATTCTATTGAATTCGACGCTGTATAACGGATGGCGTCATTTTTATTTCGTGTATCCATGGATTATTTATATCTCGGCTATATGCATGGACTGGCTGCTTCGGACGGATCGGCGGATGGTCCGATCCGCTGCGGCGACCATCGTCGTTCTGGGGATCGGCTGGCTCGCCGGGTGGAATTTGTGCTTTCATCCATATCAGTACGTCTACTTTGGCGGTCTTCTCGCTGAAAGCCAGCGAGGTGATTTCGAGAACGATTATTGGAGCGTTACGGGACGGCGGACGTTAGGAAAGATCCTGGCGTCGGATTCTGCTTCTCGAATTGTCGTTTCGTCGATTGGCGTTCAGTTGAATCCTGCAATTCTGTTATTTCCGGAGCGTGAGGCAGGGAGAGTTTATTTAGCGGATTGGAGCGACGATTATTCGGAAAAGGATTATCTTGCTGTTGGATATTCCTCGAAAGAATATAATCTGTCAGGAAAAAGCCGCGTCTTTCGGTCTGACTTCGAATTCCCGGCTTACGAGCGGGTTGACCTGTTCATGGTGGACAGGCTGCCGATCGTGGGGATCTACAGGCGGATCACGAACCAATATCTGGGGGTCGAAAAGATATCGGCCGTTTCCGGCGGGGATATGGAAGCGGAAGCGATTCCGGCCCTGACGGATTGGGACCGGACGACGGAATGGAGCTGCGACGAAACGGCGAACGCGAAAAAAATTTCACTGCTGATCGACTTGGGCGAGCTCCGGCTTGTATCCGGTGTGACGCTGCGAACGGTTATCCAGCGGCATGGCGTTCCGGAGACGGTGGTTATCTCGACATCCATGGATGGCAGGGCGTATCAGCCAGTGACGCTGACGGATACGAGCTATGCGGAGTTTTTTTTTAGATCGGTCGAGGCGCGGTACGTTCGGATCGAAGGAGCTGAAGCGGGGACGGATTGGCGGTTGAGCGAAGTGCAGCTTTGGGATGGACGCGAAGCGAAACAGGCGGAACCGGACGAAGGGATAAACGCACACAAATAAAATAATATCGATAAAATATAAATTCAGGTAAAAAATGGGCCTGTTTATTTTAATTGCATCCTTTTTCCCGAGTCGACTATAATTCAGTGCATGAAACGGCTTTGGGGTTTCTTCTGGATTCTGGTTCTGATCGAGGCAGTTTTCGGGATCGCGGGAATTTTCCGTGTCCCTTCCGCGGCCGGGAGCTCCGTCGTTTTCGGCCTTTCCCGGGTACGGCTTGCTCTGGCGGCAGGCTTCGTTGGCATCTGCTTTATTTCGGTCTGGCGGCTGAAGAAAAGGCGGTCGGATTTCGAGGCGCGCTGGGCCGGGCGTCTTGGCGCATGGCTGGGCTGGCTCTGCGCGGCGGTTTGGACCTTTTTTCGCTCGCCGTATGCGCGCGGAGTTAACTTTGAAGCAATTTATATCCGGATATCCCCATGGCTGATCTTCCTGACGCTTTTCGCGGTTCAATCGATCGTTTTTTCCGCGTTCGGGCGGCGCGTCTCGCGAGCCGCAGCGGAAAAACAGCGCTGGCGCTCTTTTAATCCGGCGATTATGTCCGGATTGCTGACGTTTATTTTTGTCGTCGGATTGCGTCTGATCGCGCTGCGGACAGGGCTTGGATTGACGGTCCTGTCGGGAACGTTTTATCGGCAGGGCGTTTCACTGTTAGAAGGCCCGCTTTGGACAGCGCTTTTAACGCTGGCGCTGGCGGGGATCATCTGGGCGGAGGTTTCGCGCGGCGGCGGCCGGGCGGCGCTATGGATCCGAACGCATGACGCGACTTGCAGCTGGGTCGTTTTCGCGTTGCTTTGGCTTGGCGCAGCGATCGTCTGGCGCGCCGTTCCGTTCGAAGGCCGGAGTTATTTCCTTCCGGCGCTCCGACCGCCGAATTTCAATTATTACCCGTCGTCTGATGCTGAGAATTATGATTTACTGGCGCTGAATTTATATACTGGAAACGGTTTCCGGAATGGAATGACGGTTGTCCGTCCGCTGTACGTTGCCTTTTTAGCCGTGCTGCATCAGTTTACCGGGACTGATTACCTGGATTTGACCGATATACAGATCGTTGTACTGGCGTTGATTCCGGCAATGATATTCCGTTTGGGATGGCGGATGCGGATGCCCTGGGGCGGGGCGCTGGCGGCGGTTTGGGTGACCGCCCGCGAGGCTTACGCGATCCGGCTGACGCCGCTGATCCAGGTGTCGAACAGCCGATTGCTGATGAGCGAGCTGCCGATGGCGCTGCTTCTGCTTTGGATCGCTGAGCTGACGATTCGCTGGCTGGAGGATTGGGATCTGCATGGCGCATCGCGGGTTTCGAGCGTTGTTCTGCTGGGAACCGCTTGCGGGATGGGATTTCTCGTCCGAACGCAGTCGATCCTGATTGCGCCGGTTCTGGGCGTGATTTTCCTTCATGGCGCGTTTCGGCGGGACGGCCTGCCGAAGCGGAAACGGGGGCGGGAGCTGCTGCGGATCGCGGCGTTCTTTGCCGTTATCGCCGCTGTTATCGTTCCCTGGCTCGTTTATCAGGCGGCTTTTCCAAATCCGACGGTTTCCCCTGCCGCGAGCGAGGGCGCGTATCTGACGCGCCTTTACGCGCGCGCAGCCGGCATTCCGGAGTCTCAGGGCGATTCGGTCGTTCGGCTCGCGCTGAGGCGTCCGGGCGCGGTCGGCGTGGAAATCGCGGGCCATTTTGCGAATAATCTGCTGTCGACGATTCTCGTATTGCCGCTGCGGACCGAAGCGGTTCGCGAGCCGGGACAATGGTTTTTCGACTCTACGAATTTCTGGTACCGGGAATCGTCCCGCGAGGTGTTGGCGAAAAGGGGGTGGCAGTGGGGATGCATCGCGATCGTCCTCGCGCTGGGGATCGGCGGGGCGGTCCGCCGATGCGGCTATCGGGCGATCGTTCCAGCGGGGATTTTCCTGGCTTATGCGCTGAGCTGCTCGGCGGCGATGACCTCCGGCTTCCGCTTTATTCTTCCGGTCGATTGGTTCGCACTGCTGATATTCGCGTTCGGAGCGGAATCGGCGTTTCGGTTGGTTTCAGTGGCTGCGTTCGGGAGGGATAGGGCTGATCTGTCGCCCGAGGGAATGCGCTGGATGTTCCATGCGGCGCGTCGGGAACGGGCCGCTGCCGTATGGGCCGTTGGACTGGCGGTCTTCATCGCCGGATTGCTGCCTGCGTTGGATTCTCCGGCGCTTCTTCCGAAGCGGCGCATGAAGCAGGCTGAATTATTTCAGGAATGGATCGAAATTCATCGGGAAAACGCGCTGATTGACGAACTGGTTTCATCTACGGAGACGCTCGGCGGCGGATTGGAGATCCTGCGCGGCATGGCGGTTTATCCGCGCATATATCTGGCCGGGGAGGGAGACGCAGACGGCGTTTCCTTGGCGAAGCGGGGCGCGGCTTATTCCCGTCTGGTCTGGATGGTCCTGACGGAGGACGAGCGCGTTTTAACCGCGGTATTTCCCTTGGATTGTCGGAGCACGGTTGAGCCGATACCGGATCCGGCTGATGTGATCCTGGCTGGAAAATCGGTTGGCGATTCTTTCGCTGTGATGACGATTGATAGCGTCGGTACTGAATCTCCGTTCCATTTTGAATCGTCAGGCTTTTTTTTAGCTTTGCCGGAGGAAGGATGACGCCGCGGACGCTTCGTGAAGAGCTGCGTCGGACGAACCGGGAGCAGCTGACGGCGATTGCTGAGAATTGGGGAATTTCCGATCCGGCCGGAACGCTGACCGGAAGCGAAATCTGTGACCTGATCGTGCCGCGGATCCTGAATTCGGATTCGCTTCGGGAAAAGCTCGCTCAAGCGCCGGCAGGAACGGATTTGGCGCTGCGCGCGTTGATCGGGGCGGACGGGCGGTTCTCAGCGGTCAGGTTTGCCGCGATGTTTGGTTCGGTGCGCGCGATGGGATCGGACCGCTTTCTTCGCGACGCGCCCTGGCGCAGTCCGGAATCGGTCAGCGAGTGGATGATTTATCATGGGTTCATCTTCCCCGGGTACGGCGAAGACGCTTCCGGGCTGGATGCGTTTTATGCGATGCCGGCGGATCTGGTCCCGTTTTTCGACGCGCCGGCGCTCCCGAGGCCGGACCCGGAAGCGAAGCTGGTCGTCCGGCCTGCCTCTGATAGCGAAACAGCGGTTCAGCGCTTGGCTGCGACGAATTTTTTCGACATGGTTTGCCTGGTTCTTGCCGGAGCGCGGATTTGCAAGCCGACGGCGATGATCGCTGGAGCTTACGGTTCGGAGCGGGTCGCTTTAGCCGAGCGTGCGCTCCGGCAGGAAGGGATTATCGGTCAGGACGACGCGGATGGCGAGATGATTCAAAATTTTCTAAATCAGCATCCGGCGGTCTGCCTGACGCGGCTCGTCCGGGCGTGGATTCAGGATCAGTCGGATCATGACGCGATTTTAGCGGAGCATTTCGTCCTTGATCCGATTTTTCACAGCGACGGGAAAGCGTTCCGAATCCGGATTTTTTCGATTCTGGATCGGCTTGATCCTTCCGTTTGGCTCGGGTTTCGCGGCTTCGTTACGTTGCTGCGAGGGGCGGAGCTGAATTTTTTCAGGGATCCTCTCGATCCCGCCAGTCGCCTCATTCGCAGACTTTCGCATAGCGATCCGACAGGATGGGACGCGGTCGAGGGTGAGCTGATCAAATCGTATTTTCTTGGCCCGCTGTATAATTTCGGATTCATTGATCTTGCGGCTTCGGCGGACGGGTCAGAAGAAGTGACTGCGTTTCGGGTGACGTCCTTCGGAAAGCGGATGCTGGGGTGGCTTCATGGCGAGGCGTTTCCACCGAATTCCAGGCGGGTCGATTCGCCGTCGGTCGGGATCGACGGCCGTGTCCTCGTTGGTCCGAAGGTCCCCGCTCCGCTCCGGTACCATTTAGCCCGGTATTGCGACTGGGAGGAGATCCGCGCGGATGGCTGGAAGCTGCGGCTGACGCCGGGGTCGCTCCGGCTGGCGAAGCGCAGCGGGTTGAAGCTTCCGGCGTTATGCGCGACGCTCCGGCGCGCGGTTGGGCCAGCGCTTCCGAGGACGATTCTCAGCGCAATCGAGAGCTGGGACAGGAACGAAACCGAGGCGGCGATTTATTCGGCGGTCCTTGTCAGCGATTCGGATCCGGAGCGGATCAGCGCGCTCGTTGCTTCGCGCGACTGCGCGCCCTGGATCGTCAGCCGGCTGAATCCGACGACGCTGGCGATCCGCGTGAAGGGCGTCGATCGGATTCGACGGAAGCTGGCGGAGCTGGGCGTGCTGGCGGAAGTGACGCTTGATCGAAGCGAATAAAAACGCGAACGCAGTTCCGGCGTTCAGAAAGGAAAATAATGAAACGGGAAGCTGATCAATCAGCCTCGAAGCAGGCGGTATGGGAATTAACTTCGACGGACCATGTCCTGGCCGAAAAAATCAAGGAGGCGCTGCGCGGCGTCGAAGACCCGGAGCTGGGATACAACGTCATTGAATTAGGGCTGATCCGCAACGCGGCACGGACAGAGGACAGTCTGAACGTGACGATGATTCTGACGACGCCGTTCTGTCCATATGCCGGAGAGATGGTCGAGGAGGTCCGAACGACCGTGACCGAGGTCAGCGGGCTCCAGGTTTTCGTGGATTTGCGCTTTGATCCATGGGAACCGGCGATGATGGAGGATGGTATGGATTTTGATTGGGGACTTTTCTAAGGAGGCCGTATGGCGCATTGGCTTGATAACGCGATTTTTTATGAAATCTATCCGCAGAGCTTCAAAGATTCGAATGCCGACGGGATCGGCGATTTTCCGGGAATCGTTTCACGGCTGGATTATATTCAGTCTCTGGGCTGCAACGCGATCTGGATGAATCCGTGCTTCGAATCCCCGTTCAACGACGCGGGGTACGACGTTTCGAATTATTTCCGCGCTGCGCCGCGATATGGGACGAACGAGGACCTGAGGGCGCTTTTCCGTGCGGTTCATGAGCGCGGGATGCGTCTTCTGCTCGACCTTGTCCCGGGACATACCTCGATTGCGCACCCCTGGTTTCAGGCGTCGATGTCCCCCGAGCCGAATTCGTTCAGCGATCGGTATATCTGGACGAACGACGCATTTGATGGGATGACCGCCGTTTCCGATGCGCAGCTTTGCGGCTGGCTCCGCGGGATTTCGGATCGGTCCGGGGCGGCGGCGGTGAATTTTTTCTCGTCGCAGCCAGCGCTGAATTACGGCTACGCAAATCCGCAGGCGCCCTGGCAGCAGGCGGTCGACGCGCCCGGGCCGCGCGGGACGATTGAAGCGATGAAAGACGTCATGCGTTTCTGGCTGGATTTGGGCTGCGACGGGTTCCGCGTCGATATGGCTTTATCGCTCGTTAAGGGCGATCCGGATCGAACGGCGACGATCCAGCTCTGGCGCGAGTTCCGCGCTATGCTCGACGCGGAGTATCCGGACGCGGTCATGGTTTCGGAATGGGGGAATCCCGCCGAGTCGCTGAAGGGCGGTTTCCATATGGATTTCCTGCTGCATTTCGGCGAGTCACATTATACCGACCTGTTCCGCGCCGAGAATCCATGGTTCAGTGCGGATGGAAAAGGGGCGATCCGGCCTTTCGTCGAGACGTACCGGCGTTATGACAAAGAGGCTTCCCGGGAAGCGTTGATCTGTATCCCGTCCGGGAACCATGACATGACCCGAATCGCGTATCACTTAAATGAAGCGGAACGAAAGGTCGCGTTTGCCTTCCTGCTGGCGATGCCGGGCGCGCCGTTTATCTACTATGGCGACGAAATTGGGATGCGGTACCTTCCGGGGCTGCGTTCGGTAGAGGGCGGGTACAAACGGACCGGCTCGCGTTCGCCGATGCAGTGGGACAGGAGCGTTAACGCCGGCTTTTCGAGCGCGCCGAAGGAGGACCTGTATATCCAGATCGATCCGGACCCTGATCGGCCGACGGTCGCCGATCAGGAAAGGAACCCGGATTCATTCCTGAATTATGTGAAGAAGCTGATTCAGGTCCGGCAGGCGAATGAGCCGCTGCGAACGCACGGCGCGGTCGAGTTCATTCTCCCGGAAAGCGGCGAATATCCGTTGGGATTGCTTCGGACCGGGGAAGCCGGGTCGATTCTGGCTGCGCTGAATCCGGGGCACGAGTCGCGTACGTTCACGTCGCCGCGGCCGCTCGGCGAGACGATTTTCAGCGTCGGCGACATTCGGGTCTCTGGAGCGAATCGGATCGAGCTGGGAGGGACGAGCGCGGCGTACGTTCGCGTCCAGACCGGCTAAGCTCGGCGCTGAAGTAAAAAATAACAAAGTCAATGCATCGAATACGCTTACACGGGCAGGCTGCCCCCTGTTCGATGCATTGACAGATAAGCAGGCGAAATACGGTACTGTGAGCAGCATGGAATGATTACCGGGCCCGTCTTCACGCAGGGTGGGGCTTTGGTTTTTTCAGGCTGATTTAAGCAGCCTGATTTCAGCCTTTGACGGCTCATATCGAATATTTTCAGGAAAACCGCTCTTTTGAATCATGCGTAAATCGGACGGAGTATGCTAAAATTGATAGGGCGAATAAATAGTTGCTGCCGGTCGTACGCAACAAATTACATATTTTCTGAAAGGTATCGAACAAATGGGGAAAAAGATTTTATTTAATGATTTAACGCTGCGAGACGGGCATCAGAGTCTGTCAGCGACTCGAATGACGACTGAACAGTGCATGCGCGTTCTTCCGATTATCAAGGACGCCGGGTACAACAATTTCGAGCTTTGGGGCGGCGCGACGCTCGACGCAGCGATCCGATTTACCAAAGACGATCCGTGGGAACGTCTGGAAAAGTTTCGGGACTGCCTCGGCGGCGGCGAACGGATCCAGTCGCTTCTCCGCGGCCAGAACCTTTTCGCGTACAATCCGTACCCGGACGATCTCCTGACGGCGTTTATCCGCCAGTCGATTGAAAGCGGCTCCGGGAATATGCGTATTTTCGACGCGCTGAACGATATTCGCAACTTGCGGATGGCGATTCTGGCGACGAAGGCGTACGGCGGGAAGGTCGAGGCGGCGATGTCGTATACGACGAGCCCGGTTCATACGACTGAGTACTTCGTCGATTACGGGAAACGCCTTCTCGCCGAGGGCGTCGATCGAATCGCGATCAAAGATATGGCGGGCCTGCTGCATCCGAAGGACGCGGTCGTTTTACTCCCGGCGCTTCGAAAAGAAATCAGTATTCCGATCGTTCTCCATACGCACGCGACGACGGGCGTTTCGCTCGTCAACCTGGCGTTAGCGATTAAATATGGAATCGATCAGGTCGATACCTGCATCTCCCCATTCGCCGGCGGCTCGTCGCATTCCCCTGTCGAAGTCATGGCCGTTATCGCTGAGCGCATGGGTTATGACCATGGATTGGATAAAGAGGCGATTACGAAGGCTCAGGACGTTTTACGCGAAATCTTCGTCGAATTAAAGAATTCGACGCCGTCCTTTGCGAAAGGGTGGCATAAACCGGTGCATTTCGAAGACGTTCCGGTCGAGAAAGTCGACCGCTTCGTCGAAGCGATCATGAAAGAACCGGCGGATCTGAAGACGGCGATTGACCTGAGCCGCGAAATTATGGCGGATCTTGATTATCCGAAGTATGACGATCGTATCTTCGAATCGCAGATTCCGGGCGGAATGCTCTCCAACCTGCAGAATCAGCTGAAGGGAATGGGCGTTCCGGAGGAGAAATTTGACGATGTCATGGCCGAGATCCCGGCGGTTCGCGCTGACGCCGGGTACGTCCCGCTCGTGACCCCGACTTCGCAGATCGTCGGCGTTCAGGCGGCTTACAACGTGCTGACCGGGTCGCGCTACGCGTTTACGTCGAACGAATTCCAGATGATCTTAAAAGGCGAGTTCGGAAAGACGCCGGCGCCCTGTAATCCGAAAGTGGTTGAAGAAATCCTGGGCGATGACGTCGAAGTCATGAAATATCGTCCGGCGTCGTATTTGATGCCCGTCCTTGAAGACACCTACGACCTGCCGTTTGTTCATTCGCGTAAGGATCTGCTGCTGCATCTCGTTTTCGGCGCGGCGGCGGATACGTTCCTTCAGTCGCGGAAGTAAGCCGACGCTGTCGATCGTTCAATCCGGAAATCCAGGCGCTTGCCCGGGTTCCCGGATTTTTTTATTTGAAGCGTCCTGACCATTTCGCTTTTTATTCCAGGACAATTATATTCGTGTCATTCTTATGAATGAATCCGGACTGAAGCGGCATGCCGTCCCGGTTTAATATTCGGCGCGGTATTCTGATGATGCCCCTAATCTGCCTCCGGCGGAGGCAGCCGGGAACGCATTCGGGTAAAATATATCTGTCCGATTGTGAGGGAAGAAAGGATCCTCCGAAGAATGAACTCAATCACTCAAGCCCGAAACGATTTTCATCAAGCGCGGTCCAAAGCCGGTTGGGAGCGGTTATTCGGCTTGTTGACGGGTAAGAATTATGACCTGGTCGATTATAACGAGGTTCGAAAGCGCCTCTCGAACGCGTATAACATCCCGGTTACCAAGGAAATTCCGATCGCCTCGATCGTCGGCACCGTTTCGCGGAATCAGGATTTTTCGCGGACGTTCCTGCCGAAGCTGGTTGAGGACGAATCGCGATGGGTTAACGTCAAGCTGGCGAATGAATCGATGGAGGGGGTCCCGCCGATCGACGTGTACCAGATCGGCGAAGTCTACTTTGTATTGGACGGTCATCATCGCGTTTCCGTCATGAAGAGTATTAAAGCCGATTATATCCAGGCGAACGTCCGCGTTATTAATACGGACGTTCCGCTGAAGCCGACGGATTCGCCGGACGAGATTATCGTTAAAACCGAACGGCAGTCGTTCCTCGATCGGACGCGGATAAATGAGCTGATACCGGATAACGCGATCAGGCTTACGCTGGCCGGCCAGTACCCGCAGCTGTATGAGCATATTCAGGTACATAAATTTTTCATGGGGCTGGATTTCAAGCGGGATATTTCTGACGACGAAGCGGTTGTGCATTGGTATAACGAGGTTTATTTGCCGATCGTTCGGACCATTCGGCAGATGGGCCTTCTGGACCAGTTCAGCGGCAAGACCGAGAGCGAGCTTTATCTCTGGCTCGAGAATAATAAGTCAGCGCTGAGCGAGGAGTACGGCGGAAAAATCCGCAATACGGCGCTGGCCTGGAAGCTGACCGACGATTTCGGGAAAGGGAAGCGCGGGCTGCTGTTCCGGGCGTTTCGGCGTTTGTCGATGTTCTTCACGTCGGATTTATCCGACTGGGGCGTAAAAACGGGCGATTGGCGCAGGGAGATTTTAGGCGGCGCAGACGATTATATCGAACGCGTCATGATCTCTGCCGTTGATATTGAGGCGGACCGTGCGTTTCTCGATTCGGCAATCCGCTTTTCGAAAATCTATGACGCATGGATCGGGGTCGTTCATGTCGTCCCCAAATCGGCGGATGTTGATTCGCCGGAGATGGACCGGTTCCGTGAAGAGGTTGACCGGATGCTGTCTGACGCCGGCGTCCGGGGAAAATTTGTCGTGCTGCAGGGCGGCCTGATCCGTAATCTTTCGGAACGGGCGTTTTGGAGCGACTTGTCTTTTTTCAAGATGCGTCACCGACCGGAAACCACGCGAAATAATTGGAACGATGTGATTATGCATATTCCAGGCATGATCTGCATATCTCCGGATTGCCTTCCGCGCAGCGTGTATCATATCGTGCTTGCGTTTTCCGCGACGAAAAAGGCGCGCGAGGCGATGTACTTTGCGGAGGCGCTCGCGCGGGTTTCGAACGCGGAAATTACGGTCGTTATTTCCGGCCCAGACGTGCGGAAGCGCGATTCAGCGTTGGCCGAAGCGACGCGTTTTTTCGCGGAAAAACCGCTGGCGGTGAATTATCGGAACCGGGATATGGCGCCGGGGGATATGATTATTGAGACGGCGGACGAGACCGGCGCGGATCTGATCCTGATGGGTGGGTATTCGAATTCGTTTGTCAAACGCCTTTTCCAGTCGAGCACGGTTGAAGCTGTCCTGTCGAGGACGAATATCCCGGTAATTCTCTGTAAATAGCGTTCGGCAGGTAAAAAAAGGACGCGTTTTGGAAAAGCGCGTCCTTTTCGCGCAGATGGAATTCCCGCTTAGCCTTCGACTGCGCGGCGCGCGAGCGCCATCGCGCCGCAGGCTCCGGCGCGGTTCCCGAGCACCGGCGGTGTGATGTATTCGTCAATTTTTTCGAGGATTGCCGGATGAATTACGTAACCGTTCAGCAGGCGTAGAATTTCGGCATGAATCTTCGGGAAAAGATGCTCCTGTTCCATGACGCCGCCGCCGAGGACGATTTTCTCGGGCGAGATTTGAAGAATCTGACTGACGCAGGCTTGGGCGACGTAATTCGAGAACGTTTTCCAGAACGGATGATCATCGCCGAGCTCATATCCGGGTTTTCCGAAGCGATCCTGGATCGCAGGTCCGCAGCATAATCCTTCCAGACAATTATGATGATAGGGACAATGGCCCGGATAAGGATCTTTTTCATGGTCCTGACGGATCAGGATATGACCGCCTTCGGGATGAACCAGGCCATGAACGGGGACGCCATTAATAACGACGCCAGCGCCGACGCCAGTGCCGATCGTGTAATAAACGAGCGAGCGGACGTCATACGGATTCCCCCAGATATATTCGGCGAGCGCCGCGCCGTTGACGTCGGTATCAAAGCCGATTTTTAAGCCGAACGCGTCCTTGAGCGCGCCGACGATATTCGTATTTTCCCAGCCTGGCTTCGGGGTGCTCGTGATATAGCCGTAGGTCGGCGAAGCTTCGTTCAGGTCGATTGGCCCGAAACAGCTGATTCCCAGCGCCGTTAACGGGTATTTTTTCTGTTTTTCCTTGAAGAATTCGATTGTCCGTGCGATCGTTTCCTGGGGCGTTGTCGTCGGGAAACGTTCTTCTTCGAAATAATGATCCGGATCGGCGATTACGGAACAGACAAATTTGGTCCCGCCAGCCTCGATCGCGCCGTAGTATTTCATAGGGGAGTCCTCCTTAATCGTTTCTGTAAGAATTATTATAGCTGAAATCGGGAACTGGAGCGCCACGATTTCAGCCGGCGTCCCAGCGTCCGGCTAAAAAGGGAAGCGTCGCGCCGCCGAACGGCATCGCAATCACACTGGCGTTTTCCCCGTATTTCCGAAGCAGCGCGTCGAAGGTTCCCTGGAGGTCTGAAACGGGCTGGAAATGCAGCCTGCGGACGAAGTCTTCGGGCAGCTCGGAATACAGGTAAATATCGGCATTTTCGGCGACGAGCGCGATTGCGGCGGCTTTATGCCCCCCGAGGACGAAATTCTCGCGGATATGCGGGATCATGTCGGATAATTTTTCATGCCCCAGCATCCATGCTTCGAACGTATCTTCGCCGAGCCCCTCGGCGGCGGAAGCGATCCAAAGGATCGAGCCGCCTTTCCTGACGGCGTGTTTGGCGTTATCGAGCGCTTTTTGCGCCTGATAGAGGTTGATATCTTTGGGGTAGCCGCCGGGCGAGACGACGACGATGTCGGCGCGGTCGGGAATTTCGATTCGGTACATCTCATCCAGCAGGCGGCATCCGGCCCGGTGCGCCGCGATCGGATGTCCAGCGACCGCATGGACGATGCGTTTCTTTTCGTCGAGGACGACGTTGACGATGAAGTCGACGTTAATAAAGTCGAGGATTTCGTCAATATCGCCGCGAACCGGATTGCCGTCGATTTTTCCGGCGGCGGCGTCCGGATGGACCATGTGGCTGTGGTTCGCCTGAATCGCGGCTTTCGTCGAGACTCCCGGCATGATCGCTTTCATGCCGCCGCTGAATCCGGCGAAATAATGAAATTCGATATTCCCGAGGCAGATTCGGCGGCCGGCGTCGACGACCGGTTTAAAAACCTCGAACGGCGTCCCGTGTTTCCCTGTTCCGAGCTTAACGAATTCGCCCGACGAATCGATACAGCGGTATTTCCGGTAGACGTCCGATCCGACAAGCGCTTCCTTTTCGGCTTCGGTATGCGCACGGTGAATCCCCAGCGCGAAAACGATCGTGACGTCGTCCGGGTCGATTCCGGCTTTTTCGAGTTCAGCGAGAACGGGAGGAAGGACGATCCTCGACGGCATCGGGCGGGTGATATCGCTGGTAATGATCGCGATTTTTTCGCCAGGGCGAACGATTTCGGACAGCCGAGGCGCTTCAATCGGCGCAGCGATCGCGCGGCGAACGGTTTCCTCCTGATCCGCGGGAACCTCGACCGCTTTAGCGGTCAATATTTTTCGCAGGCTGCGATCCGGGATTGAAAGTGAAACGGTTGATTTAGCGAAATTAAAAATCTGGTTCATGGCGTTTCCTTGGTCTGGCGGGTTTTTGATAGCCTGGTTTTTACGTTTCATCCGCCATGGCGGGATGAGGCCCTGCCGTTTGATCTCGGATACGGAAACGGCGGGCCGGCGCTAATGCGCGGCGGTCGTATGACGGGCGACGAGCTCAGGCTGGAGCATGATCTGGGTCGTTCCCGGTTTTTCTTCGGATTCTATCATGCGGCTCAGCGTTTCAGCGGCGAGCGCGCCGATCCTGCGGCGTGGCTGCCGAACGGTCGTCAGCTGAATCTGCGGAAGGGAGGCGAAATATACGTCGTCAAATCCGACAACGCCGAAGCGGCCCGGAACCGGGCGATTCTTTTCGGAGAGATATTGGAGCGCGCCCAGCGCGATCAGGTCGTTCCCGCAGAAGAAACAATCCGCCTCTGACCCGTCTCGATCGAGCTTTTCGACGGACCGGTACCCGCTTTCGATTGAATATGCGCCGAAAGAAATCCGTTCATCGGGAAGCGGGACGCTGAGCTCGGCTAAGCGTTGGCGGAAGCCCTGGAGGCGATCCTGATTTGAGCGGGAAGCGCGGGCGCCGCTGATAAACGCAGGGTACCGATAGCCGCAGCCGGTTATCAGGTGATCCGCGGCGATCCGTCCGCCCTCGACGTTGTCGATTTCAACCCAGTTGAATCGAGGATCCTGCGCATTGGAAATCATGACTTTCGGAAGCGGAAGTTCGGCGTAACGGTCGGACAGATCGGGAGAGGGCTTGAAGATCAGCCCGTCAACCCGCTGGTCGATCAGGAGCGAAAGCTGCTTTTCTTCGATAGACGCGTTCCAGTCCGTGCTGCAAAGGATCGAGTTGTATCCCTGTCCATAAACGATTTCGTTGACAGACGAGGCGATATCGGCGAAAAACGGGTTCGAGATATCGGGCAGAATCAGCCCGATAATCCGGGTTTTCTGCGTTTTCAGGCTGCGCGCGTGGAGATTCGGGGAATAGCCAAGGCGGTCAGCAACGCGCAGGATCTTCTCGCGCGTTGCCGGATGCACGCCGCTGCGCCGGTTCAACGTCCGCGAGACGGTCGCATATGAAACGCCGCATGCGCCGGCGATATCCTTAATCGTTACGTTTTCCATCGATAGCCGCCTGTCCTTCTGGCTTTCTCCCAATATCCGGCTTCGAGAATGAATCAAAAACGGGCGCAACGGAATTGCTTTACGATCGGTTTCGCGATCGCTGCACGATGCGCCCGTTGTCGATTTGACGGAAAGGCCGCTTACCCTTTCAGCGCGATCGCTTTTTTCGCGTTTTCGATCAGGACTTTCGCAGTCAGGCCGTATTCCTCCTGAAGGAAATTCTGTGCGCCGACCTGTCCGAAGCGGTCCTGAACGCCGGTTCGGACGACCGGGGTCGGACGGTTCTCGCTCAGGAACCCGGCGACCGCCGCGCCTAATCCGCCGACGATATTTCCGTTTTCTCCGGTCACGATCGCGCCGGTTTTCTTCGCATATTCGAGCGTCAGCGCTTCGTCGAGCGGCTTGATCGTGAACATGTCGATGACGGCGGCGGAGATCCCCTCTTTTTCGAGCTCCTCCGCGGCTTTCAGCGCTTCGGCGACGAGCAGGCCGGCGACGATAAATGCGACGTCTTTTCCGTCCCGGAGGACGTTCCCTTTCCCGATCTCGAACGTTGAACCCGGTTCGTAAATAGCGGGAAGATTCTTCCGCGAAAGACGGATATAGGTAACGCCCGGCCGGTCTTTCGTCTGGCGCAGGATCGCGCCCGCCATCGCGGCGTCGGTCGTTTCGATCACGGTCGTGTTCGGGATCGCACGGTACAGGCAGATATCTTCAAACGGCATGTGCGTTCCGCCGTTATAAGCGGCGGTCACGCCCGGATCGGAGCCGATGACCCGCGCGTTCAGCTGCGCATAGGCGATTGAGATGAAGACCTGATCGAACATGCGTCGGGAGGCGAAGCAGCCGAACGTATGAATATACGGTTTCTTCCCGACCGCGGCGAGACCGCCGGCGAGCCCCGCCATGTTGGCTTCCTGGATCCCGACGTCGAACGCCTGATCCGGGAACTGGGTTTCGAGGCCGCCGGTCCCAACAGAGTTCATCAGGTCGGCGTCGAGATAGACGACGTCCTTATCCTCGGCGAGGAGCGCTTTCATCGTCGCCCCGAAGACGGCTTTTCCAGCGACTTTTTCTAATTCGCCCGTATAGATTACTTTATACATTGTGGATTATCCTTTCTTCTGAGCTTCGAGTTCGGAGATGACCGCGTCGGCAAGTTCCGGGGAACAGGTGATATGATGATTCAATTCGATATCAATGATCTTTTGAACGCCTGCGCCTTTTTCGGTATCCAGGATAATCGCGCCCGGCTTTTCGCCCTGCGCTGCCTGAACCTCGCGGACCGTCCGGGCGATCCGGTCGGGATCGTTCCCGGGGATGCGAACGGCGTGCCAGCCGAACGACTTGAATTTTTCGGTCGGGTCTTCGAGGTCAGCAATGGTTTCGGTCCGCCCGTCGAGCTGACGCTTGTTGAAGTCGAGGAAGAGAATGAGGTTGCTGAGCTTCTTCTGCGCCGCGAAAAGCGCCATCTCCCAGACCTGGCCTTCCTGCGCTTCGCCGTCGCCGATAATGAGATAGACGCGCGCTTTTTTACCGGAATGTTTCAATCCGAGCGCCATTCCGGCGGCGGTCGACGCGCCCTGCCCGAGCGAACCGGTCGTCATGTCGATTCCGGGCGTCAGATTCTTATCGCAATGGCTCGGGAGCTTCGTTCCGTTCTGATTCAGCGTCAGCAGGACGTCGAGCGGAAAGTATCCTTTGAGAGCGAGGGTCGCGTAGAGCGCCGGACCGGCGTGTCCTTTCGACATGACCAGCCGATCGCGGTCCTCCCAGCTCGGATTCCCGGGATCGATGTTCATGATTTCGCCGTAGAGCGCGGCGAGGCAGTCGGTTATCGACAGCGACCCGCCCAGATGCCCGAAGCCGCGGGTCTTGAACTCGATCATCTGCTGGATGCGGATATCCCTTGCAAATGCTTGTAATTTCGTCATAATGCGTTGATCCTTTCTCTTTTTATCGAATCCGCCCGCTATCGATTGTACGTACCGGACGCGGCTATAAGTATAATCTGTCTTTTAATTCCCCACCGCAAACGCCTTCTCCATCGCTATGATCAGCGGCAGCTTTTTTCCTGACATAAAGCGTACCATCGCGCCGCCGGCGGTCGAAACGTAGGTGATCCTGCTGAGGTCGATGAATCTGGACGCAGAGCTGACGGTGTCGCCGCCGCCGATAACCGAATGACCTTCGGAAGCGGCGATCGCTTCCCAGATTCCCCGGGTCCCGGCGGCGAATCGCTCGTCCTCGTACAGTCCGGCGGGACCGTTCGCGAAAATCGTTTTCGCTCCTGCGAGGACGTTCGCGTAGAAAGCGACGGTTTTCGGACCGATATCGAGGAAGAGCGCGTCGCCGGGAAGGTCCGCGGCGTCGGTTTCGGCGCGCAATCCGTCTTTTTCGAAGGCGAGGTCGAGCGGAAGGGCGAATTTTTCCGGGTAGTCGAGGAGATAGTTTTTCGCTTCGTCGATAAAGCCGAGGAGATCTTTATCCCGGAGGAAGTTCGTTTCTTTTTCTCCGATCGGGATCCCCGCGGCGGCGAGAAAAACGATTCCGGTGACGCCGGTCGTCAGGATCGTATCAGCCGTCCCGTTTTCAAGGACCGGTTTCATCATTCCGAATGCGTCGGAAATTTTCGCGCCGCCAAGGACGAAGACAACCGGCTTGACGGCGTTGTGCAAAACGTTGAAGAGCTCGCCGTATTCGCGGAAAAGAAGCGGGCCTGCGGCCGTCGGGAGCAGCTCCTGAAACGCGACCATGCTGGCCGCGTTGCGATGCGCCGCGGAGAAAGCGTCGTTCACGTACAGGTCGAAGAGCGGCGCGAGGCGCCGGACCAGGCGGGTCTTTCCATACTGCCCGGCGGTCAGCCTGACGTCTTTTTCGAACGTTGAAACTTCCTCGGTCAGGTAGCGCAGGTTCCCCAGAATAACGATTTCGCCGGGCTGAAGCGCCTTGACGCGCGCGATCGCGGCCGGGCCGCAAACGTCGTCCAGATACTCGACCGGCCGGCCGAGGAGCGCTTCGATCCGCGCGGCATGCGCCGAGAGATCGGTCAGGTTCTGATAATCGAGCGTGTCGCCTTGATGCGCGATGATCGCGACTGCGGCGCCTCCGTCGATCAGCTCCCGAATCACCGGGATCGTCTTGACGATGCGGTCGTCGCTGACGATGGCCCCGGTTTGGGGATCGATCGGCGAGTTAATATCCGGACGGAGAAGAACTTTTTTCCCGTTCAGGTTGATCCCGTCAAGGGACCGCATTTTTATTTCCATTTTCCTAACCCTAAATTGGCGTTGGTCGCTGCCGTTCCGGACGCCCGATCCGGCTGCATCCCGCAGGCGGCGCGAATCGCGTCCATCGTTTCGGGGATCGTGACCGATTCCTGAGGAATGTTGATCGCGAACATGATATCGTCGCCGGATTCGACGATCGAATCTTCCCATAAACCGATTTCGTACATGTCGCCGCGCGGGTTTCCGAGGTCGCGGGCGTAGCGGAAGAACGAAGCGTTCCCGAGGAATCCGTCTTCAATCCGGACGACGCGGATCCGGTCATGGTTCCTGAACGTCTTCAACGCCATCTCCCGGGTTATTTTCTGTTTCCCTTTCGCGAGGACGGTGATGATATGTCCATGCGTAACGGGAGTATGGACGAGGATTCCGGTCGCTTCAACGTGCGGCATGATCGTCATCAGGTCGACGGCCTGATGGCTTGGAGCTTTGTCGATCTGCAGCGCGTTGGTCAGTCCGCGATGATAATCGCCTGGATCGGCGACGCGGCGGATAATCGTAATTGCGACTTTTTCAACGCCGTAATCGCGGTCGAGCGCGTCCACGGCGCGGATCAGACCGGTCGTGTTGCAGGAGGTCAATTTCAGGAACTGCTTTCCGACGCCCTTTTCAAAGTTAGCGTACCCATGGAAGAAGACGTCGGCGACGCTGTTTTTTTCGCCGCCCTGGAAGACGGCTTTCTTTCCGTATTTCTCGTAAAGCTGTTTATTTTTCGCGCCGACCCCGGCGTTCGTCGCGTCGAGGATGATATCGCATTTCTGAATCAGGTCTTCGAGCGTCCCGCTGACGGGGATTCCGAGTTCGTCGAACCGGGCGCGATGATCCGGAATCGCGAGATACAGGTCGTACGGCATGCCTTTTTCTTTCAGCGCGCGGATCGCGAGGGTCGGGGCGACATCGGCGACGCCGACAAGCTGCATGTCTTTCTGGAGCGCGACGCCGTCAGCCAGACGCTGACCGATGACGCCGTACCCGGCTACACCAACTTTTACCATGATGAATTTTCTCCTTATTTTCCGTAGCTGCTTCTATTATTTATATTTTAGCGGTTTTGCGAATATACTCGCGCGCGATCAGCGCATATTCAAACGGGTTGGCCTTGGCGGGATCCTGTTCCGCTTCGACGACGACCCAGCCGCGATAGTCGGCTTTCGCCAGTTCATCGAAGATGGGCAGGAAATTAACGTCGCCATCGCCGGGAACGGTAAAGACGCCGGCGCGGACCGCGTCGAGGAAGCTCATCTTCTGAGCCTTGACGCTTTCCCAGACCTTTGAGCGCAGGTCCTTCAGATGGACATGTTTGGTCCGGTGAATATACTTTTTCAGGACAGGGAGCGGATCAATCCCGGCGAAGCTGAGATGCCCTGAATCGAAGAGCAGGTAGACGAGCTCCGGATCGGTATGATCCATCAGGTAATCAATTTCTTCCGCGGTCTGGACGCCGGTTCCCATGTGATGATGGACGGTCAGGAACATGCCTTTTTCCTTCGCCAGCTTTCCTAATTCGTTGAACCCGCGGCAGACGACGTCCCATTCCTCCGCGCTGTAGACCGGTTTATTCTCTAAGATCGGGACTGGCTTTCCCTGAATTGAATTGCCCTGCTCCGAGATGCCGATAACTTTCGCGCCGAGATAATGAAGCTTGTCGCGGTGCTCGATGAACGCTGCGATCGTTTCCTCCCAGGGGCGGGAGGTGAAGAGCGTTGAGAACCAGGCGTTGCAGATTTGCAGCTTGCGGACGTCGAGTTTATGTTTCAGTGTTTCCCAGTCTTTCGGGTATTTATTCCCGATTTCGCAGCCTTCAAAGCCGGCGAGCGCCATTTCGCTGACGCACTGTTCAAACGTGTTTTCCGCGCCCAGATCGGGCATGTCGTCATTCGTCCATCCGATAGGGGCGATTCCCAAGCGAACTTTTTCAGTCGATAACATTTTAATTTTCTCCGCGTTTTTATTCATTCCCGGCTCTAATAATCCCGGGCGAGCTTGATTTTCCTGCGCATGGTTTCATAAGCCGATTGAACGTTTGGATCGGTCGAAACCTCCGCCGTACCAACGCGCCACCAGCTTTCGAAGCCGGGGGTCATCGTTCCCGGACGGACCTTGATATCGAAGAGACAGGGAGTGGTTTGGGTCTCCGCGTCGTTCAGCGCGGCTTCGAGCTCCGCGCTCGTCGCGGCGCGGTAGGCTTTCAGTCCGTAGCCCTCGGCGATCCTGGCGAAATCGATCGGAAGCGGCCCGCCGTCGAGGCGGCCGGTCGTCTCGCTTCGCGCTTTGAAAACGGTCCCGAAGGTTTTTGTTCCCTGGCTGTTCTGGAGGTTCTCGATACAGCCCCATCCGGCGTTATCGAAGACCATGAAGTTGACTTTTAACCCCTCCTGAACGGCGGTATACAGCTCGCTGTGCGACATGATGAACGAGCCGTCTCCGAGAAACGCGTAAACTTCGCTTTCAGGTTGGGCCATTTTGACCCCGACGGCGGCGTTGACTTCATAGCCCATGCAGGAATAGCCGTACTCCATGTGGTAGGTGTCACGGTTCCCCGGGCGGAAGAGCCGCTGCATGTCGCCGGGGAGCGATCCGGCGGAGCCGACCGCGATATCGGCGGGTTTCATGTGTGAATTGATCAGGCCTAACGCGCGCGTCTGGCTCATCCCGGCGGCTGTATCCGGCTGCGCATAGAAATCGTCGACGATCGCGTTCCATTCGTCCCGCGCCGCCGCGATTTCGCCTTGATAGCCGGAACGGTATCCAGTCGCGCTGAGCGACGCGGTCAGCGCTGTTAAAGCTTCGCGCGCGTCGGCGATGATTGCGGCAGCGTCCATTTTGAACGCGTCAAACGGGCAGACGTTGATCGAGAGCAGCCGCGCGTCAGGGTTCTTAAAGGCGGATTTCGACGCCGTCGTGAAATCAGTCAGCCGCGTCCCGACCGCGAGGATCAGGTCGGCGTCTTTCGCGAGGACGTTCGCGGCTTTCCCGCCGGTTACGCCGAGACCGCCGACGTTCAGCGGATGGTCCCAGGGTACGACGGATTTTCCGGCCTGCGTTTCCGCGATCGGAACGTTCAGCGCTTCGGCGAAGCGAATTAACGCGTCGCCGGCTTCAGCGTAGCGGACCCCGCCGCCGCAGATCAGCAGCGGTTTTTTCGCGGATCGAATCAACGCGACGGCGCGGTCCAGCTGCGCCGCGGAAATCGGCCGCCGGTCGAGATACCAGACGCGCTTTTCAAAGAAGTATTCAGGGTAGTCGTACGCTTCGCCTTCGACGTCCTGCGGAAGCGCAACGCAGACAGCGCCGGTGTCGGCGGGGTCGGTCAGAACGCGCATCGCGTTAATCATTGCCGTCATGAGCTGTTCCGGACGGTCGACCCGATCCCAGTACTTGCAGACGGCGCGGAAGGCGTCGTTCGACGTCGTTGCGAACGAATTCGGATGTTCAACCTGCTGGAGGACGGGGTCCGGCTGGCGCGTCGCGAAGGTATCGCCGGGGAGGACGAGGAGCGGGATCCGATTCGCGGTTGCGGTTCCGCAGGCGGTAACCATGTTCATCGCGCCGGGCCCGATCGACGACAGGCACGGGATAATTTTTCGGCGGTTGAGCTGTTTCGCGTATCCGATCGCAGCGTGTGCCATTCCCTGTTCGTTATGCCCTTGCAGGAAGCGGATCCCGTGTCCGCCCTGTTCGAGCGCCTGACCGACGCCGACGACGCAGCCATGCCCGAAGATCCCGAACATGGCGTCGACGAATTTTTCCTCTTTCCCGTCGAACGAGATGTACTGGCGGTCCAGGAAGCGGACGAGCGCCTGCGCCATGGTTAATCGAGTTCGTTGGGTCATTTTATTCCTCCGCTTTATCGGGCCAGATGATCGCGTCCGGAGCTTCGACCCACTTGAATTCGGGTACGAAGATCGGGGTAATATATGGCGCGCCGTCGAGATGTCGGATGATCCAGAGGTACCAGAGCGCATACCCCGGGTAGGTTACGTGCGAATGGGTCAATCCTTCGGTAATCAGGAGCGTATCATCGCCGCGGAGCTTATAGGCGTCGTCGCCGAGCTCGGCGTACGCGCGCCCGCCCTCGGGCATCGTTTTATAGTAGTAAATTTCCGGCTGCGGATGATGATGTGGCGGGTAGCTGCTCCATTTTCCGGGGAAGCCGACGACTTCGCCGATGACGAAGTTGGAATGAGGTGCGTTCGTGTAGTTGAACGTCGTGCGAACGATTCGCGTAGACGTTTCTTTCATCGTTCCCGCGCCCCGATATTCATCGGGAGTTTCTTCCGGCGCGTAGAGGCGCGGCGGAAACGCGCGTTCGTTTTCGGTCGCGTTGTACGTGAATTCGGTATCGTCGCGGAGCGAGGTGATCCTGACGGGTTCGCCAGCGGGAAGACTCAGCACCCAGGGAGCGCTGTCAAAGCAGTTGGCTCGGTCGATCGTTTTCTCCTGGCCTGCGAATTCGAGGGCGACCGCTCCCTGGACCAGGAGGAGGACGCGTTCGAGCGGTTCGTTATTCTGATAGACCTGTCCGGTTTTCAGCCGGATAATTCCGAAATCCATCAGCATGTCCGGGCTTCCGCCGCGCCGTACGATTTCGTTGTATCCGTCCGCGAACGGGCGGGCGGGGATAAGGCTGCGATTCATAATGGTTCCTCCGTTGTTGTCTTTATGCGGTTTTGCGGCAATGAGCTATTCGATTTCGCTCAGGCGAACGGGACGGTTCTCGAGCGACGATTTTTTCGCGGCGATTGCGATCCGGATCGGACGCAGTCCGTCGTCGATATTCACCGGCACCGGCTTGTCATTTTCAATCGCGTCGATAAACTGGCAGAGCTCTTCCCGGAACGACTGCATGTACCGTTCGAGGAAGAAATACAGCGGTTTATCGCTGCTGACCGATTCGGCGGTGGCGACGCTGACGTTCGTTTCGCGGTCGTTTTCAGCGACGGCGGCGCCTTTCGTCCCGAAGTATTCGACGCGCTGGTCGTAACCGTACGCTGCCTTGCGGCAGTTATCGATGACGCCGATCGCGCCGTTGGCGAAGCGGAGCGTGATCACGGCCGTGTCGATATCGCCGGCGGCGCCGATCGCGGGGTCGACGGTGACGGCGGTCGCGGCGAAAACCTCTTCGACTTCGGAATTCGCGAGAAAATAGGCCATATCGAAGTCATGAATCGTCATATCAAGGAACATCCCGCCGGAATTTTTCGCGTACTCAGCGGACGGCGGTTCCGGATCGCGCGAGGTAATCCGCAGGATCTGAAGCTCGCCCAGCGCCCCGGCGCGCGCCAGCTGGCTGATCCGGCTGAAGTTATGATCAAAACGGCGGTTAAAGCCGATCTGGAGCTTGATCCCGGCTTTTTCGGCGGCGGCTTTCGCCTCGAGGATGCGTTCGATTTTCAGGTCGACCGGCTTTTCACAGAAGACATGCTTCCCGGCGTTGGCGGCTTCGATCGTGATCTGCGCGTGAGTATTCGTCGGGGAACAGACGAGAACCGCGTCGATTTCGGGGTTTTTCAGGATTTCCTGATAGTCGGCGTAGAAATGCGGGATGCCGAAGTCGGCGGCGGCTTTTTCAGCGGCGGCGACGAACGTATCCGAAATGGCGACGACTTCTGCCTGCGGGATGCTGTTGGTTAAGGCGTTGGCGTGGACGCGTCCGATGCGCCCTGCGCCGATGATTCCGATCTTGATTTTCTTCATGAGAAAAATAGCTCCTTTGATTGGCTGAATAGGTTAACAGCGGCCTTGTAAACGTTTACAAGCATGGCAATTGTATCATTCTTCGCCGTTCCCGCGCGAAACTGATTGTCATTTTTTATCCGGCGGAATGTCACTGCGAGAGGGGAAGTGGGATTTAAAGCCAGATTGAATACGGATGTATGTAACCAAAAAAAATGATATATGTATTACAGGGTGCCCATATTCATATGATATACTGACCTCAATAATGGTAATAGTTTAAAGTAAAATCCGGAATTTGATTTGGAACTATTTATCAGATGAAAGAAAGGAAGGTGATTACAATGAAATGGATTTGCAACTTTTTGGTCATTGCGTTCGCTATGCTCGCTATGCTCGCTGTGTTGATAACTGCGCCTGTTTTCGCGGAAGATATTCCGGAACTGACCTATGAGGTTGACCGAGAGGCGGGCTTTAAGCTGGATTCGTTCGAATATGATTCGGCCGGGAAAAATCTCAGGTTTATATTTTCTCAAGCTGATCCTTCAATGGACGCCGGGCTTCCCTGCGAGGTTTCTTTCATAGATGAAAATCTGGCGGAAGCGGATCTGGATGATGAATGCGTTTCGCCGAAGGTATCTTTTGAGTTCAGCGATGTGGTGATCCCTGACGACGCGGAGTTATCAGGACTTATTGTTCATTTTGGGGAATTGACGAAATCGGTTTCGGTTCTCCGCGAAAAAGACGTTTATTTTGATGAGGTGTTTCCTGATCAGTATCCGTTTTCTATCGCCTTTTTCAAGGACATGGAACCGATCTCTGCGGTGCAGTTGTCCGCTCAATCGGATTTTCAGCTTCCTTTAATCCGGACGAACAGCTCTGTTTCCGTCGCTGTGGATCGGGTTCATCTCAGTTATAACCGGGTTGAATTCGGTATGACAGAGATAGCTGAATATGTAAATGAGTATATATCTCAAAATAGCAAATGCGAATCGTTTTCCTATAATGGGTCTATGCGGGCGATGGGATGCGAAGGGTATCCGCAATATCCTGAAGGCGGTTCATCTGAACTGATGGACGACGCTGCAAAGGAGGCTCGTTTTGAAAGCCTTTTCGTTTATGACGAATTGGGCCTCTATCCGTATACAAAGCTTGGAAGTATCAATCTGATGCTGACGGAACCATCGTTTGAGGTGATCTATTCGGATTCAGAATGGAATATTCAGTCGGAAGTATATCCTGCGAATTTTTCCATGGCGCTGAGTTTCACGAACTGGGAGTAATAATATGGCTCCGAATCCGGATACCGTCTGGATTCGGAGCCTTGGCTTTGCATACCGCCGCATGAACTTCGCGGCGGTATGGGTTTTTAACAGCCCGTCTTAGATTCTCGTCAGCGAACGGTACTTGATCCGATGCGGCGTGTCCGCGGCAATGCCGAGCCGCGCTTTGCGATCGGCCTCATATTGCGTGTAGTTCCCGTCAAAAAAGAGGACCGAACTGTCGTCTTCAAACGCGAGGATATGCGTTGCGATCCGGTCAAGGAACCAGCGGTCATGTGAAATAACCAGCGCGCAGCCGGCGAAATTTTCCAGCCCTTCTTCGAGCGCGCGGATGGTGTTGACGTCGAGATCGTTCGTCGGTTCATCGAGGAGGAGGACGTTCGCTTCCGCGGTCAGCGTCCGCGCCAGCTGGACGCGGTTCCGTTCTCCGCCGGAGAGCGTTCCGACTTTTTTCTGCTGATCGGTTCCGTTAAAGTTAAAGCGCGATACGTAGGCGCGCGAGTTGATTTTTCGATCTCCGATCCGGATTTCGTCCGCGCCGCCGGAAATAACTTCCCAGATATTTTTCTCCGGATCGAGGCTGTCACGGCTCTGGTTCATATAGCCGAGCTTCACGCTTTCCCCGATTCGGATCGTTCCGCCGTCGGGCTTCTCTTCGCCGACGATCAAGCGGAAAAGCGTTGTCTTCCCCGCGCCGTTTGGCCCGATGATCCCGATGACGCCGCCGGGCGGAAGGCTGAAGGTCACGTTATCTAAAATAATCCGATCGCCGTAGACCTTTCGCACGTCGCTCATCTCGATCACCAGGTTCCCCAGTCGCGGCCCCGGCGGAATAAACAGCTGCAGCTCCTCGGCACGTTTGACCGTATCCTCGCTGAGAAGCTTTTCATAGGCGGCAATGCGCGCTTTGGATTTGCTGTGCTGCCCCTTCGGCGACATTCGGATCCATTCCAGTTCGCGTTCGAGCGTACGCTGACGCTGGGATTCGCCCTTTTCTTCGAGCGAAAGGCGCGATTTCTTCTGTTCCAGCCATGACGAATAGTTTCCCTGATAGGGGATTCCCTGACCGCGGTCGAGTTCGAGAATCCAGCCCGCGACATGATCAAGGAAGTAGCGATCATGCGTCACGGCGATTACCGTTCCGGGATACTGCTGGAGATGGCGTTCGAGCCAGGCGACCGCTTCCGCGTCAAGATGATTCGTCGGTTCGTCGAGGAGGAGAATATCCGGTCGTTTCAATAACAGCCGGCATAACGCGACACGGCGTTTTTCGCCGCCGGAGAGGACGGAAACGTTCGTATCGCCGGGAGGGCAGCGCAGCGCGTCCATCGCCATTTCCAGGCGGGCGTCGATATCCCAGGCGTCCAGCGCGTCGATTTTCTCCTGAATTCTGCCCTGTCGCGCGATCAGCTTATCCATTTCCCCGTCGCTCATTGGCTCGGCGAATTTCGCGCTGACCTCTTCAAATTCCTTGAGGAGGTCGATCGCGTCCTGAACGCCTTCTTCGACGACCTCGCGGACGGTTTTCCGGCTGTCGACGAGCGGCTCCTGTTCAAGGTAACCGATCGTGAAGCCCGGAGAAAGGATCGTTTCGCCGATAAAGTCTTTATCGACGCCGGCGAGAATCTTTAACAGCGACGATTTCCCCGCCCCGTTCAGCCCGAGGACGCCGATTTTCGCGCCGTAAAAGTAGGACAAGTAAATATCTTTTAAGACATATTTCTGACCATAGGTTTTTGAAACCCCGATCATCGAGTAAATAACTTTGTTCGGATCCTGCGCCATGCGGGTCGTTTATCCTCCGTCTTTTTTGATTTTCATGTTGATATTTTTGAAATAAGCGATAACGCGATCGACGTGATCGCCCTGGATTTCGAGCGTTCCGTTTTTCTCGCTTCCGCCGGTCCCGAGCGCCTTCTTCAGCGCGGTCGCGTGTCGTCGGAGCTCGTCCGTTGTTCCGGGGAAGTTGCGGACGGTTGTAACTTCTTTTCCGTTCCGCCCCTGTTTTTCACGGCGGACACGGATCACGTCGTCTTTCCATTGCGGCGAATTCGCGCCCGCGGGTTTACAGGCGCATTCGGATACCGGCATGCCGCAATTCGGACAGTGCCGTCCGGATTCGGTGCTGAAAACGGTGACGCTGGTCTTGTTCATGATGGAATGATTATAGCATTCTAGGATAAAATCTTCACAATTTTCGTTAAAATGGAGCCATGCTGAAACGTTTTTCGTCATGGATCCTTCGAATTTTATCTTCCGTCGGACTTTTTATCCTGATGACCGGATTGAACCGGGCCGCCGCGGCGGCAAGCCCGACAAGCGCAGCGCCGGCAGAGCGGATATTCGGCGTTACGGTCGACGATTTATGGTACGGTGAGATTGAGCCGGACGCGATTACAGATGCGCTGCGGTCGATGCCGGTTAAACCGACGGTGCGGATCGTTATGGCGGATGACATATCGATGGATGAATACCGTGAACTGTTCGCCGCGGTTTCCGCCGTCGCGACCGTCATGGCGGAGCCGGTCGATTCGTATTACATGCGCGGATATCCGGACGCTGAATCTTACGTTGAGCGGTTTCGAGCGGCTTACGAGATTCTGGCTCCTTATGTTGATATCTGGGAAATCGGAAATGAAATAAACGGCGTGGCGTGGATTCGTCAGGATCCGGAACTGATCATCGCGAAAACGCTCGCGGCGAACGATTATATAAAATCGCGCGGCGGGAAAACCGCGCTGACGCTTTATTACGCCGATCCCGCCGATCAGGACCTGTTCGCGTGGTTGGCCCGATATCTTCCGGCGCGATTAAGCGGGAACGTCGATTACGCTTTTATCAGTTATTACGAGGACGATAACAACGGCTGCCTTCCGGATTGGGAGCAGGTTTTTCGCTCGCTTGAACGCGAATTCCCCGACGCAGCAATTGGGATTGGCGAATGCGGAAATACGGCGCAGGACGCGACGGTCGAAAGTAAAATCACGATGGCGAAGGCTTACTACGGTATGGAACGATTGAGCGACCGCTTCGCCGGCGGTTTTTTCTGGTGGAGCTGGGTTCAGGACTGCGTTCCGCATCAGGAGAATCCCGTTTATACCGCGATTAACGCTTTTATCGAACAATCGCTGGTTTCGGAGACAACGGAAAAACAACAAGAGCGGAAATGAAAACGGCGTCAGGGTTTTCGATTTTCCCCGGCGCCGAGTTTGACTGAAGCGAAGGATGATTTCGCGTTTCCGTTAACGGCGTCCGACCTTCCCGGTTCACGGATTGTCCGGTTCGGAACGATCGGACGCCGCATCAGCGTTGCGAGTTATTACGGGATCATCCACGCATAATCGGCGACGAGGGCGTTGAATGTGTCGCGAACGTCGCGCGGCAGCGCGGGATCGGATTCTTTCCCGCTCGTCTCGAAGACGCGCCCGAGGAGCCGGACTTTATAGCGGAGCGCGTCGCGATCCAGGACGAGAAAGCCGTTGTTGGCGCTGTCTTCGAAATCGGCTTCGGTTGCGAACAGCGTTAATTTATCTTTGTACGGCGCGCTGGTCCATGGGCAGAACGTTTCGCAGTTGCCGCACTCGTTGCACATGTAATCGACGTGGATAATCTGCGGCATGTCGATCCCGGGAACCGTGACCGCGACGTTCGCACGATTCGGACAGACTTCGGTACAGATTTCACAGATCGTCGAACAGGACAGACAGCGGTTCTGTTCATGAACTTTCACCGACGGGTGATTCAAAATTCCGCGTTTTGAATAGATATTTGAAAGCTGATCCGGGACTGGCCTGAACCTTTGTTCGCGGATCCCTAAGATTGCGTTGGAAACGACGATTGCGTCGGCTTCGGCCTGGACGATCGTCGCCGGGCCGATTCTTCCGTCGCCGCAGAGATAAACGCCTTCCACCGACGTTTCATAAGCGGGGCTCAGGGTTGGAATACCGCGGTCGCTCAGCGCGATCCCGTTCGCTTCGTAGAACTTCGCCGGGACCTTTTCGCCGATGGCGGCGATGACGCTGTCGCAGGGGATCGTGACGGTTTCCCCGGTGTCGACGAAGCCGCGCCGCCCGGACGCGTCCGGCTCGCCGAGTTCCAGCTGGCGGCAGTGAAGTTCGCCGTTTTCCCATTTGACCGGCGACAGGAGCTCCTTGAAGGCTACGCCGTCTTCGAGCGCGTAGCGAAGCTCTTCTTCGTCGGCGGGCATGTACCGCATCGTTCGGCGATAGACGAGCGAGACCTCCTCTACGCCAACGGTCCGCTTCGCCGCCCGGGCGGTATCCATGGCGGTATTGCCGCCGCCGATCACGACGACTTTCTTTCCCAGATCGACCTGAGCGTTCGTCCGGTTGAATTCTTCAAGGAATTCGATCGCGTTCCGGACGGCGATCCCGTCGACTTGAATATAGCTGAGCGCCGAGGCCCCGAGGGCGAGGACGACCGCGTCGAATCCTTCGGCTTTCAACGCCGCTACGTCGGTAATTTCCCGCCCGGTTTCGATCCTGACGCCCAGTTTCTCGATGAAGGCGACGTCTTTCTGAATGACGTCCGCGCCGATTCGGAAGTTCGGGATAACGTGATGCACGATGCCGCCGAGGACGTCGGTTTTTTCGTACAGCGTGACCGCGGCGCCGGCGCGCGCGAGATAAAACGCGGCCGCGATTCCGCCCGGGCCGCCGCCGACGACGGCGACACGTTTATTTGAAGTCCCGGTTGGCTTCAGTTCGGCGAGAACTTCTTCGAAGGCCTTTTCCGCGGAGTTCAGTTTTGTCGCGCGGATTTCGATCGACGATTCGTATACGGTGCGGACGCAATTGCTCATACAGGGGTGCGCGCAGATCGTCCCGGTAATAAACGGGAGCGCGTTGCGATCCAGGATCACGCGGAGCGAATCGACGAATTTTCCTTCCCCGTTCAGGCGGATATACGTTGGAATATCCTGATGAATCGGGCAGCCCTCCTGACATCCGGCGACAAAACAATCGATCAGCGGAACTTTCTTTCCGTTCTTCCGGGAGGGGGGCATCTTGATCGATTTCCGATAGTTCCTGTCCGCCGGAACGGCTGCGGCTAACGCGTTCAGCGCGTCGACGTTGATTTTCGTAAACGGCGTTTTGACGGCGGCGGAAGAGAGCTCGGCGAGCTGGATCGCGCGCTGGTACCCGCCGGGCTTCAGCATCGTCGTCGCGATTGTCACCGGCCAGATTCCGCAGCTGACGACTTTCTCGATATTGAACCGGTCGATTCCGCCGGAATAGGAGATCCGGAGCTTTCCGCCGAATTCGGTCGACAGCTTCGCGGCTAACGAAATGGAGAGCGCGTAGAGCGCCCGGCCGGACATGTACATTTCGTTCCCAGGCAATTCGCCGGCCTTGATTTCGACTGGGAAGGTGTTTGTGATCTTAACGCCGAATTCAAGATCCTTCGCGGCGGACCTTTCGATCAGTCGCTGCATCATTGGAATCGCGTCGACCCATTGGAGATCGTGCTCGAAATGGTGCGTTCCGAACTGAATATAATCGTAGCCCATTTTATCGAGGGTTTCCCGCGCGAATTTATACCCGAGCAGCGTCGGGTTGCATTTGATAAATGTATGCAGCCCTTTTTCCTCGATCAGGTAGGTTGCGATGCGTTCGATTTCGATCGGCGGGCAGCCATGCAGCGTCGACAGCGTCGCCGAGTTGCAGATTTTCGCAGGAATCGCGCGAATATCCGCTTCCGTAACTTTTTTAAGGCGTGGGAGAAATTTTATCGCTGTGTCGATCGCGGTTTGGAACGCGTCGCTGCCTGACGCGTCCATCATCGTGTCGATAAACGTATTAATTTTTTCGGATTGAATCCCGGCGAGGTCGTAGCCGACGCTCATGTTAAACTGGAAGCCGTTGGGAGAGCCCAGATCGAGTTCAATCGCAAGCAGGTGAAGCAGGACCCAGGCGTTGATGTATTCGTGCATCGCGTTGGGAACGGTCAGTTCTGTAGACCATTCGACATTGTACCCTTCGTCATGGGCGTTGATGCAAGGCTTGCTGACCGGGAGGTCCTCACCGTCGATAATCTGCACGGTTTTGACTTCGAAAAAACGGCTGCCGGAAACGTATGCGGCGACGATGTTCTGCGACAGCTGCGTATGCGGTCCGGCGGCCGGCCCCAGCGGCGTTTCAAGCATTCGTCCGAAGATCGTCAGCCCTGGCTTTTCGGAGGCCTTGAAGAAGCGGTGCTGTCCGAAAACGGTTTTTCGGGTTTCATATTCGGTAAAAACCCAATCCAATAATTGTGCAAACGGCATACACGTCATTCGATCACTCATAATTACTCTCCTTCTTATATTACTCCGCGCGGGGACCATTCGAAACGGAGGCGTCTCAATATAACCGGCTAACCTTCCTGTGGTTACTGTATTTAGTTTAACCTTTTTGAGGTTGTTTGACAATATGACTGATCGTCAAAAATCACGAGTTTTGTATGCCGAATGTAATATATTTATCGGTCGGTGCGGACGCTTTCCGGACCGCGCCGCTCCGGAGGACCGGATTGAAGGACGCCCGCCTCGAATGGACGAATGTCATCATACAAATATGACAGTTTGCTTCTTGAAATGTACGTATAATTGTGATAGCATATGGAATCAAGGATTCTATTTGGAAAGGGATGAAAAGGGAGAAAAGAATGGGAAAAACCGTAGCAGTTCTTGGCAGCAGTGGTGGAAACTTATATTCGCAGGGCGGAAACGACCCACAGCGGATGTTTTCCGAGATTATGACGCAGGCTCGATCGGCGGGCATGGAAATTGTCTGTGTTTTGTTTATCGGTACGGATAAAAGCATGGACGGGATCGCGATGGACGCGAAGGCGAAACTGTATACGCTGAGCGGCGCGGCGATCGAGCCCGGCGAAGAGAAAACGCTGGCGGAGATTAATCAGGACGCGAAACGGCTCGATTCAGAGCTGGCGGCGAAGATCGACGCCGGGGAAATCGACGGGCTGATCGTGATGAGCTGCGATCCGACCGGGGTCAATCGGGAATCGATCGCCGCCGCCGCCCGAAAGGGGCTTCCCGTCGTTGGGACCGGGGGGACTTCAGTAGCCAATGCGCAGAAGCTGGGCGCGCGGGTGATTTCCGCGTCCGGGACGACCGGGACGACGAACCGGACGCGGGCGGTCGCGTTCGTCTCCGCGCTGGCGAGCGAATGGAACTTGAAATACATGCCGATTATCGGTTCGGCGGCGGCATCGTCCGCGGCTGGGGACAATATCTGGAAGCGGATTAATTTCCGCGGGATCATGATGGCTTCGCTTCCCGGATTTATTGCGATGGCGCTCTGTCTTGCGCTGAGCAAGGTTCCGTTTTTAGCGCCGCTCGAAAACGCGTTTAATATTCTGATTGGCGCGCTGCCGGTCCTGATCGCCGCGATCGCCGCGAAGCAGGTTTCGGGGCTTGACGAAGTCGGGATTGTCGCCGGGATCGTCGCTGGAACGCTATCGGTCGAAGGGGGAATTATCGGCGGACTGGCGAGCGGAATCCTTGCGGGCGTCTTTTCTTACTATATCATTCTGCAATGTCTCCACTGGAAATTTCCCGGGACGACCGCGAATATCGCCGCCGGCGGGCTTGGCGGGCTGGCGGCAGGGTTGATCGGGATGTACCTGATTGCGCCGGTGGCTTTATGGCTTGGGAACGGGATTAAGACGGTTATCGAGTCGGCGCTGGCGTTCAACCCGATGCTTGCGGGGGCGTTGGCGGGATTGCTGATCTGGCCGGCGATTATTGGCGGCGTTTACCATGCCGCAATATTGCCGATCGTTCTTCTGGAGATGGAAGCGACGGGATATAGCTTCCTCGGAGCGATCGATATGACCGGGCTGGTCATGGTTTCGGCGGGGATTACGTTGGCGAACATGATCGCGCCGAAGGAAAAGGGCGACCGGGCGGTTGCATTGACCGGGTTCCTGATTAACATGGGCTTTGGGACGTTTGTCGAGGCGGCGTATCCGTTCATGTTCTCCAGCCGGAAGGTATTCGCTTCCGCGCTGATCGCGGCGACGGTCTCGGGCGCGCTGGTCGGGCTTTTCGACGTCAAAGGCATCGCGTACGTCCCGTCGATTCTGGCGCCGACGATGGCGAACGAGGGAAAGGGGCTCTATTTTGCTCTGGCGATGCTGGCGGCGCTGCTGGTCGCCTGCGTTCTGACGATTCTGGCGAATAAACTGTCGGACAGGAAGCCGGCGGAATTGTAGGTTGTCCGTCCGGCGTAAGATCGAAAAATTTTTTCGGAGGAATAAAATCATGATAACAAACGATATGCAGCTGAGGATGAAAAAAGGAATTGCGAAGGTTCATGCCGCGCTGGAGCTTGGCGGTGGGCATACGATCCTGAGCACGGGGATCACCGGCGACGACAGCCGGCTGGCAAAGGCGGTTTGCGACGTTGGCGTGAAAATGGTCGAGCCGAATCACCCTGCGGTTGCGTTGGCGCGCGGTCATAAGGGCGTGACGACGATGCATGCTGCCGAGCAGATTCGCTATGAAATTACGGTTGCGCAGATGGCCGAGGTTACGCGCGGGGTTCGTTCCGTCGTTCCGGACGACGTCTATATTACGGTCGGAATTCCCGGCGGTTTTACCGAGATCGTTCCGATGCCGCTGCGGGATGAGGATTTTACGATGATGGCGCTTGCCGGCGCCGACGGGCTGCATACGCATAAATCCTCGCTCAGGGACCTTGAAGCGATCGTTGAAACGGCGCATCGCTACGGGCTTCTGGTCGACGCTTATATCGGGATGACAACCGATCTGCATACGTTCGGGCTTCCGGCGGACACGCCGGATGACGTTTACCGGACCGCTAAGCAGATGGAGAGTATCGGTACCGATATGATTGGCCTGATGACCGGGATGAGCTACGAGGGGGTTCAGGCTGGCGAGATCCATCCGATGATTAAGGAGAGGCTGAACGCGCTGGTCGAAGCCGTTCAGGTCCCGACGCTTGCTGAGGGTGGGATCAATATTACGAATTTCAAGGCGTTCAAGGATACGAAGGTGAATATTCTCGTGATTGGGACGTCGATTGATAAAATGGTCGAAAAGGCCGCGCAGGAGGCGGTCCTCTCGTTCCTGAAGTATTAGTTTCGGCGAACTTCGGACAGAACAGGTTATAATGAACGCGGTTTTCAGCTTTCCGCTCCGATCGGACAGGCGCGGAAAAGCAGGCCGCGTTCTTTTTTTTATTACCGGGAACGTTTCGTTCGATCAGGATTGGGGATTGAGGCAATGACGGTTGACAAAAACGACTTTATTTATATGAAGATATACAACGATATTTATGAAAAGATAAAGTCGAATGTCCTGAAGCCCGGCGGAAGAATCCAGCCGGAAAACGTCCTGAAGGAGCAGTACAACGTCAGTCGCGATTCAATCCGGAAGGCGCTTCAGAAGCTCGAAAATGACGGGCTGATTTCACGGCGGGCAGGGGCGGGGACTTACGTAACGTCGAAGATCGCCGATTATTCGTTAGCGAGTCAGGAAAGCTTCACAGAACAGATGATAAAAATCGGAAAGGTCCCGTCATCGGAAATCCTTTCGATCGAAATTCTTTCCGATTACGACGCGGAGATCGGCGAGAAGCTGGATCTTGTCTCGGACGAGAAAGTTTATCGGGTCTGCCGCGTTCGGAAGGCGGACGGCGATCCGATGGCGCTTGAAATCGTATACGTTCCGCAGAAGCTCGTCCCTAATTTACATACGCTCCTTTACGAAGATACTTCGCTCTATAAGCTTTACGAAGATTATTACAACCTGAAGATGAAGGACATGGAGGTTCATATCGAGGCGGAGCTCGCCGACAGGGACGTTCAGAAAAAGCTCAAGTTAAAAGAAAATACGCCGATCCTGAAGATCAGCGGCGTCATGCAGCTCGAGGATCAGCGGCCGCATTATTATTTCATCTGCTATCATATTGGTCATAAATATAGTTTTTCAGTTCGGCTTCCGAGGAAAAGAGTTTCCTGATCGCGGGTTTTGACTCGATTCGCGCTTGCGGAGGCTGCCCCCCCCAAATAAAATTTGAAAACCGTTCTGGTATGCGACTTTCTTGCGCACTCGCAGGAGATAGTGGTAGAATTTGTGCTTGAGTTAGGTTTGGATAACTCGGTTGACGGTAAGTTTATAAGCGTAAATTATTCTATATTGAAATAAGGAGATTGTGATGAATATGGATACCCAAAGCCCGGTTGATTCTAAGAAAATGCGCACGAAGGACCTGATTTTCGCTGGGGCGTTCGGCGCGATCTATCTCGTTCTTATGCTGATCGTTGTCATGGTGGGCGGGACGATCCCGATTCTATACCTGATTTCGCCGTTGACGGTAGGTATTGTCTGCGCAACGGTGTACATGCTGTGCGTGATGCGCGTTCGGAAATTCGGCGCGGCGCTGATTATCGGCGTACTGTTCGCGTTAATCGCCGCTTCGTCTTACATCCCGTCGTTCTGTTTCGCGATTGGCGCGGCGCTGCTTGCGGAGCTGACGCTCAGGTTGGGAAATTATCGTTCGCGGAAAATGTACGTGCTTTCTTTTGTATTCTTCAACCTGAACATGGCCGGCCCATTTCTGATGCTTGCGCTTGAGCATGAGCGCTTCATGACTCTTGCAGCGCAGTTTTCCGGAGCCGAACATGCCGCGGCTTTGAATTCGATCGCTCCGACCGGATATTTCTGGTTCGTGTCGCTCGGGTTAGCGATCCTCGGCGGGCTGATCGGCGGATTGCTGTCAACGAAATTAATCCGGAAGCACTTCGAAAAAGCGGGAATCGTGTAAATGGATTTTGAAATCTATGGCGACGATTCCGGCGCTGTATTGAAGCTCGACCCGCGGGTTAAAATCCTGATTTTTTTTGCAGGGAGCGCGGTTGTCTTGAATAGCTTTCGCTTGACTCCACAGTATCTTTATGGCGCATTTTTATGCGCTATTTTAGCGCTTTGCGGGAAGAAAATGGATGGCCTGAAGTTTTTTTGTCTTTGGACTTTCCTGATTTTCTTTCGAATTTGCGTTACTTCTTCGGGGAAGGGTCATCCCTTTTTTGTCTCGCTGGTCACGGGCATCGCTGCGCTGATCCTGTTCAGTCTGCCGATTCTTCTGTCGCTGACGCTGCTGCTGCGGACGACGCGGATTAATCAGCTGATGTCCGCGCTGCAGGCGATGCATATGCCGGCGTCGGTGATGATCCCTTTCGCGGTATTGCTCCGGTTTATTCCGACGGTTCAGGATGAGTGGAACGGGATCCGCAAGGCGATGGCTTTCCGGAATATTTCGCTGGAGCCGGGCGCGATTGTCCGTGCGCCGCTGAAGACGGTCGAGTATATCCTGATTCCGCTGCTGTTCAGCTGCGTCGCGGTTATTGAGGAAATGACGGCGACGGCGCTGGCGCGCGGGCTGGACAGCGAGAAGAAAAGGACGTCTTATGAGACCGTACGGATGACGGCGGCGGATTATGTCGTGATCGCGCTGCTGATCGGGATCGTTGTCTTCGCGATGATTTTCGGAAAGGACGGGCCGTTCTTATGATCCGATTTGAGAACGTCAGCTTTCATTACGGCGGGGAAACCGGAACCGGCGAGGGTGTCGACGCGATCGATCTGGAGATCGGCGACGGCGAAGTCGTCGTGCTTTGCGGCGAAAGCGGCTGTGGAAAGACGACGATAACGCGCCTGGCGAACGGCCTCGCGCCGCATTATTACGAAGGAACGATGAGCGGACGTGTGATCATCGACGATATTTGCGTGAATGAAACGCCGCTATCGTCGATCGCCGCGTTCGTCGGCAGTATTTTTCAAAATCCGAAGAGTCAGTTTTTTAATATTGAAACCGAAAGCGAGATGGCGTTCGGGTGTGAAAATCTGGCGATGGAGCCCGGCGAGATTCGCCGAAGGATTCAGACCGCCGTCCGGGAAATGCAGCTGGAGCCGTTGATGCGGCGGAACATTTTTGAGCTTTCCGGCGGCGAGAAACAGCAGATTGCCTGCGGATCGGTCTATACCGCGGATCCGAAGATTTACGTCATGGACGAACCGTCTTCGAATCTGGATAAAAAAGCGATTCACCGGCTTCATGACCTCATGTCGAAAATCAAGGCGGCCGGGAAAACGATGATCATTTCGGAGCACCGGCTTTATTACCTGATGGATATCGCGGACCGGTTCGTTTATATCCGGAACGGAAAGATCGTCCGGAGCATCCCGGTTGAGGAGATGCGCGCGTTTACCGACGCGGAACTGGGCGAACTTGGGCTGCGCTGTACCGATTTACGAAGAATTCAACTTTCGCCCGACCTTGAGGCGTATAAAACGGTGACCGAAAAGGATTGGACGGGAAATAAGCCGACGCTGGAAGGCATCGATCTGAGCTGCGCCCGCGGGAACGCCCGGATTCTGGACGTCGATCGGATCGCTCTGCCGCCGAACAGTATTATCGCCGTTATCGGCGACAACGGCAGCGGGAAGAGCACGCTGGCGGAGACGCTTTGCGGCGTGATCCCGAGCGACGGGAGCGTTTCATATAACGGCGTTTTCCTGTCGCGGAAGGACCGGGCCAGGAAAAGCTTTATGGTCATGCAGGATGTCAACAGGCAGCTGTTTTCCGAGAGCGTTGCGGCCGAATTGACGTTGAATACCGATGCGACGGATGAAAAGGTTTCCCGGATCCTGAACGGGTTGGGATTGTCTGAACTGAAATCGCGTCATCCGGCTTCGCTTTCCGGCGGGCAGAAGCAGCGGGTCGCGATTGCGTCCGCGCTTTGCGCAGGGAAGGATATTCTCTTTTACGATGAACCGACGAGCGGACTGGATCGGTTGGGAATGGAACGGTTCGGACGATTGCTCAGGGAACTCCGGGATCAGATCAATTTATCGATTATTATCACGCATGATCCGGAGCTGATTCTTTCCTGCTGTACGCATGTCCTCCATCTCGCTGGCGGACGCGTCCAATCGCTGTACCCCTTGAACGACGAGGGCGTCAGGCGACTCCGCTTTTATTTCCTTTCGCGGAACGGCGACAGTTCGAGCCGGCGCCGCGAGAAAACGACGCCGTTAGGTAAGATCGTCGGTTATATGGGCGCCAATAAGCGGACGACAGTTTTTGCCGGGCTGCTGATGCTGCTGGGGACGGTCGCGAGCGTCATCCCGTACCTGCTGGTTTACCGGGTGATTACCGCGCTCCTGGCCGGTGCGCCGCCGACGCTGAGCGCGTCGGTCCCGTTGATCCTGGCGGTTTTGGGCTGCGAAATCCTGTATGCGTCGACGTATACTTATGGCCTGCAGCTTTCCCATCGCGCCGCGTTCCGGACGCTTGAAAATATCCGGCTCTACCTGAAGGACCGGATGGAGGAGAAGCCCTTCGGCCAGATCCTGGATATTGGAACCGGTGCGATTAAAAAGCTGTTTACCGACGATATCGAGGCGATCGAACTCATCCTGGCGCATATGATTCCGGAAGGGTTCGCGAATCTGATCGTTGTCGCCGTCGTCCTGCTGGTCATGACGGCGATCGATTGGCAGCTGATGCTGTTGACCTGCCTGACCGTGGGCCTGGGAATCAGCGTTTCGGGTCAGATGTTCGCGGTCGGCGTGGAGAATATGGGAAGTTATTTCGCTGCAACGAAACGACTGAATAATACGATTATCGAGTTTGTCAATGGAATGGAGGTCGTCCGCGTATTCAACCGTGAGGGGGAATCCGGGGAAAAGTATGAGAGCCGGGTTAAGAGCTATCGGGACTTCGCGTTAGGCTGGTATCGGGTCTGTTGGCCGTGGATGGCGCTGTATGGGGGTCTTTTTTCGACGATAACGCTTTATTCTCTCCCGTTCGGGCTTCTCCTGATTCTTTTAGGGACGCTGAGCGCGGCAGATTATATCCTGATTTTGTGCCTGAGCTTCGGGATCAGTCCGCTCCTGATCCGGATGATGTCGTTTATCGGCGCGATTCCGAACGTCAACATGAAGCTCCAGGCGCTTGAAAAAGCGATGGACTATCCGGCGCTGAAAACGGGCGCTGCGGCGTTCGAATCGAGCCGTCATGACGTCGAGTTTAAAGACGTAACGTTCGCGTATAAGGACGCCGAAGTTCTGAAGGGCGTTTCGTTTGTCGCTGAGGAAGGGCGGCTGACAGCGCTGGTCGGCGCTTCCGGAAGCGGGAAGAGTACGGCTGCGAAGCTGCTTGCGCATTACTATGACGTCAGCGAAGGCGAGATCTTTATCGGCGGACAGGAGATCCGGACGCTTCAGAGCGACGCGCTCAGCGCTCAGATCGCTTACCTGTCGCAGGATATTTTCCTCTTCAATAAAACGATTCTCGAAAATATTCGGGTCGGACGGCCGGACGCGACGGACGACGAGGTGATGGAAGCGGCGCGAAAGGCGCAGTGCGAAGAGTTCATTTCGGAGCTCGAGAATGGCTATGAAACGGTCGTTGGAGATGCGGGGAATAAGCTTTCCGGCGGGCAGAAACAGCGGATCGCGTTCGCGCGGGCGATTCTCAAAGACGCGCCGATTATTATTCTGGACGAGGCGACTGCGTTTGTCGATCCGGAAAATGAACGGAAAATCGCGGAAGCGATCCGCACGATTATTCGTGGAAAAACGGTTATCGTCATCGCGCATAAGCTCCGATCGATCATGAACGCGGATCAGATTCTCGTTCTCGAAAACGGACGGATCCGCGCGTCGGGGAAGCATGACGATCTGCTCACGTCAGACCCGGTTTATGCGAATTTGTGGAGCCTGTCCGAAAGCGCTTCGGGTTGGGTTCTCAAGGAGCGGGAGGAAAAAGGCTTATGATTTCCATGGTTCGCAGAATACTCAGCTTTTCGGGAAAATACGCGGGACGAATCCGCGCCGCTTACCCGATCGCGTTCCTTAAGTCGATCTTTATGAACGCGCCGATCATGGTCGCAATTGTGCTGCTGCCTGCGGTCGTCGGCGGGACGGTGACGCTGCGGATGACGCTGATCGCGGCGTTGGTGCTGTCAGGCTGCCTCCTGGCGCAGTCGCTCCTCCAGTATTTTACAGATCGGCTTCAGTCAGGCGCCGGATACGAGGTTTTCAGCGATAAACGGATCGAATTCGGAAATCACCTGCGCCGGCTTCCGATGGGGTATTTCAGCGCCGGGAATATTGGACGGATCAGTACCATTCTGTCGCAGGACATGGTCTTTATCGAGGAACAGAGCATGATGACGATCGCGGGCATCGTCGGCGATATCTTTTCACAGGTGATCCTGACCGTCTTTCTCTTTACGATTGACGTCCGGATCGGCCTGGCGGCGTTAGCGACCGTGCTGATTGCCGTCGCTGTCGGACGGGTCCTGACGAAGGTAGCGTTCGAAAAATCGTCCCGGCGGCAGGCGGCGATCGAGGACCTGACTTCGGCCGTGCTGGAATATACGGAGGGCTTCGGCGTCATCCGGAGCTACGGTATGACCGGGCGCGGAGCGAAGGATATCGAGGCGAGCTTTCGAGGGATCCGGGACGCGAGCCTGGATTTCGAAGCGTCGTATGTTCCATACGAGCGCGCGCTTCAAATTCTTTACGCGGTGGGAATGACCGCGATTCTGGCGCTCAGTATTTACCTGGCTCAGCTCGGAACGCTGCCGGCGGCGAGTTTTATCGGCGTTCTTCTCTTTTTATTCAGCTTTTTTGCCCCGCTGAAACACCTGTACAATCAGGCGACGCTGATGACGATCATGACGAACAGCCTGGATCGGATCGAGGAGGTTTTCGCTGAGAAGGAGATCGACGACAGTGGCACGGCTGAGTTCCCTCCCAGCTCAGGACACGATGCGGCCGACATGACGCATGAAATCGAGTTCCGCGGCGTTTCTTTCGCGTATGAGAATGAGGCTGTTTTGAAAAATATTTCTTTTACCGCGGACAGGGGGCAGCTCATCGCGCTCGTCGGCAGCTCCGGAAGCGGAAAGACGACGATCGCGAACCTGCTGGCGCGGTTCTGGGATGTCTCCGAGGGCGAGATTCTCGTTCGTGGAAAGAATATCCAGTCGGTTCCGCTGGCGTCGATGATGGGGATGCTCAGCATGGTCTTTCAGAAGGTCTATCTTTTTGAGGATACGGTTTATAACAATATTGCGATGGGCCGGCCGGGCGCGACGCAGGCTGAGGTGATCGATGCAGCGCGAAAGGCGCGCTGTTATGATTTCATTATGGAGCTTCCCTATGGCTTCGAGACGGTCATCGGCGCTGGCGGGGCGAGTCTTTCCGGCGGCGAGGCGCAGCGCATCTCGATTGCGCGCTGTATCCTCAAGGACGCGCCGATTATTATTCTGGACGAAGCGACGGCGAGTATCGACCCGGATAACGAAGCGTTTATTCAGCAGGCGCTGACGGAGCTCTGCCGTGAGAAGACGACGGTCGTCATTGCGCACCGGCTGAATACGGTCCGGAATGCGGACCGCCTGCTCGTTCTGGAGCGCGGCGAGCTGTGCGAGGCGGGGACGCATGAGGAGCTGCTCGCGTTAGACGGGAGCTATAGCCGAATGGTGCGCGCGGGTATGGATTTGCGGGGCTGGAACGAGAGGTAACGGATGCGGGATCAGGTTTTCAAGCTGGTTGGTATTTTGTGTTTGATGCTGTCGGTATTCCTGGTTCTTTTCGGGCTCTACCTGACGGACGATTTCGCGGGCTCAGGCGTCCGGGCTTTGACGACGGCGGGCGGCGTGGCGCTGCTTTGCGTTGGGACGTTTTTTTATAAGCTGATGAAAAAGGAATCGTGATCGATCCGCTGTTCAGAAAATATCCATTGTCAGGTCTCACGGGATGTCGCGGGACTGTCTCAATGCTTTGAGTCTAACTCGGCGCGCGAATCGACGATTCGCTCCGGTTTGACCTTGGCTGCGCTCCAGCTTTGTGAAACGGTTGATGCCTGAATAAATTCCTGTTTGGAAATATTTCTGAATCATGATGAAAACAACTTGAAACAGATGAAACTATTTTGGGCTTCTGTAAGTTTATGACGAAAATCATGGCGAAGATGTGACTTGCTTATGACGCTGAACCTGTGAGAAATTCGATTCTTTCATGATATAAAGGGGGTACGTTAGCTTTCTTTAAGAATCGGTTCTCGGGTTGAGAAGGGTTTTCAATGCAGTTTTTTTCTTTGAACAATCGAAAAGCATTCGTAACCGGAGGAACGCGCGGCTTAGGAAAAAGCATGGCGGAAGGATTGATGGAAGCTGGTGCCGAGGCTGTCATCGCCGGGCGTGGGGAATCGGTTGAAGAGGTTGCGGCTGAGTTCCGGGAGCGCGGTTTCTGCTGTCAGGGCGTGCGGATGGACCTGTCGGATCGGATCGATCGCGAGCGCGGTTTTTTTGAAGCGTTAACGCTTTTGGGCGGGCGGATCGATATTCTTGTCAATTCCGCCGGAATGCAGCGCAGGCATCCCAGCGAAGCGTTTCCGATCGAAGACTGGGATCAGGTGCTTGAAGTGAACCTGACCGCCCCATTTCATCTTTGCCAGCTGGCGGGGCGTGAGATGCTGAAGGTCGGGTATGGGAAGATTATCAATTTATCGTCGATGAACGCTTTTTTCGGCGGCTCGACGATTCCGGCGTACGCGGCCGGGAAAGGCGGGATCAACCAGCTGACGAAGACGCTGTGCAACGATTGGGCCTGCCGCGGGATTAACGTCAACGCGATCGCTCCGGGATACATGGCGACGGAGATGAACGCGGCGCTGATGGATCCGGCCAATCCGCGTTTCGAGGAGATTACGAAGCGGATTCCGGCGAAACGATGGGGCGCGCCGGAGGACATGAAGGGGCTCTGCGTCTTCCTGGCGTCCGACGCTTCGTCGTATATCAACGGGGCGATTATTCCGATTGACGGAGGGTATTTAGCGAAGTCTTAACGTTGGAGGACAGACGGTTCAAAAAGGGGGAATCGTCATTTTCAGAATAAGGAGATAAAAGATGAAGAAAGCTGTCCGTATTTTATTGATCGCCGCGATACTGGTTGGGCTGTTCGCGGTCCGTTCGGTCAGCGCTCAGGAGGCGGTCACAGGTAAGAAAATGGCGCTGGTCGTCAAATTCCTGGGGAATCCGATGTTCATGCACCTGAAGGAGGTCATGGAGGAGGCGGTCGTGGCTTCCGGGAACACGCTGGATACGTACGACGCCGCGAACGACGCGCAGAAGGAGGCGAACCTGTTCGCCGACTTGATTACGAATCAGTATGACGCAATTTTTATCGCGGCGGTCGACTATGTCGCTTCCGCGCCGCTGATCGATCAGGCGAACGAAGCCGGGATTCCGATCGCGGTCGTCGACAGCGCTGTTATCGGGTTCGAAAACGCGACGTTCAGCGTCATGTCGGACAACGTCAAAGCAGGCGAGATCGCGATGGAAGCGTTGGCGAAGTACATGGACTATAAAGGCAAGATGATTATCTTCGAGAACCGGATGTCCTACGCGGTTTCACAGCGTTCCATCGGGCGCGATAACGTTCTTCGGAAATATCGCGATATCCAGGTCGTTAATACGATGAACTCGCCGTCCTCGATCGATCAGGCGATGTTTGCGATGGACAATTTCCTTCAGGCGGACCCGGATATTACCGGCGCGTGGGGCGGGAACGACCTCTGCGCACAGGGGTTCGTCGCGGCGGCGAAGAGCGCTGGGAAAGAGGCTGGCGATATTGGGATCGTCGGGATCGACGGCTCGGTCGACAGTATCGCGCTGATCAAGGAGGGATGGCAGACGGCAACTTCGGCGCAGTCCTTCGGGAAGATCGGCCGCGCTTCGGTTGAGATGATGCTGAAGGTGCTCGCTGGCGAAGAGCTGGAAGAGCGCGATATTCTGATTCCGGTTGAACTGGTCGACGCTGAAAACGTTGAAGATTACGTCTTCGACTGATAAAAGTTTTTTTGCCGGGCATCCGCTCAGAGAAGGCGGATGTCCCGGCCTTTCTCTGATTGTTCTTAAAAAACAAAATTTATCTGATCTAAGAATCGTTTCGAATTTTGATTCAGCGTAAAGGCAGCGATTATGGCAGATGGCGATGTTTTAGAAATGATAAATATCGATAAGCGGTTCGGCGGAATTCACGCGTTGCGTGGGTTTAATTTCAGCTGCGTCGCTGGCGAGGTTCATGTCCTCATGGGAGAGAACGGCGCTGGGAAATCGACGCTCCTGAATATTCTCGGCGGAATCTATCAGGCGGACGGCGGCGAAATCCGAATTAACGGGAAAACGGTCCAGATTACGAATCCGATCGTGGCCCGCGATAACGGGATTGCAATTATTCATCAGGAATTAAGCGTCTGTAAAAATATGACAGTGGCTGAAAACGTTTTTCGCGGAGACTTTCCGGTTAAACCGCCGTTTTCGTTTGTCGATTATCCGAAGATGATTCAGGATACGCAGGCCCTGATCGACGCGGCTCAGCTGAATCTCGATCCGGAGGCGAAGGTTGGCCGTTTATCTATCGCGCAGCAGCAAATGGTCGAGATCGCCAGCGCGATTTCAAAGAACGCGAATATTGTCGTCATGGACGAGCCGACTGCGTCGTTGACCCGGCACGAGGTCGAGTCGCTTTTTGAGATTATCGGGAACCTGATTCAGGAGAATCGTACGGTTATCTACGTGTCGCACCGCATGGAAGAGACGTTCCGGATCGGGAACCGGGTAACGGTCATGCGCGATGGAACGTACGTCGGAACGAAACGCACGGACGAAACGACGACGGACGAGCTGGTCGCGATGATGGTTGGGCGCGATATTCGGGACGCGTATGGGACGCGGACGTTTACCGGAACGAAGGAAAAGGCGCTCGAGGTTCGGAACTTCTCGAACGCGAAGCTGAAAAACGTCAGTTTCGATTTATATAAGGGCGAGATATTAGGCTTCTCCGGTCTGGTCGGCGCGGGAAGGACCGAGCTGGCGCGGGCGATTTTTGGTCTCGACCCGCGGACGGAGGGGACGATTAAGGTCGACGGGAAAAGGGCAGTGATTAACACTCCTGCCGACGCGATCCGTTACCGGATCGGGCTGGTCCCGGAGGACCGAAAGGGGGCGGGGCTGGTTCTGAACCAGTCGATCTCCTTCAACCTGACGATCGGCGTCCTGAAAAGCTTTATTCACGGGATCCGCGTCAATTCGAAGAAGGAAAACGCTATTGTCGATCGGTACCGGAATATCCTGAGTATTAAGTCCTCCGGTCCGGAACAGAAATGTAAAGAGCTTTCCGGCGGGAACCAGCAGAAGGTTGTGCTGTCGAAATGGATGGCGACCGATCCGGAGATCCTGATACTTGACGAACCGACGCGCGGGATTGACGTTGGCGCGAAGAAAGAGATTTATGACCTGATTAACCGTTTATCGGCGCAGGGTTTAGCGATTCTCTTTATCTCCTCCGATTTACCGGAGATTATTCACCTGTCGCATCGTGTGATGATTATGTGCGACGGCGAAATCGTGAAAGAGATCGACGCAGAGCAGGAAGAGCTGACGCAAATCAAAATCATGAACTATGCAATTGGGAGAGACGAGGATGACGGCAACGGATGAAAGAATGACGGGAAGGACGGCGGTCCCGCGCCGTCGGACGAACCCGATCGTAAAAACGGTTCGGAATTATTTGGGGCCGATCCTGATTCTGCTGATTTTATTTATTATTCTGTCGAGTAATTCGCCGAATTTTTTGACGTTGGGGAATATTACCAATATCTTACAGCAGGTCAGCGTTTACGGGTTGTTGTCGATCGGGCTGACGTATATTATCCTGATCGGTAACGTCGATCTTTCGATCGGGTCGACGGTCGCGTTTTCGGGTTGCCTGAGCGTGACGCTGCTGTCGGTATTGAATCTGAACCTTTATCTGGCGATTATCCTGACGCTGCTCGCCTGCATGCTGATCGGATTGTTTAATGGAAGCTGCCTTGCGTATACGAAGCTCCCGCCGTTTATCGTGACGCTGGCGACGCAGATGATCGTTCGCGGACTGGCGTATATTATTACTGACGGTTATCCGGTCGCTTCGACGAGTAAGGCGTTTAACGAAATCGGGAGCGGGCGATGGACGATTTCCGTTCATGACGGCTTGAAGATTCAGATTCCTTATTCGGTTGCGTTCCTGTTCTTAGCGTTCCTGGTCTTTGGGATCGTCCTGAGTAAGACGCGCTTTGGACGCTATATTTACGCCGTCGGCGGGAATCAGGAAGCCGCGATCCATTCCGGAATTAACGTCAGGAAGGTTCGAATTATTGTCTACGTTATCGCCGGCGCGCTGGCTGGCTGCGGCGGGATTATTTTAGCGGCGCGGATGGGTTCCGGCCAGCCGGCCAACGTCGGGATCGGATATGAAGGCGAGGCGATTGCGGCGTCGGTTCTCGGCGGGGTCAGCTTCGGCGGCGGGATCGGTACGATCGGCTGTACGATTATCGGGACGCTGATTATGGGCGTGATTAATAACGGCTTGAACATGCTTCGGTTCGAATATTTCTACCAGCTGATCGTGAAGGGGGCGATTATCCTGTTCTCGGTTTACTTTGATTCGGTCAAGGATCAGCTTCCGGAGTGGCGGGCGAAGATTTTCGGTAGAAAGCGGTAGCTTCGGCGACAGCGCGATCGAAGGATGGGATCCCTGCCGTTGCGCCGATGGCCTCGATTGCGCGCGATGCGGTGATGTTGCCGATTTCGACGCTTTCGAACGGCGAAAACCCGTTCATCCGCGCGCTCAGGAATCCGGCGAAAAAAGCGTCGCCCGCGCCGGTCGTGTCGACGACGTTCCCGGATTTCCGGGGCGGAACGATCCGTTCCTCCGAGAAATCGGTTACATAAGCGCCTTTATTCCCGAGCTTGATCCCCAGTATTTTAACGCCGGTGTCGCGAAAGATCTCGGCGGCTTTGTATGGGTTTTGCGTATCCGTAAAAACTTCGATTTCCGCTAAGCTGGGAAAGAAAATATCGGTAGCTTCGAGCGCAGGCCGAAACGCGTCAAGCCGACGCGGGTCGTATTTCTGTCCATGCAGCGCGGCGTCCATGGCCGTCGTTTTCCCCAGCTTTTTCGCGCGGGCAAAGAGTTTCGCGATTCCGCCCTGATCGAGCGACGGAAACGTCAGCGCGCTTCCGAAGTAAACGCAATCCGCGTCGCGCAGCCATTTTTCCAGGACCATTTCTTCAGAATAATTCGCATAGATTCGATTCTCGAAGAGGAAATGGCGTTCGCCCGAGCGGTCTAAAAGAACGAAGGAGGTCGAGGTTGGGTAGTCTTTGTCGGTGACCAGCCCTGATCCGTCGACGCCTTCCGTCCGGCAGCGTTCGCGCAGGAATTCGGCCGATGCGTCGCGGCCAACGCGTCCGACGATCGCGGCCTGATTCCCCAGCCGGGTTACGCCGATCGCAACGTTCAGCGCGTCTCCGCCGGCACGGACGTTCAATCCGCTGACAGACGCGCCGTTGATCGACAGGATATCCGTGGGAACGCCCGACAGGATATAGTCGCATACGGCCATTCCAAAGCATAAAAATTTCATTTTTCCCTCTTTTCTCACGGGATGATATCCGGGCCTGCCACGGGACGTTTTGATCGGCGTCTGCCTCGGATCCGGAAAAAGGCAGTTCATGCGGCGCTGTACCGCCGGCGGTAAAAAGAGAGGCGAGGGAAGAGCCCTCGCCTCCGGTCCAAGCGTTTTGCCGCCGGCTATTTAAGAAGATTCGGCAGGTTGAAGTTCGCAATAATCGGGGCAAACGTCGACGCGACGAGCGACATAACCGTGATCAGCGTGTTGATCGACGGGCCGGCAGTATCCTTGAAGGGATCGCCGACGGTGTCGCCGATGACGCCGGATTTATGGGCTTCGGATCCCTTCCCGCCGCATTCGCCGGTTTCGATGAATTTCTTCGCGTTATCCCAGAGACCGCCGGAATTCGACATGAAGAGGGCGAAGATAACGCCGACGATAATCGCGCCGCCAAGGAACCCGGTCAGGCCGGTCGGGCCAAGAACGAACCCGACGATCAGCGGGAGGACGATCGCGATAATCGCGGGCCAGATCAGCGATGTCAGCGCGCCCTGGGCGGCCAGACTGATACAGCGATTGTAATTCGGTTTGACCTTCCCTTCGAGGATGCCCGGCTCGGCACGGAATTGCGCGCGGATTTCTTCGATCATTTTAAACGCGCCGCCGGTAACGGAGAGCATCAGCAGCGCCGAGAACAACGGCGGGCAGATACCGCCGATAAAGAGCCCGGCGAGGATAAGCGGATCGACGATGGATAAGACGCTGCGGTCGAAGCCGCCGCCCATCGCCTGGTTAATTTCGCTGATGAACGCTGCGAAGAGCGCCAGAACGGTCAGCGCGGCCGCGGCGATCGAGAAGCCTTTGGTGATGGCTTTCGCCGTGTTCCCGGCGGAGTCCAGGATGTCGCAGCGGTCGATAACTTCCTGATCCATCGAGGACATTTCCGCGATACCGCGGGCGTTATCCACAATCGGGCCATAAGCGTCGGCGGAAACGATCATGCCGGAAACGGCAAGCATCCCGACCGAAGCGATCCCAACGCCGTAAATTCCGGCGTCAAAGTTGATATTGCCGCCGGCGGCGAAGAAGGCAACGATCATCGCGACGACGATTCCGACGATCGACGGAACGATCGAAACGAGACCGTAGGAGATCCCGGCGATAATCGTAATCGCGGGCCCCGATTTCGAGTATTCAGCGGTCAATTTGACCGGCGCGTATTCGTCCGAGGTAAAGAATTCGGTCGTCTGTCCGATAATAACGCCGACGGCAGTCCCGACAACGATCGCCCAGATAAAGCCGTTCGCGATTCCCGGCGTCAGCAGGATCGCAATCGCCATCAGGACCGCGAAAATGGCGCAGGTTAAAATGGTCCCCAGATTGAGCGCTTTGCTCGGTTTCCCGTCTTCTTCAACTTTCACGAAGTAAGAACCGATAATGGAAGCGAGAATTCCCAGCCCGCAGAGGAGCAGCGGCAGCGTCGTGTAAAATTCGTCCCTCATCGCGGCGCCGAGAAGCATCGCGGCGACGGAAGCGGCGACGTAGCTGTCGAAAATATCGCCGCCCATGCCGGCGACATCGCCGACGTTATCGCCGACGTTATCCGCAACGACGGCGGGGTTGCGCGGATCGTCTTCCGGAATCCCGACTTCGACTTTTCCGACAAGATCGGCGGCAATATCAGCCGTTTTCGTATAGATACCGCCACCAGCTTTTGCGAGCAGCGCGAACGAAGACGCGCCGAGTGAATACGCGAGAACGAGCTGTGCGTCTTTGGTAATCAGGTAGATAATGCTCATGCCGATTGTCGCGATCCCGACGACCGCGAAACCCATCACTGCGCCGCCGCGGAACGCGACGTTGAACGATTTATTCAGGTCTGTTTGAGCGGCGACGGCGCTGCGGACGTTCGCGCGGACGGCGATTTCCATGCCCATGTAGCCGGCGGCAGCAGAGCAGATCGCGCCGATCAGGTAGCAGATCGCGGTTTCAAGCCCGCGGCCGTGCTCGATGCTGTAAACGACGAAGAGGAAGACCGCCATGATCGCCGCAACGATAATCAGCGCGGTGTACAGCTTTTTCAGGTACGCCTGAGCGCCTTCATGGATCCAGCGGGCGACTTCGCGGGACCGATCCGTCCCGTCGTCCTGTTTGCTGACCCAATAGAACAGGTATGAACCGAGACCTAACGATCCAATACCGCAGATCAAACTAAAAACTAACCATGCAACCGTATTACTCATTTGATACTCCTGCAGTTATGATGAATTTTGAGCGTTTGCTCTGTGTAAAATTTTGCTCGAGAACCGGCTCAGCTTGAATAACGTCCCGGTTTTCTCAAGCTATCCGCTACCAGTACATATTATAACATAATCCGCGGGCTTTCCTTCTCGCTTTTTTCTGGTTTTTTTACCGATGACTGAATCTCGACTGTCCGCGTCGCAGCCGCTTTCTGAAACGCCCGGTCATGTTCAACGAAGATCATTGTCGGTCTGAAGCGCAGGATCAGCCGCTCGATCTGCATCCGCGAATAAATATCGACATAATTGAGGGGTTCGTCCCAGACGTACAGGTGCGCCCGTTCGCAGAGGCTTTTCGCGATCAGGACTTTCTTTTTCTGTCCGAGCGAATACGTCGCGATATCGGTTTCATATTGAGCCCGGCCGAAATCCAGCTTGCTCAGCAGCGAGTTGAACAGGATTCTGTCGAGACTATGCTGTATCGTGAACTCATTCAGCGATCCGGATAAGCCGGTCGGATCCTGCGGAACGTAAGAAATGATCAGTCCCGAGGCGAGACGGAGCGTTCCGCTGTAAGAGATATCCTGCCCCAACAGCAATTTTAACAAACTGCTTTTCCCGCTGCCGTTCTTTCCGGCCAGCGCCAGTCGTGCGCCCTGGTCGATCTCGAACGAAACCGGCCCGCAGACAGGTTTCTCATCAGAATAAATCGTTATGTTTGAAAACTGCGCCAGCGTTTGCGCATGGTGCGGAAGCGGGCTGATTTTCAGGTCATCCGCCCTCTCGACGTTTTTCAACAGCGCTGATTTTTCTTCGATCGCTTTCTCCTGCCGCGCGCTGATTACGGTAGAGCGTTTCATCAGCTTGGCGGCTTTATGCCCGATATAGCCGCGGTCGACCGGGCCGGTTCCGGTTTTCGTTGATTCGACGCGGTCCGACCAGACTGCAGTGCGGCGCGCTGCTTCGCGCAGTCGGCGGATTTCTTTGCGAAGCTGTTCGTTTTGCTCTGTTTCGTAAGCCTGCCGGTCTTCAAAAGCCTTTATCCAGGTCGAAAAATTCCCGTTTTGTACGTCGATCGACGTTTTATTCAACGACAGGATATGATCAACGCAGCCGTCTAAAAAGGATCGGTCATGAGAAACGAGAATAAAACCTTTCTTTCGTTTCAAATATGCGGCGACAGTTTTTCGTCCGGAAAGATCGAGATGATCCGTCGGTTCGTCAATTAATTGAAACAGGCCTTCATTTAAGAAGAATGCTGCCAAAAGGATCTTTGTCCTTTCGCCGTTTGAGAGCGTATCGAAGCGCCGGTTAAGTATAGCTGCGTCGACCTCCAGATAAGCGAGCTCGCGCAGAAGCTCCCATTCCCGCGCTGTTGGGCTGATATTGGCCATGATTTCGAGGACAGGGCGGCTTTTATCCGGAACCGGACTGGGAAAATAACCGAATTTTACCGAGCTGATGATTTGCCCGCTGTATTTATATTTGTTGAGGAATAAATTCAGTAATGTCGTCTTACCCCGTCCGTTCCTGCCAACAAGGCCGAGCTTCCAATCCGTATCGATCTGGAAGCTGCAGTTTTCAAAAAGATTTCGGTATGTTCCGGGGTATGCGAAAGTTAAATTTTCAACTTTAATCATTGCCATAATATTACGTCCCATATCAAAAAAGAAAAGAGCCGCAAGAAAACAAACTTCTTTCGGCTCTTTAATAAGGACGGGTTTTAACGCCATTTATGGCGGAAAACATTCAGGAGCGGAGGGGTTCGCTTTCTTGCAGAGGCGCGGCGGGACCCTGAAAAAACGTCAGACCTGCCGAAAGACCTCGTTATTTACAAGAAAAGCCATTCATCCGTTTCACCTCATTGATTTATGATTTTACATTTTACCACATGCGACAAGGGTGGCAGGGTTTTATTTTCCTCGCGAGGCCCTGATCATGCGAATATATTACGCTGATTTTGATTCAAACAGCTGTTGAAAACAGGCGGCATGGCGCGTTCGATCTGAAAATTCTGAGCTATTAGCTCAGAGTTTTCAGAAATGGCTATGCTAAAGTTAAAAAATCTTATGCGGGGTGGATGACCCTGAAAAGCGAACCGCCGCCGAACAACTCCGGTCGGTCCAAAATATGTCCACAAAGTAAAGTCGAAGAAAGAGAGGCACGATGAAAAATTTTTTTCTCAGTCTTATCGTTCTGATTGCCGCTGTGATCTTTCCCTCCCTGAACGCCGCGGCTGACGATTCCGGTTCCTCCGGCAGCGAAGGTCTGGATTACGTCCTGTCACAGCTCGATCCAGCTTACGCGAATGCGCTCGAAGAACTTCGCGGCGGCGACCCGATCGCGAACGGAACCCAGAGAGAAACCGTCCGCACGGTTCAAACAATGTTCAACGAGTTTGGTTTTAATTTACCGCTGACCGGCGGATTTTACAACCAGTCAATGGGCGCGCTTCAAACGCTGGAGGCGACGTTTGGGGCAAAGAAAACAGATTTGCTTGACGCCGATACGCTGGAGCGGCTGATGGCATACCTGCTTTATTACCGTGCCGCGGTTAACGAAACTTCGGAAGGTAAAGAATTCCCGAATACGCCGGGCTTCGCAGAACTGGAGCGGAACATGGTCCAGGAAATCGCAGCCAACGATCATCAGTACCTGATCGGCTGCGCTTATGAAATGGCGGGATCCTACTGGGAGGCGTATCAGGCATTCAAAAAAGCGGATACGGATGATGCGCAGACGAGAATGGACAGCTGCGAACAGTCCTGGCCAGCGAACGGAGAAATTTACCGCGATCCGAACTTCTATGGGACCAACGCCGTCCTTCATATCAAAATCGGAAAAAGCGATTCGCTTGGCGTCATGATCAAGATCTTCCGCAGCGGGGATAACGTTTCGTCGCTTTTCCTCGGAAAAGGCGATACCGTAACCGCTTATCTCGCCGGGGGATCGAAGTATCAGATCAAGCTCGGAGCCGGCGAAAAGTGGTTCGGTGTAAAAGACGCGTTCGGAGACATCGGGAATTACGAAGTTATGACGTATGAAGACGGTTCTGACAAAATCCTGCTGGATGCCGGATATATCTACACGCTGAACATTAATACAACGACGCCGGTTCCAGGCGATCCGGTGGATTCGGACGACATTCCGTATGAGACTTTTTAGTTGGAATACGATGAAATCGAGAAATTCGAAATAAAAAAGGAAGAAGGATCAGCATGAAAAAAAGTTTAATCATTGTCTTTTCGTTTTTGGTTGTTATGCTCGCTGCCGGTTCGGTCTTTGCTGATGAAGGGGGAACGATTTTCCCGTGGCAGCGCGATCAGTATACGATAGAGGTGACGCACCTGATCATCCATCCCGTTTTGCCGGAAGCTTTCATGAAGCCGGATCATCTTATCGTTATGGTCCTGATGGAAAGTCTTGACGGGGAAATTTCCAAAGATCTTATCAACAAGAAAAAAGGAGATTTTATATTTTCTGTTCAGGATCAGAATCAGGTTGTTGAATATAAACCCTATCTGACGATTACGCATAAGGCTTCCAAAGGTGATTCTTCCTCGAATAAAGACACCGTTGCCATATTCGGATACGCTTACGACCTGGAAGATCGGGGCGTTGAAGCGTTGGAAAATGCAAAATTGCTGATCCCGACGGAGAAAAAAGGTGAGAGGATTTCGGTCAGAATGAATCTGTTGGAACCGATAGAGAACGTTGACGTCAACGGGGCGTTGGAAAAATCGAAGAAAGACGAAGAAGAGGCCGAAACAGAATAGATTCCGGCGGAAGATGAGATTTGCAATAAATCAGGCGGGAATACAGGAGGATAACATGGGTGTGCTCGCAATTGTGCCGGTTTTTATCGGATGGCTTGTCTGGCAGAAAACAGGAAATATCATATTCGGGGCGTTAGCCGGCGTGATCCTGGAAGGAATCCTCGCCGCCTTTTTTGGAAAATCGAAGGAATGATGCCATGAAAAAACGTTTGTTATGTCTTATTCTTTTGCTCTTCGGAGCTGTATTTATCGGAGAAAACGTTTTCGCAGACGCCGATACGGACAATGCAAATATGGGCTCTTTATTGTTCGGGGTTATTACTATTGAGGGAAAATACGTTGACGCGGACGATACCGCTTATATCAGGATCATCCCGCTCGTCTCAAACGCCGTAACCGGAGAACCGTTGGCGCCCAAAACAGTCACGGGAGAAGGCATCTGTAATGATGAATTAGTTCCGCTTGAGCCGTTCGTTGAAACGAAGGAAGACGGTATGGTCGTCTTCTCATCTTCGCTGCGCTGTGAAAAGCGCCCGAAAGCGATACGCGTCGAACTAACCGACGAGCATGGAAGAAACGAATTGCATTATTTCTTCGGCTCAAAATATAGTTTCGAAAACCTCCCGACGCCCGTTCCGACCAAGACGCCGGAAAATCCGTTCGCGGAATTCGCGGGCGACTGGAAAGGGCTTGTTCCGGAAATGAATATTGCTCTGGAATTTACGATCAACGAAGACGGAACCGGATCCTATCGTTTTACACAGAACGATTATTCGGAAACGTACGACGCGACGCTCGAAGCCGGCGATAAGACGTTCAAGGTCGATCTCCCGGAAAAGAACGCGCTGAACTTAACCGGCTGCGAAGGAGCGTACCGATATATCGACGGAATCTTAACGCTGGACGTGACGACGACGTTCGCGAGCGGACGAAAATTTGATTATACGATCGACTGCGAACGTGTTGAGACCGCGGACGAGTTGGAGAGCGGCGCTGAAAGCGACGGCTGCGCGAACGTCATGGGGGTTCGGAATATCGACCAGAAGAACAACGTATTCGATTTTATCGATCTCGACACGAACGAAAAAATCAGATATGAAAAACTCTTCGCGGATGGTAAAGAAATTCAGGCGTTCTCTGCGCTGAACGAGAAGAAACCGATGGTGCTCCTGTTTTTCGATAAGAGCGAGAAGCAGTTCAACATTTCAAAAGTCTCGCTCCAATCGGGAGACGATGAAATCTGTTATTCGCTGGAAGACGGCGTGCTGACGATTCTCGGAAAACGCGAATAACCGTCATCATCTCAGGCCCGGGTAAAGCCGGAAGACCGGAAACCTGCCGGCTTTACCGTAATCGAAAATTTATCATGAAGGAGAAAAACCATGGACGTAAACGTATCGGTAAAAATCAACGCATCCCCGGAACAGGCCTGGAGCGTTTTCAAGGACAAGACACGCTGGATCGATTGGTACGGCGTACCGATCGAAGAAGCGGATTGGCGCGAGAACGGATCGGTCCGCTACGGCGGGCAATACGGCGGCGTCAGCGGGCTGGCGAACTATCGCGAGGCCGGAAATGTCACTATCGTCGGTCATTGGGCGGACGATACCTATTCGGTTCGTGCGGACGGAAACGGCTGCGTTTTTTCGAAGAGGATCTGTCCGAAAAACGGCGCGAATTTTACCGCCAGCGGTTATCCGAACGAATGCAAAAAGCAGCAGGATTATCTCGATAAATTCCGCGACATCGTCGAAAAAGAATCCTCGCCGCGTCAATCTCCCCGCTCCGCGGAAACACCGTCCGAAACCGTAAAGCCGGCTCATAACGCCAGCGCAGCGTCGGCTCAGCCGAATCAATTAAATACAAAGGGACAAAAAGGGTTCTCGATCCTGAATATCGCCACCGGCGTGGTATTCGTGATTGCGAGCGTCATGATGTTTGCCGATCCTTCGACGCTGCCCGGTCCGTTTATCGCGATTCCGATCGGGCTGCTGTTCTGGATCGTCGGCGCGAAGACGCTCAAAAAGGTAAATAGCGGAATTTATGCGCACGAAGAAAAAGACGTTAAGAAACTGTTGATCGGCAACACTATCCTGTTCGTTCTATCCTGTCTGATCTGGGGAGCGAGCATCATAATTCCTATGTTGACAATGCGCCGCTGATTTGGATCGAAAAACAGAAGGAGGAAAAATCATGTTAGAGATTATCGGAATTATTCTGCTCTGCCAAAAGAACAGTAAAAACGCCGCGGAACGGGGTAAAAACCGGCCGTTTACGTCGTCCTGACGATTATTCCGTGGGTCGGATTTGAATTTATCGGCGTACGCCTCGGAAACGCAGCCGATTTGGGAATAGGAGCTTCTTAATGCGTTGGCGCTGTTTTTCGCGCTGATCGGCGGGGGGATTTCGTATCTGATCGCGAAGTCGGGCGACGTTAAACCTGCCTTAGATGGGAAATGCAAGGAGGAAAACATGATTAAAGCTTACGGTCAATATTGGAAAGGTTATTTCGATTTCAGCGGAAAGACAAACCGCCGTGATTACTGGCTCGCGGTATTAGCCTGGTTCCTGATCTATATTATATGGATGTTTGCGGGCAGCCTGGTGATCGGCGGATTTATAGATATCCCACAGATGTCAGAGGTACCGACCTATATCGGCTATTTAGAGGCCATATACGGCGTCATCAACGTGATCCCGATGCTCTCGATGGCGGTTCGGCGGCTGAACGACGCCGGCTACGATTGGAAAATCCTGCTTTGGAACCTTCTCCCGTTCTTCGGCCAAATCGTCGTGCTGATCTTCCTCTGCAAGGAAACCGGCGTGGGGCTGGCCGAAAAATGCGTGAGGGAGGGGCATCGCTGGACATACGACCGGGCAAAATGTCTCGAAACCTGCTCCGTCTGCGCCGCGACGCGGCCGAAGCACAATTTTCGGGCGGTTCCGGATCGCTGCATTAATAAATGCACAATCTGCGGAACTGAAACTTTCCGTCCGCATAAAAACGAGCCGACCGACGACCCGGATTTCGTCCGCTGCAAAATCTGCGGACAGTACGCCGTAACGCTGCATCGTTTTACCCACGAAGAGAAAGACGCGCTGAAATTCGCGATCGATATTGGCGTGAAAGCGAATCAGAACCGCTCTCTTGACGAAGTTTATGCGTCCTGCGAGCGTCAGGTGAACAGCCTGAGCCCGGCGTTCGGGCTCGTCGAGCTGACAGCGCTCGCCGTCACCGCCCATCAGGTCAATCAGACGCTCGTCCAGAACGTCCAAAAAACGCAGCTCAATGCGGGGAACATTAACCAAAACGCAGTGGTAAACAGATGCCTGACGGTCGCGATGAACCTGAAAACTGCGATCGATAAAATGGCCGTCATAACCGAAAAGTTCAAGAACCTCACAGGAAACGAAAACGCACAAGCAATGGGGAACGCATCCGCGACGAAGAAGCCGCTCGCGTCGTTCGCCTCCTATGACGAATCGTATCTGGGCTATAAAAAAGGCGGCGTCTGCGACGTCTGCAACAAGGGACTGAGCGGGAAAAAGGCTTACGCCGTTCCGAACGACGTTTTCTACGCCTCTCCGGAATACCGGGAGTACATGAAATCCGGTCCGTTCGCCGCTATCACGGGGCACAGGATGACGGACGCGGATATCGATCGCATGCGCGATCAGGATAAATCGCCGGGCAGCGCCGTCTGCGAAGACTGTATTCACATGTTCGCGGACATCAGCGCCGTTCCGAACGGCTCGTCCGATCCGAAATATTACGAACGCGACAATATGGGGACTCGCCAGGACAACATGGGACAGGCGACGTCGTACTGGATGATCGAGCGGATGCAGTCCGCGGTGAAACCGCAGTTTACGCTGTTCACCATGCCGTCCTACTCGGCGGGTGAAAAAGCGTTCCTTTCGCTGCCATTTTTTCATAAAGCGGAGGACAGCGGGAAGCTGATCTGCGACCGGTTAATGACGTTCGGGTTGTACGAGGTGAAATCTGACAACAAGACGACCGGGAAATTCGAAGCGATGATTTCCGGGACGGATTTAACGCTCGAAGAATTCAAGCAGGCGGAATCCGCTTTCAAGGAGAACGGTGGAAAACGGAAGAACAGCAGCGCTCCAGACGCTTCGGTCAAAGCCGAGCCGGTCGTCTTTGGCGACCCAAATCGGGTCAAATTCGAATCTACCCAAAAAAGCCCTGACGGGAAATATACCTACGAATACTATAAGGGATCGAATAAGCCTGATGCGTTGGCTTTTCTGAAGACGAAGATCGTCAATAAACAGTTTTATTATCTGGTCGTCGAGACTCCGGAAGGGGATTTCGGGCGGGATATCAACGGTATATACCGTTCATTCCCGCAGAATCAAAACAAGATTCATATCATCTGATCATTTCTGGCGGCAGCCGATATGCGCAAATGGTTTGTTTATCTGGCGATTGGCTTGGGAATCGGAAATGGATTGTTTCAACCAGTCGGAGAGCCCAAGCAGCTTCAATGATTTTTTTTAGCCCCGGTGGAGAAGAGAAAACCGGGGCATTCTTCTTTTTATTTCTCGATTCGCGAAAGCTCGTCCGAATCGAAGATCCGCGCGGGGATCGGATATGGCGAAATTTCGGGTTTCATCGTCCAATTCATTCCTTCATCCGCTCCCCCGAATATTTTCCGGACTTCAGAGAGCGACCTTAGCCGCTCGTCGCTCATCGGAACGATATTCAGGAGCGTCCCTCCGTTCCAGACGGTCGCTCCTTTTATTGCCGTCGTCTCTAAAAAGACGGAATCTGATATCAACCGGCCTGCGCCAAGAAGATGACTGATCGCGCCGGGCGGATAAGCCGCGTTCTGAATATAATGCATCCCCTGGATCATTCCGGAATTCAGCGTTCGCGTAATGATGCCCTCGTTGTTAAAGGCGGATATTCCGCCGACGAGGGACGGTCCGCTGATCCGGCCTGAGTTTGCTGCGTCGCTGATGTAGCCGCTGTTCGCTCCGGCGATCCCGCCGGAGTTACTGTCTGATTCGTTACGGCTTCCGTTGTTTTCGATCGTAATCGAGGCTGAATTGAAAACATGCCGGACGATTCCGTCTTCGTTAACACCGAGGATTCCGCCGGCGCCGCTTTCGAAAACGACGTCGGCGTAGATTTCTCCGTCAAGAACGGCGCAGTTCTCGATCAGACTGAGGCTGTTGATTCCGGCGATGCCGCCGACTCCGGTGTATGTCGTCGGCTCAACCAGTCGGATCTCGGGATTGACAAGGATGATATTTCGTATTGCGGCGTGACTGATATATCCGAAAATCCCGGCGGTATTGCCGCTTGAAATAGAAAGTCCGTGGATCCGGTGACCTTTGCCGTCGAACGTTCCGGTGAACGGAGCGTCTTTGGAACCGATGGGCTTCCAGCTTTCGACGTCGCTCAGGTCAAGGTCTTTCGTGAGGACGTATTTTCCGCCGGGATTGTTTCGAATCAGGTTGAGGTCGTCGATCGTCGATATGAACGTTTCGGGTTTGTTGACCATCAGATTTAATTCGACCAGCGTTTGAACGCGTCCGTTTTCGTTCGATCCGGTCAGAAAAATCGGATAGATTCCGGGCTGCGCGATCGATTCCGATACGGTCAGGATCCATTCGTCCGCGCCGTCCTGATTCGGGGGATCGTCAGGCTGAGCGACTTCAATTTCGATCGGATTCCCTTTCAAGGCAACGCTGTCGACGTTCGTCAATTCCAGTGGGAAACTCAAGGCTTCGCCGAAATTGCCTTTAAGCCGAATTTCTTCCGGCGCGTACGGCGCCGCGTTTAAATCGATCTGATTCAACGATCGCGCTTCCGCCGATTCGGCGCCGACCGTTTTTCGAACGGTCTGGTTTCCTTTCGCGACGACGATCGTATATTTCTGGAATGCCGGGAGAGATAACGTTGCTTTCCCGGACGAATCCGGTATATACCAATGATGATAATCTGCTGAAACAGCGGCATTCTGGATGGGTTTTCCGTTTTCGAGCGCCTGAACGCGGATCGAAATTTCGGCTGCCTCGACGACCGCGAGCGTTTGGGCGGCTGGGTCGACGCGTTCCCGGAGGTCCGGCCGCGGAAGGATGAATTTCAGCAGGATCAGCGTTCCGAGGAGGAACGCGCCGATAAACGCTGCCGCAAAACGGATTTTTTCTTTTTTTGAGATCGGATTCAGCAAGCGGGTGATCTCTTTGGATAGCGCGTTAGCGGATGGGAAGCGTTTATCTGGCGAAACGTCGGTGCAGCGGGAGGCAATCCGAACCAGGGCGGGATCGCCCGGGAAAGTAAAAGCGTCTCCGGTCACGAGAAAATTTATCAGTCGGCCCAGAGAAAAAATGTCGCTGCGGGTATCGGTCGCCCGGAATCCGAGATGTTCCGGCGAGGCATATTGGAAGCTGCCGATGATTTTCGTGTCGGTCGTTTTCGTCGGATCGTATTCCCGGGAGATCCCGAAATCGATCAGGTGGATTTTAACGTCGGACGAAAGAATAATATTCTGCGGTTTGATATCTTTATAGATAATCGGCGGAGATTGAAGGTGAAGAAAGGATAGAACGTCGCAAACCTGGCGCGCCAATTCCAGCGTTTCCCGAACGGAAAACGGACCGGCGCGGCTGACTCTTTCGGACAGCGTTTCTCCTTCGACATATTCACGGATCAGGATGCCTTTGTCCTCGATTTTTTCGAAGCGGAGCGCTTTCGGGATGGCTGGGTGGTCAAGGCTGGAGAGAAATTTATATTCGGATCTGACGCTGTTGCTGTTGGTCTCGGAAGTTACTTTAAGGATCCGTTTCAGCCCGGTGCTTTTTTCGCGGACAAGGAAAACGCTCCTTTCCTGATTTTCGGCTAAAACCGAAAGGCATTCATATTCGTTCTCGAACGGTTCCGGAAGGACGTTCTCCATCTTTCTCTTGAAATCGTCTTCGAATTGTGCGAATGATTCGGGGATATGTCCGTTCATTATCGTATCTCCTTTCCGGAGAAAATTGCCGCAGGAATCGGGCCGTTCGCGAGGCTGCTGTTAAAGATCCAATCAGGATCGGACCCGCTGAAAGATCCTAAAACTGCGAGCATCGCCGGGTCGGTCAAATCGGCTTTGCCGATGGCTCGGACGTTGTCGATAACCCCGCCGCTGAAGATCGCTCCGCCGTGGACCGCGCTTCCGAGCGTAAAGAGCGAATCGTAGATATGGCCCGAATCGGAAGTCTGGAAGATGCCGCCGGGCGGGTATTCGCCGACGAGCGGCAGTCCGTAAATTCTTCCACTGTTAATCGTTCGCGAGATCGTCGCGTTCGCCAACGCGGTAATTCCGCCGGTCAGGTGGCGTCCGTAAATTGCGCCTTCGTTAGCGCAGTTCCGGATATATCCGACGCCGATCCCGAGAATCCCGGCGGTATTATATAAAACTGGCTGATCCCAGTCGGTCGTAACCGTTGCGCTATTAAAAAGATTGCTGAGTACGGAACGGTTCATTCCTGCGATGATTCCTGAAGCGCCAGCGTTGACCGATGTAATTTCCCCGCCGAAGACGCCGATATTTTCGATCAGCGTGTCGGTGGCCGCGCGGACAACAATCGCGGCTGCGAGCGTTTTTCGCGGGTCGCTGTTGAGGATCCTGATTTTCGGTTCGATAATCCTCAGGTTGCGAATGACTGCGTTTTGCGTGGCGCCGAAAATGGAGACCCCGTTTTCGTTTTTCTCCAATTCGGTTTTTGTTATCGCGAAGCCTCGGATCGCGAATCCGCCGCCATCAAAAAAGCCTTTCCAGGGATATTGATCCGTTCCGATCGGCGTCCAGTTTTCAATTGAGCTCAGATCGAGATCATTCATCAGGCGATACGATCCCGAGAGATTCCGGCGCATTCCGTCGAAATCCTCAAAAGTGTAAATCGGGGTGGGTTCCCGCTCCGGAAGGTTAAGAATACCGATCGTCGTCTCAGCCGATCCCGCCGGATTAGCGGCCCGAAGCTTAAAATAATGAAAGAATTTCTGATGATGATCTTTCGGGAGACGGATCAGGAATTCGCCGTTTTCCTCGGTAATCTCGGCTTCGGAGAGTTCGGATTCGAAAGCGGCTTCGTCCGCGTTTGAGACGGGGTAAAGCAGCGTAGTTCTGTCTCGAAGGTCGGTTCCGTTAACGATCAGGATTTCGGGAGCTTCCGGCGCGGCGTCGAGGTCGATCGTCAGGTTCCCGTCGGATACCTCTTTCGGCGTGAGCGTTCTTTGAACCTGACGGTTCCCTTTAACGACGGTAACTGTGCCGAACTTCGTCGAAGCAAGGGTTAACACTTCGTTATCGGCAGATACCCAGTTCGTCCCGTCGGCTGAACCGCTGAATCCTGAAACAGGGGTGCCCGACGAAGTCAGCCGGATTTCAATTTGTCGGAGTTCGGAGCTCTGCGTGGTTTCCCCTGCCGCATTTATGAAATTCGTTTGCCTGCTCTTTTGGGAAATCTGAAACAGTTTTTGGCTGAAGTAAAATCCGGAGGACCCGAATCCCAGAAGGATCAATGCGCAGAGAACGCCGAGCAGGATTGCGGAAGAGGCTTTCTTCATAGTAATGGCTCCGATAGTTCATACAGAAAATCATTCGTTTCGTAAATTGAAATACGATGTTCGAGAGCGAATAGAATAATTGCGTCGCGCCGGTTGCGAGGATAAAGCTCGCTCGCGCCGCTGCAATTCAGGAGCCTCTGCGTTTCCTTTATATCAAGTTTCATTCCGAACGCGAGACGGATCGTTTTATCTCTCGACGGTTTTCGTTTCCCGGAAAGAATCTGATAAAAGTAGTCTCCGTTAATTCCGGAATCCTCAATGACTTTAGCGTTTTTCAATTCGTATTTCGCGCAAAGATAGGCTAAATAAATCGATAGATCCGTTGATTGAAATAAATCAGAATGCTCTTTGATGAATGAAGAAATATCTCTCGCTTTCAGGAGCATATTATAAAGAGATTCGGTATTCGCAGGTGGCTGTGGAGAGCTTTGGTCGACTTTCATATCGCAGGCTTTCATCAGGCTTTCATTGGACATCAGATATATCTAAGATTATATCATTAAGTTTCAAGCTGCCGCATCAGCGGGATTTCCCGTTCCAACCGGAACTGCTGCGAGTAGAGTTCGTAGTAACGTCCGCGCAGCCGCAGCAGCTCGGAATGTGTCCCCGATTCCGCGATTTCGCCGTTTTCGATAACCAGGATCCGGTCGGCGCGCTTGATCGTCGAAAGACGGTGCGCGATGATAAACGACGTCCTCCCGGTCATTAACGTTTCCAGACTGGCGGTGATCATCTTTTCCGTGATCGTATCGACGGAGCTCGTCGCCTCGTCGAGGATGAACAGCTGTGGATCCTTCAGGATTGCGCGGGCAATACTGATCAGCTGCTTCTGGCCGACGGAGAGGAGCGCGCCGTCTTCTCCGACCTGCTCGTCGTACCCGTTCGGAAACGAACGGATAAAATCGTCGGCGCCTGCCTGAACCGCGGCGGTCACGATTTCTTCATCCGTTGCGTTGAGTTTCCCGTAGCGGATATTGTCGCGGACCGTCCCAGAGAAGAGATGCGGCGTTTGCAGCACGATCCCGAGCCTGGATTGATACGACGAAAGTTCAAATTCGCGATAATCGTTCCCTCCGACCGCGATTTCTCCTTCCGTCGGTTCGTAGAAGCGCGCGAGGAGATTGACGAGCGTCGTTTTTCCTCCGCCGGTCGAGCCGACGAGCGCGATGACTTCGCCGGGCTGGACCGTCAGGCTGACG
>CALIHP010000054.1 GCA_938020565.1 uncultured Anaerolineaceae bacterium | reverse complement strand
TGCGAATCCCGCACAGTGGCGCTACGGTGACCGGTTATCCGGAAGTCCGATTACCCGTCGAATTGCGATCGAGAATGCTTCTTCGAACCAAAGAAGTCATGCCGGGAAAGCTTGCTTTCTATCCATGTTTCGATGGTCGGGACATGGTTTTTTTATTAATCTGGAAGAAAGGGACGCATGGCAAAAGGATTTCATCTGGCAGGCTGGCAAAAGGTTTCGCTCAACGATTTTCCCGGACGTCCGTGCAGCGTGTTATTCTGTGCCGGTTGTCCGCTGCGTTGCCCTTTCTGCTATAACCGCGACCTGGTCCTTCCGGAGCGGATCGCGCTGAATTCTGAAGGGCCCGATTGGGAAACGGTTCGGCGCTTTATCGAGAAGCGGCGCGCGGCGTTGGGGGCGGTCTGCGTCACCGGCGGGGAGCCGTTGGCCGCCGAGGCTGGGGTCGAGCTGCTGCGGGCGGTTCGCGCGTTAGGGGTGAAAGTCAAGCTGGATACGAACGGATATTACCCGGAGCGGCTGGGCGCAGTCCTTTCCGAAGAGCTGGTTGACTGCGTCGCGATGGATATCAAGAACTGCCCGGCGCGCTATGCCGAGAGCTGCGGAATGGAAACGATGGATCTGGCCCGGATCGCGGAATCGATCCGGCTCCTCCTCGGGAGCGGCGTCCAGACGGAATTTCGGACGACCGTCGTCCGCGAGCTTCATCGTGAAACGGACCTGATCGCGATTGCGGACTGGGGGCTTGGAGCGGAACCGATCGTTTTTTCGTCATATGAAGCGAATCCGAACGTCATTCGTCCGGGCCTCAGCGCCTATTCGCGGGAAGAGCTGCGTGCGATCGTCGGGCGGATCCGGGAAACCGGGCGGCTGAACGTCAGCCTCCACGGCGAGCCCCCCGCCGATGACATGATTCATGACCAGACAGGAGAATGAGAAATGAAATTCATGATTGAAAAGAGAGACGGATCGACCGTTGACTTCGATTCGCAGAAGATTCAGACGGCGATGGAGAAGGCGTTCGTTTCGACCGGGACGGCGGTCAGCGGCGACGTCCTGGAGCTGCTGACGCTGCGCGTGGTCGCTGATTTTGTCGAACGGAGCGAGGATTGCAGGATTTCGGTGGAAACGATTCAGGACAGCGTCGAAAGGGTCCTGATGCAGTCCGGGTTCGTCGAAGTCGCGCGGGCTTACATCCTTTACAGGAAACAGCACGCGAATATCCGTTCGGCTGCGTCGACGCTGCTGGACTATAAGAAGACGGTCGACGACTACCTGAAAGTCGCGGATTGGCGGGTAAAGGAAAATTCGACGGTGACGTACTCGGTCGGCGGGCTGATTTTGAGTAATTCGGGGACGATTACCGCGAATTACTGGCTCTCGGAAATTTATGATAATGAGATCTCCGATGCGCATCGTTCCTGCGCGATTCACCTGCATGATCTTTCGATGCTGACCGGGTACTGCGCCGGCTGGTCGCTGAAGCAGCTGATTTCGGAGGGGCTGGGCGGAATCGAGGGCAAGATTACTTCTTCGCCTGCGAAGCATCTGTCGGTCCTCTGCAACCAGATGGTCAACTTTCTGGGGATCATGCAGAATGAATGGGCAGGGGCGCAGGCGTTTTCTTCGTTCGATACCTTTCTCGCGCCATTCGTCCGAACCGACCGCCTTTCATATGAACAGGTGAAGAAATGTATCGAGTCATTCGTTTACGGCGTGAATACGCCGAGCCGGTGGGGGACGCAGGCGCCTTTTTCGAATATCACACTGGATTGGATCGTTCCGGAGGATCAGGCGGACCAGCCTGCGATTGTCGGCGGGAAAATGATGGATTTTAACTATGGCGACTGTCAGTCTGAAATGGACATGATCAACCGCGCGTTTCTGGAGACGATGCTCGATGGGGACGCGAACGGACGCGGCTTCCAGTATCCGATCCCAACCTATTCGATTACTAAGGAATTTGAGCTGGCGCGAAACGATAACCAGCGGCTGCTGTTTGAGCTGGCCGGGAAATACGGGACGCCGTACTTCTCGAACTATGTTAACAGCGACATGCAGCCCAGCGACGTTCGCAGCATGTGCTGCCGGCTGCGGCTTGATTTAAGGGAGCTGCGGAAGAAGAGCGGCGGCTTTTTCGGAAGCGGCGAGAATACAGGATCGATCGGCGTCGTCACGATTAACCTGCCGCAGATCGCGTTCGATTCGGCGGATGAGACGGCGTTTTTCGAGCTCCTGGCGGCGCGGATGGATATCGCGGCGCGGTCGCTGTCGATTAAACGGAAAGTCATTACCGACCTGATGAACGCGGATTTTTATCCGTATACGAAGCGCTATCTGGGGACGCTCCGGAACCATTTTTCGACGATCGGGATTGTCGGAATGAACGAGGCCTGCCTGAACGCCGGATGGATTGGGACCGACTTGAGTTGTCGGGAATCGATGGACTTTGCGAAACGCGTGCTGAACTTCATGCGCGCGCGTCTCCAGACGTATCAGGAGCGGTACGGCGATTTATACAACCTGGAAGCGACGCCGGCGGAATCGACCGCGTACCGGTTCGCGAAGCATGATAAGGAGCGGTATCCGGGAATTCGGACGGCGGGCGAAGGCTCCGACGCTCCATATTACACGAACAGCTCGCACCTGCCGGTTTCGTTCAGCGACGACGTTTTCGCCGCGCTCGATCTGCAGGATGAGCTTCAGCCGCTGTATACGTCGGGGACGGTCTTTCATGTTTTCCTTGGCGAGAGGATGCCTGACTGGCAGGCGACGAAATCGCTCGTTCGGGCGATTGCGGAAAATTATTCGCTGCCTTACTATACGCTGTCGCCGACGTATTCGATCTGCGCGGAGCATGGCTACCTGAAGGGGGAACACGCGCATTGTCCGATCTGTGGGATGGAGACCGAGGTTTACAGCCGGATTACCGGTTATTACCGGCCGGTCCGAAATTGGAACGACGGGAAGGCGCGGGAATTCAGCGAGCGGAAAACGTATGTCCCGGAGAAATGCTGCTGCCCGATTTCGCTCGAAACAGGCAAATGATACTTTGGCGTGATCCATGGCGGTAAAATGTTATAATCTGGGTATGATATTGATGAATGCGATCTGGTATGGTTCCCGGTTCCTTTCGCGGAACTGGGATTCATAGAAACGCCGAGATGCAGGATCGGAACGGGCGCATCGCAAAACCAGGGGCGTTCGAAACCAGAGGCAGTTCCGGGCTATTTCGGAAAGGAGGTGCTATGAATCGAATTATCGCCGTTACTGGAGCGGCGGGTCATTTGGGCAGGTTCGTCGTCAGCTACTTACTGGCGGCGGGTGAGAAGGTGCGCGCGCTCCTGCTTCCGGGCGAATCATACGTCAATCCGGACGGTTCGGCGTCGGCGCCGGAAATATATTACGGCGATATCCGCGATCGGACCGATGTTGACGCGCTGCTGACGCGCGATAGCGGAACGGAGCTGGACGTGATCCATTGCGCCGGGCTGATTTCGATCGCGGACCGCGAAGATCCGCGCGTGTACGACGTCAACGTTAACGGGACGAAGACGATGCTGGCGGCGGCGAAGGAGGCCGGGGTTCGCCGTTTCGTCTACGTTTCCTCGGTTCATGCGATTCCCGAGCTTCCGAAAGGAACGGTTCAGGCCGAGATTTCGCGCTTCGATCCGAACCAGGTCGTCGGGGATTACGCCCGGACGAAAGCGATCGCGACTCAGGCGGTCCTGGACGCGGCGTCGGCGGGTATGGACGCGCTCGTCGTTCATCCGTCTGGAATTATCGGCCCGGATTCGCCGATGAGCGGGAAGATGATGAAGCTGGCGGCTGATTTCTTCAAGGGGAAGATGCCGGTTGCGGTCCGCGGTGGGTTCGATTTCGTCGACGTTCGCGACGTCGCTAAGGGAATTCTCGGCGCGCTGCGAAGCGGACGTACGGGGGAGACGTACCTGCTGACCGGCCGGTTTTACATGATCCGCGAGTTTCTGGACGCGCTCGCCGCGGCGGCTGGAAAGGCGCGGACGCGGATTTATTTGCCGATCCGGTTTACGCGGTTATTTATTCCGCTGATTACGCTGATCTCCAGGATTCGAAAGTCGTCGCCGCTGTTTACCCGCTATTCGCTTTACACGCTGTCGCAGAACGCGCTTTTTTCTCATGCGAAGGCCGCGGCCGAACTGGGGTACACGACGCGGAGTCTTGAGGAAACGGCGCGGGACACGATCGCCTGGCTGACGCGAAAGCTGGAAAAGAAGGAGATCTGAAAAATAAGGGGAAGAAAAAAATGGGGCTCTTTGCGGGCCCCATTTTTTTCTTCAGACAAACATCGGTCAGGTGAGCAGGTCCTCAAGACTGATTTTAGTCGTATCGGTCTTGAGATTGTCGGTCAGGCTGGTCTTGATCGGCGTTTTCTTCTGATGGTCTTCTTCTTTGCCGAAGGTATTGACTTCGCCGTTGTCGAAGACGGCGGTTACGGCGAGCCCGAGCGACTGAAGCTCTTTGACGAGGACGCGGAAGGAAGCGGGAAGACCCGGTTCCTGGATCGGTTTGCCCTTAACGATCGATTCGTACGTGCTGACGCGGCCCTGAATATCGTCGGATTTAACGGTCAGCATTTCCTGAAGCGTGTAAGCCGCGCCGTAGGCTTCGAGCGCCCAGACTTCCATTTCGCCGAAGCGCTGGCCGCCAAACTGAGCTTTACCACCAAGCGGCTGCTGCGTGACGAGCGAGTACGGGCCGGTCGAACGCGCGTGAACCTTGTCTTCGACGAGATGATGCAGCTTTAACATGGTCATGACGCCGACGGTGACCGGCTGGTCAAATTTTTCGCCGGTTTTCCCGTTGTAGAGCGTCTGCTTTCCGCAGATCGGGCTCGGCAGTCCGGTTTCCAGGCTGAGCTTCGCCGCTTCGTTTCGGAGCGAATCTTCGTCGTCCGGATTGGAGACGGTCCCGCCGCTGCGTTCGATCCAAAGCTTCAGGCAGGTCTTGATCGCCGCGGTGTCTTTCGGGAGGCGGACGGGCGCGTTCGGCTGAACGTCTTCCCAGTCGACGATCGAATCCGGATCGTACCCCTGCTCGGAGAGCCATTCCTGAAGGATGATATGCTTCATGTAGAATTCGTCGGAATTCATCCGATAAAAGTCATAGCCTTTATCGGCGAAACGCGAGGTCAGGTACTGAACGCGGACTTCGTTATCGTCTTCGATCCGTTCCGGCGCGACGTCGCTTTCGTTGACCCAGTCCCACGCGCGGTTCGTGATGTCGTCCCACGCCTGATTCAGCATCCAGGCGCGCGCTAATTCGGATTCGATTTCATATTCGGTCGCGCCGTCGAAGACCGGGGTCTTGGCCCGGAATCCGAGCTGAAGCGCCGCCCAGCCGAGATGGACCTCGAGGACCTGCCCGATATTCATTCGTCCGGGAACGCCGAGCGGGTTCAGGATGATATCGATCGGGGTCCCGTCTTCGAGAAACGGCATGTCTTCCATCGGAACGACGCGGGAGACGACGCCTTTATTTCCATGGCGTCCGGCCATTTTATCGCCGGCGGTCAGCTTTCGCCGCTGCGCGACGGAAACGCGGACCATCGTTTCAACGCCGGCGGACAGGTCATGATTTTCGTCCCGGCGGAAAACCTTGACGTCGACGACTTTTCCGCGTTCGCCATGCGGCATTTTTAAGGAAGTGTCCTTGACGTCCCGGCTCTTTTCGCCGAAGATCGCGCGGAGGAGCTTCTCTTCCGGGGTGAGTTCTTTTTCGCCTTTGGGCGTGATCTTTCCGACGAGGATATCGCCGGGGCCGACTTCGGCGCCGATTCGGATAATCCCGTCTTCGTCGAGGTCTTTAATCGCCTCGTCGCCGACGTTCGGGATATCCCGGGTAATTTCTTCGGGTCCTAATTTCGTATCGCGCGCTTCGAGCTCATGTTTTTCAATATGGACCGAAGAGAACTTATCGTCCATGACGACGCGTTCGGATACGAGGATCGCGTCTTCGTAGTTCCCGCCTTCCCATGAAACGAAGGCGATGACGACGTTCTGGCCCAGCGCCAGCTGACCTTCAACCGTCGACGAGGAGTCGGCGAGAACCTGACCCGCTTTGATCCGTTCGCCTTTGGTGACAGTAGGCCGCTGATCGATACAGGTGCTTTGGTTCGAACGCTGATACTTGCGAAGCTGGTGCGTTCGGAGCGTTCCGTTATCGTAGCGGATTTGGATCTCGTCGGCGCTGACGGAAAGGATTTCGCCGTCAAACTGCGCGGTGAGGACCTGCCCGGAGTCGATCGCGGCGTAGCTTTCCATTCCGGTCGAAACCAGCGGAATCTCCGGCGCGACGAGCGGGACGGCCTGCGCCTGCATGTTCGAACCCATCAACGCGCGGTTGGCGTCGTCATGTTCGAGGAAGGGGATCAGCGCGGCGCTGACGCCGACGACCTGCTGCGGCGAGACGTCCATGTAGTCGATCTGCGCAGGCGAGAAAATCGAGAATTCGGAATGGAGACGGCTGGAAATTTCCGCGTCGGCGAATTCCTGATAATCGTTCATGTGGATATTTGACTGCGCGATGATAAATTTATCTTCCGTGTCGGCGGAAAGGTATTCGACGTCGTTCGAAATATACGGCGTGATCGCGATTTCGGCGCGCTCCTGAGCGGCGATCGCGGCGAGGTTTTCCTCGGCGATCCGGTTCCCGGCTGCGACGATGACGCTGCCGTTGGCGTCGACGATATCCTCGGTGACCTGTCGGTTGACCAGGCGGGGATCGGTTTTCGGCAGCCAGCGATAAATTTTTCGGTACGGCGTCTCGACGAAACCGTAGTCGTTGACTTTCGCGAAGTTGGCTAACCGTCCGATCAGCCCGATATTCGGGCCTTCCGGCGTTTCAATCGGGCAGATTCGCCCGTAATGGGTATGATGGACGTCGCGGACGTCGAAACCGGCACGTTCGCGGCGGATACCCCCGGGACCGAGCGCTGAGAGCGTACGCTTATGGCGCAGCTCTGCCAGCGGATTGGTCTGGTCCATGAACTGGGACAGCTGCGATGAGCCGAAAAACTCGCGCATGGCGGCGACGACCGGACGGATATTGACGAGGCTGACCGGGGTGACGCGTTCCTGGTCGCGAATCGACATGCGTTCTTTGATAACGCGTTCCATGCGGCGCAGCCCGATCCGCAGCTTGTTGCTGATCAGCTCACCGACGGTTTTGACGCGGCGGTTGCCGAGGTGATCGATGTCGTCTTTTTCACGGACGCCGTTGTTGATTTCGATGAGCTGCCGAACGAGCGCGACAACGTCCCATTTCGTGACGTTTCGATGGCCGCTGGGAACATGATCGATCAGCCCGAGTTTCTGATTGAGTTTATACCGTCCGACGCGTTCGAGATCATAGAGGCGGTGATCGAAGAGCTGTTCCTGAAGGAAGGAGCGGGCGTTATCGAGCGTGACAGGGTCGCCGGGGCGAATCCGCTTAAAGAATTCGAGAAGCGCGGCTTCGGCGATCGGAATATTCGGGTAATCCTTTTCCCAATCGGGTTCCTGCCGGAAGCTGGCGGCGATATACTGGCGGTCCGGGTTGGTATCGACGTCCTTGAAGATTTCGATCAGCTCTTCTTCGGTTCCGGTCTTCAGCGGGCAATCGGTCGATACGCCGTCGTCGATCGCGGCGAGCGCGCGCAGGAAAACGGAAATCGGGACGGTTCGCTTTCGGTTGAATTTCAGGACGAGGTAATCGTTTTTCCGCGTTTCGAATTCCATCCAGGCTCCGCGATCCGGGATGAGCTTGGCGTTGGCGATTCGGTGCCCCGTGGTCCGATCCAGCGACGCTTCAAAGTAGACGCCGGGGGAACGGATGAGCTGCGATACGACGACGCGTTCGGACCCGTTGATAATAAACGTTCCGTTTTCGGTCATTTCCGGAAAATCGCCGAGGAAGATATCCTGCCGGATCGGCTCGGAAACTTCCGCGCCGGCGAGCAGGACGGTTACGTAAAGCGGCTTCGAATAGGTCATGTCCCGTTCGAGACATTCGTCGACGGTGAATTTCGATTCGCCGAACCAGAATTTCAATCCCCATTCTTCCGTGATCGCGTCCCTGGCGGGGAAATAGAGTTTCATTCCTTTGGTATAGGATTCGATCGGGGAGATTTCGGCGAGGAGTTCGCCGATGCCTTCTTTTTGGAATAAAACGAATGAATCGAGCTGAATCTCGATCAAGTCTGGCATGGGAGTCGCGGCGGGAATCCGTTGGTAATTCTTCGTCGCCCGTTTGGTAGCCATGGAACAAGCCTCCTGATAAAAGATTTCCGATAGTCGAGGACAGTTTCGGCGCAACATAACGACCCGCACGATAGAAAGTCATACCGACAGGAAGCCTATTATAGCATGTTTTCGCGCATGGGCGAACGGCATTTTGCAAAATTCGGGAGACTGTGGTAAAGAGGGAACCGCGTTACAGGGGGATATTTCCGTGCTTTTTCGCAGGGCGGGACTGGCGTTTATTTTTCAGCATCTCAAACGCAGCGATCAGGCGGCTCCGCGATTCCTCCGGCAGGATGACTTCGTCGACGAATCCGCGTTCAGCCGCGCGATACGGGTTCAGGAACTTTTTCTCGTACTCGCCGACGAACTCCGCGCGTTTCGCGGCGGGGTCAGGCGCAGCGCTGATATCCTTCCTGAAAACGATGTTGACCGCGCCTTCTGCGCCCATGACCGCCATTTCCGCGGTCGGCAGCGCGTAAACGACATCCGCGCCGATCGTCTTTGAATTCATCGCCAGGAGCGCGCCGCCGTAGCCCTTGCGCAGGAGGAGACTGATTTTCGCGACAGTCGCTTCAGCGTAGGCGTAGAGGAGCTTCGCGCCATGGCGGATAATTCCGTTGTGTTCCTGATCGCTTCCGGGAAGAAAAGCGGGAACGTCGACGAGCGTCAGGAGCGGAATATTGAAGCAGTCACAGAAGCGGATAAAGCGGGCGGCTTTATCGGAAGCATGATAATCGATCGCCCCGGCCATGAAGTTTGGCTGGTTGGCGATGATCCCGATCGTTTCCCCGTTCAGTCGGGCGAATCCCACGACGATATTCAGCGCGAACGACGGCTGAATTTCAAGGAAGCTGTCTTCGTCGGCGAGCGCATGGATAACGTCCTTGATATTGTATGGGACCGATTTGTCTTCCGGGATGATCCGTTCCAGCTCCGCGCTCAGGTCTGCCCCTGCGGCGCTGATCGCGGCCGGCGCTTCGCGGCAGTTCCGCGGAAGATAGGACAGCAGCCGGCGCACCCCTTCGAGGCAGGCACGGTCGTCTTCATAGGCGAAATGCGCGACGCCGCTTTTTTCCATATGAACCGCCGCGCCGCCAAGCTCCTGCATCGTGATTTCCTCGCCGGTGACGGTCTTGACGACCGCCGGGCCGGTAATGTACATTTGCGCATGGGACTCGGTCATAAAAATAAAATCGCAGATCGCAGGCGAGTAACACGCGCCGCCGGCGCACGGTCCCATAATGACCGCGATCTGTGGGATGACGCCGGATGCCCAGGTATTGCGTTTGAAGATTTCGCTGTATCCGAGGAGCCCGTCGAGCCCTTCTTCGATTCGCGCGCCGCCGCTGTCGTTGATCGTGATAAACGGCGCGCCGACTTCGATTGCCTTATCCATGACGTTGACGATGCGTTTCGCGTGATATTCGCCGAGGCTGCCGCCTGATACCGTGAAGTCCTGCGAAGAGACGAAAACGAGGCGTCCGTCAATCTTTCCGTAGCCGGTAACGACGCCGTCGCCCGGATGCGCTTTCTGGTCCATGCCAAAGTCGGTAATCCGGGAGATCATCAGGTCGTTCAGCTCGATAAACGTTCCCGGATCGAAAAGAAGGTCGATTCGTTCCCGCGCCGTGAGCTTTCCGGACGCATGCTGCTTATCGATACGGGCCTGACCGCCGCCGAGACGCGCCGCTTCCCGCCGCCGCGTGACTTCGTCGATCCGGGCCCGTTCCCAACCGGGGCCAGGTTTATCTGACTTTTGAGAGAAAATATTTATGTTCATGTCCTGATTTTAATAGGATTTCAGGAGAAAAGCGGTGGAACTACCGAAAATCAGACTGCGTTCCTGAAAGCGGTTTAGCGATGGGAGAAAGCGAGGAAAATCGCTTCCTCCCGTTTGATAAAGAATCGTTTTATTCGACGACGACGATTCGTTCGCCGACCGTAATCTCGTTGATTTCATGTTCGGCGAAATAATCCGCTAAGATCTCGTCGAGCGCGTTGAATTCGCCCGCAATTTTATTATCGGCGAACATCTCGTACTGATCGCCGCCGATGGCCATGAAGTTATTCGTCGCCATGATATAGGTCTTTTCCGGATCGACCGGCTCGCCGTTGACGAGGAGCTCAACGACGCGGGAGCCGGGTTCTTTGGCGGGATCGAATTTGACGGTCATTCCGGCGATCTGCGGGAAGCCGCCGTTCGGTTCAGGATAAACCCTGAGCCCATGTTCCATGGCGTCGAGGAGATCCTGCCCCGTCGTTTCGAGCGTTACGACGTAGTTCCCGAACGGGAAGGTCGTAATAATCTGGCCGACCGTGATATCGCCGGCGGGGATCGATGCGCGGATACCGCCGCCGTTTGTAATCGCGACGTCGGCGCCGGAGGCTTCCAGCATGGCGTCGGTCGTCAGGTCGCCTAAATTCGTTTCGCTCGTTCGGTTCGTTTCGCGTTCTCCGTCGAGATCGATCGCCGATTTCCCGACGACGACGCTCGCGACTTCGTCGATCAGTTTATCGATCGCCTCGATCGTTTCGACGATCTCCGGATCGGGCTCAATATCGAGCAGGTCTTCAAACGAGACCAGCCTGGCGCTTTTATTCAGAATTTCCATACGTCCGGTTCGCTCGGCCGATGGCTGAAGCTCAATTTCAACCTGGTCCAGGAAACGGCCATGTTCGCCCGCCTGAACGATCAGGGTATCCCCGATTTTGATCGGTTCTTCAAGCTTCGTGTGGCTGTGGCCGTCGATAATAACGTCAATTTTATCCGTCGCCTCCGCGATATCGGTGCTGACGAATTCGCTCCCTTCGTCGATCCCCATGTGCGTCAGGCAGACGACGACGTCGACATGCGGGTCGAGGAATTCGGCCATTTTCGCGGCGGTTTCGGCTGGGTCGAGGAATTCGAGGCCTTTCGTATTGACCGGCGAGCTCTTATACAACGTTTCCGGCGTGGCGATACCGAAGACGCCGACTTTGATTCCATCGATCATCAGAATCGAATATTCGGGGAGCAGGCTCATCCCGGAATCGGCGAAAATAACGTTCGCCGCCAGGATCGGGAAATCCGCCATGTATTCGAGGTTGCGCAGCTGTTCATAGCCATAATTGAAGTCATGATTTCCAGGGACCATCGCGTCGTATCCGGCTTGGTTCATGAGCATGATGATCGATTCGCCCTGCATGAGCGTCGCGAAGACCTGTCCATGCGTCGTATCGCCGGCGTCGAGGAGAAGGACCGGACCGTTTTCCTCAAGCGCTTTCTTATAGGCGCTGATTTTGGCGTAGCCGATCTTCCCGGTTGTGGCGACCTGGCCTTCGTCGACCTTGTCCGGCGTTTCCGCGTAGTTGGAGTGCATATCGTTGGTCCCTAAGAGCGTGAGCGTAACCGGCTCAGGATCCTGGGCGCTGACGGTCAGGGTCGCCGCGGCGACAAGGATAAGGACGAGAACAATAGAGAGTATTCGTTTTTTCATAAGATTTCCTTTCTGGTCTGAAATAAAGGCTGGATATACTTTCGGTTTAATTATAGCTAAGAATGCCTTAAAAATCCGTGTCCCCTAATGAAAGTCACGTAAAGTATAGATGAATCTCAGGTCCCGTCCTGCCGGCTTGGCTCGGTCCGGCGAAGAGCGGCGCGCGAAGGGTATAATCAGCTTACGCCTGCGCGGATATCGAAAAAGGAGGTATTCACAGGATGGAAAAAATTAAATTGAATAACGGCGTAGAGATGCCTGTTTTCGGGTTTGGAACGTATAAGGTAAAAGACCCGTCCGAATGCGAACGGAGCGTGAAGACCGCGGTCGAGGCCGGATATCGCCTGATCGACACGGCGCAATATTATGATAACGAAGCGGCGGTGGGCGCGGCGGTTAAGAATTGCGGCGTTGCCCGTGAGGAACTGTTTGTTACGACGAAGGTCTGGTTCCGGAGCTTCGAGACGGAGGACTGCCGCGCGAGTCTGGACGGGTCGCTGCGAAAGTTGGGGATGGATTATCTGGATCTGGTCCTGCTGCATTGGCCGTTTGGCAACGTATACGCGGCCTGGAGGGTCCTTGAAGAATACTATGCTGCGGGAAAGATTCGCGCGATCGGCGTTTCGAATATGGACCCGGATCGGCTGATCGACCTGATTTCTTTTAATAAAGTCCGTCCTGCGGTGAATCAGATTGAAGCGCATCTGTATTGTCAGCGGAAAACGGAACGTCAGTGGCTCGCGAAATACGGCGTCGCGCCTCAGGCGTATTCGCCGTTCGGGCAGGGACGCGCGAACCAGATGTTCGAGGAGCCCATCGTTCGAACGATTGCCGCGGCGCATGGAAAAACGACAGGGCAGATCCTCCTTCGTTTCCTGGTTCAGTCCGGAATCTCGGTAATCCCAAAATCGGTTCATCCCGACCGGATTCAAGCGAATATCCGCATTTTCGATTTCGCGCTTTCGGATAATGAGATGAAACGGTTAGGGTCGCTCGATACCGGAAAAGCGCTGATCGGGAACCCGGAAAGCCCGGAAAAAGTCGAAACTGCGATGACCTGGTAATAGTCGGGCGGCGGGCCAAGCGGTATTTATGGATATTTTTGAATTCAGCGCTCAGGAAGTTTCGGAACGCAGCGCGCCGTTGGCGGCACGAATGCGCCCGCGGACGTTCGATGAATTCGTCGGACAGGAGCATATCCTTGGTAAGGGCAAATTACTTCGCCGCGCGATCGAAAGCGACCGTCTTTTTTCCTCGATTCTCCTGTATGGTCCGCCCGGAACCGGGAAAACGACGCTGGCGCGGCTGATCGCGGCGCAGTCGAAAGCGGCCTTTGAAGCGGTTTCCGCCGTATTGGCTGGTGTTGCTGAGCTGCGGAAGGTTATTTCCGGTGCGGAGGAGCGAAGACGGCTGTACCGCGAGCGGACGATCTTATTCGTAGACGAGGTTCATCGCTGGAACAAGTCGCAGCAGGACGCTCTCCTTCCGCACGTTGAATCCGGGCTGATTACGCTGATCGGGGCGACGACGGAGAATCCATATTTTGAAGTGAACCGCGCGCTGTTATCGCGGTCCCGGATTTTTGAACTGAAGCCGCTTTCGGAGGAATCGCTGAACGCGATTATCGATCGGGTCCTGGCCGATTCGGAACGCGGTTACGGCGCGCGGGAGATCGCCTTGGACGAAGCGGCGCGGCGGATTTTCCTTGACTTGTGCAATGGCGACGCGCGCAGCCTGCTGAATGGGATCGAGTTAGCCGTCGAAAGCACCGAACCCGACGAACGGGGCGGGATCGTCGTTACCCGCGAGATCGCGGAGGAGTCGATTCAGAAGCGCGCGGTCAGCTACGATAAAGCCGGCGATTATCATTATGATACGATTTCCGCGTTTATCAAGTCGCTGCGCGGGTCGGATCCTGATGCCGCGCTGTATTGGGCGGCGAAAATGTTGATTGCCGGCGAGGAACCGCGGTTTATCCTGCGGCGGCTGGTGATTTCGGCCTGTGAAGACGTCGGGCTGGCGGATCCGAACGCGCTCGTCGTCGTGACTGCGGCGATCCAGGCGTTTGAATTCGTTGGGATGCCGGAGGGATATTACCCGATCGCAGAGGCGATTCTTTACGTCGCGACCGCTCCGAAATCGAATTCGACGATGGCGATTTTCGATGCGATGAACCGGATTCAGGAAGACGGGGCAGGCTCCGTCCCGGTCCACCTGATGGACCCGTCGCGTGACGCGAAAGGCTTTGGACATGGCGCGGGATACCGCTATCCGCATGACTTCCCGAATCATTACGTCGAACAGCAGTATCTCCCGTCCGGAGTTGCCGGCGGTTTTTACCGTCCGGGCCAGCTCGGATATGAAAAAAAGATCCGGGAGTGGATCGAAGGCCTGACCGGTCGTGCGTTTGAAGCGCCCCGACCGGGAACCCCGGATCATTGACGAAAAAACGGAGGGGGGAATATCCTGCCCTCCTCCGTTTGGATAGCCAAGGCTGATTTAAAGATCGACTTCTTCGGAATATTCGATTTTCTCGATCATACGCTCGATCTTCGTCAGATCGAATTCTTCAGGAACGATCATGAAGAAGACGGAATTATCGGCTTCGAGGAGACGGATTTTCTCTCCCTGCCCGATCCAGCTTCCGGCCGATTCCGCCGCGCCGAAGCGAGCGTCAAAATACATTTCCATCCCGTCGCTGAATTCAGCGCTGTCGCGGCGCGAGTCCCATTGAGTTTCGCTGAATACGTATGGTTTCCCGTCGCAGCGTCCGAACGAGAACGTCCCGCCGCTCCAGCCTTCCGACGCGCGCGCGGCGGAACGTTCATCGATCCGCCAGCCCGGATCCACTCCCAGCGTCAGCATCCAGCGGGTATCCAGTTCGTTGAAAACGCTGGATCGAACGAATTCGCAGCCCGCATCGGCGAAGACTTTATCGAAGAGTCCGATCGAAACATTCTCCGGTTCGTCAGTTCCATACTTCTCCGGATGGATAAGCTGCTCGACGGAGGCAGGCGGCGCACTGAGGAGCTCGTTGACCGATTCAAATCCATCGTTTAGAAAGTACGTGTACACGAACGGGAATCCATATACATATTCCAGCAGAATGGATTCCTGATAATATGGCGGCGCGTTCCTGAACGTTGAATCATCGTTATTTCCTGTCGCCCGGTTTTTATTCAGCAGGCGCATGACGAGCGGATCCTGAACCGCTAACGATTCGGTCAGCACGGCGTCGCCTTCGATAACGGAACGCGCGAGGATGCAGTCGTCGCCATGCAGTTCGCAGAATTCGGCGTTATAGTACTGTCGAAGCGTCGGGAAGCTGCTGAACTGGAGGAAGTGCGTATATTCATGCGCCAGCGTTCGCAGCGTTTCGCTCGGATCGGCCTCCTCGATCAACATCATGACATTCTGATCATGATCGTAGTAGCCGGCGACTTGTTCGGTGTACAGCGCTTCGTACAGGCCCTCGACGTCAAAATCCGCGTGGATAAATCCGAGCAGCGTGAATAATTCGCGTTCATCCTGAAAATCCTGATCGGTCAGAGCAGATCTGAAGTTTTTGACGATCTCTTCGTGCAATTCCTCTCGGCTTTTGAAAATGACGGTCAGCGGCTCGGACGCAGTCAATCCGCGAATTTCCTCTACTTTGGAAATCACCTTTTGCTGCGCCTCGCTGAGCTCTTCGACGGTACGGACGTTCGCTTCGCTGTTTTTCGCCGAGTCCTCGTCCTCGTCCTCGGTTCCTTCCGTTTCGGCGGTCCTGGTTCCCGCTGTGACCGTGGGTCTGTCCGCGCCGCCGGCTGGCTCCACGGTCGGGAGCTGCGCCGCGTCGTCGCCGGTCCCGAGGGGGGGAGTTTCGACGTTCGCGTTCGTTTCGCTTTCGGCGTCTGGGGCCGTTTCCGTTTCAGGCTGGTACGCTGGTTCGCTGTGACTGACGATTTCAACCGTCGAACGCTGATCCTCGCTGCCGCGCAGGATCGTGTTGAAGATAACGTACCCGAAGGCGCAGGCGGCGGCGAAGCAGAAAGCGCCGAGCGCGATCAGCCAATATATGAAAGTTCTGTTTTTCTGTTGGTTCATGGATTTTGATCTCCTTATCCGTATCGGTTTCAGCGATAATCGGTAACATATTTCAGCGCGTAGAGAACGTCTTCGTTCCCGGGCGCATGATCGAGGGCTTTCTCAAAGAGGCTCTTCGCCGTCTCGGTATCGTTTTTCAAAAGAGCTCCCCATCCTTTCCAGATCAGCGCGCGAACGTCTTCCGTATTTAATTTCAGTCCATACTCTGTCCAGGCGATCAATTCTTCGGCGAACCCGGCGTTAAACAGGATTTTATAAAACGACGGGACGAATTCGGTGATCCGCTGCGGAAGCGGGAAGTTTGCGGCGGCGCGAAAGACAACGGCCGCCTCGCGGTCGTCGCCTTTCTCCTCAATGGCCCGCATGAGATTCAGCTGCGTATAGATATTTTTCGGCAGATTGGCGACGTCGGTCCTGAATTTTTCGATCGCGCGTTCGAGGTTCCGTTCGGGTTCCCAATCTTCTCCGAGCGCCGAGGCGATCGCGTCGGTTTTTTCGCTGGGGAAGAGGACCGCGTATTCCCGGCTGAACGCGTACCATTTTTCCATGAATTCAGCGATCGGAACGTTCGTCCGGTCAGCGCCGCTTCCATCGCGGAGGGCGACCGTTCCAGCGGCGGCGTCATAGCCATACAGGACCGTGAACCGGCGCGTCAGCCGGTCGTCTCCTCGCCAGGCCGGGAATGACGCTTCGCGCAGGATCGGAACGATAACCGGGAGCCCGGCTTCCAGGAGCGCCGCGAGCTGATCTTCGGTCCCGTTCATGCGGCGGATCGCAGTCAGCTCAGGATGATTTCCCGCGGCGTAGGCGACGAGCTCGTCGAGGCTGACCGGCGGTTCGGCGTATCCGGGGCGGAGTGACCGTTGGATCGCATACTGATTCGTTGTATGTCCCAGGAAGCGGAGGACGGTCGAAAGTGCGGTCGGACCATCGTTGAATAAATCGGCGCGCTCGACCGTCGGCAGCGTTAAATACGTTGCCGGCAAGTCGCTGCTGCCGTCTGCGATCGAGGCTGTCCCCGAGGGGTTGGAAGTCGGCTTGACGAAGACCCACTGGAGCGCCGCGGTCGGGGTCATTGTCGGCAGCAGCTTCGACGCGCTGGCCGCAGCTGAGCCGTCGTTATCCGCGAGATTCAGGAACGCTTCGTCTTCGGCCTGTGCTTCCTGCGCTGATTGAAGCTCTTCGAGGCTTTCGGCGAAAATGACTTCCGCGGGAGGGAGGTCGGGAACTTCATAGATCGTCTGGCCCAGGAACTCTTTGCTGACTGGGGGAATGGCGGGAATGATCCAGCTTTTAACGTAGGTCAGGAGCGGATAAAGCGGCGGGAAAATGAGCTGCCGGACGGTCGGAACCGCCGACGCCCAAATAAAGAAGACCGCGATACCGATAAGAACAATCCCGATCGCGCCGCCTCTTCTCTTCTCTTCTTTATAGAAGAACGGTTTCCTTTTATTTCGCATGATTTTCGCTGTCGCGGATTCGCTCCAGGATCAGCAGCGTCAGCGTCGAAAGGAAGATCAGGAGCGCGATAACCGTTCCGCCGTAAATAATCCCGTTCGTTTCGGTCTGGTTTTCGAAATATTCCGGATCCAGGTACGCCAGACGTTCAGGGACAGCCGCGGACGTTGGCTCTATTTCGTCGGGAACCTCGTCGGGAACCTCGATAAAGATTCCGAACGAGCGTTTCCCGCTCTCGACGACCGGCGCTTCCAATTCCGCCGCGGCCTCCGGAGACGCGTCCGAAGCGTCCGGACCTGCGCTTTGAATCGACGTGTTTTTTGCCGGATGAACGATAATCGCTGAAAAGATAATCAGGACGCAGACGATTGCGGCTGACGTCAGGATCCAGGTAAAGTTCGGGTTCGCTTTTTTTTGTTCGTTTTTCATGATCTTTTTCTTCGCGTCCTCCTTCGGTTCTCGAACGGGCTTCTCGCTCGGGCGTCCCTGTTTAGTTTAAAGCTTCGATCGCTTCGCGCGCGGCTGCCTCGGGTGAAGCCGCCGTCAGAATAACCTTTGAAATCGCGCTGTTCAGGATCGGGACCAGCTTGCTGAGAATATTGCTGCCGGGAAGGAGCGACGCGGACGCGCTCATTCGGTAAATATCGTCGTAAGCTGCGTCGCTTTTCCAATCGGTCAGGTCGCCGGTCCGGACGGGGAGATAACCGCTGGCGTGGGTCCATTGATCGTTAAATTCCGGCGACGCCATGGCTTCGGCGATTTCGACCGCAATTGCCATGATTTCCGGATCGTTCGTCGTGACGACGACGTTCCAGGTATTGACGAGCGGATACGGGCCATTCTCGTCGGTCAGCGGGATCGGGATCGCCGTAAAATCGGCGCGCTGGTTATGCCGGTACTGGGAAAGCTTCGCGACCGTAATTTGCATCGTTCCATCAGTGAATTGCTGCCAGCTTTGGCCGACGTTCGTGTCCTTGGCGATCGCGGGCGGGAAAGCGCCTTTCTGCCCGCCGTTCAGGAAGAAATTCAGCGTCTGCGTCAGGATCTCCTGGTCGATCCAGGGTTTTCCCTGCTCGTCTTTCGTTTTTCCGCCCAATGACAAATAGATAAACATTCCGAACAGGTCGGTTACGTTATTCGGTTCGAATCCAATCGGAAGGCCGCGCGTCAGGATCTCTTCCCAGTTATTCATGTCAGGGCCGGTCAGCGCCGGGCGGTAGACTAAAACGAGCGGATCGCCGGCGACCGGAATCCCGTAGCGAACGTTATCGACGACGGCTGATTCGCGCGCGTAGCGGAACCAGGAGTCGGCTTCAGTAAACAGTTTGGTATCGATCTGGAAAATCAGGCCTTTCTGTACGGCGGTCATCATGTCGTTCCGATCAAGGATCATCAGCGCCGGAAGCGCGCTTGGGGCGGCGGAGGTCGCGACCGTCAGCATGTTGATCAGCGAGGCGCTCCCAGAGGTGTCCTTGATTCGGTGCGTGATTTTGATTTCAGGATGATTTTCGACGATTTCGGCGAAAAGCCTGGCCAGCGCGGTTCCGGAAGCGTCGGTCAGCGATGGGTCGAACTGAGGCGGGAGCCACATCAGGACGTCCCTGATTTCCGCTTCCGCGTTCTCAAAAAGCGCCTGCTCGTTTTCTTCCCGCTGGATCGCGGTCGCGGTCGCGTTAACGTCGGCCGTGGGAGACGCGGAGGGAGTGACGGTTGCCGTCGAAGCGGCCGTTCGCGACGGCGTCGCGGTTTCGGCGCCGGGCTCCGGGGTCCCTTCCGTCCGGCAGCCGCTCAGCAGCAGGACGAGCGCGGCGATCACGATCGCGGCCATGCCGCGCCGTCGGTTCAGGTAAGACCGGGAGATGAGCATAAGCAGTTCCTTACAGTTTTGGCAGCGGCGGGAGCGGCGACGGCTTCCCTGCCGCTGTCATGCATGACCAATATATTAAAGGCGAATCTCTTTCGCTAAGAACTCTGTGAGGAGCTGGACGCCCTGTGCAAAGTCTGTCATGTCGATCATTTCGGAAGGCGAATGCACATAGCGGCAGGCGAGCGAGAGACAGGTTGACGGGACGCCCGACCGGGTACCGGCGATCGCGCCGGCGTCTGTTCCTGCGAAGCGCAGGACTTCCATCTGGATCGGGACGCCGGCGCGTTCCGCCGCGTCCCTGAAAGCGGCGTTGACGGCTGGATGCGCGATGAGCGAGCCGTCGCGAACCTTGATGCAGGGTCCGCCGCCGAGGACCATGTTGCCCTGCGGTCCGTTCGGCTGGTCCGCGGCGAGAGTGACGTCGATCGCAACGCCGACCTCAGGATCGACCGCGTAAGCGGACGTTTTTGCGCCGCGAAGTCCGACCTCTTCCTGCGTTGAGAACACGAAATAAATTTCGTTCGGCCCGTCGATTTTCTTTTCTTTCAGCGCCCGGATCGTTTCCACCGCCAGCGCGCAGCCGCTCCGATCGTCGAGCGCTTTCGAGACGACGCGGCCGCCGAGGTCAATAAACGGCCGTTCGAAATTCGCGACGTCGCCGATCCCGACGGGGCAGTCGCCTTTCGAGCTGACGCCGAAATCGATAAACAGTTCGTTCGTTTTCGGCGCGCCGCTCATTTTCTCCGTCTCGGCGTAGAGGACGCCGCGCGCGCCGTTCGCGAATTGGACGCGGCTCCCGAAGCAGGTCAGCGGATTGACGCCGCCGACCATCGCGACGTAAGCGAAGCCCTGCTCGTTGACATGCGAAACCATGACCCCGATTTCGTCCATGTGGGCGGAGATCATGACGCGTTTCCCGCCGTCTTTTTTCGTCCCGACACGGGAGATCAGGTTGCCCATGACGTCGGTTTTCAGCTCGTCGACGAACGGCGCGATCATTTCGCGGATCGTTTCGCGGACGCGGTTCTCAGCTCCGGACGGCCCGAAGCACTGCGTTAAAGTTTCCAAAGTTTTTTTCATGCGAATTCCTCCGAATTCCTTTTCTCGTTCCTTGATTTTCGCTGATCGATATCCGAATTATTCCCGCTCGCCGGAGAGAACGTCGGCTGAAAAATGACCCAGCGCGACGGTCAGGAGCTGCAAATACCCTTCCCAGTCGGCGATCCGGACGATCATCGCGGCGGTATGCGCGTAACGTCCGGGGACGGAGAGGCTGATCGTCGGGATGCCCTCCCCGCTGAGGTGGACCGGCCCGGCGTCAGTTCCGCCCGGCTGTGGCTGGCGGTACTGATAGCGAATGCCGTAGCTGTCGCCGAGGCCGGACAGGTACCGGACCAGGCGCCGGTCGTAGAGCGTCCGTCCATCCATGACGTAAATCGCGGGGCCTTCGTCTAATTTCGTCTTGTATTCGACGTTTTCTGAACCATTGCAGGCTGGCTGATCGTTCGCAGGGGTGCAGTCGATAACGAACGCCGCGTCGGGCTTCATCGCGTGCGCGGCCGCTTTCGCACCGCGCAGCCCGACCTCCTCCTGAACGGTGAACGCGGCGATCAGCTCGATCGAATCCGGCGCGTTTTTGAAGAGCTCGATCAGCGTCGCGACGCCGATCCGGTCGTCGAGCGCTTTCCCGAGAAGGCTGATTTCGCCGAGGCGCTTGAACCGGGTCGCGAAGACAGCGTAATTTCCGACGTCAACGCCCGTAACCTCGGGAGAAACGTCGATCCGGAGGCTGTTCAGCGTCAATACGTTTTGAAGCTCGTTCCGGGGTGAAAGATGAATCGGGCAGGCGCCGATCACGCCCGGCACCGCGTCTTTCCCGATCCGGACGGCTTTCCCGGCGAGCGAACGCGGGTCGATCCCGCCGACGGTTGCGAAGCGGAAGATTCCGTCCGATTCTTTATCGTTCAGCATGAATCCGACTTCGTCCATATGTGCGGCGATCATGACGCGCGGCGCGCCGGCCTGACTGGCTCTTTTAACCGCGATCAGGTTTCCTAAAACGTCGGTTCGGAGTTCGTCGGCGACTGCGGCGATTTCCTCGCGAATGATCCGGCGGATCGCGCCTTCGTCGCCGGAAACGCCGCTCGCGTTCGATAGTTTTTCGAGGAGGGCGATGCGTTCGTCGGTTATTTTCGGCAGTTCTATTTTGGGGCTAAAGGTTTTTACCATCGAGTTCATCCTCCCATTTTAATTCGGCGAACGATTCTTCCGTCAGCCGCGATATATATTCGGCTATGAGACGGCCCGCGCGCCGAACGTCTTTCATCGTAATCACCTCGACCGGCGTATGCATGTAGCGCAGCGGAATACTGATGACGCCGGTCATGACGCCGCCGAGCGCGTTCTGGATCGCGACTGCGTCTGTTCCCGACATGTTCGGGAGCGGATCCCTGGTAAACGGCATGTCGATCTCTTCGGCAAGGTCGCAGAAGCTCTTCGCCAGTGCCGGATGAATATTCGCGCCGAAGCCGATCGAGGGGCCGCTTCCGAGCGGGCGCGTCCGGTAATCGTCCGCTCCGGGGCCCGAAGCGAAGGTAACGTCGATCGCGATCGCGATATCGGGGTTCAGGTCGTTAATCAGCGTATCCGAGTAATGCGCAACCTCTTCCTGAATCGTTCCGACGGCGATCACGTCGAACGCATGGCGCATGCGCCGCAGCGTCCGCAGGCATTCGGTTACAGCGGCGATCGACGTTCGGTTATCGAGGCTGTGGCCGGCGACATGGTCTTTTCCCATTTCGACCGGCAAATTCGCGTACGAAACGACGTCTCCGACCTGAATCCGGGCGCGGACGCCGTCGACGCCCAGCCCGGTATCGATGACCAGGTCCGCGAGCGGAACCGCTTTGTCGAGATACGGCTGGGAGAGAAGGTGCGGCGCGAGCTGAACGATGACGCCCGGGACCGGGCCGCTCTCGCTATGAATAAGGACTTCCTGACCGGGGAGGATCCGCGGGTCGAGGCCGCCGATCGGCGCAAAGTAGATCATCTCGCCGGAAATCCGCTCGACGACCATACCGATTCCGTCCATATGCGTCGCTAAGGCGATTTTCCGCCGCGGCGTTCCCGCGCCGCTGCCGTCCCCTTTCTGGATCCCGTACAGGTTCCCGAGCGGGGAGACTTCGAACCGGTCAACGTAAGGGGCCCAGATTTCCCGGACGGCGTCCCGGATCGGTTTCTCGTGTCCGGAGACGCCCGGCAGCGAAATCATTGATTTGAGCGTGTCTTTCAGATTATATTTTTGATCCATAAGTTTTCCTTCGTTCACTGCGCGCGGAACTGCGATCGGCGCGCCGAATGATTTGTTGTTGATCTTATTATACTCGCCGTCCTGACGCAGGGCGCGGGCCTTTGCGGCCCCGGTTTAAGTGGGCGGTTCTGAATCTGGCTGCGTCCCGTTATATTTCCCGGCGGATAATCCGCGTGAGCTGGTCGGCGTCGAGGCCGGCGAGCTGATAATACGGCGCGCGGAGCTGTTTCGCGAGGGTATTCGCGAGACCCTCGGCGAACGCGTTCGGGTCCATGTCGATCACGATCGAGCGGAAGCGGTCGGAGGCGATCCGTTCGGCGACGGCCTTCGATTCTTCGAGCGGCGGCGCATCGCCGATCGAGACGTTCCCATCGCCGTCGGTCAAAACGATCAGGAGCGCGCTCGAATCCGGATAGAAGCGGCGGTCGCGCGCTAAAACCTCGTGCGCCTTTAACAGGCCGGCGGAGAGCGGCGTTTTTCCGCCGACGCGGACCTTTCGGAGCGTCCGTTCCGCCAGCATGATCGAGCCGGTCGGCGGGAGCGCAAGACGGGCGCGGTCCTTCTGAAACGTGATGAGCGCGACCCGGTCGCGGTGCTGATAGGCGTCGGTCAGGAGCGAGAGGATCGCGCCGCGCGTCGCTTTGACGCGCTGCTGAACCGCCATGGACCAGGACAGGTCGAGGAGGAATACGAGAAGCGAGGAGGTTTTCTGATACCGTACCTTGCGCATCAGGTCGGCGCGGCGGATCTGCATCCGGCGGTCGCTGTTGTCGATCCGTCGCTGCGCCTGATACGGGGCGGCGGCGCGGAGAGTCGCGTCCAGGGCTAAGTCCGACGGGTCGTTCCGCGCCGGACGCGCGTAAAGGTACGTCCCCCGGCGCGTCCGGGAGCGGATTTTTGCGCGTTTCCCGTTGGAACGTTTCTGTGTTTTGGGACGATGGTCTTCGCTGGGGAGGTCGGCGTTATCGAATTTAACGACGTCGGTATATCCCCACCAGTTGAGCTCCACGTCGTTAAAGATCTGATCGCCGGAATGCGAATACATTGCGCCGCTGGGAACGACGCCCTGGGGAAGGGTTACCGGGGCGCGAAAGACGTTTTTTTTTCCGCTTCTTCTTCGACTTCGTCGGCGTTTTTGAAGCCTTCGGCTTCGCTGAACGAGCCGACGAGTCCGTCGATCCGGACTTTGAGTTCGTCCGCCGAGACGGACTGCTCGTTGAGCGGGCCTTTCTGGAGACGATGCGGAAGGGCGAGCTCGGCGGCAAGGGCGATATCGGTTTCGCTGATCCGGTCGCGGCCGTCGAACGCGGCCTGAGCCCGCGCGGTCTTTAAGATCACGAGATCGGCGCGATGACCTTCGACGTTTAAAGAGCTGGTCAGCGACGCGATCGCGATCAGGTCGCGCGAGGTATAACGGACGGCGGCGATCCGGTCCCTCGCTCCGGCGATTTTATTCCGGAGCTCGTTTTCGCTCGCAGAGAAATCGCGGAGAAATTTCTCCGGATCGGTCTCGAAACCGATCGTCCGTTTCATGATTTCGACGCGTTCCTGCGGATCGGTAATTCCGACGATATCGACGGAAAGCGCGAAGCGGTCGAGGAGCTGCGGTCGGAGGTCGCCTTCCTCAGGGTTCATCGTTCCGACCAGGATAAAGCGGGCCGGATGCTCAAACGAGATCCCTTCGCGTTCGACGCGATTCACCCCCATCGCGGCGGCGTCGAGAAGCAGGTCGACGACATGGTCCTCGAGAAGGTTGACTTCGTCGATATAGAGGATCCCGCGGTTGGCCTGGGCTAAGATTCCCGGTTCGAAGGACTTGACGCCGGTCGTAATCGCTTTTTCGATATCGATCGTTCCGACGACGCGGTCTTCGGTCGCGGAGACCGGCAGGTTAATAAACGGGGTATTCCGGACGCGCGGCGTCCCCGGCGATCCGTTCGCCGCCCGCATCGTGCATTCGCCGCACCAGTGCGTCGGGTCGTCCGGGGCGCAGCCGAAGCGGCACTCGGCGAAGGTTTCGACATCCGGGAGGATTTCCGCGAGCGCGCGGGCAGCGGTCGATTTCGCCGTTCCGCGCTCTCCGCGGATCAGGACGCCGCCAATTCTGGGGTCGATCGCGTTTAGAATCAGCGCGCGTTTCATGCGCCGCTGTCCGATAATAGCTGTGAATGGGTAGATCGTTGGCATGGCGGTAATTATAACGGCGGGAGCGGCGGAAGCGAACGGCAGCGGTACTTTTTGGTTGGATTCACGGGGTATAATCTTATGCATGAATCAAAGTATGCCCGAACCGCCGCGACCGAAAGGGAGCTTCCCGCCAGGCGGCGAGCCGCCGAAGCGGGATTGGCTGGCGATCTGGTCCGCGATCGTTCGCGCCGGGCTTGGGGAACGCCTCCTGACCGCGGCGTCTGCGATCGTGACTGCCGTTCTGTTTTTTATCGTTGTCTGGCTGATGAACTCTTTTTTCGTGCTCCGGTCGGAACGGTTCGGCGGTCCGATTGGCGGAAGTCCCGCTGAACCGTATTACATGGACGCGGTCCTTCCTTATTATGACCCTTCGTATCTGAAGAACGAAACGCTGCCGCTGAACGCCGGATTGACGCGGAGGAGCACGTCGCATACGGATCTGCCGATGAAGCCGCGCTATGAAGTTCGGACGTATCATGTCGTCAAGGGCGATACGGTGATTGGGATTGCTGAGAAATTTAACCTGAAGCCGAGCACGATTTTCTGGGGGAACCCGTATACGCTGCATGACGATCCACACGCGCTCCTGGAAGGAATGGATATTAATATTCTTCCGGTCGACGGCGTTTATACGGAATGGCACGAGGGTGACGGGCTGAATACGGTTGCCGAGGTTTACGGCGTAACGCCCGAGTCGATTATCGAGTTTCCGGCGAATGGGTTGAGCATGGAGACGATCGGCGATTTTTCGAACCCGAATATTCCGGCGGGCAAATGGCTCGTCGTACCGGGCGGCACGCGTTCGCTTCTGACCTGGTCCGCGCCGTTCGTGACACGGGAGAATCCGGCCGTGGCTTCGATTTATGGCCCGGGGGCCTGCGAATCGGTGATGGACGGGCCGGTCGGAAGCGGTTCGTTCCTCTGGCCGACTTCGGAGCGGTACATTTCCGGTTACGATTACAGCGAGGCGAGCAATCATCGCGCGATCGATATCGGGGGAAAGATGGGGAATCCGATTTATTCCGCCGACGCCGGCGTTATCGTCTACGCCGGATGGAACGATTGGGGGTACGGCAATGTTCTGATGGTCGATCATGGCAACGGATGGCAGACGCTCTACGCTCACCTTGAGTCCTATAATGTACAGTGCGGATACTACGTAGGACCGGGGGATATTATCGGCGCGATGGGGTCGACGGGGAATTCTTCGGGACCGCATCTGCATTACGAAATGCGTTATAACGGCGTTCCGCAGAACCCGCATAATTTCTATTAGGATGAAAACAGCTGGCCCACGCGGTTTTCAGGGAGCCGAAGGGAACGCTTTGAAGGGAAGGGAAGATGGAAGAAACGAAGTATTCCGCCGAGGATCGGAAATGGAGTCAGCATCTCCGCTATATTACGCTGGTGACAATGATGATTCTTGGGGTCCTGGCGGTTCGCCTGGTTCAGGATAATTTAACGCTGTTTTTTATTTCGCTGAGTATTTCGTTCCTGCTGATGCCTTTTATTGGTTTCTTCCAAAAACGACTCCATTTCCCGCGCAGCCTCGCCGTTCTCACGTCTTACATACTGGGGCTGGCGATCCTGGTCGTTTTGATGACGCTGATTTTGCCGGTCCTGATCGAGCGGGTTACCGATTTCGCGACGCAGTACCTGCCGACGATTTTTGAGAATGTCGATAAGTGGCTTGCGGATACAATCCGGCAGCTGGAGGTGAACAGTCTCAAAATCGGGTCGGAAACGATCGATTTATCCGTACCGCTTGTTGAAGCGCGGCGCTGGCTGAATTCGCTGGAAGCGTCGAAGATCGATCTGACGCAGATTCTGAACGAGTGGTCGACGATCCTGAGCTCCGCGTTTTCGATCGGGCGCAACGTTTTTTCGACGATCCTGTCGTTCGTGACCGCGCTGATGATTTCGATTCATGTCGCGAACGACGGCGATAAGCTTCAGGGGAAGCTCGTCGGTTTTTTCAAGAAGCAGTATCAGCCGGAAATTCGCGAACTGCTGACGCGGCTGGGCTTTGTCTGGACGAAGTTTTTCGTCGGAGAGCTGAAGCTGATGCTGATTATCGGGGTAATGACGGCGGTTTTCTGCTCCGTGCTGGGGCTGAAGGGGGCGATCCTGCTGGGGGTCCTCGCCGGGGCGCTGGAAATTATTCCGAATATCGGCCCGATCTTATCGGCGATTCCCGCGATTCTTTCAGCGGTGGTCTTCGGGTCGAGCTACCTTCCGTTTGATTCCTGGGTCGTGGCCCTGATTACGGTTCTGGGGTATATCCTGATTCAGCAGCTTGAAAACGTGATCGTTGTTCCACGGATCATGAGCGAGGCGGTCGGGATTCATCCGGTTCTTCTGATTATCGGGATTCTGGTCCTGAGCGGGAAGCTGGGCGTTCTGGGCGCGCTGCTGGCGGCGCCGCTGCTGGGGATGGTGAAGGTTGCGATGGAATATGCGCTGGCGAAGCTCCGCGAGGAGGATCCTTATCCGGAGCTGTACCGTTGAAGCGGATGCTCGGTTCCGGCCCGGATGATAAAACGTTGAGACGTTGATTCCGGCGCTTTCCTTCTATTCTTCCGGAGCGCTGTGCAGACGAACTTCCCCCTGACTGTATCGGGGTTAAGGTTAACCTGAGTGGGATGCCTGAATATCGGAAATAGATTGATTCAGGCTGGGTCTCTCTTTTTTTTCAGCCGGACAGGCGTCTCGTTTCACGTTGGATCGGCCGGTTCGGGTCATTTTTATTTTTCCGGTAGAGGACGCCATATCCGATCATGGCGATCAGGCAGAACAGCCCGCCGTTATACCAGATTCCCTGCGGCGAGACATATTCGAAAATATTCCCGCCGATCGCGGGGCCGATCGCATAGCCGAACGGATAAGCGAGATTGAAGATCCCCATGTACCGCCCGCGGGCGTCCTCCGGCGCGCGGCGCGCGGTCAGCGCCAGCATCGTCGGAGCGAGGATGACTTCGCCGATGGTCATGACTGTCATGCAGGCGCAGTACCAGGCGACGGACGGAAAGAAAGCGTAGCTGGTAATCCCGATCATGTATAACGCCGCGCTGAGGACCATGCCTGAAAACGGGTGAAGCCGGGCGGCGGCGCGCGCTGCGCCTAACTGCAGCGCGACGCAGAGGATCGCGTTGACGCTGAAAACGATACTGATATGGCTTTCGGGGATCCGGTAAACCTCGTTCGCGTAGAGCGGCAGGAGGTTGAAGACGGTCGACGTTCCAACGGTAATCAGGATCAGGAAGCCGATCGACGCCATGAAGACCCGATCGCGAAAAACGTCGAGCATGTTCGTTTCGCGGCGCATGGTCCCGTCCGATTTTTTTGGGTTCGCTTCCGCGAGAGCCGCCGGCGTCGGTTTCTTCAGGCTCTCTTTAACGAAGAACAGGATCATCAGCGCGGGAACGACGTAAATTGCGGCGGCTAACTGGTAGTTCAGCTGATAAGAATGGGTCACGATCATTCCGCCGATAATCGGGCCGATCGCGATTCCGGTATTGTGCGCCATGCGGTTGAGCGAGAACGCTTCCAGCTGGCTGTCTTTATCGGCGGTGTCGACGACCATGGCGTTGCAGCCGATCGAATAGAAATTATCGAGCGCTCCCCAGGCCGCGAGGAGAAGAAGGAATTCCCAGGCCTGATCCGTGTAAGCCATGCATCCATGGAACAGAACGCCGCCGATAACGGACGCCAGCATGATCCCGCGCCGTCCGAACCGGTCCGAGACGGATCCGATCGTCAGCGATGCGACGATTCCGGTCACGGCGCGCGTGGAAGCGAGGAGGGTCGATAAATGGAGCGGGAGGCCGAGCCGCTGACGCAGGTAGATATTCAGGAATGGCCAGCTCATCGATGACGCGACGGAAACGATAAAATTGCCGAGGAAAACAAGCCAGAGCTGGAGCGGGAACCGGTTGAAGAAATAGATGAGTTTCCGGACCCAATAGGGATACCGCTGGATTGCGGCGATTTGCTGCTGGTTCATCTTGCGCGTCGACATACCTGAATCATACCCCTTTCGAAAATCGCCGCCCGACGGGTTCTTTATCCGCTCCGTTGATCCGGCCCAATTCCGCCGGATCGCGGCGCGGGAGGAACCGCTTCCCCGCTCGCCGTCCGCTTCTGACGCGGAAAATCGTCGCCGGGAACAGGTTGTGATAGAATTTTACTGGATTTTTTGCTGTTTCAGGTACCTTCTTCATTCGGAGGCGTTTGTGGTTATGAAAAAACAACCTGTTTTGGTGACGTCGGCCTGGCCGTACGCTAACGCTTATATTCATGTCGGGAATCTGACGGGGTCGCACCTGCCGGCGGATATTTTCGGTCGGACGCATCGCCTGATGGGCTATGATACGGTCGTTCTGACCGGGACCGACGCGCATGGGACGCCGATTACGGTTCGCGCCGAGAACGAGGGGACGACGCCGACCGAGGTTTACCAGCATTTCCATCAGAGTTTTCTGGATATGCTGATTCATGTCGGGATTTCGTATGATCTTTTTACCAGTACGCATACGGAGAACCACTTTAAGGTTTCGCAGGACGTTTTTCTGGCGCTTCGGAAAAACGGTTATCTGTACCGGTCGACGGAAAAGCAGTGGTATTCGGTTTCGCAGGGGAAGTTCCTTCCGGACCGGTACGTTGAAGGGACTTGCTATATCTGCGGCTATGAAAGCGCCCGCGGGGATCAGTGCGACAAGTGTGGTAATTTATTGGAGCCGGAAAAGATCCTGAACCCAAGAACGAAGACGGATGGGAGCGTTCCGGAGCTTCGCGACACGGAGCATTTCTATCTGGATCTGGGGAAGCTTCAGGGGGCGATCGTCTCGTTCCTGAAATCACGAGAGGACAGCTGGCGTCCGAACGTCATCCGGCAGTCGCTGGGGTCGATTCAGGCAAACGACCTGCATGGACGGGCGATTACCCGCGATCTGGACTGGGGCGTTCCGGTTCCGATCGAGGACGAGGATGGGAAATGCCTGTACGTCTGGTTTGAGGCAGTGATCGGGTACCTGTCGGCGACGATCGAATACGCGAGATTGACGGGCGATCCGAGCCGGTGGAAGACGTTCTGGGAAAATGACGACTGCAAGACGTATTATTTTATCGGGAAGGATAATATTCCGTTTCACGCGATTATCTGGCCGGCGCAGCTGATCGGTACCGGGACTGAATTCGGGACGTTCTACGACGGGAACTCGAATCGACCGCTGAATTTACCGTACGACGTTCCTGCGAATGAGTTCATGAACCTCGAAGGACAGAAGATTTCCGGGTCCCGGAACTGGGCGGTTTACGTGAACGACTTCCTGACGCGCTATGATCCCGATCCGCTTCGATATTATCTGACGGTTACGATGCCCGAATCGCAGGATTCGGACTGGGATTGGGAAGATTTCCTGAAACGCAACAATAACGAGCTGGTTGCCAACTGGGGGAACCTTGCGAATCGGGTTATTTCATTCGCGAATAAGCACTGGGGCTGCGTTCCGGAACCGGCCGCGGCGGACGCTGAGGACGAGAACCTGATCGATACGATCCGGCTGGGATTCCGGGCGGTCGGCGACGAGCTTCAAAAGGCGCGTTTCCGCAGCGCGGCAGCTGAGATGATGCGGCTGTCGAGCGAGGTGAATCGCTATCTGGACGTGACTTCGCCGTGGACGCTGGTTAAGACGGATAAAGAAGCGGCGGGGACGCGCGTTTACTACGCGCTTCAGGCGATTAATAATCTGAAAATCCTGTTCGCGCCGGTGCTCCCGTTCAGTTCGGAAAAACTGAATAAGATTCTGGGATTTGACGACCAGCTGTTCGGAAATTCGTATATCCAATCGGTTTCGGACGCGTTGGGGGAGCGGAACGTGCTGCGCTATGATCCGGATCCGGCGGCTGGAAAATGGGCGTGGCAGGAGCTCCCGGCGGGGCAGAGGTTTGGCGAGATTTCGCCGCTGTTCCGGAAGCTGGACCCGTCGATTATCGCGGAGGAGCGTGCGCGGATTGGCTGACCGCGCCGCGCGGTGAACCGGAGGAATAAAGATGGGGATTCAACTGTATAATACGCTGACACGAACGAAGGAACCGCTGGAAACGTTGGAACCGGGCGTGGTTAAGATGTACGTCTGCGGCCCGACGGTTTACAACAAGGCTCATATCGGACACGCGATGTCGGCGGTCGTTTTCGATATTATCCGCCGGTATATGATGTATCGCGGATATGACGTCCGGTTCGCGATGAATTTTACCGACGTCGACGATAAAATTATCCGCCGCGCGCATGAGATGAACGTGGATCCGTTTAAATTAGCGGAGGGGTATATCAACGATTTCCGCGGCAACCTTGAGGCGCTGAACGTTCTTCCGGCAACGTATCATCCGCGCGCGACCGAGGAAATCGGTCAGATTATCGCGATGGTTCGGGGGCTGATCGATAAGGGGGCCGCGTATCCGCTCGACGGGGACGTTTATTACCGTGTCCGTGAAAAGGCGGATTACGGGAAATTATCCGGGCGCCGCCTGGACGACATGCGCGTCGGGGTCCGGAAGGAAGCCGACGATCGGAAGGAGGACCCGATGGATTTCGCGCTCTGGAAGGGCGCGAAGCCGGGCGAACCGGCCTGGGAGAGTCCCTGGGGCCCCGGGCGTCCGGGCTGGCATATTGAATGTTCCGCGATGAATTATCATCTTTTCGGCGATTCGATCGATATTCATGGCGGCGGAAACGACCTGATCTTTCCTCATCATGAAAACGAAATCGCGCAAAGCGAGAGTTTTACGGGAAAGCGTTTCGCGACGTATTGGATTCATAACGGCATGCTTCAGCTCAAGGGCGAGAAGATGTCGAAGTCGGTCGGGAATATTATTTCGATCGACGAGCTTCTCGAAGCGCATAGCGCCGACGCGTTTCGCTACCTGATCCTGAATTCAGGGTACCGGAATCCGGTTATTTTTAACGAAGAAGTCCTGAATCAGGCGGAAAAAGCGATCGAGCGGCTTCGGAACGCGCTGAAATCTGCGGCGGGCTCGGCGAGCGGGGCGCCTTCCGGTTCGATCGAGGCGCTGAAAAATCAGGTTCAGGCTGCGAAAGACGAATTTATCGCCGCGATGGATGACGATTTTAATTCGGCGGCGGCGCTGGCGGCGCTGTTCGAATTGGTCCGCGTCATGAACGCGACCCGCGACGCCGGAGCGACCGGCGCCGAACTCGCCGAAGCGCGGGCGACGCTGAAAGAATTGACCTCCGTTCTCGGATTGACGCTTGAGGAGGCCGAAGCGAAGGGGGCCCAGGGCGCCGACCCGTTTATTCAGCTGTTGATTGATTTGCGGCTGCGGCTGCGCGCAGAGAAGAACTGGGAATTATCCGATCTCGTCCGCGACCGGCTGAAGGAAAACGGCGTCGTCCTCGAAGATTCGCGGGACGGGACGTCCTGGCGCTGGCTATCGTAAGGACGGCGGATGAAAGAATGGATTACGGGGCGGAACGCGGTTTACGAAATCCTTTCGGCGCGAAGCCGGGAAACATATCAGTTTTACGTTTCTCGGACCGCTGAAGTTAAGGGGCGGATGGCGGAGATTTTGAAGCTGGCGGCGAAGCGGAAGCTTGTCCCTGTGTACGTGGACCGCGGCCGGTTGGATCGGATCGACGAAAATCATCAGGGGCTGGCGCTTGAGGTCAGCGGGTTCCACTATTCTGACTGGCAGGATATTGAAGCGCGCTGCGCCGCGTCCGGGCGGCCGCTGTTCGTCCTGTTTCTGGACCTGATTCAGAATCCTCAGAATTTCGGTTCGCTGATCCGGACGGCTGCCGCGGCGGAGATGCATGGGGTTGTGATTCCGACGGCGCGGTCCGCGGGGGTTACGCCGGCGGTGACGCACGCTTCAGTCGGCGCGACGGAGCATATTCCGATCGTGCAGATGAATCTCGCGCAGGGAATTCAACTGATGCATGACGCCGGGGGGTGGGTCGTTGGGTTGGAAGGCGGCCCGGACGCGCCCGATATCGAGCTGAAGCGACTGGGCGGGAAGCTCGGGATCGTCGTCGGCGGCGAGGGCGAAGGGCTGCGGCGGTTAACCCGGGTGGCCTGCGATGAGCTGGCGCGGCTGCCGATGGCGGGTGAAATCGAGTCGCTGAACGCGGCCGTAGCCGGGTCGGTCGTGATTTATCTGTCGATGATGGCGCATCGAAGGTGATAATAAGCGCTTCATGAGTAAATCATGCTCGCGGGGAACAATTTTGCCTGCTGCGAAAGAATTGTGCAGGATGTTGATAAAAGCGTTGCGTAGCGGTCATATTTCTCCTGTGACATTGAAAGTTCGGAACCGGAAATACTGATCGCGCCTACTGAGTTCCCAGATGCGTTCCGGACCGCTACTGCGACGCATTTTACGCCTGAAGTTTCTTCCTGATTGTCGATCGCGTAGCCTCGGTTTCTGATCAGTTCCAGGTTTGCCAGCAGCGCTTCTTTTGTGGTGATTGTATTCGGTGTAAACTGCGCTAATCCATAAGTTTTGATAATCTTGTCGATATAATCGGTATCCAGGTATGCGAGCATGGCCTTTCCGCAGCCTGTACAGTGCATCGGAAGCATTTTCCCCATTACGGAGTAACTGACGGTCGGCTTGTTGGGGTATGAGCAATGCAAATAAAAAACCTTTCCTTCGATGTGGGTTGTCAGGTATATTATTTCGTTCGTCCTGTCCTGTAGCTCTTCCATCAGTGGTATAGCGTAGGGAAGAATTGCCAGGCTTGTCATCGTTCGATAGCCTAATTCCATATTTTTATAGCCCAATTGGTAGCTGTTAGAATCTTTAACTCGAATGATGAATCCTTCAAATTCTAAAGTCTGCAATAAGTTCAGCGTCGTACTTTTTGGAAAATTAAGTTTATTGCTTATCTGAGTCAGATTCAGTTGATGATTATCAGGCGTAAAGCAGTCTAATATTTGTCCTGCTTTTATTACGGAACTGACTAAATTTTTATGTTCAACAGCGTTATCTAACGGCATTTTGGTTTATCCTTCTTTTGCTGAAAAAACTTCACGGAATTAATTATATGATAAATAAGGTCTCTTGTTTAAAGAAGCCTCAAATGACGATATCTTGCTATTTTGTTGTTAATATATGATATGATAAATGTCATGGGCTTAGGCGTTATTAAATAGCTATTGACAGTTTGTGGCAAAATCGTTAATATTGAAATAAGTTCGGGTAAACTGAAATAAGTTCAGCAATGCTGAATGATCTGATGAAAGGATTGTGATGAAGAAATTATTTGGAGTCATTACGGCTATGACAACTCCATTTGATTCTGAGAATCGAGTGGATTATGAGGCAATTAAAGAACAGGTTGAGTTTCTGATATCCAGGGGTGTTAACTGTTTGTATCCATGCGGTACAACGGGGGAGATGTATTTTCTTTCTGACGAAGAAAGGGAGCAAATCGCTGAAACGGTCGTCCGGCAAGCTGCAAAGCGCGTGACGGTTTTTATTCATACGGGCGCTATGTGTCAGGATAGCGTTATCCGCCTGAGCCGGCACGCGTACAAGATTGGCGCAGATGGGATCGGAGTTGTAACGCCTTCTTATTTCGGGTGCAAGGACGAAGCTCTCCTTCGTTACTATGTCGAAATCTGCGACGCCCTTCCGGACGATTTCTCTGTATATACGTATGTTATTCCACAGTTAGCGAAAAATGATATTTCTGTTCCCCTGATGGAGAGAATCGCGCACGCCTGTCCGCAGGTCGTTGGCGTAAAGTATAGTTTTCCTGATTTCAGGCGAATTTCGCAGTATCTGACGGTCCGCAACGGTGATTTTTCCGTTGTGGTTGGCGCCGACGATTTCTTTTTCCCGGCTTTGATGATGGGCTGTGACGGGACGGTTTCAGGCTGTTCGGGTCCGATGCCGGAGGCCTTTGTAGCTGTATATAAGTATTTTCTGAAGGGGGATTACGATCGTGCCAGGAAGGCTCAGCTTATTACGAATCAGCATTGCCAGTTCCTGAAATACGGTGGGGACCTTTCAATTTTCAAGAATATCTTAACGCTGCGAGGCGTTCCGGGAGGCGTGATGCGAAGGCCTTTGCTGGATCTTTCTCCGGACGAAGTCGCTGATCTTAAGATCCAGTTGGATAAATTCTTAGTGGGTAACGAAGTCGATCGAGTAGGAGGGGGTGATTAACCCCCGGGGTCCTCAGGAGTATCCCAAAATTTGTGTAAACCTCTGAACTGATATAAGATACACTTACCAGTTTGGAGGTTTTTCTATGCCCAAAAGAACAAGAAATGAAACGCCACAGAAACAGGCAATGCGGGAAATGATGCGGGACTATCTGAAAAATAATGATGTCCACATCAAGGACGGGGACGATGTCAATGCCATTATGCGCGACATGATGTCCGTGCTTTTGGAAGGCGTCCTCGACGAGGAGCTGGACGAGGAGCTTGGCTACTCGAAATACGATTACCGCAACAAGGAAACAGACAACAGCCGTAACGGCCATTCCACGAAAACAATGCATACAAGCTATGGAGACATGGAAGTAGCGATCCCACGCGACCGGAAAGGCGAATACGAACCTCAGGCTATAAGAAAATATCAGAACACCATCACGCAGGACATGGAAGAAAAAATCATTTCCATGTACGCCAAGGGGATAACAACAACTGATATCGAATCCCACATGAGGGAACTTTACGACATCGATATTTCTGACAGTACGGTCAGCCGGATCACGGATAGGGTCCTCCCTATCGTCAAAGAGTGGCAGGAACGACCTTTGGAGGAAATCTATGCTGTCGTGTTCCTGGACGCCATCCACTATCATGTACGCAGCGAGGGACGGATTGTCAAGCGTGCCGTCTATATTGTCCTCGGCATTGACATGGATGGAAAAAGGACGTGCTTGGAATGTACGTCGGCGAGAACGAAAGTGCGAAGTTCTGGCTTTCTGTCATCAATGGACTGAAAAACCGTGGGGTGGAGGACATCCTGATCGCCTGTGTGGACGGGCTGAACGGATTTCCACAGGCGATCGGAGCGGTTTACCCAGAGACGGAGGTCCAGCACTGCATTATTCATCAGATCCGCAATGCGACCCGTTATGTCTCATGCAAGGACCTTAAAAAGCTTATGGCAGACCTTAAGCTTGTCTACGCTGCCCCTACAGAGGAAACGGCACTGGCGGAACTGGATGGATTCTGCAGCAAATGGGATGGCAAATATCCCAGGATCGGTAAATCCTGGCGGGATAACTGGGCTGCACTCTCCACGTATTTCAAGTATCCGGAACCGGTCCGCCGCCTGATCTATACTACGAACGCCATTGAAGGCTTTAACCGGCAGCTTCGGAAAGTCACCAAAAGCAAAACGATATTCACATCAGATGACAGCCTTCTAAAAATGCTGTATCTGGCAATGATGGACATCACGAAAAAATGGACCGGCCATCGTCAGGATTGGGGGCAGATCCGTTCCCAGTTGGAGATTTATTTCGAAGAACGGCTGGAAGGGCATATACTCTAAGACGCGGTTTCCGGTGCCGTTCAGGCATCCGGAAGCAGCGTGCCACAGGGGGCTGGGGCGCGTAGCCCCCTGATCTAACCTTGACATATGCCCATCCCGCCATATAATGCGAGTAAGGGACAGGACCTGAATAATTAGCCCTGTCCCCAGATGTCATTCAACTAATCTTATATCGGTTTTTTTGAGTTTACACAAAACTCGAAACAGTCTCCCTGACCGTTGTAAATTGCCTTACCAACACCGGACAGCACAGAGACTGTTTCGAAGCATTTTCATCTCATGCCGCTCCCTGCATCGGTGTACCGAGTTCAATCAGATTGCCGTCAGGATCATATAGCCGTCATTATCCCGCACAAGATCCAATCCGAATAGATCATGGTAAAATCTGCAGGATTGTTAAATATCATTTACAACGATCAAAATAATTTTCAGCTTCATATCAAGCCTTTCTGATCGGATGCCGGATGACTGTCTTCTGTTTCTCCGGAGCCACTTTCCTGGCATCGCTGAGATAGATCTCATGGTGCCTGCGCTCATCG
>CALIHP010000053.1 GCA_938020565.1 uncultured Anaerolineaceae bacterium | reverse complement strand
AGAATTTTACGATACGGCGTTTAATGAGGAAGAGAAGGGACGGATCGCGCTGACGAAGGTGGAGAACGCGGACAATCCGCGGTATGGGACGGAGGGCGGAGAGGATACGGAGGACCGGATATTCCTGCTGAGTCTGGAAGAGGCGGATCGGTATTTTGAAGACGACGAGGACCGGCGGGCATTTCCGACAGAGTACGCGATTGCGAAGCATGCATACATGAACAGCGACCTGGGAACCGTATGGTGGTGGCTCCGTTCGCCGGGCGACTATCGCGTGAACGCCGCGGGAGTCTTCGCCGATGGCTCGCTCCGCCTCACTGGCGGCAGCGTCAGCTTCGACAGGGACGCCGTCCGGCCCGCTCTCCGGCTTAAAATCACGCCATAGTTGACATCCAGAGCGCAGGCCGAAGGAGAAGCAGCCGCGATTCCCGTTTCAGGTAACCCAGATCGGATTCGAGATCAGGACCGGAAGCGGCGGCACTCCGGGAATCAGCGTCCGATAGATTTCAGCGCGAACGAAACCGGGCGCGTCGATCGGAAAATCGATTTCCGCCGATCCGGCGCTCCCGGCGGTCAGCGCCTCCATCGTCCCTGCCGGCGTCAGGATCCGCAGCGTGTCGCCCGTTTTCAGGCGATCGATCGAAAGGTGAACCGAGCGCGTTTCCCGAAGCGAAACGCAGCCGCCGATTTTTACATCGCCGGCGCTGAGATCGATCGTCGGTCCGGACGGTTCGAACGTGATAAAACCCGATCCCGCCCGGATCGCGGCCAGCAGGTCCTCAACGCCGCGCGACCCGGCGAAGACGCCGGCCGTCGGTCCGCCGAGAAAGCTGAACGGGGTGTCGCGATGGTAATCGCTTCCGCCCCAGGCCGGGATCCGTTTTCCTGCAAGAAGAAGCTGGTTCCATGCCGCAATCGCGCGCAGGTTGGACATCCGCATCGGCCCGTTCCAGACTTCGACATAGTCGTAAGGGAGCGCGTTCTGGTCGAGCCGAAACGGGACGCCTTCGTCGAACGGGTGGTTGATTCCGATCGTCAGTCCTGCGTCTCTGGCGGCACGGAAGCGAGCCCGGATCTCGTCTTCAGCGTTAACCGCGAACCCGATCTCGAAGTCCCGTTCCGCCCCGAGAAAATTCGCGTGTCCGGCATAGTGGGTCCATTCCACCCCGGGAATCAGCGTCACGCCGCTCTCCCCGACCGCCGCCAGTTCGTCACGGCCGACGGTCTGGTTATGATCCGTGATCGCGACGAAATCGAGTCCGGCCCGCTTCGCCTTGATCGCTAATTCGGCGGCGGTATGAACTCCGTCGGAAGCCAGCGTATGCGCGTGAAGATCGCCGAGGAATAGCCGCCGCTTTTTAAACTCGAAGCGGATCGTGTAAGCGACGTCGACGCCTTCCGGCTGGACGCGGTACGCCCCGACCAGGACGCGCCATTCCCCGGGAACGAGCGCGCAGGCGCGGTACCCGGGGGTCGCCTCGGTCTCGCTGATCGAGAAGGACGTTTTATCGGAGCCTGACGCGCCGCGCTGCCGTCCGTCCGGGCCGATCAGGCCGATGTCGATAATATTCCGTTCCGTCCGCGAGATGAAAGCGCCGTTCGGAAGCGGCCGCGTCTCGGAATCATATCGCGGATAACGGTACTCGATCGTCATCCGTTCAACTTCGTCAGGAACCTGGAACGGGAGAGTAAAATACGTTCCCGCCCGCTCCGGATCGATCCGGAGCGGAATTTCAACCCTGCTTTCCGACTCAGTCATGCGATTCGTCCAGCGTCGTTTTCAGGAACCATTCGATTTCGCGGTTCCAGTAGCGCCAGTCATGCGCGCCGTCGCTCTCATGAAACGTCAGCGGAACGTCCAGCCTGGCGCAGGCTTCCCGAAAAGCCAGGCTCAGCGGATACAGCTCATCCTGTTTCCCGCAGCAGACGGTCAGCTCCGGCAGCGTCGTTTCGCCGGCGTTCCGTTTTTCGACCGCGTTCCTGAGCCAGACGAGCGGATCATGCTCCCCGCCGGCGAGTCTTTCCAGCCCGCCGAATAAGAGCTCGAACTCAGCGCGGCGCGGGTCAGCCGACAGCCCTTGAAGAATTCCCGCTGAAAGAACGCCCGATAAGCTGCAGGCAGCGGCGTACCGTTCCGGACAGGTTAACGCGGCTTTGAAAGCGCCGTACCCGCCCATCGAGCTTCCGGCGATCAGCGTTCGTTCGCGCTTTGCCTCGATTCCGAAGACAGCGGAAAGATAGGACGGGAGCTCTTCGGTCAGGTAGGTAAAATATTTCTGGCCGTCGGGGCGGTCGATATAGAAGCTGCGCGCGCCGGAGGGCATGACGACGATCAGGCCGCGCTCCTGAGCGAAAACCTCGATCATCGTGTACCGCTGCCAGGCGCTCGCGTCTTCGCTGAGCCCATGCAGCAGGTAGAGGACTTTCCGGTCGCGGACCGGGACGCCATGCATATCGCCGGGCTCGGGCAGGATCAGCTGAAGCGGCGTAGTGACGCCGAGGGATTCGGGTTTATGATCGATGCGAATGATCGCCATGGAACGGTTCCTCCTTAAAATCTGAAATTATGTCGACGACCGGTTCGGACGGAGCGCCGGATGGGAAATCGACCGTAAATGAAAAAGCGAAACTGATCGCCATTAAGACCGCCGGGAAAACGGTCAGAAGAACCCGCGACGCGACGTCCGGACGTTCTCCCGGGTTCAGTCCGCTTTCAAACCCGAACAGATAAAAAACGATCAGGAACGCGGCGCTGGTAAAAAGTCCGTTCAGCCGGTTCATGAAGCCTAATGCGTTTGAGATAATTCCTTCGCGGCGAACGCGATGACGCGCCTGATCCTCGTCCATGACCTTCGCACCGATCAGGTCCATCGTCGTAATGACACCCGCGAACCCGAAGCCAACGAGCGCGCTCGCGATCGCTGCGGTCCGAATTGAGTTCGCGAAATAAAGCGGAATATAAGCGACGGTTAAAAAACCGAGCGCCGCGCGCCAGGTTGGAACGAGGCCGAAGCGCCTGACGAGCCGCGCCCAGAGCGCGACGCTGACAATCGCGACAATCAGGACGGAGGCAAAAAGAATGGTTGACTGCGAATCGTCGAGCTTTAGCGTATACGTTACGAAGAAAGGCAGCGACGCTAGAACGAGCGCCATTGCCGCGCTGTAGAAGGCGTTCGCCAGTCCGGTCAGCCAGAATTTCCGGTTCCTGAAAAGGTCCGCGAAGCTTTTCAGGACGTTTGGTTTTTCTTCTTCCGTCGTTCCGGCGGTGCTTTCGCGCGCCGTCAGCGCCATATAGAGGATGACGGCCGCGCCGACGATCCCGTAGATCAGCGCCGTATTCTGGAATCCGATCCGTGCGGTGATCATCGGGGTCAGCGCGATCGAAATAATCATTGCGACGAGCTGGAAAGCCTGACGCATGGCGTTCGTCGCCGCGCGCGAAGCGTCCGACCGGAACAGTTCGGGAAAGAGCGCCCCGTAATTCGCGTTGATCACGGAATCGATCGTCCCGGTCAGGATGTAAAAGAGAAGCGCGTACAGGAACATCTCCTGACCCTGCGTTCCCGGCGGGAGCGAAAAAAAGGCGATCAGGCAGAGCGCAAGCAGCGGCGCGGCGATCACCAGCCAGGGACGCCGCCGCCCCCAGCGCGTCCGCGTCCGATCCGAAAGGATCCCGTAAATCGGATTATCGATTGCGTCGATAAACGTGTAAATCAGGAGAATCGAGGACCAGTCGCGGAAACTCAGGCCCATTCGTCCGACATAATAAATCGTCGCGTACGTTTTCAGCATGTTGATCGGGATCGATGTCCCGAACATTCCGACAGCATAATTGAATGACTCCAAGCGATTTTTGCTCATTCCGCTCCTCCGGGAATATAATTTCATTATACATGAGATAAGCGACTAAAAAAAGAGAAACAGATGGCGCAAAAAATCCACATTATTTTCAAAACGCATCTCGACGTCGGCTTTACGGATATGGCTGCGTCGATCCGGAAACAGTATTTTGATCGATTCATTCCGAACGCTCTGGCTTTGGCGCGGCGGAGCCGGGAAACGGATTCGCCGAACCGCTTTATCTGGACGACGGGGTCCTGGCTGATTTTCGAGTATCTTGAAAACGCGGACGCGAAAGCCCGGAGGGAGATGGAAAACGGGATCCTTGCCGGCGATATAGCCTGGCACGCGCTCCCGTTTACGACGCATTCCGAATTGATGGACGCGGATCTGTTCCGGACCGGTTTATCGCTCTCCCGCCGATTGGACGAGCGGTTCGGACGGCGAACGATCGCGGCAAAATTTACCGACGTCCCCGGGCATACGCGCGGGATCCTTCCGCTTCTCGCGGAATTCGGAATCCAGTTCCTCCAGATCGGCGTCAATCCCGGGTCGACGGTTCCGTCCGTGCCTCCGCTTTTCCGCTGGCGTTCGCCTGAAGGGGCCGAGGTAATCCTGCTTTACGAAAGCGGATATGGGAACGCGTTCCCGACGCCGGACGGGAAGGAAGCGCTCTGCTTTGGGCATTCTTCTGATAACTTTGGGCCGCCGGACGAGCGCGGCGTTGCGGAGATTTATGCGAACGTGCGAAAAGCGTTCCCGAACGCGGACGCTTCGGCGTCGACGCTGGACCGGTTCGCCGAGGCGCTCATCCCGTTTCGGGAATCGCTCCCGATCGTTACGCAGGAAATCGGCGACAGCTGGATTCATGGCGTTGGGACCGATCCGGTGAAGGTCGCGGAGTACCGCGCCCTGCTTCGGCTTCGGAAGACCTGGCGGGCGAACGCGAAGGCGGACGAGCTCGACTCGATCGATCGTTTCGAACGTGGACTGATGATGATCCCGGAGCATACATGGGGATTGGACGAGAAAACGTTCTTAGCTGACTATGACCATTACGCCGCAGCGTCGTTTCAGGCGGCGCGATCGAACGAGAAATTCCGGAATTTTGAGGCTTCCTGGGCGGAACAGCGCGCTTATCTTCCAGCGGCGGTCAGCGCGTTAGCCGGAACGCCATACTATGACGAAGCTGAACGGGAATCAGCGGCGATTCATCCGCAAAAGGTTGACCTGACAGGCTGGGAACCGTTCGATCCAACGCAATCGATTTCGTTATCCGGCGCGGAGATCCGTTTTGATCCGGAATCCGGCGCGATTACGGGATACACGATGAAGGAAAGCGGCGCGGTCCTTGCCGACGGGGATCATCTTATCGGAACGCTCCGGTACCAGACGTTTTCCGCCGGCGATTATGAACGGTTCCTCGATCAATACATCCTGCCGTCAGAGCGGGTTAAAAGCTGGTCAGGCGACGATTTCGGGAAGCCGGGGATCGATCGGGCGGGCGCGGAATCGCGTTTCTGGCGGCCGGTCATGAAGTCGGCCTGGCGCCGGGGGCGCGAAGTTCTCTTTCTTCTGGAAGGCGATCCGAAGGCTGTTGAAGCGTACGGCTGCCCGCGCGAGTTTTCGCTCCGCTGGACGTTTCCCGAATCGGGCGGCACGATCGACGCTGAGGTTCAGTGGTTCGGGAAGCAGGCCTGCCGTTTACCCGAGGCGACCTGGTTCCGGGTGAACCCGGCGGGGTCGGGAGAGGCTGACTGGGCTTTCGAAAAACTGGGAAGCTGGATTTCCCCCCTGGACGTCGTCGAAAATGGGAACCGCCATTTGCATGCGGTGGGCGCCGGCGTCGCCTGTTCCGACGGGCGGAAGCGGATAGAAATCGAAACGCTCGACGCGCCGCTCGTTGCGCCTGGCGCGCCGTCGCTGCTGAATTTTACGAACGACGAGCCGGATCTGGGAGAAGGCGTGTCGTTTAACCTGCATAATAACGTCTGGGGTACGAATTTTCCGATGTGGTTCGAGGACGACTGCCGATTCCGCTTCAGGCTGCGGCTGTCGTCGGCGGACTCTGCCGCGATGGGCTGATATTTAATAAGGCGAGAGAAGAAAACGCTTTGTTGTGTCTTTGGTTTTCTTCTCTCGGCTTTTCTGCAGAAAACAGGCGTAACAAAATATAATAAGATTTCCCTCGAAAATTTACAGCGGATCCCTTATTCCAGGAAGCACGGATCGCATGGCTTGAATCAGCTTCGCCATTTCATTCGTGCAGTCCTCCGCCTGCGGAAATTCGCCTGTATGCTCGAAAAGGCATGCGCCATCCCGCTGTAGCGGTAAACAGGAATCGCTTCTCCGATAATATAAATTTAAATAAGCCGTATAGTTTCCTCAAAACACAAATATCATTTATATAAATGAAATGTATAAATATATAATTATATAATCAATTTCTCTTTCTGTCAGCCTTGCAGCTTTTTCCCAATTCGATACCCCTGCATGAATCCGGAGGCTAAAAAAAGAAACAACAATCCAGCACAGGCAACCCCAAAAAAGATTCCGGTAATCAGCCGTGTTGGATTGTTGCTTTCGTAAACAGAAATTCTTTGGATCGTCCCATCGATCAATAGCGGCAATAATAAAAGCGCATATATCCATATTGGCGGCGCAAAGGACATAACTAAAAATGGACTCAGAAGGAAGCCGAATAGAATACCCGTGCAGCGCGCGCAGATTGGAAATTGAAAACCTCTATAATAAAAAGAACGATCTTTTCGCTGATGGCAGCTGAAAAAAACCGGCAGCCATCGATACATAAAATTTATAAAATTATAGAACAGCCGCTTTAGAAGCATCAACGTTTAACGTTGATTCAAATAAAACTACAGATTAGAAAAACCAGCAAAACCAATGCCGAGCGCGATCATGGCAATATATACAACTATCAGGAGGATTACGGAGATCAAAGCTCCTTTTCCTGCAATTTTTGAATTTTTTGGCCGCGAGTCTTTCCAAACGAGGAAAAGAATCAATCCTACGACCGGCAAACAAAAACCAAGAAGGCCCCATCCGAAGCTGCCTGTATCATCCGAGGCGACAATTGTTTGCTGTTGCACGCCACATTTTGGACATATAACTGCCTTATCATCAATCACCTGACCACAATTCTTGCAATACGCCATAAATGCCTCCATTATTATATAAATATAGTTGTAAAAAAATTGAATTTTCTCCGACCTTTCCTGCAGGTTCGAAAAAGTCGGAAACGTATATATCTATTTTACCAGAGAATTGCAATAGATGTGATCTGAAAAATCAGGCAAAACGCTGTCAATTTGTAGGATTACCATTGATCCGTTACAAATTAGAGAAAAAGAAAAGCGAATGAAGA
>CALIHP010000052.1 GCA_938020565.1 uncultured Anaerolineaceae bacterium | reverse complement strand
TCCTTTCGGTCGTCCGGAAGGAATTCGCGCCGCGCGGCGGGAGCTCACCGATAACCCGATTCGTTCTCGGCTTTTTCGTCATGATCGGCGGGCTGATGTTCCTTGGCTGTCCGTTCCGCATGATCGTCCGCCTGGCAGGCGGCGACCTGAACGCGATCGTCGGCCTGATCGGGTTTGTCTGCGGGATTGCCGTCGGGATCCTCTTCCTGAATAAAGGCTATACACTGGGACGCACGTATAAACAGCAGCCGCTGGAAGGCGCCGTATTCCCATTGCTGCAAGCCTTCCTTCTCCTGCTCCTCGTCGTTGCGCCCGCGTTTATCTTCTTCACGGAACCCGGCGGAGGCCCCGGCGCGAAGCATGCCGCTATCGCCGTCAGCCTTGCGGCAGGACTGATCGTCGGGGGCCTGGCGCAGCGGTCGCGCCTGTGCATGGTCGGCGGGTTCCGTGACCTGATCCTCTTCCGCGAGACCAAGCTCATCGCCGGTTTTATTGCGATCTTCTGCAGCGCGCTGATCGTCAACCTCGCGCTGACCGCGGCAACCGGAGAAGCCTATTTTTCATTCGGTTTCGCCGGCCAGCCAATCGCGCATACCGACGGCCTTTGGAACGCGGCAGGCATGTTCCTCGTCGGGTTCGCGTCGGTCCTGCTGGGCGGATGTCCGCTGCGGCAGCTTATTCTTGCCGGCGAAGGCAATATTGACAGCGCAATTACGATTCTTGGCCTTACTGTCGGCGCGGCGTTTGCGCATAATTTCGGGCTGGCTTCGAGCGGAGAAGGCCCGACCGCGAACGGAAAAATCGCTGTCATCATTGGAATTGCCGTCTGCGCGCTGATCGCGTCGCTGAATACGTTCCGAAAAGCGAAAAACTAACTAAACCCCAGGGAGGAAATCAGAAATGAAAACGATTGACGTCAGGGGGCTGTCCTGCCCCGAGCCGGTTATTCAGACGCGTGAAGCGATCCAAAGCGGCGAAAGCGCGTTCCAGGTTCTTATTGACAGCCCAACCGCCAGAGAGAACGTCGTCCGCTTTGCCGAAGGGCACGGCTTCAAAGCCGTCGTTGCGGAAGAGAACGGAACGTTTACGATCACGCTCAAAAAGTAGAGAAGGCCGCTTGTCCGTCTTTATCGCAACGTTCTATTCGCATTTCGGCGCAATCCGGTTCAAGAAGCACTGCGAGTCGCGCTCGTTTCCCGCCCGGCTGATGCCCGTGCCGCGATCGCTGAGCAGCAGCTGCGGCATCTGCGTCAGGTTCGAAACGGACGAAGCGATTCCGGCTGAATTTATTACGGAAGACGTCGAACGGATCGTGGAACCAAACGAAGCGGGATATCAGGAGCATTACCGCGCTGAATTCAGTTAAAAAATCAGGGAGGTCGAGCCTTTCGGGGTCGATCTCCCTGAAAAAAGCTTTACTGAAGCTCGTACTTGACGACGCCGCCGACCAGGTTAACCTCCAGCGCGTACCGCTGGTCCAGCTCAAAAGCTGTATATTCTTCGAGCGTCCCCGGCGAATACAGGTATTCCTTCCCTGCGTCGTCGGCAAATTCGACCCGATAATTCGTTGTGTTCTTGCCTTCCCGCTGTCCGGGGATCAGGTTCAGATACGGGAAATACGGACGGTTATCTGATCCCGACGCGGTCCGGGTATCAACAACATCCCACGCCTTATACGTGTATTCGCATTCATCATCATAAAGCGTATAGGTACAGTCCTGAACCTCTTTCGAATAACCGTTCCCTTGGTCGACGAAATACGGCTCGCCGCATTTTTCTTCCGCACCGGCGATATAGCTGCTGCTTGTTTTTCGAGGACTTCGATAACGTTTCGTAATTTTTCCGCTGGACGGAACCGCGTCGCACCAGGCCGTCTCGGTCTTCGGGACAAGTTCCAGTATACTCACCGACGTCTCCCACTTCTTTTCTGTAACCCAAGCCGTCAACGAATTCGTTTTCAAAAACAGGAACAGGATCCCGGCGATCAGCGCCGCGACGATAACCGCCGCAATAATACAGCCGGTCGATTTTCTCTTCGGCTTCGGAGCGGGCGACGCCTGTTCCGCTTTCACGGTCGTACTCAGCGGCGATCCGCATCCGGCGCACTTGAGCGCGCTGATCGGGTTCTCCGTTCCGCAAACCTCGCAAGTCACCGTTTTTTCAACCGGCCCCGTCGGTCCGGCGTAAACGGCGCCCGATTCCCGCGCTTCGCCCTCCCCTAAATCCGCGCCGCAGTTCTGACAAGTCTTCGCAGTCGATGGATTTCGATTTCCGCAATAGGCGCAGTAAATATCCGCCCCTGCGGCCGCTTCCGAAATCTTTTTCGAATCGGTAACGAGTTCGGCCGAAAGGGGCCGTTCGAATTGAACGTCCTTCGGCTGCGCCGCGCCGCAGCTCGAACAATAGCGTACAGACCCGCGGTTTTTCGCCTGACAATTCGGACAAGTCCATACCATTTCCACGTATCCCAAGCTCTTCTGAGCCATTGCTGAAATCCTCCTCAAACCCCGTGATCGCCGCGGTTGAATCTACCGCTCTATTATATAATACCTTATAAAAAGCGAGAGGAAGGAATTGGAATGCTCTCCATACTGGATTATATCCAACGGATTCAGACGCTGAATCAGCATAACTATCGCTACCACGTACTTGAACAGCCGATCATCACCGACGCCGAATTCGACCGCCTTCTGAATGAACTGCGGCAGATCGAAGCAGCGCATCCGGACTGGATCCGGGCCGATTCGCCGACCCAGCGCGTCGGCGCGCCCGCTTCAGGACGATTCCCATCGGTCGCGCACCCGAAACCCGTTCTCAGCTTAGCCAACGCTTTCTCGGCGCAGGACGTCGCCGCCTGGGCCGAGCGCCTCCGAAAAATCGACCCGGACGCAGACAGCAGCGGCTACGTCATGGAGCCCAAAATTGACGGGCTGACCGTTGTTCTGACATATCGGAACGGCGTCCTGACGGGCGGGACGACGCGCGGGGACGGTCTCGTCGGCGAAGATATCACGGCGAATATCCGGGCGATCCGAAGCGTTCCTCTCCAGATCCCCCTTTCGGACGCGTCCGTCCCTGTCCCCGAAACGATCGTCGTCCGCGGCGAAGTCTATATCGACAATCAGGACTTCGAGCGGCTGAACGACGAAATCGCCCGAAACGGCGAAAAACCTTACCTGAACCCGCGAAATACCGCTTCCGGCTCGCTCAGGCAGCTGAACCCCGCGGTAACCGCCGCGCGCCCGCTGAAAATCCTGATTTACCAGGTCCTGGACAATTCGGCCGACGTTCCCATCCCCACGCGGCAAACCGAACGGACTGACTACCTGCGAAAACTCGGTTTCCCGACATTCGACGAAGCCAGATATTTTCCGACCCTCGCCGGCGTCCTCGACGATATTCCGAACTGGACGCAGATTCGCGAAACGATCCGCTACGAAATCGACGGCGTTGTGATTAAGGTCAACGACCTGACAGCCGCGGACGCGCTCGGCTTCGTCGGAAAAGACCCGCGCGGCGCAATCGCGCTGAAATTCCCCGCGCGCGAAGCCATGACCAGACTCCTCGATATCAGCGTCGCCGTCGGGAGAACCGGGATCCTGACCCCCACGGCCCTGATGGAGCCTGCGGAAATCGGCGGCGCCATGATTCGCCAGGCCTCGCTTCATAACTTCGATTTCATTCGCGACCGCGATATTCGAATCGGGGACCAGCTCCTGATCAAGCGCGCCGGCGACGTGATCCCATACGTCGTCGCGTCGATTCCTGAACGCCGCGATGGAAGCCAGGTTCCCTACGTTCCGCCGGCGAAATGTCCCTCCTGCGGCGAGCCGGTAGAAAGCTTTCCCGGCGAAATCGGTCTCTTCTGTATCAACAGCCGCTGTCCGGCGCAGCTCATCCGCGTCGTCGAATACTTCGCGTCCCGAACCGCAATGGACATCGACGGACTTGGAATCCGAATCGTTGAACAAATCTGCGAAATCGGAATGGTCGCGGATTACGCCGACCTGTACGGCCTGACCCGGGATCAGCTCCTGACGCTTCCGGGCTTCGGAGAAAAGAAAGCCGATAACCTGATCGCCGCAATCGAGGCCTCGAAATCCCGTCCGCTTGCCCGCGTAATCAACGCGCTCGGGATCCGCAACGTCGGCGAAGTCATCGCCGCGGCATTAGCCAGCCGCTTCGGATCGATCGCCGCGCTTCGCGAAGCGACGGACGCGGAGCTCACCGCGATCGACGGCGTCGGAGAAACGCTCGCGGAATCAATTATTGAATGGTTCCGTTCCCCTCGCAACCTGGAAATCGTCGGGAAACTCCTCCAGGCCGGAATCAATCCGACCGTCGAAAGGCGCGACGCTGAAGGCGCCGATAGAAACGCGTTGGAAGACCTGCCGCTCGCCGGACAGACCGTCGTCGTCACAGGTACGCTCAAACGCTTCACACGCGAATCGATCCATGAACAGATCGTTCGCCTGGGCGGAAAAGCCGGTGATTCGGTCAGTCGGAAAACATCGTTCGTTATCTATGGAGAGAAAGCCGGCTCAAAGCTCGAGAAAGCGCGAAAACTGGGCGTTCCAGTCTGCACGGAGGACGAATTCCTGAATACCTATGCGCAGTTCTTCAAATTACCCGACGAACCGGAATAACCGCCGCAAAATGCCCCGGATCAGCGCCGGTTCCGCCCCGCGTTCTCCAGGTTCGCCAGCCAGCGCGGCAGCTTCCGCCGCAGGATCGGCGAACCGCAATACTTTTCCTTAAACGTCGCCCGCGTCAGCTCAAAATCACGCTCGTCCGGAAAGGCGGTTTCATTCGGGATCAGGATCCCGGACGGAGTTTTCGCCGTGGTCAGGTCGAAACGCATAGCCGACCGATTCCAGGGGCAGACATCCGTGCACACGTCACAGCCGAAAACCCGCGTCCCGATCCGCTCTCCAAGCGCCGCTTCCAACGGCGATTTCCGTTCGATCGTCAGGTATGAGATACAGCGGCGCGCGTCGATTTCGCGCATCTCGCCATCGATACAGCCCATCGGGCAAGCCTCAACGCAGCGGCGGCACGTTCCGCACCATTCCCCGATAAACGGCGCATCCGCCTCAAAAGCCATGTCCGTAAACGCGACCGCCAGAAGCGTTTTTGAACCGAACCGCGGATGAATCAGCATCGAGCTGCGGCCGATCCAGCCCAGCCCGGCGCGGACCGCCAGCGCGCGCTCGAAGACCGGCGACGAATCGGCGCAGATTTTCCATCGCAGTTCCGCAGCGAAAACGCGGTTATACCGCTCGAAAAGCTCGGTCAGCCGGGCCGGAATCGTATCATGATAATCGTAATAACGGGCGAAATCTGCGACCTGATACCCGCGGTCGGACCGCGGCCAGACGCCGATCCGGACGCCAAAGACGATCGCGCTCCGCCCTTCAGGAAAAAGCGCGCGCGGATCCGCGCGTTTCGCGATCGCGTCCGCCCGTTCGAGATAAGCCATTTCGCCATGGCAGCCGCGACGAAGCCAGTCCACATAGCGAACCGTCTCTGCTTCGAGCGGCTCGACCGTCGTGAATCCGGTAAAGCTAAAGCCGAGACTGTACGCCTCGGCTCTGATCCAGTTTTTCCGATCGTTTGAAGCCATGAAGGACTTCGCGCAGGCGGCTATTTTACCAGCACCGCTGAAAAAATATTATCTAAAATAACCGCGCCGTCGTTATCGATCAATTCGAAATACGCATTGTAAATTCCCGGCGCATCGCGCCCGTCGAACGTGACCTCGACCGTAACGCTCTCGCCCTTGGGGACCGCGGGAAGCATGATAACCTTCCCTTCGATCGGAACGACGCCCTTATAGTAGCGAAGATAAAATTCGTCCGTCCAGTCAAGCGGCCCGACGTTCTTAAACGTCCAGCTCATCTTCCAGTCTTCGTACATCTTGATCTGCATGTAGTTCTTGCCCTGCTTCGTCATCTTTGCCATGTACGAATAGACGGTCGGCGTCGGTTTCCAGACGCCCGGGCCAAGTCCGGGAACGCCCGGGGACACCGGAACCAGCGCCGCCTGCGTCGACTGCGCGGAGAACTGCCAATAGACGGTTGAATAGATCTCGCCGTAGACGGTCGCGGCGACTTCCGTCCGGAGCGCGTCGAACTCGGCCGGCGTGAGCTGCGCGCTGAAATGGGTAAACCCGATCAGCGTCAGTCCCAGCGCAACAATCATAATTAAAAGGAACTTTTTATTCATGCGTTTTATATGCTCTTCGCTTACTCGACTTTAATCGTTACGTCGACCATGCAGAAATTATTGTCGCCTTCATCGGAGATGACCCAGGCCATTTTATATTCGCCCGCGGTCGAGGGCGCGACAATATCGATCGTGAATTGAGCGGTAGCCTGCGGAGCTGCGGCGACCGGAAGCTTATAGCGTGTATTCCCCGCCTTCGCGAAGTTCGTCCCGGAATAGAATCGGATCGAGTAATCCGTCGTCCAGGTCGTCGTCCCCGTATTCGTCACGTACCAGATCAGGTCGGCAGTCTGTCCAGCTTTGAAGACCGTCCCGTCCTTGATACTCTGATCCGAGTAGACGCACTGATTCCCTGTCTTTCCCAGCGTCGCGGTCGGAAGCGCGGCGGGAATCGTCGGGATCGCCTCTCCCACGGACGGAATCGCTGCGGCGTCTCCGCCGGTCGCAATCGTCGGAATCGCCATCATCGTCGGAATCTCCGTCGGAATAATCGGCGTGTACGTCGGCGCCGGCGTTTCCGTCGGCATCGCCCAGGCCGTCTGGGTATATTGCGCGGCAATCGTCGCAGCGGCATCCGTCGCCAGAAGATTCAAATCAACCGTCGGAACCGGGGTTTCCGCCGGACCGCATGCGCTCACCACAAAAATTGCGATACCCATCAAGATAAGATAAGAAACTTTTCGCATTTTCATGAACTCCTTCATTTTTCAACTGATCCGTTTATTATTCTACCAAAAAAAACAGCCAGCGGAATTCGCAGCGGGAAAACGGGCAGGCCCGGTCCAAACAGGCCAATCCTTCGCTTCCCTACAAAATCCGCCGCGCTTCAATATAAAAGCGCTTTTCCTGCGCCTCGCCCATCGAAAACGTCTTACGCGGGAGCGCGCCGTCTTTGATAATTCCCTCGAAGAAGCCGTTCTTCTGGACCGGCGGAAGATAAATCCCCGCGTTGCCTTTCACGTCGGACAGCGCGCTCAGCTCTTCCGTTCCATGCAGGTAGTCGACTTCCTTAAAGAACCCGGCTTTTCTGAGCTGGTCAAGGAACTGCTGAACCGATCCGACGCAGAGCGCCGACCGCGGCTCCGCGAACGTAACCTTGACGAACTCGCCATCTTCGATCAGCCCAAATGACTGGACGCCGTCCTTCGTCGCGTCGACCGCGGCGAAAAGCGCTTCCCGGTTCGCGAACGGTTCGAACGAAACCGTCCCGCCGAATTCGTCAGCCAGCGCATTCTTCAGCGAACCGCTCAGGCCTAAAACGATCCGATGAATCGGCTCAAATTCCTGCGCTGCGTCATGAAGATTTTCCAGCTCAACCATCGCGTAGCGGGCCGGATGATCCGGGCCCCAGGTCTTCTTATTCTTCTCCCAGATTTCCTTCGCCGTCGCTAACGAATGATTCCCGTCGCCGATCGCGAAAAGGATCCGGTTCCGCTCGTTCAGCGGACCATATTTCTTCGCCAGCGTTTCGTCAGACTGGAGCCGGTCGATCGCCGCCAGGACCCGCCGTTCGATTTCCTCGCCGGCGAGCGAATAACCGCGGACATGCCCGCTTCCCATCATCAGGTCGAAGTCATACACGACCGGGAGCGTATCCCTGATCGCAACCAGCGGCTCGATCAGCAGCTTTTCCGTGTCGTCGACAAGGACCAGAATATGCGGAAGCTCGAGCGGCGCACCCTCGCGGATCTTCATTCGCGGCGGAATCCGTTCGGCGACTGTTCCCTCCGTCGCGCGGATCCAGCTTGTTGAAGTCCGCGTGTAATCGTACGCCTCCAGATCGATCGCAGCCATCAGACCATACCGCGTTGCGTGCCCGATCTGACGCTCGACTAAGATCATGCCGCGATGCGTCGTAAAAACGTTGCCTTCGTCGTACGCGCGCATGGCAGACTGGATTTGCTGAATTTTTTTCGCTTCGTCGACCTTCCCTAAATAATATTCCGGAAAAATCAGGTTCAGCGTCGACGGCGAATCGCCAACGAACGCCTCAACGCGCTTCCAATACCCCTCGTTCGACGTATACTGATCGCAGGCGATCACAGCCCACTTTTCCAAATCAACCGAAGCGTTCGGAAGCAAAATTTCCGGCGGCAGGACAACAGGTTTCTGACGGTCCATTCAAATTCTCCTTTATCGATGACGTTTCGTTTATTCTATCCTAAACCATGAAAATCCGTCCGTTTCCGCCCGGAATTCCCGGAAAATTGAGTGATTCTCTGAATATCGGGTTGCTGGCATAAAAGGTGAAAGCGCAAGCGGTATCATGCCGCATGACAAAATGATTCCGTTTTCATAGAAACGCCAGAAATTTGTGTTTGCATATGACTGAAAACTCAGAAAAATGTGCTAAACTATTGATGCCCGTTTAGAAAAAGGTGGTAGCGCGATTGAAACGAAATGCACTTCAAGTTCTGATAAATTGGAAATCCGACGATGAACGCAAGCCAATGGTTTTGAAGGGAGCGCGGCAGGTCGGAAAAACATGGCTGATGAAGGAGTTTGGAAGAACCTGCTATGATAGCTATGTCTACTTTAACTTCGATGAGGAAGATGAACTCAAATCCATTTTTGAAGCCAACAAAAATCCTCATCGTATCATCGAGCTTCTTTCCCTGATCGCGGGAAAGAAAATCTTACCCGGGAAAACATTGATTATCTTTGATGAGATTCAGGAATGCCCGGAAGCGCTGAATGGGTTGAAATACTTCAAAGAAAAAGCAAATGAATATCATGTCATTACCGCTGGCAGCTTGCTGGGTACGCTTCTTGCGAAGCCGAAATCATTTCCAGTTGGGATGGTCAATCTGCATAACATTTTTCCATTGGGCTTTGATGAGTTCCTTAGCGCGACTGATTCAACGCTTTTCGCATATTATCAGAGCATTCAGAAGGAACAACATATTGAGGAGATCTTCCATAACCGCCTGATGGATGCTTGTAACAATTACCTGATCATCGGAGGCATGCCGGAATGTGTTGCGTCATGGGTAAAGCACAAAGACCCCGCCCGTATTTCACAGATACAGAGAGAGCTGATTGAGATTTATGAAAACGACTTCTCGAAGCATAACGGCAAAGTTAACAGCGGACGCATCCTCATGGTTTTCCGCAGCATTGCAGCCCAGCTTGCAAAATCGAATGAGAAGTTTATGTATGGAGCTGTGAGAGAAGGAGGCAGGGCAAGAGACTTCGAAGAGGCGATCGAGTGGCTTGTTTCAGCCGGTATGCTCAGCCGTGTTTATAATGTTTCGAAGATGGAGCACCCACTGTCCGCCTTTGACAAGCTGGATCAATTCAAACTCTTTGTTTTTGATACCGGTCTTCTTAAGCACATGGCTGGTATAGATAACAGCGCAATTCTTTTGAAAACCGATTATCAGTTCAAGGGTCCCCTGACCGAAAACTATGTATTGCAGCAGCTGCGCGGCCAGTTCGACGTTGAGCCCAGGTACTTCTCTGATAAAAACAGCGAGATCGATTTTGTCCTGCAATACGGTACTGAGATCATTCCCGTTGAGGCGAAGGGCGGAGAAGATAAAGCTGCGCCTTCGTTCAAAAAATATATCTCTGATCATCATCCCGCTTATGCCATCCGGTATTCAAAACGCGGATACAGGAAAGACGGATCTTTTACCAATCTTCCTCTGTACCTTGCGGGAAAAACACGAAAACTCCTCTGATTCCATAAAAAACGGCGCCATTCGCGCCATAGCGTAAAATGCGCGCCTCCCAACGCAAGCGCCAGGATTTTTTCGCCGTTCCGATCGGCGACAGCTTCCTTTCGCGGGAAGCGCAATGCTGACTGACGCAACCGATCAGGATCGTTCTTCCTGATTAACCCGTTCAACGCCGAAAACGATCCAACGGGCCCGCTCCATGGAGTATGCAATATCATCTGATATTCCCCGGAGAGCGTTTTGTCAAGTATCATTCGCTGACTATTGACATTTTTTAGCCCCACTTCTAAGGGAGCGCATTAGGCACAGCGAAGCGGATGCCGGAGCGAGTCTGGACTACTGGCGTAGGCAAGCCGTCACT
>CALIHP010000051.1 GCA_938020565.1 uncultured Anaerolineaceae bacterium | reverse complement strand
TTCGATCGGCTCCGGTCCGTTCGCTTCGTTATTGTCCTGTTCATATGACCCGAACTCGATCATATCGCCCACCTGTACGCCCGCGTATGGGTTCTGCGCTTTAGCCTGCGCTGTTTCAGCTTCTACGGCGGCATTCGCCAGCCCCGCCCGGATTCCGACCGCTCCCACGATCATCACCAGCGCCCCGATCAGCCATTCCCTCTTCCGTTTCGCCATCTTTCCGCTCCGTTCGCTGTAAACCTGCTGAATTGGAATACACCCGGAAGCTCCGGGATGATCTCCTTAATCATATCAAAGGACCGCAAAATAAAATCTATTCATTCGATGTGAATTTGAAAACCTGGACCGCCTGAGAAGCGGGTGAATAAGCCATGGGACCGGCGGAAATCGTGAAGCAGGTCTATTCTTTCGGTAACGAGTGGAAATAATTCAAAACAAGGGAACGTCGGCGGGACAGGAGGGCATCGGCAGATTAAGAAATCCTGAAGCGGCTTTATCCTGGCTCAGGATAAAAGTAGAACAGCGCCAGGGGTAGTTCACTGGCGGAGCAGGGAAACCAGATCCGGACGAAGACGTTCCCTATCAAACGGGGCGATCATCCTCATCAACAATTTATTTTATCTCTCTGAGAGATATTTTTCTATTTCATCAGGCGTTAATTTTCGCACCTGCGTATTTGGGTATTCCCTGAATTCTTCAATCCTGAAAACAGGGACCCCCTGGCACGTTTTTCCTTTATTCGTTTTCAGGTATACCTGCAAGTCCGCGATGTCGGCAAAAATTTTATAGGAAAGCCGGCCGTTTTCGCTTTTTATTTCATAAATTCCGCAGGGCTTTTTCCGACAGTAATCAGCGGTCCGCAAATATAATTTCGCAATTTCTAACGATCTAAAAGGAAAATTCCAACGCTGCAGGCCACGATTCGGATCATGCTCAATACAGATACACCGTCCGCAGGTTCCGCAAATATACTGCGTATGCTCTTTCAAACAATCCAACGGATTTAATAATGGGGTTATCTTGTTTTCATTCACATAACATTCGATGCACATTTTCTCTCTCCTTCCTGCAATATTCGAAGTATACTGCGATTATCTTGGAATCGTTCTCCTGAGCGTCATGTCAGACTGCGTTTCAAATTTCCGTGTAGGTTGAAAAAGTAAATGCAGCCGGGGCGGCAGGAAGTTAAAGCGCGATAGCGTTTACTTTGCAGTTGACTATTTTTATTGATATTTTATCTGGATTCCAGTTTTCAGCGGAGGCTGTTCGATAAAACGTTCCGATAACAAAATGAATAGGCAAACAATCTGTTACAGAGATGATCAGGAAGGCGCGGCTTCCCTGATCGCCTCACACCTTTTGGAGCGTGAATATGTCTGATTTTAAAAAAGACAGGCAGAAATTACTGTATTACTTCTATGTTGTTTTTATGAACCTGTCGATGGTTTCTATGGTCATGAATCTTTATTTTAAACATCTCGGATTCAGCTTTACACAAATTGGCATACTATTTAGTTTCTTACAGATTGGTAAGATGGTTTTTGAGATTCCGACTGGATTTATTGCAGACCGATACGGAAATCGTTCAAGTTTGTTGCTCTCTCTTGCACTGCAGATGTCAGGATACCTGCTGATGGCCCTGATTCATTCATTTTCGGCAATGATTTGCATTTTATTCCTGCTGGCGATCAGCTATACCTTAATGACAGGCTGCGCAACGGCTATCATTACGAACCGATTGATTCAGGCGGGCAGAAAGGATGAATTGACACAGCTGAATGCTGTTTCGCGCATCCTTTTTTACACGGGTTATGGCGTGGCGGCGCTGGCCGTTGGATTCCTGTTAGAAGTCGGATATGGACTCGTATTTGGGATAAGTATTGGATCGTTAGCATTGGCATTCCTTTGCATTTTTTTTATAGAGGATGAAAGCGCACATCTCTCTAATAAGAGAAAACAGATCCGTCCCCAGGAGGCTATCAGATATATTTTTCAAAATCCCATCATATTTTATTTTTCACTTGTCGAAGCAGCAGTGGCATGGTCGATGGTTCCTGTTGACAAGTTCTATAACAATTATCTGCATGAACATTTTGGTTTTCCTTTATCCATGGTTGGTATTGTGATCAGCGTTCAGTTCATTTTAGTGAGTTTTTTAGGACTATACAGCAGCAAGCTGAGTCAGCGTATAAATGAAAATATCCTGGTTCGTTTGGGGCCTGTTTTTATGATGATTGCTTTTTTCTTGTTTGCATTAAGTGAAAATCCTGTGTTTGCGATTTCTATGTATTTTTCAGGTTTAGCGGCATTTTGCTTATCGAATCCCGTCAGTTCAAAACTCTTTCAAGTCGGGATTTCCTCGACCTTTCGCGTCACAGTGATATCATTCAAATCAATACTGCTCGCTTTTTTAGCGTCTGTTTCACAACCCTTGTTTGGACTCATATCGGATAAATATGAAATGCAGCAGGCGATGAAGCTCCTCATTGGCATTTCTTTCTTTTTCATTCTTGCTATCAATCTTGTTTTCCGAAAGCTTAATTTCGTATCGGAAGCAAAGTCTGAAGCGGCGCATGAATAACTGAGCCAGGATCAGGGACCGACAGACAGCGTTTACTTCTTCCGCCATAACAAACCTGCGGTTTCTCATGGCGGACGGCAGGACAATTTCCAGGATTATTCTCCAAGACAATATCACAGACTATTCACACACTAAGCACGCGGAAAATGGGGCAAGCTTGACAAATCGGCCAAGCTCCCGTACAATAATTAAGTTGTTTGAAGAGACAGCGCGCCGAGATAGCTCAGTTGGTAGAGCATACGACTGAAAATTGTAGTGTCCACAGTTCGATTCTGTGTCTCGGCACACTCAAGAAAAAGGCGTTCGCTAAGAGAGGACGCCTTTTTTATTCAGTAAACACGGAACTTCTCGCCATGACTCCAACGAAGCCCCTTCCACCGCTCAACGTTCCCGCGTTACTCGCCCGCTATCGGCTCCAGCCAAGCAAGGGACTGGGGCAGAATTTCCTGATGGATGACGGCGTCCTGGCCGAAATCGTCCGGGCCGCGGGCGTAGATAAAACGAGCACAGTTTTAGAAATCGGGCCGGGACTGGGATCTTTAACGCGGCGCCTTGCCGAAGAGGCTTCGCAGGTTATCGCGATCGAATTGGATCGAAAGATGGTCCCCGTGCTGAACGAGACGCTGAAACCGTTTTCTAACGTCGCGATCGTCCAGGCGGACATTCTTGCATACGATCCGAGCGACGCTTTCGCCGGCGAATCCTACTGTGTCGTCGCCAATATCCCGTACTATATTACCTCCGCGGTCATCCGCCATCTTCTTGGGCTCAGAACGCGGCCCAGCCGAATTTCGTTGACGATTCAGAAAGAAGTCGCGGAACGCATCTGCGCCGGACCCGGGGATTTCAGTCTTCTATCGCTGAGCGTTCGGATTTACGGCGAGCCGCGCTGCATGATGACGATCGGGAAAGAATCGTTTTATCCGGTTCCGAAAATTGATTCCGCGCTCGTCCGAATCGATTTATACGACGAACCGCTTATTCCGGGGAACGAGGCGGACGCATTTTTCAAGCTGATTAAAGCCGGTTTCGGACAGAAACGAAAGACGCTGCGCAACGCGCTGATCTCCGGCTTAGCGCTCGACAAGACGGCGATCGAAAACGCGCTTTCCGAAGCGGGAATCGACCCCAAACGGCGCGCCGAAACGCTGACAATAGACGAATGGAAACAATTGCTGTCGGTCCTGAACCGACGGAGCGGAGGACAATTATGAGCTGCCTGTTAGGAATCGATCTTGGAACGTCAGGGTTGAAAGCAATCCTGGCAAACGATTCGGGACGTATTCTCGCGAGCGCCTATCGCGCTTATTCTTTCGATTCACCGGCCCCGGGCTACGCCGAGCAGGATCCCGAAGTCTGGTGGCGCGCCTGCCGAGAAGCGATTGTGTCCGTCCTGATCGAAAGCGCGGTTGACCCTGCCGAAATTCGGGGCCTCAGCTTTTCAGGTCAGATGCACGGGCTCGTCACGCTGGATGAACATGGAAACGTCGTTCGCCCTGCGATTCTGCACTGCGACGCGCGGTCAAGCGCTGAAATCGACGAAATTCGCGCCGCCTTCAGTGAATCCGAACGCAGCGAATTTTTTATGAACCCGATTTTCACCGGCTTCCTGATGGTTTCGCTGCTTTGGGTCCGAAAGAATGAACCGGAAAATTACGCCCGGATCCGAAAAGTGTGCCTGCCGAAAGATTACCTGCGTTATAAGCTGACCGGGATCGTTTCGTCCGACTATTCCGACGCCTCGGCGACGCTCGCGTTCGATATTCCGAACCGCGCCTGGTCCAGCGCGATCCTCAATCGCCTGAGCCTTCCGCGCGAGCTGTTCCCGGACTGCGACGAGACGATTGCGCCTGTCGCGCCGGTTTCCCGGACCGCGGCGTCCGAAACGGGACTGTCAGAAACAACGGTCGTCGTTGCCGGCGGCGGGGATCAGGTCATGCAATCGATTGGCAACGGACTGATCTCAGATGGAGACGGGAGCGTCAATATCGGATCCAGCGGCCAGGTCAGCTTCCAGCTCGGAAAACCGTTCCTGAACCCGGCGTTGAACTCGAATATGTTCTGCGCGTATGATCGCGGCCGCTGGATCATGTTCGGTGCGACGATGAGCGCAGGATTGTCGCTGAAATGGTGGAATCGGATTATTCAGCAGTCCAGCTATGAAGAGCTGAACCAGGAAGTCGGGAAGATTCAGCCCGGAAGCGGCGGCCTGTTGTTTTTTCCGTACCTGAACGGCGAACGCACGCCGCACGTCAACCCGAATATCAGCGGGACGCTCATGGGGTTCAATCACACGACGAGCCGCTTCGCGATCGCGCGCGCCGTAATGGAAGGCGTCGCGTTTTCCCTGAAAGATTGCCTGGATATCTGCATGGGCGCAGGTTTCCTGCCTGAGCGTCTGGTCGCGTCAGGAGGAGGGGCGCGCAGCCCGCAATGGCTCCAGATCCAGGCGGATATTCTGGGTCTGCCGCTGATCGTTTCGCGATCTGAGGAGCAGGCAGGCATGGGAGCGGTTATTGCCGCCGGTACCGGAAGCGGGGTCTTTCAGGATATTCGCGAGGCGATCGGGGTTTTCGTTCGGTATCAGGACCAAACGATCGAACCGGACCCGGCCGCGCAGCGAATTTACGCAGAGCTGCATGAAATTTACAAAGACGCTTATCGGCGGATGGCTCCCGCGTTGGAAACGTTAACGATCTTTGGTCGAAGGCAGGAGACGCGCTGATCCGGTTTTTCACGATCGTTTGGCGCGACTGACGCAACGGGGGGATCATTTCACGGATCCGCCAGCGAAGTTTGATCTGCAATAATGAGATCTTCAAATCAACGAAAGTTGATTTGATTTTCCGCTTCATTTTATTTTTCATTTGACCTCCGTTTTCCAATTATAGCATAGTTCTAAAAAGTCAACACTGTTATATGATTCGAAAATCAGAACGGGAATCCAGCGTACTCTGTCCATCAAAAAGAAAACAGCCGGAAGGCCCCCATCGGAGATCTCCCGGCTGAACATCCGAGCCACGGTGTCAAGACGATTACGGCGCGATAACGGTACCGTCCGGAATCGTCGTATTCTTCGGTACGATCACAATCCCGTCGCGAACATAATATTTCTTAACCGGGTCCGGATCGTCGAACTCAGTGCCTTCCGGGAAAGGCCGGATAACGACGTTGTCGCCGATCCGCGCGTTTTTATCGATAATCGCCTGTGAAATTTCGCAATTCTTCCCGATCCCGAGCGAGACGCTGAAATAACGCGCGTCTTTATAGCTCTTCTCGAAAACGTCCTCGTCGACACCCATAACGATCGTATCGCGCAGGACCGATCCTTCGTCGATAATTGACCGCAGTCCGATGATCGAATGGACAATGCTGGCGGCGTTAATAATCGATCCACGGGCGATCAGCACATGATCGATACTCGAGTTCCTGACCTTCGCCGCCGGCATGTTGTTGATATAGGTGTAAATCGGATTTCGCGGATCGTAGAAATTGAAGCGCGGAAGATCATCGGTGAGCATCAGGTTAGTATCGAAGAAGGAGCGGATCGTCCCGATATCTTCCCAGTAATCGTCGAACGTCCAGCCGACGACTTCATATTTATCGATCGCGTAAGGAATAATATGTTTCCCGAAATCGGAATAATCGAGCGAATTCAGGAGCCCGACGAGAAGATCGCGATTGAAAAGGTAAATCCCCATCGATCCAAGATACGGACGCTCCGGATCGTCGAGGCTGACGAGATTGGCAAGAACCGCCGGATCCTTCGGCTTTTCGTTGAAAGCGGAAATCTTCCCGGACGATTCGCATTTCAGAATCCCGAACCGTCCGGCCTCATCCTTATGAACCGGCTGCGTCGCGATCGTTACGTCGGCTTTCTTTTCGATATGATACTGAAGCATTTTCGAATAGTCGCAGCGGTACAGATGGTCCCCCGAAAGAATCAGGACATATTCCGCCCTGGCCGCGATAATTTCGCTGAGCTGCTTGCGAACTGCGTCCGCGGTTCCCTGATACCAATCGTTATTATCGGCACGCTGCTCCGCCGCCCAGATCTGAACCGACCCCGAATGAAATTTATCGAACTGATACGTCTCGGTAATATGGCGATGCAGCGAAACGGTATTAAATTGGGTCAAAACCGCAATTTTAAAAATACCGGAATTGATGCAGTTACTGATCGGAATATCGATCAAACGATATTGGCCGGCGATCGGCACCGCGGGTTTGGATCGTAGTTGAGTTAACGGGAAAAGACGCGTACCGCGGCCGCCCCCGAGAATAACGGCAAGCACGTTATCAGTTGACATATTGTTTTCCTCCTTCTAAAATCGAGCGTTCAGCGTATATCCTATTCTAACAAAATTTCCCGAAAATGTTACAGTGAATTCCGGCGAAAAAACCGACTATTCAGCAGGCTTATAAAAAACCTGTTCACCGTCTGTCCTCAGGACAAACCGAGGATTGGTTTTCGCATGGATCACGATCGGGGGCACAAGGTATGGTTCCTCCGAGACAGCCTCCGTCAGCCATGCCTCCCAGTCCGCGCGTCGGTCGTCGCGCTGAAGCAGGATCATCGTCGCTGAAAAAATCTCCGATCGAGCCTGGGATTCGTCCAGCGGACTTTCATGAACCAGTCTTTCTGGCGTGATTCCATTCGGGATCAGCAGGCGGAAACGTCCGATCGTTACGACCCAGGCTTCATGGCGCAGAAAACGTACGGGAAACGCAACGTTCAACGCGCCCAGCTCGATCGAACCGGTATCGCCGCCCGTCGCTTCGGCAAGGCGCTGGAGCGTATCGAGCCCCGCCGTTGGCTTGGGGATTCGCGCGCCGTTGAGGATCAGGACGTCCGGATCGCCTTCGTACCTCTCCGCGAGCCTCTTCCCGATCCAGGGCTCAGCCGTCGTAACCCGAGCGAAAACGCGACGGAACCGGGCGGGGCCCGGACGGAAAAGCTTTTCTTCCGCTTCATATCCATTCAGATTTTCACCGAGAATGAATTCGTTCATTCCCGGCGTCCGAATTGTCAGCGTCATCGCTGATCGCGACGCCTCGTAACGAATTTCATAGCGATCGGGGAACAGCCGCAGCCTCCCCAGCCCAACTCGCCAGCAGGCCAACGCGAAGATCAGCGCCGCTGAAACCGCCAACGCAAACGGAAATTCCCGTTTGGAGGTCGCCGCGATTCGACCGCGCAGCTTCCAAATCAGCGCAATCGCGGCACAGCTCAGCCAGGCCTGCGTCGACGATACCTGAAAATAGGAGCTCGCGCCTGGAACTGCCGCAAACAGCTCGACGATCCGAATCGTCAGTGACGCCGCTGGCGTTATCAGCCACGCGATCCCCATCCCGAGCGGTGACCAGAGGTAAGAGACAAGAAGCGCGATGAACCCGCCGATCATGATCGGCGACTGGAAAAGCGCAATCGCCGCGTTTGCTGGGAGCGATACACGGGAGAACTGCGAAAAGGCGGCCGCGCCGATTAATGTCGTAAAAACCTGAGCTGAAAACGACGTCAGGATTAAATCATTCAGGAGATCGACCACCATTCCGAGCGCTTTTGCATCGGCGAGGCCTGACCGGGAAAGCCCCTTCCGAACCAGATCAGCCAACGGTTGGTTGAAGAAAAGAATCCCCAGCGTTGCCATGACGGAGAGCTGGAAGCCGACGTCGAACAGCATCATGGGACGGACGAACGACATCAGCGCGGCCGAAAACGCGAGCGCCGATTCGCCGTTTTTCCGTTCGCCGAACGCGTCCGCGATCAGCGTCAGCGCGCTCAGGATCGCCGCGCGGACGATTGGTGCGGATGCTCCGGTCAGCAGCGTGTAAAGCAGGATAAACGGCAGCAGCGTCAGTGAAATCCACCAACGTGTTGAAAACCGCCGGATAATCGCCGCCAGAATCCAGATCAGAACGGTAAAATTCATCCCGCTGATCGCGATGATATGCGCCGTACCCGTTCGCCGAAACGCGTCGTCAACCTCCGAAGAAATTTTCGATTCATCGCCGACCAGAATTCCGGCGATCAGCGGCGCTTCCGGAGACGGGAAGAGACGGAAGATCCGATCGACGAAGGAGCTTCGAACTCGATAAATCGCGCTGAGAAGCGGATTCCCGCTGAATCCGGGAAGAACGGTCAGCTCCGGCTGATAAAAAAGATAAAAAATTCCGTTCCGGCGCAGATACCGATAATAGGAACTTCGCGACTCGGCGGGAACCATCGTTCGTTTCCCCTTAACACGAATATGCGCCCCATAGTCCGGCGCAGCTCCTGTAACCGGAAGCGTCAGCAGTACATTCAAATTCCGGATTTTTTCGCTGTCGGATTGTCCACAGCGGGCAAGAAGGCGGACAGCGATGGTCCGACGGGATATTGTCTCGACCGGAAGATCCGAGACGATGCCTTCAAAGCAGACCGGAGTTTCGATCGGGACCGTTTCGAACGGGTCGACGGGGACACTCGCCTCGCGAACGATCGCTGACCGTAAGCCGCCCATTGCGAAAACGGCGACCGTAAAAAGCGAGAGCGTCAGCGTCTTCGACGGATGATCCAGGCGATATTTTCGCGCTTCGCGCGACGCCGCGATCGCGAAAAAGGCGGATCCGCCAAGAAGGCCATACCAGAATAGGAAAGGAAAGGGGAAAAGGCGATCGAGAAGTATTCCGCTAAGGAGTCCCAGAGAAAACGTCAGCAGGTTCATTCGCCATCGCTCCGGGAAAATCCAGATCCGCTATTTTCCTGACGGCGGTTTCGAATCGCCAAAGGCGACGGCCCGATTGATCAGGAATTGCGTGACGGCGACGACCACGATTGAAAACAGCTTGGCGATCATCGGTGGAATTCCCAATCGTTTCCCGACCCAAAGGATCGCGGAGGACAGCGCCAGCCCAAATAACCCGGTCAGGTAGAACGAAACGAACCGCCTCCCGGTCTGGTCGGTTTTCCGGAAGTTGAAATTCCGATTCAGGAGGAAACTCAGGAAGATTCCGCAGTGCGTACTGATCAGGTTGACAAGAAATTCGTCGAATCCGGCGAGTCGGAAAAGGAGATAAAAAACGCCGGCGTCTGTTGCGGCGCTGATTCCTCCGATCACCGCGTAAAGAAAAAACGTGCGAAGAAAACGTTTTTGATCGTCGCCGATCCTCATCCCGACGCCCCGTTCAATCGATGCGGAACTGTTTGAAGATCTTTAAAAAGTTCCGCGTGAAGTGCCGCGTTCGCCGTCCAATAGCCCCATGGTTCGGTAAACGCGTCTGCGCCGCCGTCGAAACGCGTCGTCTTCGCCCCGGCTTCTTTTAGAATAACGAGCCCGGCCGCGATATCCCATGGGCTGAGGCACATTTCCCACATGCCGTCGATCCGTCCGCAGGCAACGTAACACATTCCCAACGCTGCGGAGCCCAGGCGGCGCACCCCGGCGGTCGTCTGCATGAAATGCCGAAACAGGTCAAAATTCTGCAGCCCCATCTTCGCCATTTTCGGCGAAAAACCGGTATCCAGGAGCGCCTGCGCCCGATCGGTCGTCGTCCCAACCCGAATTGGGTCCCCGTTTAGAAACGCGCCTTTTCCCTTTTCAGCGTAAAAGCATTCATCCGCGTTGGGATCGTAAACGACGCCTGAAACCAACTCCCCGTCCACCGCATAGCCGATTGAAACGCAGTAAAACGGAATTCCATGCGCGTAGTTCATTGTCCCGTCAAGCGGATCGATATACCAGCGGCGGCGCGTATCGCCGTCGTGCGCTCCGGTTTCCTCGGTCAGGATCGCGTCTTCCGGATAAGCGGCGCGCAGCTCGGAAAGAATATGCGCCTCGTTCCGGCGATCGACTTCGGTAACGACGTCCTGAGCGCCCTTGATCCCGATTTCATGGGTCGCATGCAGCCGTTCGCGGGCATAGGCCCCGGCGCTTTTCGCGATTCGGATGATGTTTTCAATCTGGACTTCGGTTTTTGTATCTGTCATGGGCGGCTCCTGCGTTTTCGTCAGACAGGCTAATTATAATCCCGACTTTGACAGTTATAAAAAGGGATACAGCCTGCTTCGGCGAGAATCGGCGTCTTTCAGGCGCATGATATAATCAGGGCATAGACGACAGCTGTTATCATTTTTATGAGATAGAAGAAATGCAGAAGCGAGGAATTTGGCCTCGGGATACTTGGTCTGAGCGTTTTACGACGTTCCTTTTACAGGCTTTTCTTTGGATATCTGGAGTTATCTTTTTCCTGATTTTTGTCGTTCCTGCGATTTTCTGCTCTGGGTCCTGTTTTCGCTTTTCCTTTAGTTCTCCGGGACAGCTCTATGGCACGCTGACGGCAATTCAGTCAAACGTGCGTTATCAAGAGAATCAGGGGCCGTTGAAGAGCCCCCTGCATCGTGGTTGAGCTATATCTTTCAGCGAAGCCGGCCAGAAAAGGTTATTTCGATTCTTTACAGCAAAATTCGAATCGCAGGACGGATGAAATAAAACCCATCGCAGCAAAACGACATGCACTCATTCCCAAGCGTACCGTCGGGAAAGACATGATATGACCCAGACAAAATCATTCCCGGCGTGCGGAGCCACCAGGCTACCGCCTCGTCGGCGCCGATAAAACTGTATTCAGTTTGAAGCGATGGCGTCAGTTTTCCTGAACGGGAACTGCCTATGAGGTATCGCTCAAATTCATCCGGACTCAATAGAAAGATGCGATCGTCGGTTTCAAAGTCGCTTTTTGATCCGGCCATGGATGCATCCCAATTATCCAGATGTGTCAGCGGGATTCGACTTTTCTCCGGACCAGAGAAAACATCGTTATAAAATGTCGAATTCAACCAGGCGCGCAAGCTGCTTTCTTTCCACGTGTACGGTCCGCAGGTCTCATCCACCGTCCCACGCAGCAGTGCATATTCGCTTAATACCAGCGCGCTGCCGTTAGAAATCTCCAGAACGCGCCAATCAATTGGCTCGGGTCCTTCTGACGATTCGTCCTGTTCATAAAGCCCGAACTGGATAATATCCCCGACGAGAACGGCGCTGCCTGCGGAGGATTCGCTGCGGGCTGAAATCGTCTCGTTGGTCAGACGCAGCATCATTGCGGGTTGTACTCCGCAGGTTACGTCAGAAAAATCTTCTCCATAAAGTCCGAGCTTCTGAATCGTGCAAACGTTATCGGTTAGCTGATAGCCGCGGCTGAAATCGGTCGAACGCAGCCACCATTTCGTACTGCCATAATTATTCTGCGCGGCGCCGTTCCGCATCGCATACTTTGTCGGAACCGGATCTTCGAATAGGCCTGATCCAATTGCATATCCCATTTCTTCCCAATTCAGCAGAAATACATAATTGTCCCGGTTGGTTTCAATCGCCGCGATGGGTTGAGGCCGGTCGTTTTGCCCGATCCGTACTGGCTGGATAAATGATTTTTCCGAGGAGGTAAACGAATTTTTGAAAAATTCGCTATTCAGCCAATTTTTCAGGTTGGAAGAATCCCAATTAACTTTAATCTTATCATCGCTCTGCAGCACGTCATATTTCTTTTCATCGAGCACGTAGCGACTTAGCAGCAGTGCGGTCCCGTCTTGAACTTGGATAACGGTCCATTCAATTGGCTCCGTTCCATTGAAAAAATTATTATCCTGTTCATAGCTCCCCAGCCATACACGATCGCCGATCTTGAGCTTTGCATATGGATTGCCGGAATCGACAGTCGGAATTTGTGTGATTTGTGTTTGCGGATAAACTGGCAGTGGCGGGCTTGATGGTAAAACGGTGGCTGAAGCGACCGGCTTTGTCAGCGTTGGAGCGGCGGTTATGGATTCCGTCATCTCATTCCTTACACTTTCACGTAAATTCCCGGTTCGCGCAGCGTTATCTACGCTTGGCGCCAGCTGAGAACCATTCTGGCCAGTTTGTGTGATCACGAAAACGCTGAATACGATCAGCGCGATTGCGATCAAGGCAATCATTTTCTTCTGATACGGATCTTTTATTTTACGGGTGCGAACGGATCCGGACTTCGTTTTTCTCGTGCCGGAATTCGTACTCCAGGCTCTGCCCGGGATCTTTCTATCGCCGGCCGATAATCCTGTTGATTGGATTCTGGAAATCTGCCTGATTTCAGTAGTTGTCGATTCGGATTGAAGTTTTTCTAGGTTGGACAAATATGCGGCAAACGTCGGGAAGCGATTTTCCGGGTTCTTTGCCATAGCCTTGTCTAAAAAAAGCTTGACCGATTCGCTGAGCCCATGAACGATTTTTCGAGGATCGGGAATTGGATCATTTATTTGTTTGATGATGACTTCAATCGGTGTCGTTCCGCGATAAGGCTTTTCCCCGGTGATCAGCTCATAAAAAACGACCGTCAGCGAATACGCGTCGGCCCGTTCGTCGACCGTTTTCCCATTCGCTTGCTCGGGAGCCATATATTCAGGAGTTCCAATTCCGACGCCAGTTTCGGTCAGATCTGGCCACCCTCCTTCGTTTTCGGTCGATTTCGCGATTCCAAAATCTGTCAGGACAATCCGTTTGTCCCTGGTGAGCATGATATTCGAGGACTTTACGTCCCGATGCAGCAATCCATTCTGATGAACGTAGTCGAGCGCTTTAGCGATGGGGCGGATCAGGCCGATTGCAGCGGAAACGCTGATTGGTTTTTGGATGTCTTTCAGTGTAATACCGTCTAAGTATTCCATGACCAGATATGGGGCGCCTTCATGCTCGCCATAATCATAAATATTTACGATATTAGGGTGATTGAGCTTCGCTAACGCTTTCGCTTCGCGCCGAAACCGCTCCATCATCATATCTGACTGTTCAGGCGAGAAGTGCCGTTTCCGGATGAGTTTAAGCGCCGCAACCCGATCCAACTGTGAATCGCGGACGAGGTAGACAACCGCCATTCCGCCGTAGCCGAGTTCGCGGATAATTTCGTACCGCCCGATCTTCTTTTTATCGATTTTGTCCATGACGCTTATTACCATTTTTTGCGCGAGCTCTGATTAAAGAGGAGGATCAGGTATGAAAATGATCCGCCTGTTTTATTCCCCCCTTCGGGCGTAAAAGCAACCTTAAACGAATCGAGTTAATCTTATCAGAAATATGGATAAAAACTCATTTTGCAAAAAGAACGATCTGCATTTCAAATTTTATTATGAGCTGACAACTTACAAAGGTAATCCTGCAAAGCCAAACAGAAATGATTTAAACGTTTTTTGAGAAAGCTGTGGTAAAATCTAATTCGCTTTGCCCCCATCGTCTAGCGGCCAAGGACGTGGCCCTCTCAAGGCCAAAACAGGGATTCGAATTCCCTTGGGGGCGCTTGCGTAAAGTCCTGTTTTGCTCCTGATTTTGATAGTACGTCCGCGTTGTCGGACGTATTTTCGTTAATAATCGAGTGTTTAGGTAGGCGATAGTATATGACAGCTGTCCGATCCTTTTTCATTTCGATTCGGTCGACAACAAAAGATATCGCTTTTCTTTTTTCGTCAAGCGTCGTTTCTCCGGACGCGATGATGGCTTTCAAAGCGCGTCCGATTTCGACAAAATGATCGACGACGGCGTCGGGAGTTCTGGTCTCGATCGATCTTGTAATTTCCTGCTTGGATTGTTCCAATTCTTTCAATTTATCGATAAGCGGTTCAGAGTAGCCGACGCGGGAGATTGTTTCCGCGAGTTTGCTGATTTTGCTATCGATTACTTCGATTTGCTTCGTTTTCAGGTCTTTATCGCTTGCCTGCTTCGGAGACGCTGATTTCAGGCGCTTGCGGTCGGTTTCGTCAATCATAGCTTGGAAGTTGCGTTCGGTTAAAATAAAGTTGCAAATTTCATCAAGAATCGCATTCTCGACGGTTTCAGCTTTTATTTGCGGAGCGTCGCAATGATAACAGCGGTAAGCCGCATAGCGTTTTCCACGGTTGTTGTACTCGTTTACACGGTAAGGATTTCCGCAATCAGCGCAAATCAGAAAATCTGTCAGCAGGCGCGTGTTCGTCATTTTTCGTTTTCCTTTCTTCGCAGGACGATCCTGAATAGCTTGGACGCGATCCCAGAGCTCTTTCGTAATGATTGGCTCACAGTAGCTTTCTATCGTCTCGCCGCCGTACGTCATGGACCCATAATATATCGGCTTCCGTATCATATCCATAACGCTTACCGGGGATTTATAGTATTTTATTTTTCGATGTATTTCCGCGTAGGACGCGCCATCTGCGCGCATTTGAAACGCGCTTACGACAAATGGGACTTGCAACGGATCAGGCTCCCATCGGTATCTTATCCGCTTCGATCCGTCCCGTTTTGGCGGCATATCGACCGGGACGCGCCGGAAGCCATACGGCGGAAAGCCGGGAATTACGCCGAAGTTCAGGAAGTCGGAACGTAGAGCGCGTTTGACGTCGAACGATACCTGCCGGGCGTACTTCTCGTTTAGATAGTCGTTAATGGATTCGAGCAGACGGCCGTCAAGCGAATCTTCGATTTTGTCCGACATCGAGAATATTTGATATCCGAGGCGGCGGAGCTCTGCTTTAAAGAACTGCGAATCGTCGAAGTTACGGGAGAAGCGGGATAAAGACCATACGATAACGCCGGCAATCGATCTCCGGGCGTCAGGTTTGCGGAGCTCGCTGATCATCAGGTGGAAGCCGTCCCGTCCAGCGGTCGAAGTCCCGGATATCGCGGCGTCTTCGTAGACATTATCAAGGATGAGCTGATTTTCCTCACAAAGCTTCTGTATCGCGTCTTTTTGCTCTTTTGTTGATCGATTCTTAAGTCCCTGCTCCTCACCGCCGGAATATCTCGTATACGCGACGACATGATCGCCGGGACGAAACGGGAGCGTTGCGGTCATGACTGAGTTATCATCTCTTTCATTTTTAAGCTTACACGATACTGCTCGGCTTCCGGAGCGTCGACAAACTCGAACGCCTTCGTGAAGTTCTGGCGGATGACGGACTTGATTTCTTCCGGTGTAGCGTAGAAGAACTCTCGTCGATGATTTACCATGTTGATTTTTCGGTTCTCGAACGCCCGATGCAGCGCCGCTTCCAGCGCAGGAGCATCGTCTGAGAAAATCATTGCATGAATATCGAAATTAAACGGAACGGAAGCATCGGAGAGCTCGTAAACGCGTTCTGTGGGATCAAGACGGCGCGTCATGCCGATTTTAAAGACGTTTTCGCCGAATGATCCGATGTTGGAAATGATATATACGTAACCGGCGCGCTGGTTCGCGGCTCGGTAATCGACATCATCCATCGCCTTGCTGATATCCTGCAAGGTCAGGTTCGCGTCTTCAATCTTTTTTCGGATTTCTTCTTTCGCTTCATCGGAGGCGGTTTCCATCTGCTGGACGAGCAGAGCAAGGGCGTTTTCGTAATGAGCTTGCTCTTTTTCGAGTTTACGGCGCTGCTCCTCGATTTCGCGCTGGACGGCGCGGTTCTCCCGCTCCTGCTCGCGGAGCTGTCTCTGAGCCTCTTTTTCCTCTTGCTTCTTTTGGGCGTATTCAAAGGCGATTCGCAGTTCCAGGATTTTCGAAGCGTAATAATCTTCAGAGATAGCAAGGTTCATGACGCGTCCGAGTTTGCTGACGGATTCGTAAGACAGACGGATTCGTTTGATTGATTGTTGCATGTTCGAATAGCGGACTTTTCCTATCGCTTCGTCGCATTCGTTATTGAAGGCCCGAAGCAGGAGCTTCTGCATGTCCGCTATCATCTTTTTGCCTTCGGATTTGGAATTATTGACCAGCCAATCTTTTCGGCCGGATATCGCCGTCCCGGCGCGGATCATGGCTTTCTGATTCTCGCGCTCTGCGTCAAGGCGGACCCGATATTCCTCGGAGTTCTGGAGATCGTAGAGCGGTTGATAGATCCCGAAGGACTGATATAACGCTTCATCCTGGAAGATAATGACCTGTCGTTCAAGTTCCGCGATCTGATTTTGCAATGAGTAAAGATAGTTCTGACTATCGCGGATTTGGGCTTCAAGCTGCTGCGCTGTCGGAATATCGGAGATTTGAATCGCCTTACGCGGGGCGGTTATTTCACGGTCATCGTTTTTGTTTTTTCCGAACAGTCCCATACTATCCGCCAGGCTCTATAGTCGCGATAGCGACGCTAAACAACAACTTTTTCATTCTTCTGGTCTTTCTTTCAATCCGCCTATAACTTTTTATAGCCTTGACAGCTTAGAATTATCGTTCTAAAATAAAAGCCTCAAACAACCGAGATATGGAGAAAACGGCATGCGGAATTTATTTTTCTTCTTACATTCAAAAGTCGGCAATCTGCATATATTCAGGCTTTGTTTTTTCGGCAAGAGAGTCCAAATCACAATTACCCCTTTCTGATCAATCCTTGTTGTTCTAACAAGAGTATCGTCGCTTGCAACTGTCGAAGAATGATTCGTTTTTCGTTATCGGGAAGCCTCTCAAATAAAAAAATTAGTTCTTCCTTCGCTTCATCATTTTCAGATATTTGAG
>CALIHP010000050.1 GCA_938020565.1 uncultured Anaerolineaceae bacterium | reverse complement strand
CCCATTCCTTTTCGTCCGCTTAATTTTTACTGTCCAACTTTTGGGGTGCAGTTCAGGGTCGCGCAAAATCTCTTTGATATTACGTTTTGCAAATAGAAACATTCTCATAGCACACCTCCTATAAGCTCAACAAAGGCATCCTCTAATTTAGAAGTACCCGTTTGCGTAGTTAATTCTGTTACGGTTCCCACAGCCGTTAATTGTCCCTTTGCCATTATTCCCACACGGTCAGATAAATTTTCGACCTCATCCATATAATGGGTTGTAAGAATTATCGTAACTTTTCCTTTTAATGATTTGATGGAAGCCCATAGTTCACGACGAGCCAGGACATCGAGTCCTAAAGTTGGTTCATCTAAAAACAAAATTTGAGGTTCTGAAATCAGAGCCATAGCAATAGAAAGACGACGTTGCATTCCACCCGATAAATCTTTGGCTTTTTTATTCAATTCATTTTCCAAACCGAATTTTTGCGCTGTTTCATGGGCTTTTTTATTTGCCGTTTTGCGATCCTGTCCATATATTCCTGCAATAAGTTCTAAATTTTCTAAAACAGATAAATTTGCGGCTACTGCCGTTTCCTGTGGCGAGATATTGGTTTTTTCATTTATTGCATGAGGATTCGCGATAATGCTGTCGCCAAGAAGAAAAGCATCGCCGCTTGTGGGTTTTATCAAGCAGGATAACATTTTAATCGTTGTCGTTTTCCCCGCGCCGTTTACGCCAAGCAGGGCGAATAACTCGCCTTGCTCAATTGTCAAATTAAGATTATTTACGGCGACTATTTTTCCGTATTTTTTTGTAAGCTCTTTAATGAGGATAGCATTCATTCTTTGTCCTCCTTTGGCGCATCTTGATTGAAAATCGTATCCATCAAATGTGCGAACATATCTTTAGGTGGAATGGCGATACCTTTGTTTATATCCGCAAGAACGATTAAAGTATCGCCGGGTTTAATGTTGAAAATATCACGGGCTTCTTTAGGTATAACAAACTGTCCCTTTTCTCCTACCTTAACAGTCCAAGCATATTTTCCCTCTGGGTATTTCATTTTCCTGCCTCCTGGTTTTAAGTATGATTTGTATAACGAAAAAAACTTTTGCGGTCAAGAAGCTGCGGCAATAAATCAAAAAAGGACTTGACAACCCACATTCCTGTGGGATCGGCCCCGACGTCAGGATTTTTTTGCGGCGTTACCACGTTTTGCGGTAAAATTCAATAGAAAAGAAAACCTTTGGGGCAGGGTGAGGCATGAGCCGATTCCCGACCGGTGGTATAATCCACGCGCGCCGTACGCGGCGCTGATCCGGCGCAATTCCGGAATCGACGGTAGAGTCCGGATGAAAAAAGGCAGCGCGAATTTGCGGACGAAGTCCTGTTTTCGAATCAGAAGCTCCAGGGATTGGAGTTTTTTTATTGATGAACGGACGAATCGGGCCGAAGCCCCGGCCGATAAAAGAAAATCGCTTTGCGCGGTTTATTCCGCCGCTTTCCGTTCTTTTGGGGTTGGCGATCTGGGAATCCGCTGTCCGCTTCAGCGCGTTCCCGGCGTTTATCCTCCCGCCGCCGTCGCTGATCCTCGCGCGCTTCGGCGTATCGCTGAAATCCGGCGTGCTGGTCTCGAATATGGGCGTTACCTTGATGGAGATTGCCTTCGGTCTGGCGATCGGGATTGGCGCGGGCGCGATCAGCGGCTTCTTCCTGGCGCATCATTCGGCGCTGGAGCAGGTCCTTTATCCGTATATCGTCGCGACGCAGGCGATCCCGTTAGCGGCGGTCGCGCCATTATTTATCATCTGGCTGGGTTCAGGATTAGCTCCGAAAATATTGATTTGTTCTCTGGTCGTGTTTTTCCCGATTCAGGTCAGCGTCGTAGCCGGAATTCGGGAAATTCCGCGGAATTACCGCGACGTCCTGACGTCGATGAACGTCGGGGCTGTTGCGATGCTGCGGTATCTGGAGATTCCGGCGGTCATGCCGTCGTTTTTCAACGGACTGCGGATCAGCGCGACGCTGAGCGTTTTGGGCGCGGTTGTCGGCGAGCTGTCCGGGGCGAAGTCGGGGTTGGGCTACCTGATTAATACGGCGCGGGGGCAGTATGATACGGCGATGGTTTTTGTCGCGGTGCTGACGCTGATGGCAATGGCGATCACGCTGTACCAGGCGATTGCCCGGCTGGAAAAACGCGTCCTGCGCTGGCAGGCGGTCAAATAGCTGCGTTGGCCATGCTGAAGCATTTTAATAAATGAATCAAAGAGGTTATCAGATGAAAAAGAAGTTAAGGATGATCTATATTGTGCTGGCGGCCGCGCTGGTTTGCGCGCTGCGGGTCGGGTATGCCGCGGAGGAAATTACGCTCCCGGTCGGGTTCGTTCCCAACGTTCAGTTCGCTCCGCTCTACGTCGCGGTTGAAAAAGGTTTTTTTTCTGATGAAAATCTGAGCGTGACGCTCGATCATAATATGGAAATCGACACCGTCGCGCTGGTCGGGGCGGGGTCGATTCCGTTTGGAATCTGTTCCGGGGAGCAGGTTTTATTGGGCAGGAATCAGGGACTTCCGTTGGTTTACGTCGCCGAATGGTACCGGCGGTATCCGGTCGGGATCGTTTCGCTCGCCGAAAAGGGGCTGACGACGGTCGAAGCGCTCAGGGGAAAAAAGGTGGGAATTCCCGCGTTGTCCGGCGCGAGTTATATCGGGCTGGAAGCGCTGCTTCAGGAGGCGGGCATGCGCGATCAGGATCTGGCGCTGGAAGCGGTCGGCTATGCTCAGGTTGAGTTGCTGACGACGGGCGCTTTGGACGCCGGCGTCGTATACACAACGAATGAACCGGTTCAGCTGGAAACGCTGGGGAAGCGGGTCCATTTAATCCGCGTCGCCGATTCGGCGGAGATGGTTTCGAACGGACTGATTACGAATGAAACGGTTATTCGCGAAAATCCGGCGTTGGTCGAGCGCATGACGCGGGCATTTTTACGCGGGATTCAGTATACGCTCGATCATCCGGAGGAAGCGTATCAAATTTGTTTGCAGCGGATCGAGAACCTGAAGGATGTCGCGGATCAGGAGCTTCAGAAGCGGGTCCTCGAGGAGACGATGAAATTGTACGCTGCGGACGGCCGGCCGTTGGGCGCGTCGAATCCAGCGGCCTGGGAGACGATGGCGGAGGTCATGCGCCGGATGGGGTACCTGACGGCGGATATCGATATTCACGCGGCGTTCACGAACGATTTCATTCCCGCAGCGTTGGCGGGAGAATAAAATGAGCCGGACGACGATCCGAATCCGTCAGCTTTCGGTTCAATTTGAGGGGGCCGACGGCGAATTTCAGGCGGTTTCAAACGTCGATCTGGCTGTTCATCCTTCGGAGTTCGTCTGTATCCTGGGCCCGTCCGGCGCGGGGAAGAGCACGCTGCTCCGCGTCATGGCCGGCGTTCTCGCTCCGACGGAAGGGACGATCACGGTTCAGCGGGACGACGGCCCGGAGCGGCGCTGGAGCCCGGACGATCCGTCGCCGACGCGGGCGCTCGTATTTCAGAATTCAAACCTGCTGCCCTGGATGAGCGCGCTGGAAAACGTGACGCTTCCGCTTCGGATTCGCGGCGTTTCGAAGGCGGAAGCGGAAGCGCGCGCGCTGGACTGGTTCGGGCGCGTCGGGCTCCGGGGTGTCGAAAATGAATGGCCGGAGACGTTATCCGGCGGTATGGCGCAGCGGGTCGCGATTGCGCGGGCGCTGATCCAGGAGCCGGAGTTGCTGCTGCTGGACGAGCCGTTCGGCGCGCTCGATTCGCTGACGCGCGATACGCTGACGTTGGAGCTGATGCGAATCTGGGAGGAGGCGCGTCCGAGCGTCGTCATGGTAACGCATTCGGTTTTTGAGGCGGCGCTTTCAGCGGATCGGATCCTGATTTTTTCGCCGCCGCCGGGCCGGATCACGGCTGACGTCAGAATTGATTTGCCGCGGCCGCGGTCATCCGAGCTGCGTTACGATCGGGAGTTCCTTGACCTGACGCGGCGGCTGCGCGCGTTGATCGGCGCTGCGGGGTGAGGCGAATATCTTATAGAAATATTTTGATCATATTGTTCAAATGAACTGCTGCTGTTTTTTCGTTCACGCGGATGAGCTGACAGCTCACCCCTTTTCCGGCCATGCAAAACAATTCCCTCATCTTCGCGGTATACTTATTTAACTTTTTAAGGGGAATCGCACCGGCGGAAGCGCAAACGCACTGACTCAGGGCGTCCCCAAAAGCAGAACAAAACGAATCAGACTGAAAGACTCTTCAATTGGATGGTGCGGCCATGAAACTATCGGTATCTCAATCACTTTTATCGCAGGCGCTTGGAATCGTTTCCCGATCCGTTGACACAAAACGATTGCTCCCTATCTTAACCAATATCTTACTGACGACCGAAGACGGAAATCTACGCCTCTCCGCGACCAACCTCGAATTGGGAATCAATTATCGGATCCCGGCGGAAATCGACAGCGAAGGATCGATTACCGTCCCGGCGAAAACGCTGATCGACCTGGTCAACACACTTCCGAACGACGTCGTTCATCTCGAACTCAGCCCGGACTCCTCGACGCTGATCGTCCGCTGCGTTCAGGTCGTCACCGATATCAAAGGGCTCGACGCGGAAGATTTCCCGCCCATGCCCGTTTTCGATCCGCAGGACGCCGTCGTCTTCAACCTTCCGGAATTAAAAAAGATGATCCAGCAGGTCGCTTTTGCGGCCGCGACCGACGAAACCCGGCCCATGCTGCAGGGGATTTACCTGACCGTTAATGGGAACGAACTGACCCTTGTCGCGACCGACGGATACCGGATCGCGAAGCGGACGCAGTCCCTCAAAAACGCCCCCGATGCGCCGATCTCTGCGATTATCCCCGCCCGCGCGCTGATCGAGGTCAACCGTATCCCAGGCGACAGCAGCGACCAGATTTACGTCAACCTCGCCTCCGGGAAAAATCAGGTCATTTTCCATCAGGAGCATGTCGACGTCGCGTCGCAGCTCATCTCCGGGACTTATATTGACTATAAAGCGATTATCCCGCGCAATTTCAAGACAGACACCGTCGTCTCAACCGCCGCGCTCCAGAAAGCCTGCGCGCAGGCAATGATCATCGCGCGCGACAGCAAATTTTTGACCCATTTTACGATTCGCCCCGACGCCGGCGACGACGGACTGATCCAAATCAATGCCGTGTCCGAAGAAACCGGGACCTACGACAACCAGATTCCCGCAACCGTCAACGGCGAAACGCTGAATATCGCTTTCAACGTTCGTTTCCTGCGCGACGTCCTCGACGTCATCAGCTCGTCCCAGGTCATGATCCGCACGAATACGAACGTCTCGCCGAGCCTGATCACTCCGCTCGACGACGGGAACAACTACGAATACGTTTTGATGCCGATGAACCCGAAGCGTTAATTTGGTTCCTCGTTGAGAAATAACGAAACGGATCATGCAAGAAATCGCATACAATCAGCAAAATTATTTCCGCATGCAATCAACGCTGGCGGAGTATCCGATCCTTCGGGATCGGATTATCGAAGCCATGCTGAACCAGCTGGTCCGCGATCAGGTTTTCAGCCTCTCCGAAATCCAGGTTCTTGTAACCGAAAAAGCGATCCGGTCGCAAACGCGTGAGGGGCTCAATAACCCGTTTATCCAGGAAGGGCCCGCCGGCTGGGAACATCGGCTTTCGCGCATCCGCGCGCACCTGATTATCGATCAGTACGCCAATCAATACACATTCAGTAAATTCCTCGAGACCGTAAATAATATCGTTGAGAATCGCCCAATCGAAAAAGAACCGGACTTCTTTTGGCATAACGTCGAATTCGCCTCCACCGAATCCATCTTCGAGCAGGCGCTTCAGCTCGAGCGCGATTCGGCCGCCGGGAACGCCGACACCCTGGCAGCGCTCAGCGGCGCGAAAACCGTCCTGATCCGCCGCTGCCTGAGCGAGGACCCTGACTTCATCGAAGTCGCAAAAAAATACCTCAAGGTCCAGGACATCTACGAAGTAAATCAGAAAAAAATCGGTCAGGGCCCAATCGGCGGGAAAGCCGCCGGCTTCGTCCTCGCACGGACAATTCTTCAAAACAGTCCCGACGAAGAAATCCGCTCTGCAACAACGACCAAGGACTACTCCTACTTTATCGGCACAGACGAATTCCAGACGTTCCTGGCAACGAATAACCTCCTCGATATCTACGACATGCGCTTTCTCCCGGATCAGGAACGATGGGACCGCTACCCATTCCTTCGTCAGCGCTTTCAGGAAGGGACGCTGCCCGGGAACCTGACCAATCCGCTCCGGCGAATCATCGGCGAAATCGACGGCCGCCCGTTTATCGTCCGCTCGTCGAGCCTCCTTGAAGACAGCTACCGCTCCGCCGTTACCAGTATCTACGAATCAGTCATCGTCCCTAATCAGGGGACCCAGGAGGAAGGCCTCGCCCAGCTTCAGGACGCGATCCGTGAAATGTACGCGCAGGTTTTCAATCCGCAGGCGATCCAGTACCGCGAGAAAAAAAAGCTGGTCAATACCCCCGAGAGAATGGGGATTATTATCCAGATTATCCGCGGTCACCGCGTCGGGAACTATTTTTTCCCGGATCTTTCCGGTTTCGCCGTTTCAAAAAGCTCGACACGCTGGGCGCCGTTCGGAAAGCCGAATGAGCTGGAGGCCGGCTACACGCGCTTCGTCCTCGGACTGGGTTCGCACGCCCTCCATCGCCACAGCAGCGATTTTCCGATGTTCGTTCGGCTCGCCGAGCCCATCATTCCGGAAACCCGGAAAGGGCAGACCTTCAACCCCGTCGCGCAGAAGCTCGTCGCCGCAATCAATCTCAAATCCAACCGCGTCGAGCTCATCGATATCGCAGACATCCCAACCGAAAAATACCCGTTCGCTCTCTTCGCAGCGCAGAATCAAGTCGAAGGAAAGCTTCAATCCGTTCAGCGCTCTTCCGAACTGGACCGGTTCGTCCTGACGTTTCACGACCTGATCCATAAAACCAACTTTATTAAAATCCTGCGCTCGATGATGACCAGCCTGGACGAAGGCTTCGAACGGCCGGTCGCGATCGAATACTCGGTCATCTGTGACTTTGATAAATCTTCGGCCCCAACCTTTCGGATTCAGATTGATAAATGCCGTCCTATCGTACGACCGGCGGTTCTCTTGAACGCATCCAGCCTGCCAAACGGAGAGAGCCGGAAATTTATTGAAACCGAATTCAACGTTATCGATAAACTCGAAAAACAGATCCGCTACGTCGTCGTCGTCGAACCCAGTGGAAATTACAACCGTGACGGCCTGCAATACTGGATCCGAACGCTGAATCGCGAACTCGCAGGCACTTCATTCGTCCTTTTCAGCCGTCGGCGGTTTGGCGTCGCTGATAATGGCCCCGGGATTCGCGTCAAGTTCGCCGATATCCAGAACGCCGTCGCGCTGATCGAAGTTAACGACCCGAAAACCGAGGAGATTAACGACTTCCCCGGCGGAACGCAATTCTACAGCAATATGATCGAAATCGGTATCGCCTATATCCCCATTTTCCTCGAATCGAAAAATACGGTGATCGATTGGGCGTTTTTCGAGACGCAGCCGAACGTCGTCCGTCAGTTTATCGATCTGCCGAACGAATATCGCGGAATGATCCGGGTCCTTCCGGTCAAAGGCTATCAGGGATACAGCAGCCTGACGCTCCACTCCTCGCTTCAGGACGGGAGAACGACGCTCTATCTGACCCGATAAAATCCAAACCCATCGATCAACGGAAGGCGGTTTCCATTTTCAGAACCGCCTTTTTTTCATGTTCAGGATCCTGAACCTTTGCAGAAATCATCGCCGACGGTATAATAACCTGACCGGTCAGTTTTTATATTGCAACAGGAGAACCCTATGAAAAAACATACACACCCCCTTCCAGTCACCTCCCTGCGGTTTTTTGCGGCATGCTTCCTTTTATTTCTCGTAAGCCAGTTTTACCTGGTGCTCCAGGTTTCATCACTGATGAAAAGCGCCGGGTCCGTACTCCTGTTGAGTTCTGTCCTGATGGCGATGACCATACCAAGAGTTATCATCCTGCCAATCAGCGGATTTTTAATCGACAAATTCGGAGCCTTCAAAATCCTCAGGCTGGGATCCGCGGCCCTGTGCGCATTGCTGTCGTTCTATTTCGTCTTTAATCGGCAAAACCTGATTCAAGTCAAAACAATTTTCATCTTCGCGATACTTTTCGGCGGATCCAGCGCGCTGATCACGCCGGCGCTTTACGCCGCGATTCCGGCGGTAACTACGGCGAACCGTTTGCAGCAGGCAAACTCGATCCTGCAGTTCATCAATCAGGCCGCAATGCTGTCCGGGCCGATGTTGGCCGAAATCGCCGACCATCGCGCCGAGAATCATACCTGGCTGCTCATGGCCGGCGCATCGCTTGCCGCGCTGTCGCTGATCGCAGGAATAAAAAACTCCGAAAACAGGGCGCAGTCCGTTATCCCGGAAGCTGTTCGCGAGCCGCGGAGAAAACCGTTCGCAGAGCTGTTCAAGCTGCCGATTCTGGTCCTGCTCCTGATTTTTACGGCGATCCTGAACCTTTGTATCATCGGGCCGCAGCAGATCGGGTTCCCGATCCTCGCAGAATCCTGTTTACCGGACGGAATAGACGGATATCCGACGCTGCTGTCCATGAACGGGGCAGGCAGCCTGATCGGAGCTGTTCTCATCGGAGCCGTGAAAAAGATGGAAAAGCCCCGCGTGATCCGACGCATCGCGTGGATCTCCCTCCTGTCCGGGGCGATCTGGGGGCTGCTCGGCCTGATTCACAACCATGCGGCCATTCTCGGAGCCGTTTTCTGCGCAGGCTTGCTTTTTGGAATCATCAATGTATTATTTCTTACAGCGATCCAGCAGATAACGCCCAATTTTCTGATCGGCAGGGTCATGAGTATTCAATTTCTATGTTCCGTCGGGCTCCAGCCGGTTTCATATCTCGCGACAGGATTATCACTGGACCGATTATCATTAACCGGCGTTTACCTGATTTCCGGCGGAGGTATCGCCGTAACCGCGGCGGTTATGCTGTTGTATACCGAAAAAGACCGCATGAATTTTACACGGAGGGCAATCCATGCCGAAGATATCGCAAGAGAAAAAAAATCAACGTCAGGCGATGATTCTGGCGGCGGCGTTCAAGCTGTTTTCAAAAAAAGGATACTATCCGACGTCGATGGACGATATAACGAAAGAAGCGGGCGTCAGCAAAGGACTGATCTACACGTATTTCAAAAGCAAAGAAGAAATATTCTTTGAACTGGCCGAAAGCCGGGGAGAGTTCATCAGCGCAGTCTCGCCGGATCACCGGATCGGGGAAAACCTTTCCCGGACCATGCCGCTTTCCGAGAAACTGATTTGCGTCTGGGACGAAACGGTTCGTCAGTGGACAGCGGAGAACCTGGATTTCGCGCGAATCAAATTTGAATTCTGGCTGGAGTCATCGAAAAACGAAATTCTCCGCGAACGGATGAAAGAAAAGTCGGAAAAAAGTTTAAACCTGATCGAGGAAATCATTATCCGATCCAGACCCGACGTCAGCCCGGAAACCGTCTCGGCGTTTTCAAGACTATGGTGGTCGCAGGTCGACGGACTGGTCGCTTATTTCGTGAGCCATCATCAACTCCCGTCGGAAGATGAAATGCTCCATATTCGGAAAATTGTATTGCATCTCTGCAGATTTTTCGATGATGAAAAGCCGAAGCCCACGGCAGTCGATCCGCCGGATCCGTCCGGTCCATGATCCATCAAGGACGTCAGAATACGCGCGCGATCTCGTCCACGTCCGGTCGTTCCAGTTCCGTCCCGTTCCCGGCGACACGGACTGAAACCGGTCCAGAGCCGTCCAGAACGCGTCCGATCTCCGCCGCCGGGATCCCCGCCGAACGCAGCGCGCCCAGTATCGCCGCGGCGTCCACCGGCTCAACCGTCATCAGCAGCGCGCCGGACGCAATCGTGTTCAACGGATTCAGCTCGAAAACCGCCAGAATCCTCCGCGACAGCTCCGAAATCGGGATCGCGTCCAGGTCCACCTCGATCGCGCGCCCCGCCGCCTCCGCCAGCTCCCAGAGCGCCGAAGCCAGCCCGCCTTCCGTCGGATCATGCATCGCGGTGACCCGTCCCGCGCCAATCGCGATCCGAGCGTCGCGCGTCACGCCGATTCCGGGATTGCGCGTGTAAGCCCGAGCCGCCGCAATTTCAGATTCGCTCAGCCGCCCCGCCAGTCGTTCGCCAAACTCGTTGGCCAGAATTGCCGTGCCTTCGATCGGGATTCCCTTCGTCAGCAGGATCACGTCGCCGGCACGCGCGCCTGTCGGAACGATCAGCCGGTCCTTCGCGACCTCGCCGACCAGCGAACAGGTCAGAATCGGGCGATCCAGTCCATGCGTAATCTCCGTATGCGCGTTGGCGAGCGTAATCCCCAGCTCCGCGCAGGACGCCGCCAGCTGCTCCGTAACGCGGCCGACCAGCGCCTCATCCGTCGCTCCTTCCGGGAAAAGCGCCGACAGCATCATCCAGACCGGTTTCGCCCCGGTTGTCGCCACGTCGTTCGCCGCGATATTCACCGCATACCAGGCGATATCCTCGGTCACGAACGTGATCGGGTCCACCTTCATGACCCAATAGCGGTCGCCCATATCGACGACGCCGCAATCCAGCCCCACGCCGGGCCCCAGAACGAGCCGCCCATCAAACTTCGGCGTCTTCGCGATCATTTTTCTTAAGATTTCCGGCGGAAGCTTCCCGACCGGGAGCGCGTTCTTCAACGAATTTCCTCCAGCAGTTCCACGGTTTCCCAACCGTCAAAGTATATCATGTTCCGCGCCCGGACGGTTCCGGACGCGGCTGAAAACCGTTCCGGACGAAAAGCGCCTGAGCGCCGTTTTCCGCCGCGAGGAAATAACCGTCGAGCTCGTCCCGTGCCGCCGCGGCGTAAAACGCATAGATCGGGGCCATCTCCCCTTCATCGATCGCTTCCTCTAAAATCGAGCTGTCCCCAAACCGGGTTAAATTCTCCGTTTCGATCAGGATCCAATCCGGACGGTACGCGGCTACGTCCTCGCCCGTCAGCATCCCCCAATCCAGACGAACGTCGACGCCGTCGCGTTCCGGAAAGTACGCTTTCGCGTCGCGGAGAACCCGCAAAACGCGTCCCTGCGCCGCCGAAACCGAAATCGCACGGTCGAGTTCGTCCTCGATCGCCTCATAAAACGCGATCTTCGGCGAGTCAACCTCCCGGCGCAGCTGCGTTTTCATCAGGCTGGTATCCGCGACCAGGTTAGAGCAGAACTGAACCAGCCATAACGCCGTCAGGATACCGCCCGCCAAGCGCGGAGCCCGTTCCGGCTGGCTGGCGCTGTCTCTCGTCAGCGCGCCGGGCGTCAGGAAAACGATTCCGCTGAAAAGCGGGATCGCCAGCGCCAGAAAGTAGTGTGACCGCTGCGTCGGCGATAGCGTCAGAACGGTAAACGCGGTCACGGCATAGCTCAAAACGATCCGCGCCAGACGCCGCTCCCGCTCGTTCCCAAAAAGCCCGGCGCAGCCCCAGCCGCCGATCGCCAGAATCCAGAACCATGCGTCGCCGTAGTCAGCCCGCAGCGCGTCGTTCAAGCCGAACCCGTCGAAAATCGCCGCAGCGTTCCGGGTCAGCGTCCCGACGCCGGTCTCGGCGAACTGCTGCGATTGAACGCGGAAAATTTCCGCCCGCTCCTGCGGAAGGAGGAGAAGAGGATTCGAGACCACGACAAAAGCGAGGGTTACGGCGACGAACCCCGCCGCATGCGTAAGCGCGCGCCGCCAGCTCAACCGTCCGCGGCGGACCGCTCCCAGAAGAAGCGTCGGAATCGTCAGCGCAAAATACAGCCCCTGATACTTCGTTCCGATCGCCGCTCCCGTCAGCGCCGCCGCGACGTAAAAATCGCGCCCGAACCGGTCCGCGTCTCGTTCCAGAAAGACGATCACCAGACAAACCAGCAGCAGCGAGAGACTGTCCGGGTGCCACCAGAAATCGTTAATCACCACCGCCGGGACCGTCAGCAGGAAAACAAACAGCGCGATCGATCGCCATCGCGACCTGAAACCGGTCGTCAGCCCGGTCAGCAGCGCCGCGCACAGGATCATCGGCAGCACGCTGACCACCATGCGCAGCAGGCAAACAATCGTCCGCGTCGCGTTCGGGAAATCCGGGATCAGCGGTTTGGCCGCGACCAGCGTTCCGCCCGACAGCGCGTAAAACGGAAATCCGTAAAAATAATGCAAATAGACGAAAAAATTACGGAGCGTTTCGACCAGCGTTCCGCCTGCCGTCGCCATGCGCAGCGCGTGCGGGTACTGCGCATACTCATCGACCTCAAAGATCGCCAGCATCTCCGGATCCGCCGCGCCGGTCCGATTCGCCGGAATCAGCGCCAGGAACGCCGCTGCGCCGATCAGCACGATCAGCGCGAGCGTAACTTTTTTTTCAGGCGGGACCCATCGCCGCCCTTCTTCCCGCGTCGTCAAGCCGCCGGTCCCTTCGCTCAGATTTTCTCCAGCGATTCAAAACTGTTCAGGAACGGGCGGAGATCATCCATGATCTCTTTCACGCCGCCGACACGATCGCTTTCGATATTCAGCGCCAGCAACGGATCGTGCAGCGATAATCTCAGCAGCATCCATCCGGCAGCCGCCGGAACCGAGACGCGGATCCCCTCGTAATTCACCGGCGCAACGTTCCATCCCGCCTTCGCGTCCGCGAACGCCGCAAACTTCTCCAGAACCTCGGTCCCTGCCTGTTTAAAATCGGACGCAAGAATCCTGATCCGGATCTCGGCCGCTTCGGTCGGATCCCGGAGCTCGGCGATCAGCCCGCTGAGCTTCTTGCCCTCCCTCGCGGCGCGGACCATCTCGATCACGATCATCGCCGATAAATACGCTCCGTCGTCCAGAAAATAATTTTCCGCGAAAGCGCAGTGCCCCGACGTTTCGATCGCCAGCGGGCAGACCCGTCCTTCTTCGTTCAGCCGGATCCCCTCGCGGATCACGTTCCGGTACCCGCGGCGGAAGCGGTGATGAACCAGCCCCAGCTTCTCGATAAACGACGTCAGGTGATCCGACGTCACGGAATCGGTGACAATCGTGCAGCCCGGATTTTTTTTCGCGACGATCGTCGCCAACAGACCGATCAGGCGGTTCCGGCTGAAAATCGCGCCGTCGCCGTCGACCGCCGCCGCGCGATCCACGTCGGTATCGAAAACCAGCCCTAAATCCGCGCCCGAATCGAGAACCATCCGTTTCGCGATTTCCATGACCTCGTTCGCTTCCGGATTCGGCGCATGATTCGGGAACTCGCCGTCCGGTTCGAGGAACTGCGACGCGGAAACGTCCGCCCCCAGCGGCGCTAAAACGTCCGTCGCGAAAAAGCCCGCCGCCCCATTCCCGGCGTCAACCGCGATTTTATATCCAAGAAGCGGGGTCTCGCCGTCGCCGATCCCGTCGCGGATAATCGACGCGAGGTGCGCGGAATACGGCGTGATAATATCGAAGGAGCGCCGCTTCCCGCGCGGCTCGACCTCACGGTCCTCTTCGGCGATCGCGATAATCTCGCTGATATCGTCTTTTTCCAATCCGCCGCTGTTCAGGAAGAATTTCATCCCGTTCCGGTTCCAGGGCAGGTGCGACGCGGTAATCATGATCGCGCCGCTGAATTTCGCCCCTTCAAAAATCGTCGACATGAACATCGCCGGCGTCGACGCCATTCCGCAATCGGCGCAGCTCGCCCCGGTAGACAGGATCCCGGTCATCGCCGCTTCTCTGAGCTTCGGTCCGCTGAACCGTGAGTCGCTCCCGACGGAAATTTCGAGCTCTTTCGCCGGATTCCCGGTTCTCCGCTGAATCCAGAGAACGAACGCGGCGGCGAGATCGGTTACCGCCTGAGGCGTTAAATTGACGGGTTCGCCCGAAACGCCGGCCAACGCAACGCCGCGAATATCGGACCCGTTCTGAAGATTCTTATAATCTTTCATAAGTTTTTTCTCGATCCGCTGTTTCTTTTTTTCGATTTTGCGGGAAAATAACCGCTGAAATCCGCACGGTCCAGCCCGTCAATCGATACCCTACTATTTTAACCCATGCCGCCGAAAGCTGGTAGTTTCGACCGTTACACGAAAATGTTGACTGAAAATTCGGCTTATACGCCGGCCGCATTCAACTGGAAACCGGTTATTTAATCGTGACGTATTTCTGGAACCGGCTCGTCGGCTTATCCGGAATCGTCATGGCGATCCGCCCCTGATCGATCAGAGGAATCAAATACCTCCGCACCGATTTCTTCCCGCGAAACCCCAAGGACGCCGCTATCGCCAGAATACCCCGCGGCTCCGCGCAGATCGATAAAATCTTTTCTTCAATTTCTTCTTTCGGCCCAAACTGCAAACCGTGGCCGGAACGGGAAGAATTCCTGCCATCGTCAAGCGTATCGACTGGGGTATCGACTGGGGTATCAGCGGTATCGACTGGGGTACTGACTGGGGTATCAGCGGTATCGACTGGGGTACTGACTGGGGTATCAGCAGGGCCGACGTTTTCATTCTCGCTTTCTTCAGCGTCAGAGAATTCGTCGTCGAGTCGATCAAACGGAATGGTTACAACGATACTGTTTTCATTAAATTTAATCCGATCACGACCATACACTTCTGTAATTCTTGGAACACCGCGCCCAGTTCGTTCGCTGATGTGAAGCTGAAGAAAAATATCGGAAAGTCTTTTATTGACTGGAACGGATTCGCCTGCAAAAAAGCCTTCCATCGTTTGATTTGGAGGAAGATTTCCACGAGATAATATCTCTATCTTATCTCGGAACCCGTTAAACATCGGTCCATTCCCATCGACCCAACGATTATGTACGAATGCATTAATAACTGCTTCGCGAAAGGCAGACTGATCAAACAACATGACTTCTTTCCGTTCTACAACTCGATTTCTTTCATCAGCTTGCGGAATATTTAAGACGTCGCCATACCGTAGCACATCATCCAATGAATACAATAGGCAAGTGTTGCCAAATTCTCGCACTGAATACATCGTAGACGCTTTATTGATGCCAGTAAAGAGCCCGAACCGGATTGGAATATGACTATTATCCGACAACAATTGTGCAAGAAGATTATACTCTCCATCCTCAGTATAAAAACCGAGATTTTTCCTGAAAGTCTTCTTATTCAACGCAATTCCTTTTGCTTCATAATAAACGAGCAGCTTATTAAAAGCTAAATTCTGATATTCCGATTTCGTATTCACGATCGTCGGCAAACCGTGACGCAGAACGTGAAAAAGCTGAGACTCGCGCTCGGGATATTCCATCAAATTTACTTTTCCTGAACCAATTCGAAGATATCGGACTTTATCGAATGCAGTCGGCGTGTTACAAGCGGACGGTATTATCAATACGACAACTCGCTTCCCGGCCATCATAATTTCATGAAATTCAAAACCGATATCCGGTCTGATTTTTCTCGCAAGATAATGTTTCAAAGGCTCGCCTTTAAGCTCCAGGTGATAATTAAATAATGTGCCGATAATTTCGTGAGAATCGTTTTCAACGCCCCATACAAAATATGCACGATCATGTCCAATTAATGCCGCCGCGTTCGACATAGCTGAGATATATTCCCCCAACGCATGTGGTTCAAACCAATTTACTTTGAATTCAAACCATTCTTCCTCGTGAGAATGGGAAATTAAATCTTCTACAACAGTTTCAAGCTTCAATTTCATCGCATACCGTTCTTTCGCCCCGTTTGTCTGCTGGCTGATCTTCTCCGGATATACGCTTAATTCTATCAATGATACTGCGACAAAAAAAGAGCAAATATAACTCCACTTTCATTCCTGAAAAAGTTATCAGACAACACCATTCGAAAATCGGGGAAGGCGTTATGACCCAAAAAGGACCCGGCCTTTGCACGTTCCTTTGATTAATTTTATTTATTAAAGCTGCAAAAAGCCATGACAAAAGTCACTTGATGTTTGGACCTGACATGCTTAGAATAAAGTATATATGCAGTAATAGAAAGGAGAACGGCCAAAATGAAAAAGTTATCGTTCTTTGTTTTAGTCGTATTTTCACTTCCGATTGGAATAGCTATTGCGGAAAAAGAAGCAGCGTTTACCTGATAATCGAAGCTGCAGAGCTTTCTCTGTTCTTCAGAGGAAGCTTTTTAAATAATCAAGGAGGATTCTATGCAAAAACAATCGACATGGATCATCGGGATGATCCTGATCCTGATTCTCACGGCAGGCTTCGCGCCGATTCCGGACGGCTTCGTTCTCTCCGGCAATTCCGGTTCCATCCTCATAGCCGGTTTCCATACCGCGGAGGGCGCGCTTCGATTCAGCCTTTCGCTTCGGCAGGACGAGGAAAGCGCTGCGCCGGAAACGGTCAACCGCCAAAACGTATTTACCCTGATCGACGGGAAAGTCGATCAGGTCGCGGACGAATTTACGACGCTGTATCGCGATAGCGATATTCCGCTCGCCGTCTCCCGGATGGACTTTGCGTACCCGTTCGCGGAGAAGATCGCCGCGCTCGACGAATTTCAGGTTATTTTTTCTTCGCCGGAGCTGATCGTCGGAGATGCGAACGATTCGGAGACGGTCCGGATTCCGCTGGAAAAACCAATTGCCCTGATCTTCAACAGCCGCGCCGCGGGAACGATCGACGACGCTGATCCGATTGAAATCGAATACCCGATCACTGAGGAATCGTCCGCAGGGGCGTTCGAGCTGCGAACCAATAACCAGTTCGAATTTGAATTCGAAAATCTTTCCGTCGATGACCAGCTGACGTTCGACTGGATCGTTGAAGGAGATTACCTGAAATCGATCGTTCTCGAAAATCCGGAAACGCTGATAGCGTTCGTGAACCGGAACGGGGCCTTCGGACTGCCGGAAAAAATCGAAACGACCGTATCCGATGATAACGATTCAACCGAATATACAATCCAGTTTGAGCTGAGCGTCCCCGAAGGGATGAACCGAGAAAATATCAACGAAATCCGATTTGACCTCGGCAATCCTCAGTTCCGGTTGAAATACCTGAATGAAAAGCTGGAACCGTCGCTTTGGATCGGCGATTCTGAGCTGCCAATCCGCATGGATATAAAGTTCTAACGTCTGTCTGAGCCACTATCAAAAGACGGAGCCGCAAAAAACCGGCTCCGTCTTTTCTTTCTTTACGCCCTGAGGACAGCCCCCTCGGACGCGGACGCGACCAGCTTCGCGTACCGCGCCAGGTAACCCCTGGTCACGCGCGGCGCAGGCGCTTTCCAGCGCTTCCGCCGCTCCGCCAGGACATCCGCCGGAACGTCGAGCGTCACCGAATAATTCGGAATATCGATCGTGATCCGATCGCCCTCTTCGATCAGCGCGATTACGCCGCCGTCCGCCGCCTCGGGACAGACATGCCCGATCGACGCGCCGCGCGTCGCGCCCGAGAAACGCCCGTCGGTAATCAGCGCGACCGACTTATCCAGCCCCATCCCCGCGATCGCCGACGTCGGCGACAGCATCTCGCGCATTCCCGGGCCACCCTTCGGCCCTTCGTAGCGGATAACGACAACGTCGCCGCTGTTGATCTTACCGCCATAAATTGCCGCGATTGCCTCGTCCTCGCTGTCAAAAACGCGCGCAGGGCCCGAATGCGTCAGCATTTCAGGCGCGACGGCGGATCGCTTGACGACGCTCCCGCGCTCCGCGACGTTCCCGAACAGCACCGCCAGCCCGCCCGTCCTCGCGTACGGATCGTCGAACGAACGGATAACCGGGTTCGGGATAAATTTCCGTCCGGCGAGATTTTCCGCCAGCGTCCGTCCGGTACAGGTCAGGACCGAGCCGTCCAGCGCGCCATGCGCCGCCAGCTCCGTCAGCAGCGCCTGAATCCCGCCGGCCGCTTCCAGGTCCTGAACATGATGAACGCCCGCCGGTGCCAGACGGCAGAGGTTCGGCGTCCGCTCTGAAATTTCGTTCACCCGCCGCAGGTCGAGTCCAAGCCCGCGCTCGTTCGCGATCGCGGTCAGGTGCAGCAGCGAATTGCTGGAACAGCCGAGCGCCATGTCGGCGGTAAACGCGTTCGCCAGCGACGCTTCGGTCACGATATCCGACGGCTTGATATCCCGTTCGACCAGCTCCACGACCTTCATCCCCGTCAGCTTCGCGAGCCGGATCCGCGCCGCGTCCGTCGAAGCGATCGTCCCGTTTCCGGGAAGCGCCAGCCCCAGAACCTCGGTCAGGCAGTTCATCGAATTCGCAGTGAACATCCCGGAACACGACCCGCAGCCTGGACAGGCGTTATCCTCGACGAATTTTAATTCCTCCTCGTCGATTTTCCCCGCCTTGATCGCGCCGACCGCCTCGAAAACCGAGTTCAGGTCTAACCCGCGTCCGTTCACCGTCCGCGACGCCATCGGTCCCCCGGACACGAAAATCGCCGGGATATCGACGCGACAGGCCGCCATCAGCATCCCCGGAACGACCTTATCGCAGTTCGGAATATAAACGACCCCGTCCAGCCGATGCGCCTGAACCATCGTTTCACAGGAATCCGCGATCAGCTCGCGGGACGGGAGCGAATATTTCATGCCCTCATGGCCCATCGCAATCCCGTCGCAGACGCCGATCGCGCCGTATTCGACCGGCGTCCCGCCCGCCATCCGGATCCCCGCCTTGACCGCTTCCGCGATCTGGTTCAGGTGAATATGCCCGGGGATAATTTCATTAAACGAATTGCAGACGCCGATCAGCGGCCGCGCCAGCTCTTCGTCCGTGTACCCGATCGCTTTCAGTAAACTGCGATGCGGCGCGCGCTCGGCCCCCAGTTTAATCGCTTCGGAACGCATCCGCGCCCTCCTTATCCGTTCCGGATCATCTTTTCGCGCAGCTCCGCGCCGACGGTTTCCATCGGATGTTCCGCCAGCATACGACGGCGCGCGTTAAAGAACGTCCGTCCGGTCTTATTCTCCAGAATCCATTTTCCCGCGAACGAACCGTCCTGAATATCGCTGAGAATCGCTTTCATCGCTTTCTTCGTTTCCCCGGTAATCACGCGCGGACCGGCGACATACTCGCCATATTCAGCCGTGTCTGAAATCGAGAAATTCATCATCCCGATCCCGCCCTTGTTGACCAGATCGATAATCAGCTTCATTTCATGCAGACATTCAAAATACGCCGATTCCGGCTGGTACCCCGCTTCAACGAGCGTTTCAAATCCGGCGCGCATCAGCTCAACCACCCCACCGCAGAGAACCGCCTGTTCCCCGAAGAGATCCGTCTCGGTCTCCTCTTTAAACGTCGTTTCAAGGATCCCGGCGCGGGCCCCGCCGATCCCCGCCGCCCAGGCCAGCGCCAGATCCTTCGCCTTGCCGGTTGCGTCCTGATACACGGCGATCAGGTCCGGAACGCCGAAGCCCTCGACGAACTGCGAACGGACCGTATGCCCCGGGCCCTTCGGCGCGACCATGAAAACGTCGACGTCCGCCGGCGGAACGATCTGGCCAAAATGAATATTAAATCCATGGGCAAAGACGAGCGCCTTCCCGGCGCTCAGGTTCGGCGCGACGTCCGCGGCGTACATTTCCGCCTGCTTTTCGTCCGGGATCAGGATCATGATCACGTCCCCGGCCTTCGCCGCCTCGGCCGCCGTCAGGACCTTCAGCCCTTCCTTCTCCGCCGCCGCTCGGCTTTTCGATCCTGCCGGAAGCCCGACGACGACGTTCATCCCGCTGTCGCGCAGGTTTAACGCATGCGCATGTCCCTGGCTCCCATACCCGATAACCGCTAAAGTCTTCCCCTTAAGCAGCTCCAGATTACAATCGTTCGTGTAATATAACTTCGCCATTTTTATATCTCCTTCTATATTAATAACCGCTGTTAATCGTTAGCCGGCCGCGTTCGAGCGTCACGATCCCGGAGCGGACCAGCTCCAGAATCCCGAACGGGACCATCAGCCGGATAAACGCCTCGGTCTTATCCGGATCCCCGGTCACGGAAACCGTCAGGCAGTCCAGACTGATATCGATAATATTGGCGCGGAAAATATTCGAAATCTGAATGACTTCATCGCGCTTCTCCTTCGTATCGGCGTCCACCTTAACGATCACCATCGCGCGCAGGATCGCCTCTTCGGGATCCAATAGCTTCGCGGAAATAACCGAAATCTGCTTACGGAGCTGAAGCAGGATCTGGAGCGCGGCGGTCTGATCGCCGTCGGCGATGATCGTAAACCGCGTCTCGTCCGGATTCTGCGTCTTGTCGGCCGTAATACTCTGAATGTTGTACCCGCGGCGGGAGAAAAGACGCGTAATCTGCGACAGGACTCCCGCGTAATTATCGACCAGAATTGAAATCATGAAAGTATTATCCAACGACATCGTAGTCACCTCGCCTCTCCGTCCGGTTAATCAATCAGGAAGTCGTTCAGGTGTTTCCCGCCGGGAACCATCGGGACAACCTTCTCATCAATATCGATCATGCATTCAATCAGCGCCGCCTTTCCGCTCGCCAGCGCTTCGGCGAACGCGCTCCGGAACTCGGGAAGCTTCGTGACCCGCTTTCCGGCGATCCCGAACGCATCGGCGACCTTGACAAAATCCGGCCCGCGGTCGAGCGTCGTTTCGGAATAGCGGCGGCGGTACAGGAGCGTCTGCCATTGGCGGACCATGCCCAGCGTCTGGTTGTTGAAAATAACCGTGATTACCGGGATATCATAGTATTCAATCGTCGAAAGCTCGGTCAGATTCATCCGGAAACTCCCGTCGCCGGTAATCGCAACGACCGCTGATTCCGGACAGCCGACCTTCGCCCCCATCGCCGCTCCCAGCCCGAAGCCCATCGTCCCGAACCCCGCGGAGGTAATCAGCTGCCGCGGGCGGGAAATTTTAAAGTGCTGCGCGGTCCACATCTGATGCTGACCCACGTCGGTCGCGATAATAACGTTATCCCCTGTCGCCGAATAAATCGCGTCGAGGATCTCGATCGGCTTGAGAAGCTCCGTTTCAGTTCGGATCGTTTCGCACTGCGCCGCCGGCACCATCGGCGCAGCCCAATTCGGTTTCTTTTCGAACGAATCGCCCAACTCAGCCAACAGCGCTTCGATCGCTTTTTTCGCGTCGCTGACGATTCCTAAATCGACGCGGACGTTTTTATTAATCTCCGACGCGTCGATATCGATCTGCACGATTCGTTTTCCGTCGCGGAACTTCTCCGGATTCAGCGCGACCCGATCGGTAAAGCGCGCCCCGATCGCGATGACCAGGTCCGCTTCAACGAACGCCAGGTTCGACAGCTTCGTCCCGTGCATCCCGATCAGCCCGGTCGACAGCGGATCGTCGAAGGACAAAACGCCCTTCGCTAACAGCGTACTCGCGACCGGCGCGTTCACCAGCGCCGCCAGCCTGCGCATGCACGCCGACGCATCGGCGGAAACAACCCCGCCGCCAACCACGAACATCGGACGCTCCGCCGCGCGGATCCAGTCCGCCGCTATCGCGATTTTTTCAGCGTCCGGCTCAGGAGAATTGATAATAATCGCTTTGCGCTTGAGGAGCCGGCCGATATGCGCGTCGCTGCCATGCTCCGACCTCGGAAGGAACGTAAATTCCGTCGTTTGGGTCGTAACGTCTTTCATGATATCGATCAGGACCGGAGCGGGCCGCCCGGCCGCCGCGACCGCGAACGCTTCGCGGATCACGTCGGCGAGCTTTCGAATATCGCGTACCTGATAATTGCATTTCGTAATCGGCATCGTCACACCGGTGATGTCGATTTCCTGAAACGAATCCCGCCCGATCAGGTTCGACGCCACGTTGCAGGTAATCAATACGACCGGGGACGAATCCATGTACGCCGTCGCGATCCCGGTTACCAGGTTCGTCGCGCCCGGGCCCGACGTCGAAAAGCAAACCCCGACTTTTCCCGTCGCGCGCGCGTACCCGTCCGCCGCGTGCGACGCCCCCTGCTCGTGCGAAGTCAGGATATGCCGGATCCGGTCGCGATAATCGTACAGCGCGTCGTACAGATTCAAAATCGTCCCGCCGGGATAACCGAAAACGACTTCAACCTCCTGTTCCAGTAAACATTCCATCACGATCTGCGCGCCGGTCAGTTTCATCTCAAGCCTCCAAATAAGCCGTGATTCATGCTTTGCCGCCTCTTTGCGTCATTTTAATTAAGAAAAAACTTCGCCCGATCAGGGCGAAGATCTCTTCGCGGTACCACCTGAGCTTCGCATGGGCCAAAAAAAAGCCCCTGCCTCGTCTCGAACCCGTCAGGTCCGAAAACCCGTTAACGAGGGTCAATCGTCACCGCCTACCCCAATCCGTTCCGACTGGTTCGACGGTCAGGCTCCTGGTTGATTTTCGTTCCGCCGCGGTAAGAATTCTCACCCGTCAATTCTCTCTCTGAGACCGGAGGACGTCCCTACTCTTCCCGTCAATGCCGTATCCACTTGAACATGAAGAATCATACCAAAGAAAAACAGCCTGAACCCAATTCAATGACAAACCCATCGTTCAGAATTTGCCCGATTGTTTGACAATTGGCCGCCGGGCTGATATGATTCTGCAGGTAAACGCTGTTATCTTATCGGAAAGGAGAAAACGGATGCCGCGGGACAAAAGCGATACACGCGTAAAAATCCTCGAAAGCGCGAAAACCGAATTCCTGAAGCATGGATTCGGGAATTCATCGATGCGAACGATCGCGAAAAACGCCGGCGTAACCGCGGGCGCGATATATAAGCACTTCGCAGCCAAAGCAGATATTTTTTACGCCTTGACCGATCCGACCTTCGAAAAATTGACGAAGAGGGATGATGAACTGACCGACGCCGCGTTCCGGGAAATCTGCGCCGGAGGATTGGAGGGTTTCGAACGCGCGGTCGCCGAAAGCAATCGGGAAATTCTCGATTTCTTCTACGATCATCTCGACGAATTCCAGCTGATCTTTAATGGCTCCGTCGGTACGAAATTCGAAAACGTCCGGCATGATTTAGTCATGCGGGAAGTCGAGAACGGGAAACGGTTCATTGCCGAGCTGAAACGGAGCGGGGTTGAAATCAACGAGCTGACCGATGACCAGCTTCACCTGCTGTACAGTACGACGTTCGCGCCTTTTTTTGAAATCGTTACGCATGGCTATTCGTATGAAAAGGCGCGGAGCTTCGCCGGAATTATGACCGCTGTGATGAACTTCGGCTGGCAGCAGATTATTAAAAGCCAACGCCGCTGACCGAGGTCCATTTTTAAAATCGGGCGCGCCCCGATTTTTTTCAGCGGCCATAGTTAGTTAACACTAACAAAAAAGCGTTTACCAGGCTCCCGCTTCAAAGCCAATCATCAAAAAAATCAGACGAAGCGGGTCAACGCATTATGAAAGGAAAAAGATGAACGTTATAAAAAACCATTTTAGCCAAATCCTGGCGGCGGTGCTGCTCGCTATGATCGGAGTCGGATGCGGCGTGCTCCCCTACTTCGCGATGGCG
>CALIHP010000049.1 GCA_938020565.1 uncultured Anaerolineaceae bacterium | reverse complement strand
TCTCCTGGAAATATACGGGGATGGACTCATACATGATCAACTACCTGACTAAAAACAAGACGCTCTTCCCCGGATTCGCGATGGAATGGACAACGGCTGATAAACTCTGCACCGGGACATCCTGCAAATTTGAGATCCTGAATATCCCGATGGACCTGCTCAAAGACGGCGTCTTCTATATCCAGCTCCAGGGACGCGATAAATCAGGACGCGTCTATCAGAGCGATCCGATCGGTCTCCAGGCCGCCGTAACGCCGGAACCATCCGCAACGCCGGTCCCGGAAGAAGTCGAGGAAGGGAACTGGTTTACCCGCTTCCTGAAATGGCTCTTTGGACCGATTATCCGCTTGTTCGGAGGCGACGCATAAAATGGATTGGTTCGTCTATTTATCCAAGCTGCTGCCGACGCTGATCTATCCGATCGGCCTGACCTTCATCCTCTTAGCCGCTGCGCTGCTCTCGTTCAGGTCCGAGAAATGCCGAAGGCGGTTCCTGACCGCGGCGTTCCTGATTCTCTGGGTTACCGGGCTGCCTTTTCCCACCGCATGGCTGACCCGCTCGCTCGAGACATCGGCTCCCCCGCTTCCGGCAGGCGAATCCGCGGAGGTCGCCGTCGTCCTCGGAGGCGGGACGGAATCGTTCGAAGCCCCGCGCCAGATGGTTGAAATCGGCGGCGCGGGCGACCGAATCCTCTACGCAGCGAAACTGTATCATGAAGGACGGGTCGGGAAGCTTCTTTTCGGCGGCGCATATTTCGCGCCGCTGAGCGGAAAGAAGCCCTCGGTCGCCGCCGAAATGGCCGATATCGCGGAGCGGCTCGGCGTCCCGAAGGAAGATATCCTGATCCAGGAGACGTCGCTGAATACCGCTGAGGAAGCCGCCGCGGACGCGGTCATCCTGCGCGAGATGGACGTTGAAAAAATAATCGTCGTCACCTCCGCGACGCATATATTCCGCGCTGTGAATCTCTTCAAAAAACAGGGCTTCGACGTCGTCGCCGCACCGACCGATTTCACGTACTCGGACGCGGAATGGGAAGACCTGACCCATCCAACAGCGGAAAGCTGGTACCGCTATGTCATTCCGCAATCGGGAAACATTCGTGCGTTCGAGACCGCGGTTAAGGAGTACCTTGGCGTACTGATGTATCGGATCCGCGGATGGCTTTAGAAGAAACGCGGCCCCGCACTACTATAGAAAAACCGCTCGCCGGGAGCGGTTTTTCTATATATCCTGAATATGCTAATCCTTCGCCTGTTTACGCGTTCGCGGCTTTTACGATCGCGCTGAACGTCTCCGGATCGCGAACGGCCAGATCCGCCAGCATCTTCCGATTCAGGCAGATATCCGCTTTGCGAAGTCCCGAAATCAGGCGGCTATAAGAAATTCCGTTGATCCGCGCCGCAGCGTTGATCCGCGTAATCCAAAGCTTCCGCAAGTCGCGCTTCCGTACGCGGCGATCGCGAAAAGCGTAAACCAGACCGGATAACAGCGTTTCATTCGCACGGCGGTAAAGCTTCGAACGAGTCGCTCGATACCCTTCCGCTAACTTCAATAATCTCTTGTGCCGGCGATGTCCCTGCGGACCGCCCTTAACACGTGCCATAAGCTATAAACTCCTTTGCAAACCCCCGGACGCCGGTTTTTCAACCCGTTGCGAACATCCGACAGCCGCACTGAAACGAACCGATTACGCCATATAAGGCGCGAGACGCTTGACGCGGCGGACAATCTTCTTGCCCTCCACCGGAATCATCTCTGCCAACAGTTTTTTCGTTCGCACGGACGTTCGGCGGCGTAAATGACTCTTCCCGCCTTTCGTGCGGACGATGATGCCGGACCCAGTCATGCGAAAACGCTTGGAAGTCGCCTTGTGGGTCTTCAGCTTCAACTTACCCGATACTTTTAATTTGCGTGGCACAACAAAACTCCTTAATATTTTATCGCCGAGACGCATAGGAAAAGAACCGCGTCTTCGACGGATTAGCCTGTAAATTATACCCGGGATTCATCCTTCCGCCGGGAAAGACAAAAAATCAGGACGCTAAATTGGATTACGGCTCTCCTTCGCCGTCCTCCTCCTCGTCATCGTACGCCTCGTCGATCTCGTCCTCGATCTCAGGTTCAGGTTCATTCGCGCGTTCTTCCTTAATTTTAGCGATTTTTTTCATGTTCGGCGCTAAGAGCATCCCCATCGTCCGCCCTTCCATACCCGGCGCCTGCTCGATCATCGCGATATCGCTCAGGTCCTGCGCAATTTCACGCAAATCCTCCAACGCAATTTCCGGATAAGTAATTTCACGCCCGCGAAACCGAATCGTCACGCGCACCTTCATCCCGCTCATCAGCCACCGGCGGGCGTCGCGCGTCTTGAAAGATCGATGATGATCTCCTGTTTTCGGACGCAGCCGGATTTCCTTGATCTCTATTTTCGTTTGAGACTTTCGGGCTTCCTTCTCTTTTTTCATCCGCTCATACAGGAACTTGCCAAAATCCATCACACGGCAGACCGGCGGATTCCCGTTCGGCGAAACCTCTACCAGATCCAGATTTGCGTCCTGCGCCATTTTTAACGCTTCGTAGGTCGATATGACGCCGATGTTATTGCCCTGATGATCGATGACCCGAACCTCGGGAACCCGAATCGATTCGTTTACGCGAAAATCTTGTGTACTAATCTTATGCTCCTTCCAACTTGCCGGCGAATTTCAGGTCAGGCCAGCAAATTACCAGTCAAATATATCATAATCCGCGATTTTCCGCAATCATGACCTTTGTCAGGTCTGCAAAAACCCGTCACGATATCCGGAATCCGCTATAATAATCGGCATGACGCCCCTGAACGAACTCGCAACCGCGGCTCAGCCTTTCCTCGGCTTCCACCTCACCCCGTCACAACTCGACCAGTTCGAGCGCTTTCTATCCGAAATCCTCGAATGGAACGCGAAATTCAACCTGACCGCGATCCGCGACCCTGAATCGATTCGCGTGAAACATTTCCTCGATTCCCTGACCGTCGCGATAGGGACCGGCGATCTGAACCGGAAGGCGCTCGCCGACGTCGGGACCGGGGGAGGCTTCCCGGGAATCCCGCTGAAAATCGCGTTCCCGGAACTGAAGCTGACGCTGATCGATTCGATCGGGAAAAAGCTGAAATTCTGTGAACGCGTCTGCGCGCTTTTCGGCTGGACCGACGTCGTGACGCTGCATGCCCGGGCCGAAGACGCGGGCCGCATGCCGCAGCTTCGGGAGCGGCAGGATTTCGCGGTCGCCCGCGCCGTAACGCGTCTCCCTGTTCTCTGCGAGTACCTGATGCCGCTCGTGACCGTTGGCGGCGCCATGCTTGCGCAGAAATCCGCTGACTGCGACGAGGAAATCGTCAGCGCGAAAAAGGCGATCACGCTCCTCGGCGGCGCGTTCGAGTCAAGCCTCCGATTCGAACTCCCAGGTTCCGGCGGCGAAACGTCCGGCCGCGCCCTCGTCGTCATCCGCAAGCGCAGATCAACGCCGGCGGCTTACCCGCGTCAGGCCGGGGTTCCGCTCAAAAAACCGCTCGGCTAAACCATTCCTTCTTTCAGCAGGATACCATCACGGACTTCCCAAATCGTCCGGCTCCCCAGGAACTCAGACGAAAAAAACTTCAAGTCCGTCGTCGTCACGATCCCCTGACCGCATTCGTCCAGCAGCCGCATCAGCTCCCTGCGCCGTCCCGCGTCCAGCTCAGAAAACGTCTCGTCGAGAAGCAGCAGCGGCGCCGTCCCCTTCGCCTCCCGAATCCAGTCGACCTCGGCAAATTTCAGCGCCAGCAGGACCGTTCGGACCTGACCGCGGGAGCCATAAACGCCGACATCAATTCCATTCGTCATAACGCGCATTTCATCACGATGCGGCCCGATCGTCGAAACGCCGCGCCGGATATCCTGCCTGCGTCCGGATTCGAGCGCCGTCCGGACCGCCATGGTAATTCCGGCGATTGCGTCGGGTTCCGCTTTCCCGGCCACGCCGACGAGCTCCGTCAGCGCCAGATCTGCATCGTTCAGCGCCGGCCGGTACCTGAGCGACATCACCTCATTCCGCCCCGTCAGTCGCTGCAGCGCGGTATCCGCCAGCCGCTCCAGCGCTGCGATCGCCCGGGCGCGATGATAAATCAGGAACGCCCCCTGCCCGGCCAGGAGCTCGTCCCAATAAGCCAGCTGCCCCGGATCGCCGCCGCGCTCGTTTAGCGTCCGAAGAAGCGCGTTCCGCTGCAGGACCGCACGCGCATAGCGGCTCAGCGTCCGAGCGTAACCCGGAACCGACTGCGACAGGAGGATATTCAGGTAGCGCCGCCGCTCCGCGGGCGGTCCGCTGATCATCTCCGTCATCTGCGGAAGGAACAGAACCGCCGGGAACTCGCCGACGGCGGATTGCGCCGTCGTTTTCCGCCCGTCGAGGAGGATTTCTTTCCGAAGCCGCCGGGTTTCCCGCTCGCCTTCTAATATCAATCGGATTTCCAGCTTCCGCTTCTTTTCCCCAACCGCGTATGCAGCGACGATCCGCGCGACGGCCGGGTCCTCCTCTTCCGCCTGAAACCGGATGAGCTGCCGATCCTGACCCGCGAGAGACGTTGAAAACGTCGCGCAATAAAATAAACTTTCGAGAATGCTCGTTTTCCCAACCGCGTTCCCGCCCCGCAATAACAAAATCCCGTTCGGAATATCGCTTTCCAAACGGGCGTAAGAACGAAAATTCGTCAGCGACAGCCGTTCAAGCCGCAAGGTTCCGCCTCGCTTCAGCCCTTCTCGTCTGCCGTAACCGCGGCTTCCATTTCATCGTCTTCAGCGTCAAGCTGCCAGACGTTCGACGATCGATCCACGTAGCAGACTCCATCTAAATGGTCGATTTCATGCTGAAAGATCCGCGCGATCCAGCCCTTCAAGTCATATTTTACCGGCCGGCCATAAACGTCGAGCCCACGAACCTTAACGGCTTCATGCCGCTCGACTTCGCCCGCCAGGCCCGGAATCGACAGGCAGCCTTCCACGCCTATGACCATTTCCTCCGAACGCCAGATAATTTCAGGATTGACAACCTGATACGTCCGCAGCGGCGAATCCTCCTTTTCATCGTCCTCAGGGAACTCGACGACGATCAGGCGAACCAGCTCGCCGACCTGCGGCGCGGCCAGGCCAACCCCATGCGCCTCACGCATCGTCTCCAGCATTTCATTCGCGAGCCGCCGCGTCTCGGCGGTAATCCGCGAAATCTTATGACTTTTCTTCCGTAAAACCGGATTTCCAATTTGAACAATCGGCAAACTCATTGATCCTGACTCCATGATCCACATCCGGCCCATAGCCGGAATTCAGTTACGATTAAATCTTTCCATAATTGTAACTGTTTTTCTGGGAATAAACGTTCCCGGTCCGAAAAAATAAATAATCGTTCCGGGACCTGGCGCCGCCCGATGAATCAGGCCTCGAACCATTGATTCCTCGCGGGAACCTTCAACGCCCTGAACGCGTTCCCCGCTGCCTTTCGCAGCGGCTTCGAGCCACAGACGAAAACGTCATAGCGGTCGCGCTCCCGCGGATAAACGCGCCGGATCGATTCCGCCGAAATCGGTTCTCCAATCGACCTCACAACCGTCAGCTTCAACCGTTCCTCCAGCCTCGTCAGCTCCTCTGCAAACCAGACCGCCGTTTCGCTGTCGGCGCGGTAAATCAGCGTCAGCTTCCGTGTGTCGCGTCTTTCCGCCAGCGTTCTAAGCGACGCTATCGCCGCCGCGATCCCGTACCCATCGACGATAAAGACGAATCCGTCCGCTCCGAGCCGATCCAGCCGGAAATTCCCATGCGCGATCCCCACCGCCGCTTTCGTCCCGACGCGAAGCGAATCGCGTCCGCCCGGAAACGCAGCGCGCAGCGTACCATCCTTCCCAACGCCGCTGACATAAAACAGCGGCTTTCCGGAAAAGGCGCCGCCGTTCAGCGCCAGTCCAACCGACTGGCCCGGGAGAACGACGGCGTGACCCGATTTCCGTACGAACGTCGCCTCGACCGCATCCGCGCCGATCTCAACAAGCTCGCTGATCTCATAGCGCGCCGATCGAAGCGGCAGGATCACCCCGCCAACCGCGACGCCCATCACCGCTGCGAGGAGCAGCGCGCCCCACAGCCAGAAAACGACAGGACTCAGATCAGACGCTTCCGCAAAATACGCCTGCGCCAGCGCGAAAGCGACAATCGCCGCCGTGAGCCAGAAGCGTCCGATCCGGAGCGGGCTGTGAATCCCGCCACGCCAGGGATTGACCGTCAACCGTAAAACCGCCAGTACCGCCAACGCGCCGGCGATCGCGACGAACGTCGGACCTGGCAGCAGGCCCCCGCGCTCCGCGGGCAGAACGTGAACGACCTCCGGAAGCTGACGAAACTTCAGGAGCAAATGCGCAGCGGCAAAGGTCAGCCCGGTCAGCCCGACAGCGCGATCGATCGACGCCGCTTCGCGCGGATTAAACCGTCCTGCGACGCAGGGCAAATCGGCGAACGGGACCAGCGACAGCGTCAGCAGCGACAGCCCCATCACGCCGCAAAGCCGCGCGGCAATCCACCCGGCATCCAGCCCCACCCCGCTTCGAAGCGTAAACAGCGCCGCCCCCGTCGGGAGCAGCGCGGCCAAAACCAAACCAGCAATAAAAAACGTCCGGGAAGATCGGAGCGCCGCGACGAACGCGCGGCGTTCCGATCGATTTACAGCAGCGTTCATGCCTGAATTTCCTTTCCAAATTTACCTGTTGCGGCTACCCGATACGCCGGACGATCAACCCGGCGATAACCGTCACCGCGACGAAAAAGCCGATGACGACAAAAACAAGCGTATTTATCATACTGCGCCTCCATTTCGAATTCCACTTCATTATACAGTCTTCCTCTGGAACCGACTGAAAACCGGAAATCGCGGCGCGCCGGACGCGCCCTCCCCGCCCAGCTCAGGGACTGGCAAAGAACCGTCATGAAGGGAACCGATTGAACGCCGCGGCCATCCGCAGGAATTCCCAAACGCGTACCTTCCGCCTGAAACAGGCCGAATACAGTATCATTTTAATAAGGGAACGCATGGAAATATGGGATGTTTCAATGATCAAAAAAGCGATATGGATTTAATCGTCGCCGTTCAGCGTGAGCTTTCCAATTTGGCAGAAACACATCCTTCGCTTTTTCCGAAGTCAGGCTGATTTCGGGCCATCCGGCTGATCCCGGTGAAAATGAGGAAGCGGCATGATAATTTTCAAACCGAAAGGAAAGGAGGGAACGCATGCAAACGTTCAATCGGAGCACCAGAAGCAAAAACCTACGCGAAAAAACAGAGCAGGACGTCGCGAACGATGATGAGTTCCGTGACGCCGACGAACGCGTCGAAGCCTTTCTTGACGTCTACCGCCGTCTTGAAAAAGCGCTGAAATCGAACAGGCGCTACGCCCAAAATAATCCGTACGACAACGCTATCATCCGTTTCAGTAACTCAAACGAAGGCAAGGCGTATAAAGAATCGCTTGACCTCATCCGCGAAGTCCGGAACCTGCTGACCCATTCGCCAAAAGTCGCCGGCGATTACCTGGTCGAGCCTTCTCCCGCGCTGTACCAAATCCTGAAAGAAGTCCTGGAAATCGTCGAGAATCCTGAACTCGCGGTCGATTACGCGATCCGCGCGGATCAGGTCTTCAAAACCACGCTGCATGAAAACGCGCTGAGCGTCATGCGTAAAATGGAAGCCGCCGGCTTTTCGCACGTTCCCGTCGTCGTCCGTGACGAGCTCCTCGGCGTTTTCAGCAAAACCAGCGTCTTCTCATATATTATTAAAAGCGGAGAAAAACAGGTCAGCGCAGCGCTGAAAATCAGCGATTTCCTCCCCTATATCGATTTGAATTATCCGAACGGGGACCGGTACGAATTCGCGGCGAAGGACGCTCTCGCCGCCGACGTTCGCGACCTGTTCGACATGAGTCTCAACCGCCGTTCGCGCCGAATTTCGGCCGTCTTCCTGACCGAAACCGGCAAGCCGAATGCGAAGCTGATCGGGATGATTACTCCGTGGGATATCCTGAAGAAGGCGGCCGGCGCGGGCGCGGACGCAGGGAAATAAGCGCCGCGGATTTCTTACGCCCGTCTTATAATCCTGGATTAAATTTAGAGTTGCCGACCTGTAATTTATCATGAGCTGAAAATTTGAAAGGAACGTACATGATTCGATTCGATCGATTTACAAAAGAAGCCCAGGACGTCGCGCAGCGCGCGATCGAGCTTTTAAAAGACTATAAACATAATCAACTTGCAACTGAACATATTTTGCTGGCACTGATCGAGAACCCGGAATCCGCGGTGGCTTCGCTCCTGTCACAGATGGACATCAGCGCCGAGACGCTCGCTGATCGGATCGATTTCATGCTCCGAACGCGGGTCAAAGCCGATTTCTATAGCGGCGGCTCCGGCCAGCTCTTCATTACGCCCGAGGTCCGCACGATTATCGATAAAGCCCCAGCTGAAGCCAGCCGGCTGAAAGCCGATCTCGCCGGCCCTGAGCATATGTTCCTGGCGATCCTGACCGAAAAAGGGACGGCCGTTTCGCGCCTGATGCAGGAGTTTGATCTCAACTGGACCAAGGCGTATAATCTTCTCGCCCAGAAAAGCCAAAACGCTTCGCAGAACCGGAAAACGATCAACTCCAAATACAAAAACGTCGCAAAGTATTCCCGCGACCTGACGGATCAGGCCGCAAACGGCAAGCTCGATCCGGTTATCGGCCGCGACGCCGAGATTTTACGCGTGATCCAGGTCCTCTGCCGCCGGACGAAGAATAATCCGGTCCTGATCGGCGCCGCCGGCGTCGGGAAAACCGCGATCGCCGAAGGCCTGGCGCAGAAAATCGCCGTCAACGACGTTCCCGAGCCGCTGATGGATAAAAAGGTCATGTCGCTCGATATCGGCGCGATGGTCGCCGGATCGAAGTTCCGGGGCGAATTCGAAGAGCGACTGAAAGCCGTAATCGAAGAGGTCCGCGCTTCCGAAGGCGAAATTATCCTGTTCATCGACGAGCTGCATACGGTTGTCGGCGCGGGCGCGTCCCAGGGCGCGATCGACGCCTCCAACATGCTCAAGCCGGCCCTGGCGCGCGGCGAACTGCAGTGTATCGGCGCGACAACGCTCGACGAGTACCGAAAATATATCGAAAAGGACGCGGCGCTCGAACGCCGTTTCGCCTCCGTCTACGTCGAAGAACCGAGCGATGAAGTGACGATCGCGATGCTCCGCGGTCTGAAGGACCGCTACGAGGATCATCATAAAATCAAGTTCGACGATGCCGCGCTCGAAGCCGCCGTCCGTCTTTCGTCGCGCTACGTGACCGATCGCTATCAGCCGGATAAAGCGATCGACCTGATCGACGAATCGGCGGCGAAACGGCGCGTCGCGCTCTTCTCGATTCCAGACGAACTTCGGCAGATGAAAAATAAGATCAGCGCGCTGACACAGGAGGAGGAAGAAGCCGGAAACGATCGCGACTACGAACGCGCCGCCAGGATTAAAGCGGAACGGATCCGAATTGAGAGCGATTTCGAGGAAAAGAGCCTTGCCTGGAAAACGGACCAGAAGCTCGACGATATCGTCAAAGTCGACGATATCGCCCAGATCGTCGCTCAATGGACCGGGATTCCGGTCAACGCGATGCTTGAAAACGAGACCGAACGGTTGGTCAAAATGGAAGAGCGGCTCGCCGAACGGATTATCGGCCAGAAGGAAGCGGTTCATGGCCTGTCGGACGCGATCCGCCGCGCCCGAACCGGATTCAAGGATCCGAAACGCCCGATCGGCTCGTTTATCTTCATCGGCCCATCCGGCGTCGGAAAAACCGAGCTCGCGAAAGCGCTGGCGGAGTTTCTTTTTGACGACGAGGACGCGCTTGTCCGAATCGACATGAGCGAGTACCGCGAGCGCCATACCGTGTCGCGATTATTCGGCGCCCCGCCAGGATACGTCGGTTATGAGGAAGGCGGTCAGCTGACCGAGGCCGTCCGCCGCCGTCCCTATCGCGTTATTCTTTTCGACGAAATCGAAAAGGCGCATCCCGAAGTCTGGAACTCGCTGCTGCAAATCCTTGACGACGGTCGGCTGACCGACGGGCAGGGACAGATCGTCGACTTCCGCAACACCGTACTGATCATGACCTCGAATCTCGGGACGGAATATATCAGCCGCAGCGGCACGCTCGGCTTTCTCGGCACGGGCGAAAATAACGAAGACCGCGACGCGAAGATCAAGATCGACCGCACGCTTAAGGATACGTTCCGGCCAGAGTTCCTTAACCGGATCGACGAAATTATCATGTTCTCGCGTCTGAGCGTTGACGAGATGAAAGAGATTGTCGATCTGCAGCTGAAGGAAATCTGCGGACGGATCGTCGACATGGGACTCACGCTCAGCCTCGACGACAGCGCGCGGACCTGGCTGGCGACCGTCGGATATGATCCCGCCTTCGGCGCGCGCCCAATGCGCCGCGCGCTCCAGAAGTACCTTGAAAGCCCATTGTCGATGAAGTTCCTGTCCGGCGAGATCGTCAGCGGCGACGTCGTCAGCGTGACCAAGGATCCGGAACGGGACGCGCTCGTGATCACGAAAGAAACCGCGGAAGATTAGACTGACGATACGGATCTTTCATTCCACCGTTCCTCAGAACAGACCGTTCCGGGGAACGGTCAAGGCGGGAGAAAGAGAACAGTTCGTTATTCCATAAAGAAGCCCGCGATATTTTTGGCATGGGGCGCGGGAACACTTTGATCTTGCTGTGAGAAATCGATCAAGGTATCGCTATTCCGCCTGAAAATATGCTCGCGAATATCATGGATACTGTTTTCGGCAGTGATGTATCGGAGGATCTTCTATGAAGATCGTGTTCTATAGGAGGCAAATAAAATGAAACATAAAGTAAAAATTACTGTTCTGGATAAAAAGCTTTACCCTGAATTACAGCAATACTATTGTGCAGACCCCATTTCTGGGGTCTACCCTGCTATAATGTTGGTGATGAATTTGTTTTTTATCGTGATAATGAGCGTGATGACTTCTGGCACATGGGGTTGAACACACTGGTCAGAACTACTGGTGATGCAGATACGGTTGCTGGTGGGCCGAAAATGCCGTTCTGCTCTGAAGCGTGGGATGCAATTTCTCGATACATCTATACTGGATTACAGGGCGGCTCTATTATGAAGGACTGGATGAAGAATGAAAACGAAATGATCACCTGTTGCTCTGATGGTACGCGCCCGGTGATTTTCAAAATTGAACGGATTGACTATGAATAAGAACCAGACAAATCCTCATTTGTAGGAAACAGCGATCCAAAGCAAATTAGAATATGTGAAAGATGTAGAAGCGCCATGACAAACAGAGATGTGTTAGATGCATTTTTCAAGGCTGAAAATGAGCGTGATTGGGAGCTATACCAGCAATTTCTCCATTCGGAAATATCCTGGCAATTATTCGGCAAAGAAGAAAAGAGGATTGTTGGTATAGAGAACTACATGCAGGTAATAAAAAATGCATATGCAAATTCCGATGCCCAATTTTCATGTTCAGATATGCAGATTTCTGGAGACGGAAATAGAATAGCTGCGTATTTAGTAAACGATTCTGGCGTACGCTCGTTAGATATTTTTGATTTTAAAGATGGCATGATATATAGGGAATACGAGTTTATTCTGGATTAATAACTACAGGCTTGCCGAGAGATAATTTTCCGGCATAGACAGGGCGGCGGGATAGCTGTTTCCGTTTTACGATCAGCTTTTCCTGATCTGCTTTTCATGCCTTTAATTAATAGGGAAGCAGACGCAGCAAGCACAAAACGCGCTATATGGACAGCTAAAAGCCATTTTCGGGTATAGGCAGTACAGACCCTTTCATCTTGAAAATGAGGAACAGCAGGGGTGAAAAGTTCGCATTTGTACGATGCAGTCTGTCAATTACGAGGAAATCCTTATGTTTTTCCACCCCCTTGCTCCTGAAGCTTCTGTCGTGAACTGTCAAGAACGGATACAGGAACTTCCTATTATCTTATCAATATGTAGAACTGTTTTTTATTGTTGACCAGTTCTCATCTTGACTGCGGAAATTTGAAACGCAGACCCGCTATGCGGCCTCCCACCCGGCGTACATCCCGTCCAATCGTCGTCGG
>CALIHP010000048.1 GCA_938020565.1 uncultured Anaerolineaceae bacterium | reverse complement strand
CAACCTAAGATTGAACTTAGTTAATGAATGTACAGGATAGGTGGGAGACGTAGAACCTAGGACGCTAGTTTTAGGGGAGTCGCTGTTGGGATACCACCCTTTCATTAATTGATTTCTAACGGGCCGAGTAACGACCGGCCGGACAGTCTTAGGCGGGCAGTTTGACTGGGGCGGTCGCCTCCAAAAGAGTAACGGAGGCGCCCAAAGGTTCCCTCAGACAGAATGGAAACCTGTCAGAGAGTGTAAAGGCAAAAGGGAGCTTAACTGAGAGACCAACGCGTCGACCAGATACGAAAGTAGGGCTTAGTGATCCCACGGTACAGAGTGGAATGGCCGTGGCTTACCGGATAAAAGCTACCCCGGGGATAACAGGCTGGTGAAGTCCAAGAGTTCATATCGACGACTTCGCTCGGCACCTCGATGTCGGCTCATCGCATCCTGGGGCTGAACAAGGTCCCAAGGGTCCGGCTGTTCGCCGGTTAAAGCGGTACGCGAGCTGGGTTCAGACCGTCGTGAGACAGGTCGGTCTCTATCCGCTGTGGGCGAAAGAGAATTGAGAAGAGCTGCCCCTAGTACGAGAGGACCGGGGTGGACAGACCTCTGGTGTGTCAGTTGTAATGCCAATTGCAGCGCTGAGTAGCCACGTCTGGCAGAGATAACCGCTGAAAGCATCTAAGTGGGAAACTCGCTTCAAGATGAGTTCTCTGGACAGAAATGGATAAGATCGCACGGAGACGACGTGCTAGATAGGTTGGATGTGAAAGGTTAGTGATGGCTTGAGCAAACCAATACTAATGATCGAAGGCTTAGACGTGATGGAAGGAACAGGGGGCTTTTCGGAGCCACCGAGATACATACTGTATGAGATAGAAGAAGATGTTGGTGACGAAAGCGACGTGGGAATACCCGGAAACATTCCGAACCCGGAAGTCAAGCGCGTCAACGCCGATGGTACTTGGAGGGCGACCTCCTGGGAGAGTAGGAAATTGCCAACGTCTTCTTTTTTTTGTTTTAACGGCGTCCCGGGAGCGGCGCGACGCAGGGCCGCCAGCGTTAGAGATCTGCCGTCTGTAAAATTTGGATGGCGCCGCTTTTTGCGGCCTGGAGCTTACAGGAACCGATCCACGCAGCCTTATTTTTAGACTGGGTGTTTCGTATATTTACGGATTTGTATCACCTTTCGGACAGCAGGCTTGTATCTGATCTGTCAGCCAATCCCGCAGGACCGCGGCATGGTTGCAGGTCGGGCTTTTGGCGGCATAGAGCAACAGGACGTCCTGTTTTTTTAGTATTTCGGCCATGTCCCGCGCAAAGGCGTTGGCGTCCGGGCTGCCGTCCAGCTCTGCCCGGTAGAGGGACTTAAACGCTTCAAAGCGTTCCTCTGCATGGCCAAACCATTTCCGCAAATCCGGCGTGGGCGCAGCCTCTTTCGCCCAACGGTCCAGTCTCAGGGTCTCCTTGCGGAGGCCCCGCGGCCACAGTCGATCCACCAGGACACGATAGCCCTGCGGATCCGCTTTGAGCTCGTATACACGAACGATTTTCAGGATGTGTTTCATCGGGGTTCCTTTCTGATCCGTACTTCCAGATTCCCCGTCAGGATTTAAATGTCGCGTTCGCCTGTTTCAGGGAGTCCAAGGTCTTTCCTGCTGTGATTCAACTGACAGGGATTATAGTGCATTCTTTCTGGCCGATACTGCAGGGATAAAGTATGACTGAAATTTATTCTTGACAAGGTTTTGGATGCTGGTAATATTAACTTGTAAAGGCAGATGCCTGAGTGTTGTCGTCCAGGAACGTATCGATCAACTATAGAGAGGATTCCTATGAATAAGAAAAAGCTGTTTGGATTGTTTTTAGTATTGGCAATGGTTCTGCTTTCTTTATCCGGCTGCGGAAGCAAGGATTCGACGACGGAATCCTCCGGCGGTTCCGAACCCGCTTCCAGCTCGGGTAAGGTATCGATTACCGTCTTTAATTCGAAGATGGAAATTCAGAGCCAGATGGAGGAAATGGCGAAAAAATATTCCGAGGAAAAAGGCGTCGATATCGAAGTTTATTATTCGAGCGATACCGTTGCCCAGCATCTGGCGACAAAGTACGCTTCAAACGACCCGTATACGGTCGCCATGGTGGACGCAAAAGACATTTACGCGTTGGCGGCGGATCATGCGATCGATTTATCCGATCAGGACTGGCCGAAGGATACGACGCAGGAAATTACGATCGACGGTAAGGTTTACGGTTTCCCGTTCTGCATCGAGGCTCGCGGCGTTATCTACAACGCGGACGCGATTAAGAACATTACAGGCGAAGATTTCGATCTGACTTCGGTCTCAACGCTCGACGGTTTTTCGGAGCTGATCGAGGCGTTGAAAGCCGGCGGAATGGAATCGCCGACCGGCGTTATGAAGGAAGACTGGTCTTTGGCGGGCCATTATCTTACTGAGGTTTACGAGGAACAGCCCGACCCGGCAGCGTTTATCCAGGGTCTTCATGACGGTTCGGTCGAGCTGATCAGCGATCCCCGTTTCCTGTCCCTGATGGACACGTTCGATGTCCTGAAAGAGAATAATTACGCGAAGGGTTCGGCGATTTCGGCCGAGCGGGAGGTCACGGAACAGAAGCTGGCCGAGGGCGAGATCGCGTTCATGTTCGGCGGAAACTGGGACTGGTCCGTGATTAACGCTTATAACTATTCGGAGAATATGGGGGTCATGCCCGTTCCGCAGAATACCGACGACGACTACAATACGAAGCTCGTCGGCGGAGGCTCGAAATATTTCTATATCGATGCTTCCGAGGCGATCTCCGATGAACAGCGCGCTGCCGCGAAGGATTTCCTGAACTGGCTCGTTTACGACGAGGCGGGTCAGGATTTTATCGTCAATGACTGCGCCCTGGTCCCCGCATATTCGAATATTACGCTTCCGGTTTCCGATCCTTTGGGAAAGTCGGTTAAGAGCTTCGCGGATTCCGATAGGCTGGTCCCGAATTATAACTACCTGCCCGATGATCACTATTCGATCGTTGGCGCCGCTTTCCAGAAGTATCTCGCCGACCAGACGGATCTCGCGGGATTCGCGGAGGAAATCCAGAATTACTGGAAGGGCGTGACCCTTTCGGGCGCGTCTCAATAAAGGATCGTTTACCCAGAATAAAACAGGCGTTGCGGACACCGCGACGCCTGTTTCCAAACAAAAGAGGTTTCGCATGAAACGAAATACATTGATGTATAAGACGAAGCAGTTTCTGATGTTCGCGGGTCCCGCCGGCTTCCTTTTCTTCGGAACGGTTATCGTTCCCTTCGTTTACGGCCTGTATCTGACGTTTACCAGCTGGGACGGGATTTCCCGGGTGAAACCGTTCGTCGGGTTGGAGAATTATATCGCGGCGTTTCGGGACGGCGTATATTGGCAGGCGCTCGGAAGAACGGTTGTTTATTCGTTCTTTTCGGTTATCCTGATCAATATCGTTGCGTTTTTATTAGCGTATATGGTTACCAGCGGTATCCGGGGACAGAATTTTTTCAGGGCCGGTTTTTTCGTCCCGAATTTAATCGGCGGAATCGTTCTCGGATATGTCTGGAAGTTTGTCTTTAACCGTGCGTTCGTCGCACTCGGGACCGCTATCGCCGGCGGAAACGTGGGGTCGCTGCTGGCGACGACGAATGGGGCGATGTTCTGTCTGATTCTTGTGTCAACCTGGCAGTATGCGGGTTATATGATGCTGATTTATGTCGCGGGATTCATGAGCGTCGCTTCAGATTTGAAAGAGGCGGCGATGATCGACGGATGTACGCCGTTTCAGGCGATGCGGAACGTGATTGTTCCTTTGATGCGCGCTTCATTCGTTCAATGCCTGTTTCTGAGTATTACGCGCTGCTTCGTCGTTTACGATGTCAACCTGTCGTTAACGAAAGGCGAACCGTTTAATTCCTCCGTTCTGGCGGCGATGCACGTGTATAACCAGGCGTTCGTTTATAAGAATTATGGTCTGGGTCAGGCGGAGGCGCTCATCCTGTTTGTTATCTGTGCGATTGTCGGGATAACGCAGGTTCAGATCGGTAAGAGAAGCGAGGTGGAAGCATGATGACCGACAGCGAAAAGGCTTTGCGAAGAAAACATATTACGCATGGAATCATGATTGCAATATTGATCATTGTGTTCCTGATGTTCATCTTTCCGTTTTTTCTCGTCGTTATTAATGTATTCAAGACGAAGGGAGATATTACTTCAAATCCGCTGGCGCTGATCGGCGCGCATGGCTTTACGCTTCTGAATTTCCCCAACGCGATGCGGCGGATGAATTTCTGGCATGTATTCGGGAATTCGCTGATGATTACGATCAGCGCGACGATTCTGACGATCCTGGTTTCGGCGATGGCTGCGTTCGTTATTTCACGGAATAAATGGAAGGCGACGACGATCTTGTTCGCGCTTATGATCGCGTCTATGATCATTCCGTTTCAGGTGCTGATGGTCCCGATTGTGTCGGTGTACGGCGGAATTTTTAATGTATTGAACAGCCGCCTGACTTTGATCCTGATGCATATCGGTTTTTCCGTTTCCATGGCGACGTTCATGTTCGAAAGGGCGATCCGGACGAATATTCCGATCGGGCTTGAGGAGGCGGCGGAGATCGACGGCTGTACCCGGTGGCAGACGTTCTGGCGGATCGTTTTTCCGCTGCTGAAACCGACGATCGCGACCGTGGCGATTATTAACGCAATGGCGTTTTGGAACGACTACCTTCTCCCCAGCCTCGTTCTTGGCCGGAAGGAGCTTTACACGCTGCCTATTGCGACGCAGGCGTTCTACGGAACGTATTCGACGGATATCGGACTGGTCATGGCGGCGCTGCTGTTGGCGATGCTGCCGATCCTGGTTCTCTATGTCTTCCTGCAAAAGTATATCGTCGCCGGCGTGACTTCCGGCGCGGTCAAGGGGTGATTCACGGATCGGGACTGGCCCGATTATAGACGACGCTGTATTGACAGTATTTAATAACAGCGTTACACTCTCTATATGTATATGTATATGTATATGTATATGTATATGTATATGTATAGGAGGAAAAATGTATAAAAGAATAATCCTGATTGTTTGTCTTGCGCTTGCGTTCAGCACGGCAGGGTACGCATTCGCGCAGGAGCTTGGCGGCGGCGGACTGATGTTTGAGCCGCCGTTCCTGACGGCGCAGGTCGCCGATCAGGCGGTCTTCAGGCTTGAAAACTTCGAGCTTGGCGAGGCCGGGTCGGTATCGTTCGATCTCCATATCGGCGCAGGCGCGGCGGAAAAATCATGCGCGCTGCCGGTCATGAACGGATTGGTTGACGCGGATTCGGCGGCGGACGCGGTCGACTGCGACGAGCTGGCGTACCGCGCGGCATGGAACAGGTCGTCGATTCCCGCGAACGCGGAGGTCATTCGCGTCAGCCTTGTTTCGCGCATGACGGGGTTTCGCTCGATCGTGCCGATGAGCGATGAACCGGTTTTAGCGCCGGCTGTCTGGGGCGCGGCGTATCATTCGCCCTTGATGATCAGTTTTTATGGCGAAGACGGCGCGGCGAAAACCGATCTGACGATGGAAGGAAATCTGGCGCTGGCGACGAATATCCGGACGAAATCGTCCATGAGCTTTAAAATCGCGAACCTGAGCACGGAAAGCTGCAAGACGCGTTTCGACTCGATCGTCGAGATCGAACCGTACGCGGAGCGGATGAATGAGGATTACCGGCTGACAGGGAAATATGTTAACGGCGAATTCGCCGATTTCGACGCCGGCGGTTCTGAGAGTCCGACGATCCTGACGTCCCGGCAGGAAATTGACAGCTGCCCCGACGGCGCGGAGGTTCCCGGGTTTCAGGGGATTACCCTCGATTTCAGCGTCCCGACCGTGCAGGTTGAGTATCTGACCGAGGCTGGCGAGAAAGGGATCTGGCAAGGCGCGATCCTGAATTTCTTCGCGATCGATTTTCTCGGACTGTAACGGCAGGAGAACCGACTCGCGGGAACCCGTGACAGGTTGATTTATAAAGAAGACCGCGCTGGGCTGGATTGCTGAGCGCGGTTCTTCGTTTCGATTTCGTTTGTCCGTTTTCGGGCGCGCGGTTCGTTCCAGCGCCCCCGTCCGGATCCCAGGCTTCGCGGATTCGTTCAAAGCTTCAGCGACTTGATCCATTCGCGCAGCTCGTCGACGCCCGCGCTTCGATTCAGGATCCGTCCGGGTTCGATCGAGGCGGCGCTGGAAACGCTTGGCCTGAGCCCGTCGACGGTCCGTCCGAAGCCGCTTCCGCCCGAGGTCGCGAAGAGGATAATCCGTTTCCCGGAGAAGTCGTACGATTCCAGGAAAGTATTGATAATCGTCGGCGCAACGTACCACCAGATCGGGAACCCCAGAAAAACGACGTCATAGTCGGCGATCCGGGCGTCGCCGGGGGCAATTTTCGGTCGGAACGCCCGGTCTTTCATTTCAACCGTGCTCCGCGATTTCGGATCGTTCCAGTTCAGGTCGGCGTCCGTGTAGGGGGTCTCCGGACGGATCTCGAAAAGATCGGCTTCCGCCGCTTTCGCTAAGGTTTCAGCGGCCGCGCGCGTTACACCGCTCGCGGAAAACCAGGCGACTAATATTTTTTTCATCCGTAAAAATTCTCCTTCCTGTCTATATTATATCGCGGCCGTTGAATTCAGTCGCCCGGCCCATTCCGTCATCCGCTGGAAACCGCCCTGCGGGAACGCGGAAATATCGCGGTTGCCCTTGTTGATCAGGAAATCGGTCAGCAGGAAGACGCGCATCCCGACCGTTTCGGCGATCCCGTCTTCGAACGCGTCGTTTCCAACCATGGCGCATTCGTCGGGTTTCAGTCCGATGCGTTTCGCGACTTCAAGATAATAATTCGGGTTCGGCTTACTCAGCCCGATCGTTTCGTACGCAGTATAGAATTCGAAGTCTCCGGGCTCGAATCCGGCCCAGCGGATCCGGTTTTCGGTCGCGACCGACGGGAAGAGCGGATTCGTCGCCAGCGCGACGCGAAACCCCAGCGCCTTAATCCTTTTCAGCGCGGCCGCGGCGTCCGGGTCCGGACGGCAGATCTTCCTGAGCTCGTTGAATTCGACGCGATAGAAATCGTCAAAGACTTCCCGATCCTTTTGGATGTCTTCGCCGAAAATCGAGCTGAACTTCTTCCAGAAGACGGATTCGTTGGATTCCTTTCCGTCGTTTTTAACCATGTCCATCGTTCCGGCCCAGACCGCGTCGACGAGCTTCCCGGGTTCGTATCCGAGCGGGGCGGCTTTGGCCGCGACCAGACCGAAGTACGCTTTGGTAAATTCTTCCTGATCGACCGGGAGGAGCGTCCCGTCCAGGTCGAATAGGATTGCTTTAATTTTCGTCATGTCCCTGCCTTCCTGAAACCTGCCGGACGAACGATGATTTTTTGATTTTCCTGCCGGCGCGCGGTTCCGTTCAGCAAATTGTATCTGCGATTCACCGGCATGGTATCAAGAAAAATGACTTAATGTTCAGGCTGTGTGGAGGAGGCTGAAAGAATTATTCAAAGCTGCTTCCGATGCAGCAGCCGCTGAACATGGAAACGGTCGAGGCGCAGTTAGAAGACATGCCGCAGGACATGGAATGCTATCTGGATTCCGAAGGAAATACGTACGATTTTGCGTTCGGGCTGAACTGGTCTGGCCAGATCAAAGACGATCGGACGATGAAGTATGCCGGATTTTAGGCGTGTTTTTTCCTGAGCCGCGCGTTCCGAATACGGTTCCGCGTTCGGTCTGGAGGATAAGATCAGGAGAGCCATTCCGACGAAACGGTTCTCCTTCATAAAGAATCATATTTTGAATTGCCGGCGGCCGGCGCGCTTCTTTCGGGAGCGGCGAACCGTCGGCATTTTGTTTCTAAATAAGAAGGCTCCTTGCGATCGAATTCTTACGGGAATGTTTTCTTTACATGAGAAACCGGGGCGTTCGCCGCCCGGTTCTAAAGGCTTGATATAATTGACAGTGATACATGACGATCGCGATTGACGGTCATTCAACGCGGGCGTCGGAATGGGGGACGGTTGAGGCTCATTATCGGGACAAACAATGCGCACAAGGTTGAAGAAATCCGGGCGATCCTGCCAGAGATCGAGTGGGTGACGCCGGCGGAGCTCGGGATCAAGGCGGATATTGACGAAAGCGGGAAAACGTTCGCGGAGAATGCGCTCCTGAAGGCGAAGGCTTTCGCGGCGCTCGCGGGAATTCCAGCGGTCGCGGACGATTCCGGACTGGAAACCGAGGCGCTCGACGGACGTCCCGGCGTCTATTCGCATCGGTTCTGCCCCTGGCTGGGGGCGGACGATCGCGACCGTCGGCGCTACCTGATCGAGCGGCTCAGCGCGTTCCCGCGTCCATGGAAGGGGCGGTTTGTCAGCTGCGCCGCGTTGTATGATCCTGCCGCGGATCGGGCGATAACGGTTTTTGGAACGGTCGACGGCGAAATTCTGGACGCGGACCGCGGCGGGAATGGGTTCGGATACGACGCGATTTTTTACGTCCCGTCGCTGGGGAAAACGATGGCGGAGATGAGCGAGGCGGAGAAGAACGCGATCAGTCACCGCGGCGCTTCGTTTCGCGCGCTGCGCGCCCGGATGATCGAGATGGGGATCCTTCGATAAACGCCATGAACGAAGCGAACCGGCGCGCTTTCGGGGAAAGCCGGGAATCATACGGATCAGGAAAAGGGTAAGCAGGGAAACAGCATGGACACAATTCGGCATTTATTCCGGATCGGGCATGGACCGAGCAGCAGTCATACGATGGCCCCGCGGCGGGCGGCGGAACGGTTTTACGCTGAAAACCCGACCGCGTCGCATTTCATGGTCGAGCTGTACGGGAGCCTGGCGCTGACCGGAAAGGGGCATTTTACCGACAAAGCGATCCTGGAGGTTTTACCGCCGGGGCAGACGGAGATCGTCTGGGTCCCGGAAAAAACGCTTCCGTTTCACCCGAACGGGATGCGGTTTACCGCGACGTTCGATCAGAGCGACGAGATCCATAGCTGGACCGTATATTCCGTCGGCGGCGGGGCGCTCTCAGAAGGGCCGAACGACGACGAGCGGCTCCCGATCTATCCGCATAAAACTTTAGCGGAGATCATGGAATATTGCTTCCGGACGGGGAAGCAGTTCTGGGAATATGTTGAAGAATACGAGGGCGAAGGAATCTGGGATTACCTGAAGGAGGTCCGCCGGGTCATGTATGCGGCGATTGAACGCGGGCTGAATACCGAGGGGGTTATTCCCGGCGGCCTCGGCGTTTCGCGGAAGGCGTCGACCTATCTGAAACGCGGACGTCTGATGAATCCGACGATGGCGTCGGTCGGGCGCATGATCTCGTATACGCTCGCGGTTTCGGAGGAAAACGCAACCGGCGGCGAGGTCGTGACTGCGCCGACCTGCGGTTCCTGCGGCGTGGTCCCGGGGCTGCTGCGCTATCTGGAAGAGAATTTACATCATTCGGAAGATACGATCCTGAAGGCGCTGGCGACGGCGGGGCTGATCGGGAATATCGTCAAGCATAACGGGTCGATTTCCGGCGCGATGGTCGGCTGCCAGGGGGAAGTCGGCGTGGCGGCGTCGATGGCGGCCGCTGCGTGTGCGCAGCTGTATTCCTGTTCCATCCGGCAGATCGAATATGCGGCGGAAATGGCTTTGGAACATCATCTGGGCCTGACCTGCGATCCGATTCTGGGTCTGGTCCAGGTACCCTGTATCGAGCGCAACGCATTCGCGGTCGGCACGGCGATTTTCTGCGGCGAGTACGTTTTTTTCAGCGACGGAACGCATTTCGTGAGCTTCGACGAGGTGGTTGAAACGATGATGCGGACGGGGATGGATATGCCTTCGCTGTACCGGGAGACGAGCGAAGGGGGATTAGCGAAATTCGCGAAATCGGGCCATGGCCAGATTGTCGGGAATATTATCCCGGTTATTCGCAGGAAACGTTAAGCCTCATGCGCGCGGAAACCGTTCGGCGGCTGGCCGAGCTGAATCGGGAGTTTTACGAAACGTTCGGCGGGGCGTTCGCCGCGACCCGGCGTCGGATTCAACCGGGCGTCCGCGCGTTTCTGGCGACGGTCCGGGACGGGAGCGAATGGCTTGATCTGGGCTGCGGCTCCGGCGCGCTGGCGGCGGACTGGGCGAGGCTCGGAATCCGCGGGGGATACAGCGGCCGCGATTTCAGTTCCGCCCTCTTATCCGAGGCGCGCGCCTTGACGGCGGGGCTTTCGACCGATTCGTTCCGGATCGATTACGGCGAACTGGATCTTCTCGATCCGGATTGGGCGGACGCGTTCGGCGAACGGCGTTTCGATGGCGTCGCCTGTTTCGCGGCGCTGCATCATATTCCGGGAAGAGCGGCGCAGGCGGCGGTTTTCGCCAACGCGGCGCGTCTTCTCCGTCCCGGCGGCGAGGCGATTTTTTCAGTCTGGCAGTTTCAGAATTCACCGAAGCTGGCGGCGCGGGTGCTTCCCTGGCCGACGATCGGGCTGCGCGAGGCGGACGTCGAACCGGGCGATACGCTGCTGGATTGGCGGTTCGCGCTCCCAGGCTCGAACGACAAGGCCGGTCTGCGCTATGTGCACCTGTTCACCGAAGCGGAGTTGGCGGGATTGGCGGCGGACGCCGGGCTGACGCTGGAATCGACGTTTTATTCTGACGGGAAAAGCGGGAACCTGGCGCTGTACCAGCGTTATCGGAAACCGCAGGACGCTATGCTTTTGGATTAGCCGCGGCGTCATCTTTTTTCCCGATTTGATTTCTGCTGAAAATCGTTTATACTAAGGGCGTGGGGCAGGTTTTTCAGAGTTGAATCGGCGTTGGGAATCCGCCTCACCGAGTCATTGAGCCGACGCCAGGGAAAAGGTCATCATGCTGTCCGATATGGCGCAAAAATGCCCGGAAACTGAAGACGAATTGAATCTTGGGAGGACCTCCTACGATATTTCGATCTTCAACCAGTTTTATGAAAAAAGTAATCGAATCCTGCGGCAGGATTGGTGTGAAATCGTGCGCCGCTACCTCTACCAGTACACCTGAATCATTCATATCACAAACGGATCGTTTTTTGCCTTTTGCGTAAAGGCGCGTTTGCGGATTTTTTCGTAAACGGCGGGTTCGTTCATCGTCGTTTCGGCTGAGTTGATCGTTTCGGTTTTACCCAGCCCGGACCGGTTTTTTTGTTTACCGTATATCGGGTTCCCGATCGGAAGGGCGGCCGGTCCTGCGAAAAAATTTATCGGCATGGTTCAGGAGTATATATATGATCGACAGACGCTCAAAGCGTTCTTTATACCGTTCTTTTTCATCTCGTCGCTTTTCTTCCCGCGGCTGGAAGGCGGAAGCCGCGATTCTTTGGTCGAGTCAGGGGTTAGCGCTGCTGGGGACATCCATTTCGCAGTTTACCCTGATCTGGTGGCTGACCGAACGAACCGGTTCGGCGATCTGGTTATCGGTTGCGGCGATCGGGCTTCTCGTTCCCGACGTTTTTATCCTTCCGTTCATCGGGCCAATTATCGACCGCTATTCGCGGAAGCGGATCCTGATCGCGGCGAACGCGGCGATTGCGGTCGTTTCCGCGATTGGGACGGTCCTGCTGACGGTTGAGGCGGTCGCACCGGCCGCGGTCGTTGCGATTCTTTTTCTCAGGACGCTGGCGAATTCGTTCCGCTGGCCCGCGCTTCAGGCGCTGGCGACGGATATCGTTCCCGCGGACCAGCTGACGCGGGTTAACGCGATCGATTATATCCTGCGCGGATCGACGAACGTATTAGGGCCGGTCTTCGCGGCGTGGATGATCCGCGCGCTTCCGGTCGCGGCGTCGTTATCGATCGATTTTCTGGTGGCGGCGGCCGGAATCGCGCTGCTCTTCACGCTGACGGTTCGCGAGTCAGTCTTTGAAGGCGGGCGCCGCGGGTCGGTTCGCGCGAAATTCCGCTCGTCGCTGCGCTCGCTGCGGAATGGGCTTCGCTACGTTCTGACCGAGCCGGGGCTGCTGCCGTTCCTGGGGTATGTTTCGATTACGAACCTGCTGCTGGTCCCGATCGAGAGCCTGATGCCGTTGATGGTTTCCGATTATTTCCTTTCCGACGTTGAAAGCTTATCGATGATGCAGATTTCGTTTGGGCTGGGGACGGTAATCGGCGGGCTGATTTTAGGGGTCTGGGGCGGTTTCAGGAGTCAGATTCGTTCGGCGCTGCTGGGAGATCTGGTTTACACGCTGGGCGTGCTGCTGATTGGACGCTGCGCCCCCGGTCAGCTTCCGCTGGCGATTTTAGGCTGGGGGATTTCCGGAATCGGCGATTCGTTGAGCGTGGCGAATTTGAACGCGCTGATTCAGAAGCATACCCGCCCGGAATTACAGGGCCGCGTTTTTTCGATTTCGACCGGGTTGATCAGTGTCTGGGTCCCGGTGACGATGCTGTTCGTGGGGCCGATCGCGGAACGCGTCGGGGTGCATTTCTGGTACGGTTTTGCCGGCTTCGGGATGCTGGCGCTGATGATCGGCGTGCTTTTCGTCCCGGCGTTTTATCGCTATGAGGAGCGGGAGACGGTCGGAGCGCGCGGGTTCGCTGAGAAATCGGCGTCGTAACGGCGGACGGCTCTCGGCGAAGTTCCCGGATGTCATGCGTGGGTATTTCCGGTAAAAACAGGGTTACTAAAATCCTGTTTTTTTTATGACGGTGAATGGGCGAGTTGTCTGACAAGCAATGAAAAAAATATGGTAAAGTTATAGTCAGTTCAACGATATAACTCTTCTGCAAATCTTAAGTGAAAACGGAGGATCATGCATGTCAATTAAGGCGCAGCGTTTTTTAAACGGAATGATCGATATCGTCATCCCGTTATTGGCAACGGCAATTGCGTTGATTCTTGGCGCGTTCATGTTGATTGCGTTTCGGAAAAATCCGCTCGAAGCTTACGCGGCGCTGGTCAGCGGCGCGTTCGGATCCTCCCGCGCGCTGATTCAGACGACGCTGAAGGCGACGCCGCTCCTGCTCGTCGGAACCGGGATCTGTATTGCGTTCCGGGGAGGGGTAACGAATATCGGAGGCGAGGGGCAGATTATCGTTGGCGCGCTGTCTTCAGCGGCGGTCGCGCTCTACGTTCCGATCGAGTCGCGTTGGCTCCTGATTCCGCTCTGTTTTCTGGCGGCGATCCTGTCGGGCGCGGTCTGGGGCGGGATCCCGGGCGTCCTGAAGGCGCGTTTGGGCGTGAACGAAATCCTGACGACGGTCATGATGAATTCTATTGCGGTTTATTTGTCGAACTTCCTGCTGCGCGGGCCAATGATCGATCCGCGGGAAATCGAGATGGGGACGCGCGCGTCACAGACGGCTCTTCTTCCCGAGTCGGCGTTCCTGACGCGGCTGGCGCCGCCGACGCAGCTGAATACCGGGTCGATTCTGGCAGTGCTGCTGGCCGTCGTGATTTACGTCATGATGTGGAAGACGACGATCGGTTACCGGATCCGGGCGGTCGGGCTGAACCCTGCCGCGTCGCGCTACGGCGGGATCCAGGTCCCGGTTTATCAGGCGCTGGCGATTACGATGGCCGGGGCGTTATCCGGGATGGCGGGCGCGGTCGAGGTTTTGGGGGTGCAGCATCGCGTTTTTGAAAATATTTCCGGCGGTTACGGGTTTAACGGAATTGTCGCCGCGTTGTTCGGAAATTTGCATCCGTTAGGGACGATCCCGGCGTCGTTCCTGTTCGGCGGGCTGATGGTTGGCGGGAACAAGCTGCAGCGGACGGTTCAGGTGAACTCGTCGTTCGTTGATACGCTGCTGGGGCTGGTGGTTTTGATCGTCGTCGCGGCGAAGGTCGTTTCGGCGAACCGATCGAAGAGGAGAGCGAAGAATGCATAACTTATTGAACGCCGCAACGTTATTCGGGATCATCGGCATGGCGATCAAGCTGGCGATGCCGTACCTGTACGCAGGGTTAGGCGAGTTATTCGATCAAGCCGCGGGCGTCTTCAACCTGGGGACGGAAGGGATCATGCTGATCGGGGCGTTTTCGTCCTTCTACGTCGTTTACCTGACCGGGAATTTGGGGCTGGGGATATTGGCCGCGATTCTGAGCGGATTCCTGATGGCGCTGCTGATGGCCGTGATCAGTATTACGTTTAAAGCGCCGCAGGGGATCAGCGGGATCGGGCTGACGATGTTCGGGACCGGCCTGTCGTCGCTGCTGTTCAAGACGATTCTGGAGGGAACGGTGCTGTCGATTAATGGGTTCCCGGATCTGCCGATCCCGCTGTTGTCGAAGATTCCGTATATCGGCGACGCGTTTTTCAATCATAATATCATGGTGTACGGCGCGTATCTTCTCGTTCCGTTGGCGTCGCTCGCGCTGTATAAGACGACGTTCGGCCTGAAGGTCCGCGCAGTGGGGCAGAATCCACAGGCGGCGGATACGCTCGGCGTCAGCGTCAACCTGATCCGTTACTGCTGCGTCTGCGCCGGCGGAGTATTATCCGGACTCGCCGGAGCGACGTTTACGCTGGCGAATATCAATATGTTCCAGGAAAAAATGACGAACGGGACAGGGTTTATCGCGGTCGCGCTCGTTTATTTCAGCGGCTGGAAGCCGAAAGGGGTTCTCGCCGGGGCGCTGCTTTTCAGTTTCGTTAACGCGTTCCAGCTGCGGATGCAGGTTCTGGGGATCGAGATTCCGTCGGATATCGCGATGATGCTCCCGTATTTGCTGACGATTTTGACGCTGGTTTTCGTGAAGAGCCGCGATAAGCCGGCGGCGCTGGCGGTTCCGTACGAGCGGAGCGAGAATTAGCGGGTCAGCGTCGGAGGTTTTTTTGTGGATTCGTCCGCACCGCGGACGTAAAAAATTGGAGGATAAAGTTCATATGAAAAAAAGTTTGATGGTTTTGCTGGTTGTTTTGGCCGCTCTGACGGCCGTGGGCGTTGTCGCGGCGGAGGATGACGTTTTTCGGGTCGCGATGGTGATGCCGTCGAAGATTAACGACTACTCGTTCAGCCAGTCGATGTACGAGGCGCTGGTCAAGCTGGGCGAATCGTATCCGGAAGGCAAGTTCGAGCTGGTCCGGTCGGAGGACATGTTTGACGTCGCCAACGCGCGGGAAGCGATCCGCGACTACGCTGACATGGGCTACGACCTGGTCATCGCGCACGGTTCGCAGTATGGGACTTCGCTTCAGGAAATCGCTCCGGATTATCCGGAAACGGCTTTCGCCTGGGGGAACGGGACTGATTTCTACGGTCAGCCGAATATTACGGCTTATCAGGCGCGCGCCGAACAGGGCGGGTACGTTCTCGGGGAAGTCGCCGCGAAATTTACGGACGGGGGAAAATTAGGCGTTTGCGGTCCGGTTGAATCGGGGGACGCGAAAACTTATATCGATGGGTTTAAGGCCGGGGCCGAGAACGGCGGTTCGAAGGTCTCCGTGACGTTTACGTCCTCCTTCTCCGACGTTTCCGCGATGGCCGCCGCCGCCGAAGGGCATATGGATGAGGGCGCGGTTCTCCTGACCGGCACGTCGCAGTCGATCCCGGGCGCGGTCTCCGTCGTTAAGGAACGCAAGGGTTACTGGATCGGCGCGCAGTGGGATACGATTCCGCTGGCGGAGGAAAACGTTCTTGCCAGCCTGGTTTATGACTGGAGCCCGATTCTGAACGATATTGTGAAGAAGATGGACGAGGGCGTTCTCGGCGGCGCGGCGTACGATCTGACGTTTGCCGACGGTGGGCTGAAGATCGTCTGGAACACGGACCATATCGAAATCGACCCGGAACTCATAGCGTATGCCGACGAGTTGGCTGAGAAGATCGTCACGGGCGAAATCGACCCGTTGGAAACGAAATAAGCGATTCCGCGATCCGGGGAAAGAGCGCCGTAATGGTCCTCTTTCCCCGCGATCTGGCTGCGGCGTGTCTTCGCTGCGGCGCTGACGCTGAAGGCGCGGGAGGTAAAGAACGATGACACGCCTTAGGGTGGGAATCGAGAGCTGCGAAAGAAGAATAACGGATCCGCGGTTCTCGAATCTCACGAATCGGTCATTACGAAAGGATTGAAATCATGATGGCGGTGAATCAGAATCATCCTGAAACGAAGCATATCCGCAAATTGCAGATGGTCGATATTACCAAGCGTTTCCCGGGCGTCCTGGCGAACGATCGTGTGAATCTCGAAGTCAACGAAGGCGAGATTCTGGCGCTTCTGGGCGAGAACGGCGCGGGGAAGAGCACGCTGATGAAGCAGCTGTACGGTCTGTACAAGCCCGACGGCGGGAAGATCCTGATTAATGGCGAAGAGGTCGTTTTCCATTCGCCGACGGACGCGATCAACGCCGGAATCGGCATGATCCATCAGCATTTCATGCTGGTATCGAACCTGACCGTTCTGGAGAATATCGCGTTGGGGCTGAAATCGAGCCGCGGACCGTTTTTAGAGTTGGATGCCGTCCGGAAGCGGACGATGGAAATCTGCGAGAAGTATAAGTTGGCGGTGAACCCTGACGCGTACATCTGGCAGCTGGCGGTCGGCGAACAGCAGCGCGTCGAGATTATCAAGGCGCTGTACCGGGGGGCCGACCTGCTGATTCTGGACGAGCCGACGGCGGTCCTGACGCCGCAGGAGGTCGACGATTTTTTCGTGATCCTGAAGAAGATGGCGGCGGCGAATCATTCGCTGATCTTCATTTCGCATAAACTGCATGAGGTGATCGAAATTTCGGATCAGATCGCGGTCCTCCGGGACGGGCGTTCGGTTTCGCAGGAGCGCAATTCCAACCTGACCAAGACCGATCTGGCCGAGAAGATGGTCGGCCGGCCGGTCGTGCTTCAATATGATAAGAGCGCCTGCGACCGGAAGGAGGTCCGCTTATCGATCCGCGGCCTGTACGTCAATAACGATTGGGACGAGGAGCGCGTGACCGATTTTTCGCTGGATATCAGCGGCGGCGAAATCGTCGGGCTGGCGGGGGTTTCCGGGAACGGTCAGCGCGAACTCGCGCAGGCGCTCAGCGGGCTCCGCAAGCCGGTTCAGGGGTCGATCCTCGTCAACGGGAAGGATTTGACGTTCGCCGGTCCTTACGAACATAATCTTGCCGGGCAGTCGTACATTCCGGAGGAGCGCAACAAGGAAGGGATTGTCAAGGATTTTAATATTTCCGAGAACTTTATCCTCGAGGATCACGATAAATCGCCGTACTCGGAGCATTCGTTCTTCAACTTCCCGGTCATTACGCGGAAAACGCAGCGCGCGGTCGACGAATTCACGGTCAAAACGCCGAATTTAAACGTCATGATCAAGAATTTATCCGGCGGCAACGTTCAGAAGCTCATTTTAGCGCGCGAGCTGGAGCGCGATCCTTCGATCCTGATCGCTGCTCAGCCGACCCGCGGGGTCGATATCGGCGCGTCTGAATATATCCATAAGCGGTTACTGGGGCAGCGGGAAAAAGGGACGGCGACGCTCCTGATTTCCGAGGACCTCGACGAGATCCGCGCGCTTTCTGATCGGATTGCGGTTATTTTTGAAGGGCGGCTGATGGGGATCGTTGACGCGGCTCAGGTCACGACGCAGCAGCTGGGCCTGATGATGGCGGGGACGCCGCGGGATGAGGTCCGGGACCAGATGGGCGACGCGTTCGCGGTTATCCGCTGAGATGATGAAAACGGAAAGAAGCGGGCTTGAAGGCTCGCTTCTTCGTTTTAACCCGCGATTTTAACCGGCGTTTGGCCCCCTGTTATGGGACTGGCGTTTCCGTATCCATCAGCGCTTCAACTTCCTCGGCCTCCGGGTAACGGATAACGAGCTCCGGTCGTACGTTGGATTCGGCGATCCAGGAATAAACGTTTTTCCCGTCCGGCGTAAACGCGATTCGCAGCGTGGGCCGTCCGAACGAGAAGGCTAATCGGTAGAGGCCCTGTCCGCTCAGACGCTTATCCGTAAACGAATAGTAGCCGGTATAGGCGTTGACCGGGCCTTCGAAGAGCTCGGTCTGCGACGACTCCGGCATTCCGGCCCCGCCGGAGACTGCGACCCCGTCAAGGAAAACGGTATAGCCGACGAAATAGGTGCGATCGGAAGGAAAATAGGAAAATGTCATATGATTTAATATGATACGGCTCAATTTTGAACGGAAAACACATGACATTTACCCCATGCCACGGTTACTTTCGCCATCTTTACAGAACGTCCGGTTTGGCGGTTCGTTCCTCCGCCGTGCGGAAGTCGACGACGTGGAGCTGGATCGAGCGCTTTCCCTGAAACTCGTTGATATCGAGCCCGAAGAGGAGGTCCAGCAGCGCGCCGACGGGAGGAATTCGCGGACCCTGCCGGAAGGCGATCGCCTGAAGCGCGCGGTCGTTTCCGTCTGCGACCTCGAGCCGCAGGTGCGTTTTATCTTTGCCGATGAGCTGCGCGGATTTGACGCGGACAGCGCGGAGGAGGAAGAGCGGTTCGCGGTTCCCGGTCCCGAACGGTTCGAGCGCGCGGATCTGCGCGACGGTTTCTTCGTTGCAGTATGCGGTTTTCAGCTCGGCTTCGACGTCTTTCACAGGCCGAAGGTCTTTCCCACTGAGGCGCTCTTCGGCGTACAGCGTCAGCCGTTCCCGGAGCGCGTCCCAATTTGCCGTTGAAATCGTGAACCCGGCCGCCATAGGATGACCGCCGTGGCGGACGAACAGCCCGGCGCAGCTGTCGAGCGCGTCGATGATACTGAAGCCGGCGACCGAGCGGCAGGACGCGCGGATTTCGCCGCCGCCGATCGCGCCGACGATGGCAGGACGGTTGAGTTTCTCTGTGATCCGGGACGCGCCTAAGCCGACGATGCCCATGTTGTACGACTCGTCCGCGGCGAAGACGATCGGCGGAACCGCGCTCTCGTTGATTCCGGCGAGGACGGATTCCTGGATTTCTTCGGTCATGGTTTGACGCTGGCGGTTGATTGCGTTGAGCTCTTCGGCGAAGCGGAACGCTTCGTCCTTATCGGCGGACATCATCAGATTAAACGAGAACATCGCGGTTTCGAGGCGTCCGGCTGCGTTCAGGCGCGGCCCGAAGCTGAATCCGATCGATTGAGAATCGATTTTGGGGACTTCGATGCCGCTGACCTGCGCTAACGCGACGATACAGGGGCGGGACGACTTCCGCAGCAATTCGAGTCCGGCGCGGGCCAGGTCCCGGTTCTCTCCACGCAGCGGAACCATGTCGCAGATCGTTCCGATCGCAACGAAATCGAGCCAGTCTTCGGCGCGGACGCCGGGAACGGGACGCGCCGACAACAGCGCGGCGGCGAGCTTATACGACAGCCCGACGCCGGCAAGGTCTTTATCCGGATAAGCGTCGTCCGGACGTTTGGGGTTAATAACGGCGGATGCGTCCGGGAGGACAGGTCCGGGCTCATGATGATCCGTGACGATCATTTTCATTCCCAGCGACTTCGCCAGTTCGACTTCTCCCGGCGAACGAATTCCGCAGTCAACCGTAACCGTCAGCGCGGTCCCGCGTTTGGCGAGCTGCTCGATGGCGGCGGCGTTGACGCCGTAGCCTTCTTCGAAGCGGTTCGGAATATAGCCGGAAACGTCCGCGCCCAGCGCGCGGAGCGCCTGGACGAGGAGAGAGGACGCGGTTACGCCGTCGACGTCGTAGTCGCCATAAACGACGATTTTCCCGCCGGCGTCGATCGTTTCAAGGATCGTTTCAACCGCAGTTCGCATCGTCTTCAGCTCGAACGGCGAGCGGAACGGCCTGGGGAGCAGGAACGCATGGGCGTCAAAAGCTGAAAGGATATCCCGGTTGAAGAGGAGGCGCTGCTGAACGCGCGAAAAGTCTTGCAGTTCGCGCATGACGGCGAACGGCATTTCTCCTGGCATTCTCCATCTCGACAGGGATTCGATTCGGCTGGCTCCGGTCGGGTTCATGCAACGACCCTTTGAACGCGGGCCGACAGCCCGGAGGTAACCTCGTAATTGATCGTTCCCCATTGGCGCGCGAGATCGTCGGCGCTGATCGAAGCGCCGCGCTGCCGTCCGATCAGGACGGCTTCGTCGCCTTCCTCAACCGGGAGCTCGTCCGGGATGCGGACCATGCATTGGTCCATGCAGACCGTTCCGACGATCGGAAGTTTTCGTCCGCCGATCAGGACCGCGTTTCCGGCGACCCGGCGGAACCCGTCGGCGTAACCGACGGCGATGACGGCGATTTTCTCGGGCGCGGCTCCAACGACGTAGCGTCCGCCGTATCCGATCGCGCTCCCAGGGGGGAACGTCCGTACGGAGATGACCCGGGTCCTCAGCGATAAAATGGGCTCGATTCCCGCGGGCAGGGGGCAGTCCGGGGAAGGCTCCAGGCCGTAAAGCGCGATCCCGGCGCGGACAAGGTCGAACGCGCGCGCCTGATCGAGGGTCAGGATCGCCGCGGAGTTTGCGACATGAACGAGCGGGGGACGATCGCCGGTTTTTTCGAGCTTTCGGATGAGCGCCTGAAAATCGGCGGTTTGCCGTTCGGCGGCGCTGCGGTCGGCGCTGTCGGCGGTCGCGAGATGCGAATAAATTCCGGCGATTTCGAGCCTGGAAAAGGCGCCGAGGGAGCGGATAAAGTCCGGCGCGTCGGCGGGAAACTGGCCGAGGCGGCCCATACCCGTGTCAATTTTGATATGGACTTTGAGGGTGCGTTTCGCGCTGCGGAGCGTGCTCGCGTATTGACGCGCCTGCTCTGCGGAAAAGAGGGTGACATGCAATCCGAGACGGGCGGCATACGGCGCTTCTTCGGCGGCGATCCGCCCGAGGACGAGGATCGGCGTTTCAATCCCGGCATGCCGCAGTTCGACCGCCTCCGAGAAGCGGGCGACGGCGAAAAAGGGGCAGCCGATCTCCGCTAAACAGCGGCTGACTTCGATTGCGCCATGGCCGTAGGCGTTCGCCTTGACGACGGCGAGGACCTCCGTCCCGGCGAGCTCGCGGAGCTTCCGGTAATTTTCGCGGAGGCGCGACCCGGAGATCAGCGCGACCGGTTCGGTTATTTCGGCGATGGAAGCGGTCATGGCTTTTCCCTTGGCGTCCGGGTTTCCGCCTGCGCGAACGCGTTCAGGATATCGAGCGCTCCCTGCCGCCAGGTACCGATTCGGATCGAGCGCGCGCGGCGGAGCCGTTCTTCCGGATCGGCCGCCAGAACGGCGTCGATCTGACGGCTGAAAGCGGCGGGGTCGCCGAGAGGGAAGAAGAACCCGGCTTCTCCGGCGATTTCGCGGTAAACGGCCAGGTCGCTCAGGATGACCGGCTTTCCGCGCAGCGCGCCTTCAACGACGGGAAGGCCGTAGCCTTCGCCCCGTGACGGGGAGATCAGCGCGACCGAGCGGTCGTAAATTCGAGCCAGTTCGAATTCGCTCGCGTTTTCGACGAAAAGGAAACGCCGGCCGCGTTCCGGATGATTCCGGATCCTTTCATAAAGCGCGTCGGCTTTCCAGCCTTTCCGTCCAACGTAGACGAGCCGCTCCTCGCGTCCCTGCGACCAGCGGGTTTCAAAGACGTCGAGCGCGAAATCCTGCCCCTTGCGCGGCTGGAGAATACTGACTTGCGTGAAGATCGGGAAGCGGTTCCCGGCTCCGGTCAGGAACGCTTCGAGTTCGGGACGAAGTTTCCCCGTGTCGGGATCACCGTTTTCCCCGATATCGGCTCCCTGATCGAAGACGACCAGCCGGACGCCGTTCAGACGCGCGGGCAGATTCCGGCGGATCCAGCGCTCCGTTTCGGCGCGCGTCGTTTCCGAGACGCAAAGGATCATATCCGACCATTGTATGAGTTCGGGAATTGCCCGTGTAAACACGGCGAGAAAATCTTCCGGGAACCAGTCCGGATTTTCAAACGGCATCAGGTCGTTGATCACGGAAGCGGTCGTTCCCCCGGCGGAGCGGACGCACGCGAAAAAAGGGATGAGCTGGCTGAACCGGTCGAAGTTCGCGCCGATCATGAGGATATCGTCGCCGGAGCTGATTCGAATTTCGGCGTCCCTGCCGAGCGTTCCGGGCGGCAGTTTTCGGAGTCGCTCTTCGTAGCGCTTCGCGCTGAAAAGCGTCCCGTTGATCAGGCGGACGAATTCGACCGCGGTCGAAATTTCCCCTTCCTCGCTCAGCCTGATCAACGCCAGCGCGATTCCGGCGACGACGCGCGGGATCCCGCTTTTTTGCGTGCTGTGGACCTGATGGGTGACGTCGATGAGGAGCCGCCGGCCCTGGGGCGGGGCGGATTTTACCGCGGCGGTTCGAAAGAGAAAGCGCGGGTTGAAGCGGACTTCCGTCCCGTAGAGAAGCGCGTTCAGCGCAGCGGGCGGGACGGTCTTCGCGAATCTTTTGAAGACTGAGATCATGCGTCTATTTTACCAAATTGCGGGCGGGAGCGCCGGAGAGAAGGCGGTTCCCGTTCGGCGAAATCGACTATAATCAAGTTATCTTCGTCTAAGCAAAGGATTTTTCGGACATGGAAAATTTAGAGAAATTAACTGAACAGGTTCGCGCCAGCGTCGAGGCGTATTGGCCGGATTTCGTAAAGGATTTAGCGACGCAGGTCGCGATTAACAGCGAGCGGGGGAAGACGGAGCCGGGCTTCCCGTTCGGAAGGGAGCCGGCGCGGGCGCTGAACGCGTTTCTGGAGCGTGCGGCGGCGGACGGGTTCGCGGTCGACAACGTTGATCATTACGCCGGAACGGTCAGCTATGGCGACGGCGCTGAGGCGATCGCCGTCCTGGCGCATCTGGATATCGTTCCCGCCGGGAAGGGCTGGACAAGCGATCCGTTTACGCTCGTTGAACGCGACGGGCGGCTTTATGGCCGCGGCGTCACAGACGACAAGGGTCCGTCGGTCGGCGCGTTTTATGGATTGAAAATTATCCGCGATCTGGGACTGCCGTTGAAAAAGAAGATCCAGCTGATCGTTGGGACGAACGAGGAACAGGGATCCGGCTGCATGGCATACTACGTTCAGCATCGGCCGCTGCCGACGATGGGGTTTACGCCGGACGCTGAATACCCGCTGATTTTCGCGGAAAAAGGGAATCTCTGGACGGAACTTTCGTTCCCGGCCGCCGATTCGCCGATTCTCTCGTTCAGCGGCGGGGAAGCGTTTAACGCGGTTCCCGCGGAGGCGTTCGTGACGCTCGACGGGAGGCGCGTCGACGCGGCGAGCCTTTCGGCGTCGATCGTTCCGGACGACACGGATGGATACGGGACCGAAGTGACGACGGATTCCGACGGAAACGTTCGTCTCCTGGTCAAAGGGTTGGCGGCGCATGGGTCGACGCCTGAGATTGGCGTGAACGCGGTCGTCAGCGCGGCGAAGATCCTGACGCGGTATTTTGGTTCGGCGGAGGACCCGACGCTCCGCTTTATCGCTCGCGAGATCGGGCGGGAAACGGGCGGCGAAACGCTCGGACTTGCCGTGTCCGACGAGGAATCGGGACGGCTGACGCTGAATCTGGGAATGATCCGCTGGAACGCGGTCGAACGGACGCTCTGCGTCGATATCCGTTATCCGGTTTCGTTGACGCTTGAGACGATGAAGACGCGGTACGATGCGATGGCGAAGCGGTACGGTCTCCCGTATAAGGTGATCTCCTGCGCAGAGCCTCATTACGTCCCGAAAGACAGCGTCGTTGTCAGCCGGCTCATGGACGTTTATCGGACGGTCAGCGGAGATTCGAAAGCGGAGGCTTTCGCGATTGGCGGCGGAACGTACGCGAAAAAGTTTGGCGGGAACTTCGTCGCGTTTGGGCCTGAGTTCCCGAATCGGGAATCGATGCGGATTCATAATTCCGACGAGCACCTGATTATCGAGGATTTCAAGAGGCATCTTGTGATCTGCACGATGGCGATGATCGTGCTGGCGAGCTGAAAACGCCGGAAGGCAGGAGAAATTCTTTCCGAGCCGGAACTTTTCTGTTCCGGCGTCGTCATTAAGGATGTGAAAGGTCCCGTTTTTGATAAACGGGTCGGAAAGGAAAGAGATGAAAAAAATTGTTTTACTTTTATTAAGCGGCGCGATTTTAGCGACAGCCGCAGCGGTGCAGGGGCAGGAAACAGCGCCGTCGAATCGGAATTATGAATGCGGCTATTATTATCAGGATGGGCTGCGCATGACGGACTGCAGCGATGATCCGGCGGGAACGCGGGTTCAGGGTGAAACGGTTGGGGCGTACGAGGGCTATGCCGAAGATACTGCGAAGCGGATTGAAAACCCGTCCTCGATGCTGGATATGACGGACGATTACAGTGGTCTCGAAAAGTTCGGCGACCCGAACGGAATTCATTTCATCAAATCGATCGAATACAATTATTCGATTGGGAACTATCAGGCGGAGATGCGGATTCCTGAGGTCCGCGGGATGGCCGACCCGGATCGGCAGGCGAGCCTGAACGACTATATTCGCAGTATCGTTTACAGCGCGATGGACGAGTTCGAGGGAGAAGGCCGTGAGATCCTGAGCGAATATGGCGTCGAAGATGCGCCGCACTATTATCTCAGCTATGATTTCGATATCGTGACGTCTAACGAGTCGGTTGTGACGCTGGCGCTGACGTACTTTTCAGCGGGCGGCTCTTCGTATCAATCGACTTCCTATTTCAATTTCAACCGGCAGACGCGCGAGCTGATCCTCATGGACGATTACTTTATTCCCGGAAGCGCGGCGGCGTCAATCCTGCGCGATGAAATCCTGCGACAGATGCGCGCGGAGATGGACCGGGATCCGGAAAAGATTTACTGGATCGACGCGAACGCGGGAGAAAACGGCGAATTTGCGCTGGATTGGGACGATCTTCTCGCGAACGTTGGGAACAACTACGGTTACTATATTAATGAGTTTGGCGAGCTGGTCATTGCGTTCAGCAAGTACGACGTTGCGCCGGGGGCCATGGGCGCGCCAGAGTTTACGATTCCGATGGGCGTTTTAACCGAGATGGATAAGGCGATTATCCATTCGTAAGCAGTGTGAAGGCGGGCGTCGGAGCGGAGCCGTTCCAGCGCCCGCCTTCAGCTTTCAAGAGGAGCGGAAAGGACGGGAATTCCTGATGAAAAAAACGATCGTTATGGTTTTCTGCGCTGCGGCGCTGACGGCGGGTACGGTTCGGGCGCAGCCTCCGGCGGAGGCCTATCCCGGCTTGTTTTTCTTCCCGGATGGGAGCGCCGAGCCAGCGCGGCAGGACCCCGCGCCTGCTCCGGACGATACGCCGGAAGCGACGATTCAGGAAATTCCGGGTTCGTATAACGCTTTTTCGATGGAATCCGGCGGACGCCTCGATAACGCGGCGTCCGCGGCGGACGATGAGAGTTCCGAAAAAATCGGCGATCCGGATGGGGTTCATTTTATTCAATCGATCGAATATCGAAGTCGGATCGGATTTTACGAGGCGCTCGTCCGCGTTCCTGAAATCCGCGGAATGGCCGACGCGGCGCGGGAGGCGAGCCTGAACGAGCGGTTCCGCTCGACCGCGTATACCGTTATCGACGAGTTCGCGAACGACGCCCGGGCGATTTTATCGGATTACACGGTCGAAGACGCCCCGCATTATCAGGTTGGCTATGATTTCCGGATTCCGGCGCGGAGCGACTCGACGCTGACGTTGGCGCTGACGTATTATTCGGTGGCGGGGTCGTCTTATTATACGACGTCATTTTTCAACTTTGACCGGCGGACGCGCGCGCTGATCGAGCTCGACGATTATTTCGTTCCGGGAAGCGCGGCGGCGTCGATCCTGCGCGGCGAAATCCTGCGGCAGATGCGCCTGCGCATGGCGGCGGATGAAAATCAGGTTTTCTGGATCGACGGGCTGCTGAACCCAGACGAGACGCTGGATTGGGACGCTCTCCTGACGGCTGTTCGGGAAAATAACGGTTATTATTTTAACGATCGCGGCGAACTCGTTGTCGTTTTCGGAAAGTATGACGTCGGGCCGGGCTCGATGGGCGCGCCTGAGTTCGTAATTCCGGCGGAGGTTCGTGTGAAGCTTGACGAAGCTGTCGATGCGGAGCGGCTTTGACTGAACCGGGCGGTCGGAAGAGAAAATAAGATTTGCGCGGTTGAATAAAAAAACGGGCTGTCTTTTCGATAAAGGGCAGCCCGTTCCCGTCTCTTTAATGAGAACTCAAGCGGTTTCAGTAATTATCGGCGGCGATTTCGAAGAAAGCTTTCGGATGCGCGCAGGTGGGGCAGATTTCCGGGGCTTTCTTCCCAAGATGAAGATGACCGCAGTTGCGGCAAATCCAGACGACTTCCTCGTCCCGGGCGAAAACCTTGCCGTCGTCGAGGTTGGCGGCTAATTTTCGATAGCGTTTTTCGTGAGCCGCTTCGATCTTTCCGACGAGCTCGAACCTGGCTGCGATTTCCATGAATCCTTCTTCGCGGGCGGTTTGGGCGAACGATTTGTACATGTCGGTCCACTCATAATTTTCGCCGGCGGCGGCATCCAGCAGGTTGACGCTGGTGGACGGGACTTTGCCGTTATGCAAATATTTGAACCAGAGTTTGGCATGTTCCCGCTCATTGCCGGAGGTTTCGGTGAAGATTGCGGCGACCTGCTCATAGCCTTCTTTTTTCGCCGCGGAAGCGTAGAAGGCATACTTATTCGTCGCCTGCGATTCGCCGGCGAACGCCGTCATCAAATTCTTTTCAGTTTTTGAACCTTTGAGTTCCATATTTTGATCTCTCCCTTTTTTGATTTTTCCTGAACGGACCTTCCCGGGATCCGGTTCGGGACGACGTACGATCGGGCGCGGTTCCTGTCCGCGGACGATCGCGTTCAACCGATAGGACTTAAACCTTTATTCTTCGTAGAGCTCGAAATCGGCTTTGCCAAGGCCGCAGATCGGGCAAACCCAATCGTCCGGAATGTCTTCAAACGCGGTTCCGGGTTCGATTCCGCTGTCGGGATCGCCAACGGACGGATCATAAATGTACTGGCACGCGGGGCATATATATTTTTTCATAAAAATCCTCAATTCATTGCTCTGATCGGAACGATTCGACGATTCATTCCCTTGAACCGTCGGATTAATTTTAGCATAGTTGGAGGGCTGTGAGGTTAAAGAAAGAATAAAGATTACCAGGCTGTAATTAGTATAATCTAATCCGAAGGATTTACCGACCCCTGAAATAAAGCCAGCTCAGCGTCAGCCCGCTCCAGTCCCGCAGCGTCCACATCGCCCATCCAAAGATATTATAGGAGGCGCGGTCGGCGGCGACCGAAATCGCGTTCAATCCGAACTGATCGCAGTTATACAGCGCGCGGGTCGTATGAAAATCCTGTGTGACCAGCGCCGCTTCATGGAGATCGAAGGTTTCGGTGGCGTTCCGGCAGGTTTCAATCGTGCTGAAGCCGAGGTTATCGCGGAGGAGCGCTTTTTCGGGGACGCCGAGTTCGACGCTAAGCTCGGCCATGACGTCGACTTCATGGCGGCTTTCGGCGGAATTATCTCCGCTCAGAAGGATCGTATCGATTTTTTTATCCTGATACAGCGAGGCGGCGGTCTTGACGCGGTCGCTCAGGACGCCGGACGGTTTTCCGTTCAGATAAACGCCGGCGCCGAAGACGATCGCGGTCCGGCCGGGGACCGTTTCGACGTTTTCGAGCGTGAAGCGCCGGTCGCTGTAACGGACGGTCAGCAGGATTGCGGGAAGCTGGAACAGGACGATTCCCAACGTTATCAGGTAGCAGGCGACGCGGATGGGGACGAATTTCCGCGCGAAAACGCGGACCGCGATAAAAAGCGTCCAGCCGATCCGCCAGAGGATCAGCAGGTTCCCGCCGAAAACTGCAAAATAAATTGCGAATCGGATCGAGAAGGGGATCCCGACTTTCAGAACTGCGTTCCAGTACCATGTCTGATACAGGACGGCAAAGGCGGAGGTCCCCAGCCAGACCGCAGCTAACGAGAGGAGACGTTCGGATTCGATCGACTTTTTCAGCAGCTGGCCCAGGTTTCGCAGGTTCCGGCGAAGCGCGGCGAAGCCTTTCCGATTCGCGTCGGTTTTGGGAACGACGGCGGCGCGTTCCTCATGGTTCGGGATGTCGCGGTAGACGCCTAAAGGGAGACTGAGCACGAGCCAGATGGCCAGAGTTGGGACGGTCATGCCCAGAATATTTTGGACGCCGGCAGATTGACGAATGCCGACGCCCATATAAAAGCCCTGAAAAACGACGACGAAAAGGTCGCCGACCAGAAGAATCAACGTGTTAAGCATGTGACGATTATACTTGAATCGGCATTCCAGTTTTTTCGACCGTTGGCGTTTTATTATCGGCAGCGGTCCGGACCGGAGCCGGTTTACCCGTAAAATCCGCCGCAGAGGCCGATTTGATCCTGCGCCAGGAAGCTGCCGTTGAAGATTTGTCCGGGGCCGGATGAATAACTGATCATGGCGTAAACGTGTTTCCCGAGGTGGCGCGTCGTTCCGCGGCTGGAAATCAGCGCATGGAGCGGACCGGGGGCAGCCGCATGCGCGGCCAGGTCGGCGCTGTTCAGGATCAGGTCGGGATCGTCAAGGTCGGCGTCGATCGCGATCCCGAGAACGGCGTAGCTTCCCGCGCTGACGGCATGGAGCGAGCCGGCCGCGGTCAGCGAGAAATCGCCCTGACTCAGGCCGATCACTGCGCTGACAACGGCATTTTTGTCGCGGACGTAGGGAGACCAACGGCTGACGGCGGCGGGACCCAGCTGTGCGGCTGCGGCTGATTTCCGGAGCGGTCGGAATTCCTGTCCATAGAGATTCCAGATATTGCGTTCGCTGAGCGTGTCGCGGGTTTTCCCGGCTCCGCTCAGCGCGATCGTTCCCACGTAACGGAGGCCCGGATCGGCTTCGAGAACAAGGACGCCGTCCCGCCGGGCAAGCGGCTGTGCCCGGTTCGTCAACGACGACCAGGGAACCGAGCGCAGCTCGACGCCGGCGGCGCCCTTCCCAACGAAAATATCCTGGCAGGCGGTCGCGTCCATCCCGCTCAGCGGCAGACGCAGCTCGTCGAACCGGTAGGTCCGCCACCCCTGATTCGGGCGGAGAAGGGCGATTTCGTTGCCTTGATACGGGGTCCAGCAGAGCGTATCGGCCGACGGGACGTCGAACGCGGGGCAGGGATTGCCGCTGACGAGCGTTAAGCGCCCGTCACAACGCGCGGTGCAGCCTTCGCCGGCGCCGTCCGGATCGGCGACGCTGTCAGCGTCGGTCAGGCGGAAGGATTCGATCGTGCTTTCCGGGGTCAGCGTCAGTTCGGCGAGTTTCCGTTCGTCCACGCCGATCGGTTCGTTCGCTTTTTTCGCGGTCAGCGTGAACGAGGGGGATCCGGCGGAACGCAGCGCACAGACGGCGATCCGTTCTCCGGCAGGGAACCCCGTTGGGGTCAGCGTCAGCGGCGCTTTCGTTTCGAGCGCGAAGCCGTTGATGAGGAGCGCGCATGGATCGTTTTCGGAAGCTTCGAGCTGAAGCGTTGTCCCGCGAATTGAGAACCGGAGCGGCGAACGGTACGCCCGGAGAAGCCCGGCGAGGGGGACGGCTTCGCTTTCGGACGCGCCGAGGCGAAGGGCGTCGCTGCGCAACTGATTATACTGATCGGCGAGGGTTGGATCGCCGGGCTGAACGGCTGAAGATAACGGGTAGGGCATCTGAATACTCCTTATTTAATATAGAAGGGAACGGGGCTATCGCCAGACGGCCGTTCCCCAGCGGGAACGCGCGTTGAGCGCTTCGGCGAGCCAGGTATCCTTCGCGGCTGGCGGAAGATCGTTCAGGCTCAGCGTGCTGAGATGAATTTCAAGCGTTTCCGCTTCGGCGTAGATCGACCGGATGACGACATGATCCTTTCCATAAAGACCGAGAATCGTTCCGGCTCTCGTCGTCAACGTCAGGTCTTTTTCTTCGCGGAAGATCCGGATCAGCCGCCGGCGCAGCGCTTCGCCGTCGACCGGGAAGAACGACCCGTCCGGCGCGAGGACCCGTTCTGCGATCAGCGCACGGAACCAGAGATGGCGGATTTTTCGCGGCGGTCCGTTTGGGTCCTCGTTCGGATAGACTTCGTAATGGATCCGGACGCGCGAACCGGTCGGATCATAGCGCGTCGGCGCGCAGACCAGCGGAACCGGCTCATGATTCGCATGCGCCAGGATCAGGTCGCAGTTTTCGCCGGGGATCCAGTCCGGCGGCGGGTTCCTTTCGCTCATTTTCCCTCCTTCAGATCGGAAAAGACGGTCCGTTCGGGAGCGCGCTGATGCAGCCGGTTTCCGTCATTCCGAGTTCGGCAAGCTCGCCGCGGAATTCGCTGAAGAGCGTTTTCGCCGCCGAGCTGAGCGCGGTTATTTCTTCGACGCGTTTCCCATGAACCTCGGTTACGGCGGCGGCACGAATACGGAGCGCGGCCGCCGCGGCTCCTTTCGCGAGCGTCGACGCGTGCCGCGATGGGACGGTCGTTTCGGTCATGTTTTCGTCGAGTCCAGCGACGGTTTGCGGCGCGCTGAGGACGAGATCGATTTTCGAAGCGCCGATCCGGCGGACGCGGCGATGGAGTTCGGGAGCGAGCCGGAGAAGGAGGTGGCCGTTTTCGCGGTGGACCGTGTCGCCTTCGAGGAGGACGATCTCGCTTTCAGGATTGGGGAGACGCAGGCCGACGATGATCTCGTCCTCTGGGACCGGGACGTTGATCCTGAGACTGAATTCGTCGACGAAGGCGGCGCGCGCCGGGACGGTTCGCAGTCTCGGAAAGGCGCGCTGATAATCGTTCAGCGCCTGACGCAGCGCGGATCGAAGCATCGCATCCGGGAAACGCTTTCCGGCTTCGTCAGCGGCGAGACCGCGGATCAGGTTGAGATAAAAGGTGAAATCGTTGCGCATAGTATTCCCTCTGATGTCAGGAGCGGGGCGTGTCCCCGCTGAAGCCGGGATTTTTTGAGGATAAGGGGTGTCCCCTTATCCTCAGGGCAGCTTCACCCGGCGATTCCGCTCTCCGTGCGCTTCAGGCTTCCGGCGATTTCTTTGTCGCGGGCCGTTTCGGAGCCGGGTTCGATCCCCTGAGCCCGTCTTCCAGCGCGACGCCGAGAATATAAGCGGCAAGAACGGTCACGACGTTAACCGCCAGCTCTTCGCTGATCGGGAAGCTGGGCGCGAGCGCGCTCAGAAACGAGTAGAGGAGGGCGACGAGCGCCGCCCAGAATTTCCGTGAGGTGAGGACTTGTTTCATGATTGTGGTTCCTTCCTTTCATTAATTAATGTAACAATGAAGATCCAGTACGCGGCGCTTATTCGCCGGCGACGTTCGATTTATACAGCGGGCGGTGGTCCGCCGTGAAGACCGACAGGAAATGACGCGCTTTGATCCGGACCTCGTCATGGGTAAACAGCGCGCCGCTGACCTGACCGTCGGCGATATAAATTTCGGGAAGGAGCCCGAAGCGTTCGCCGATAAAGATCGCGGGGGTCAGCTTCGGATCGGCGACGGCCGCCCAATCGTTCGCGTCGCTGAACTCCGGACAGGTCAGGACGTCGCCCTGATGGCCGCGCTGGAGATTTTCGCTGTGGATCGTCGGCGCATAAGCGAGCGTCGGGTACAGGATCCTTTCGGCGGTCAGCCGCAGTCCGCGCGGGACGATCAGGTAGCGGGCGTCGACGGCCTGTTTGGGCTGGACCCCGCCGGTCGGGATCAGGAGCGGCTGGTTATAGATCGCGGCGGAAGCTTTTTCCCAGGCTTCGGCGCTCAGCGGCTCCGTCCCTGAATTATGATGCGCCGCGTCGAAGACGTTTTTCCCGTCGGCGAGCGTCGGTCCGGTCCCGGCGTTGTCCGTGAAAACGGCGGCGACGAGCGCTGAGATTCGGCGCAGCCCGGCGGTCGCTAATTTCTGCGGAAATTGCCGGAGGCGAAGCGTGTCGTCGCGCTCGAACATCTCGATCGTCAGCCCGAGATAACCGCCGTACTTAGTCCAGCTCCCGCTTTCGCTCGATTCTTTAACGCCGAGAGGCGCGTACGGCGCGCCTTCGTTGACGCTCGGGAGCAGGTTGATTTCGCCGACGAGGACGCCGCTGATCGTTTGCAGGTTGTTGAAATGTTCAACGGTGACGATCGGCTCCCACCAGCGGTAGCCGCTCCGACCGAGCTCATCCCAGCGCTGGACCACGAGCTTATTCAGCGCGTTTTTCAGGATTCCCGGCAGGTCCGCGGTCGTCGCGAACTGCGCCCGGCTGGGATCGTAGCCGCCATGAAAATCGACGTCTCCGGTTACCAACGTATAAAATTCGCGGATTCCGCTCAGCCGCGCGGTCCGGATCCCGCTCAGCTCCGCGGGCCGTTCCGCGCCGAGAAGGTCATGCAGCGCCGCGGTCATTTCGTCCGTGCCGTCGGTCATCCGCACGGAAGCGGCGGGGGAAACGCCGCGGACTGCCTCGCGCCCGGTCATCGCGCTGAGCATGACGCTCGCGTCTTCGATTTCAGCGCGCAGCGCCTCGGGCGAAAAGACGGTTCCCGCGAACTTCGCGCGGATCCGGTCCCCGACCGGGGCGGGGAGCCGGGCGGCGCGGAGCGATTCGTCCAGGAGCGCGGCGCAGAGCTTTTTTTCGGCGTCCGTTTCGCGTTTGGATTCTTCGCCGCGAACGCTAAACGCGTCGCGGAGCGAATCGAATTCTCCGCCGTTTGCGAGCGACAGTTTTTCGAGCGCGGCTTTGAACGCGCCGCCGCGCGCCGGATTCACGACCAGATCGACCGAGTAAACGCGTTTCAGCTCGGTAACGACGCGGCCGTCGGCGCTGAAGCCGAGGTCGGCGGAAAAGCCGACGTTCGAGCGGATATCCGGTTCGGCTAAAACGGCCGCCCCGACCCGTTTCAGCAGCTCTGCGGCCGGTCCCAGAGGCGTCAGCCGGCAGCAGATCGCTTTCGCGCGTTCGTCCCAGCGGGGCTCGCGCAGGATCCCGGCGAGGTCGCGGACGGAATGCCGGGCGCCGGCGCCGGGTTGAAGATGGTCAATGAAGCACTGCGCTTCGTCGAAAAGCGCGAGCGAACGGCGGAGGACGTCTTCGCTGAACTTCCAGCCGTTCCCTTCTCCGGCGGAAATCGCGACGATTTCGAAATCGCCGCCGGATTCAGGCGTTCCGACGACCGGGAACGTTTCCCGGCGCTGATTTTTGGACTGATTCGTTTGTGTCATGTGTGGTTTTCCTTTCTTTGATTCGCGAAATGATGACGCTAAGCGAAGCGTAGGGGATTCGGGCGGCGCGTTCAACTATGATTTTTCAGAGGGAAAGATGGAAAAAATTCACTGTGTTTTTTTTAATCGGTTTGGCTCCGAATTTTCCTGATAAAAACCCGTTATAATTCTTATAGAATATCACGCTGTCAGCGTTATTCCATTCTTCCGGGAACTGTCTTCACCTGCGGATTCACGGTCATCTGGGATTGGCAGGATGGGAACGCGGGCGGTTGTCGTATTCTGTATGGGAATTGTTCTTTCGGAATAATGTATGTAATCTTTATTGATAAGCGGACGCGGCTTAATGAGAAAATAAGCGGTCTGACAAAATAAGTAGAAAAAAGGTATAATGAACGACTGCCTGATTGAAAGAGCTCGGTCGTTCTAACGAGATAAGGTAATAGAATGAGGCTTTCAGGGCTGAATGGGCGAAGTCCGGCAATGAATGATCTTCTGGTCTGTTTGCTGACAGCGTCGATGTGGTTTGCGAAAGCGATCGGAGGAGCGTTCAGCGTTTTGCTTCTCTCGCCGGGAAGTCAGGCCTGTGTATAGCGGCGACGCAGATCAGGCCGAAAAATGGGATATGACCATGATGTGGAATGGGACAGGCGTATTCCGTTCGGGATTAAATAATTGAATAGATGTATTAGATTATTTGTTTTGTCGTCTGGATAGGAGCTGTAAAAATGAAAATGACCCGATTTACTCGTTTTATTTGGCTGCTGATCGCCGCGATCGGATTCCTGTGCTTCGCTGGCGCCGCGATCGCGCAGGGTCGGGGAGCGATTGTCTCCATTTCGCGTCTCGGACAGGGCACGGCAACGAATCCCGTCGGGGGGTATCATTATGGTGATATGAAAGTTTTGTCCGTCAAAATCGACGGTACGACGCTTACCTCGACGTTGACGGGGGCGAAGCTTCGGCTGACGTTTCCAAAAAAGTATTTTAACGGCGCCTCTCACTTTTATAGAGTTGACACCGCAGGAAATTCGTTAGCTAAGAGCTATAAGGTCACTGCCGATGCAAATAACGTGTATGTCGAAGTCTCGTTGAAAGATATTTCGGTGGTCACGAAAGGATCGTTCGACGTCAATATCCTAAATCATCTTCAGAACATCATTCCTGCCGGCGTTGTCTTTTCGCCGAAAACGGAGCTGTTCGCGTCGGATGGTTCCCTGATCGAGGAAGCCTCTCCTATGGCGAATCCGTTCGTCTTAGCGAACGATCCGCCGACGATGTGGCTTTTTAATAGCTCTCCGGATTTTGATAATGCTAACTACGCCGATAACCAAAACCTTTACGCCGGCAATGGAATCACGAGCGGCGGGTTTACCTACATTGACCCGGCTCAGACATCTCCGCTTCGGTATCACGTCACGACGGCGAATCCGCCGAACTTTTCAAACATTGGCGCCAAGATGCGCTATTTCCCGAAAGGGAAGGCGGTTATTGACCTGCCGACGTATCCCTGCGTGGATTTGAGCTCGGGAACAGCTGTCCAATCGACTTGTACGGCGGTTTTTGATGCGGCGCTCAGTCCCGGCTGGACACAGGTCGGGAATCAGCTCGTCCTGGATTATGACGTGAAAGGGGCGATTGCCGACACAACCGATCACACTCAAATTCGAAACGCAATCACGGACGGACTGAATAATAAGGGGTTCTGTTTACGCTACCCGAACGCGATCGTCAATAAAGAGATAGTCATGAGCGGAACGCTTAAGGATCTGGAGCCTGTTAATTATGATCCTCAGTTTGAAACGCTCTCCAATGCGGCGGATACGCTCAAGTTCAGGCTGTTGGGGTCGATGCCCACGAACCTGGCGAAAGATCGATACTGGCCGGATACGCGCAATTTTGCGCTCGGATCGCTGGATCTGGCGAACTTTGGACATTCAATTTCGGTTAAAAACCGCAACAGCAACGGGCTTCATATCAACAAAATTGTCGATTATAATCTCGACCCGCGGTTATTCATCTCGAAGATTCGTTTTGCCAGCCGCCCCTATTCCTATCAACAGACCATCGTTTCGAAGCTTAAGATTCACGCTTATAAAAGCGATGGAAGCGGGTACGACGTTCTTACGGTCACGCCGAGCACCGGTTCAAGCGATACGTATCTCACGGATATCGATCCGGATGCGGACGCTGCGGTTGCAGCGCAGATTGCAGCGGCTGATGCGGGCGCGCCATACGCGACGTTAGGCGGGAATACCCGAAAGTACGATCGTCTTGAATTTGTTTTTGACCCCGGGGAAACGCTCCCCGCGGGCTGGGCATTCACGATCCACCTCGATGAGAAATTGCTTAACCCGTATCAGGAAACGTTCCATCAATATCCGTTCAAGCCGGGCAGTACGACCCAACTGGATCAGCCCCCGATGAAATGTAAACCGGATGGGAGCGGCTCAGATAACCTGAACGCTTTCTGTAACTATGTTTCGATTGATCAGGAACTGCTCCTGCCTAGCGGGAACGTCCCGAGCCAACTGTCCGTTCCGAGTACGCCGATCTGGTACACGTATAAGGCGCCGAGCTTTGTGATGGAAAGTGCGAACGTAGGTCAGGGCGCGACCCAGCTTGGTTCGCAGCTCGATGCACGGACCTATGTGACTCTATGTGATTTCGCCATGATTAAAGGTCTCTCGGTCACGGCGCTCCTTCCCCCTGGCGCGGATTATACCGGTTACGCGATCGAGACCTGGAACGGCGGCGCAACGAACGCTACGATAGCGCCGTACGTGGAGTCGGAGACGGTTATTCCCGATTTCCAGGGAACAGGGCTGAAAGCGGTTAAGATCAAATTTAAAGACTTTAAAACGCGGGATGTTTGGAAAAATCCGCCGGCGAACGGCTGCGTTCCGCTGCGGATCTGGTTCAAATTGAAGATCAACGAGGATGCGATCCCGATGCCGCTTGTCTCGATTTATGAGACGAAACACGCCGCGCAGGCGGGACAGATTCCCAGCGACAAGGCAAATGAAGTTCACTATTTCTGGAAATGGGAAGATGTCGCCTCGATTACGAAAGAAACGAACGCATCCAATCGTCCGTATGCTGCGAAAGACGCGAGCGGAAACCTGGTGTTTGGGATCGGGAACGGGGTGGACACGAACCCGGCGCATAACCCGAATACGTACCCGCGTCCGGACGTTCTCGACCTGAACAACGACGGATCGACAAGTGATTTGACGATCCGGATGAACGCGACGTTCAATGCGACAATCCCGACGGTCGTCAACTCCGAGAAATTCATCTTCCCCGCGGGAAAGCCAGCTGGAAAGACTGACGCGCCGGTGCCATTGAACGAGCCGTATGTTTACCGAATCCAAATCAATAACCAGTCGACAACCTCGGAAGGGAACGTCCTGATTTACGACGTGCTGCCGCGGATCGGCGATACGAACTATCAGATTGCCGGCTCGACATCGCCTGCGCGCAACTCCCAGTTCGACGGCGTGATGACCGGTCCTGTGACCGGTAATGAGACCGATAAATACGATATTAAATACTGTACGGCTCCGAATCCATCGATGGATCCGGTCGTCGGTGTTCAAGACGCCGGAGCGGGCGGCTGCGCCTGGCAGGCGGCGGTCGCTGACTGGTCCGCGGTAACGGCGGTACGGATTGAGCTTAAGCCGGGTCAGAAAATTGAGCCGCTCTCGAAACATTATTTCGACTTGCCGATGATCGGACCGGATACAGACTCGAACTATGAAACGGGTTACGATACGTCGACGAACTCATTCGCGGTCTCGTATTCGATGGGCGCGCTGTTTGGCACGTCAAACTCGGTGACCGGCGTGAAGAATGTCGCTTTCCCGGTGAAAAAGATTTGGCGGGACGGGAAAACGCGTCCGGCGGTTACGATCGACCTCTACGCGGACGGCGTCAAGGTTGAGGACAAGTCGCTGACGCTGACGGATGCGAACGCAGACCCGGCCGATGAGAATACCTGGCTCGGCGAGTTTAAGAACTTACCTTCGGTCAAATCGGATGGGACCCGAATCGTTTACACGGTTAAGGAAAACCGTGATGGAGCGAATGGTACGGAACTTCAGAATTATCAGACGACAATCAACGGTTCTGTTGCGCAGGTCGGGAATATCGACGGGTATACCGTCACGAATCAGTACGTTCAGCCGGAGATTGAAATCCCGGTTGAGAAGAAATGGATCAACGGTCAGACGAAGCGTCAGCCGGTCGAGCTGACGCTGTATCGGAAGATCGAAGGCTCGGCTGATGAGCCGGAAGCGGTTCCTGCGACGACGGATGGTCTGATTCAGATTACAGGAAAGACCTGCGAAACGACGAATCCGCTGACGCTGATCCCAAGCGCGGATGCGACTGACGCGAACGCCGAGCAGACAATCGCGAAAACGTGGTGTGTCCACGAGACGAATATTGCGGGGCAGAAATATATTTACAGTGTTAAAGAGACGCTTCCCGATCCGGAAAACTGGACGGTGACGCACGAAACGACCGCGGCGGCGAATGGGAATCCGCAACTGGAAAAGATAAAGAATACGTATAAAGTTCCGACCTATACGACGGCGGATCCGCTGATTGGAACGTCGACCTGGATTAACGGGCCTGAAGGGAAGCCGGAAAGCTACATGCAGCTCAGCCGGACGGTTCCGGGCGGAACGGCGGAGACGGTCGGCGATCCGATCGACGTTTCGACGGCGGCCGCGATTGGAACTGCGGCGACGGAAGCGAACGGCGATAAAAAATGGACGGTTGAAAAGAAATGGGACAGCCTGCCGAAGACAGATAGCATGGGCCGCCCGTATACGTATACGCTGATCGAGACGGACGCGAATAAAGCGCCGTTAACGCCGTCGGGATACGACAAGACGGAAAACGGCATGGAGATCGTTAACACGTATCGGATCGAATACGTTGAAATCAAGGGAACGAAGAACTGGGACGGCGCGTCGACGCTGAAACGTCCGGCGATTACGGTTGGGCTGTATATTAAGACGGAGGACGGACGCTTCGTCAAGCCGGAATCGGTCGGCGGAGACCTTCTTCCAGCGGCGATCTTTACGAACGGATCGACGCCGGGCGTGACTTACGAGACGGCGGGGACGGTTTCGGTCCCCGAATCGACGGCGGCCGGGCTCCTGACGCAGTCGTTCTACTGGTACGTTCCGAAGACGTATCGGAACGGTTCGCCGGTTGTCTATTATTTTGACGAAGAGATCGGGGATGGGCTGACGCCCACCGGCGATCCGCTGACGTCGACGACCGCGCCCGCGAATTATGAAAAGACGTATGCGTATGACGCGGCGACGGCGGCTGCATACGGCGAAATGGCGATCCTGAATACCTATAAACCGCCGCTCGTCAATGGGGACGGGAAGGTTACCGGAGATGTGAAATGGGTTGGCGGCCAGGAAAGCGACCGCGACAGCGTTACCATCGAGCTGAAGCGGAAGCGTCCGACCGGGGCGGTCGAAGTGATCGGCACGGTGACGCTGGATAAAAACGCCGCCGCGAGTCATGACTGGAAGAACGTCTGGGAAAATCTCCCGAAGACGGATCAGGCGACTGGCGAGGAATTCAAATACTGGATCGACGATACGGCGCCCCAGACGAATTTCGATAAGGTCAAGAATGAAACGACGCCGACGGTCATTACCGAGAACGATACGCTGACGCTGACGTACAAATACCGTTCGCCGAAGATCGAGAAGTTCGGCAACAAAGTATGGATCGGCGGGTCCAGCCTGACGCGTCCGGATGTGACGCTGACGCTGTACCGGAGTATTCCGAGCGGCACGGCGGAAAAGGTCCCGGCGGCTGAGCTGTTCACGGACGCGGCGCATCCGGCCTCGGATTATGCGGCGGTAAACGGCGTGACGATCCGTGACGGCGACCCGCTGATCGTGAAATGGTACACGAATGAAAAGAATCCCGACGGGATCGCGTATCTCTTTACGATCGATGAAGACGAGAATCTGACGCCGCTGTACGTGAAAACGGTTGACAACGGGATGCTGACGGTAACGAATCAGTACGTGTCGCCGAAAGCTGAAATTAACGCGAAGAAGGTCTGGAGCGGCGGGGCGGGATCGACGCGGCCGGCGGTGACGCTGACGCTGTATCGAAAGGTCGCGGCCGGAACGGCTGAGAAAGTTCCTGTCAGCGAGCTGTTTACCAAGGCCGGAGAAACCTACGCGACGGAGAACGGCGTTCGGATCGAGGATGGAACGAATCCGGGAAATACGGAAGACGCGGTTGTCTGGTATACGAACGTCAACAATCCAGAGGGCGTTCCGTACGAATTCTCGGTAGACGAGGAACTGGACACGGCGAATCCGGATTCGCTGAAATATCGGAAGACGATCGACGCGGCGACGCGAACGATTACGAATACTTATTTATCCGGGCTGATCGGAACGAAGCAATGGATCGGCGGCGAAGCGCTGCCGCGGCCGGCGGTGACGCTGACGCTGTACCGGAAGAGCGAATCGATGGCGGCGGAAGAAGCCGTCGGTTCGAAGACGATTGACGCGACGATGGCGACGGGCGTCGCCGAAGGGACGGCGTCCTGGGAAAACATGCCGGAAAACGATCCGCAGGGAAAACCGTACACGTACCGCGTTGACGAAACGACCGTGCCGACGTTCGCGGACGGGACGTTCAAGAAGGTTGACGACGCCGGAAACGAGCTGACGGGCCAGAATACGGGCATGATCGTTCGGAATAAGTTCTTCCCGAATCAGGTTTCCAAAACCGGCGAAATTGTCTGGCTCGACGGCGGTACGCTGACGCGGCCGGCGGTCAGGATGCAGCTCTACCGGATTACCAATGGCGGGACGAAGGAAGCGGTCGGCGCGCCGGTGAATATTCCGGACGGGACGCTGTCGAACGTGTTTACCGGCCTCGACGAACGCGATCCGAGCGGCAAGCTGTATACATATATGGTCGACGTTGTGACCGTCCCCGGCTTGTATCAGAAGGTCGACGAGGACGGAACGACCGAAATCCCGGTCAACGAAGATTTGAAGATCCACCTGCGTTATATTCCGCCGCGGATCACTGTCACTGGGACGAAAAACTGGGTGAACGGGAGCGCGTTGCTGCGTCCGGCGGTTGAGCTGCTGCTGATGCAGGATGGAAATCTCTACGGCGGGTCCGGCGATCCGAAGACGATCCCGGCGGCGACGGCCGCGGGCGTGGCGACAAACACGGTTGAATGGACCGACCTGCCGAAGACGCAGCTGGACGGGACGCCGTATGGTTATACGGTTGTTGAGACGGCCGCGCCGGCGAACTATACCAAGGCTGAAGCGGGCCAGACGGTCACGAATACCTATGTCCCGCCGATGATTAATAACAGTAACGGCGACGTGACCGGCGAAATTGAATGGATCGGCGGGCCGGACGCGAAACCGGCGGTGACGGTGACGCTGAAACGGAAGATCGCGGGCGGAACGGAGACGGCGATCCCGGTCAACCCGGACGCGACGGTCCCGGCTTCGTCTTATTGGACGACGACGCAGACCTGGTCTGGCCTTCCTGCCACCGACCTTGACGGGAACCCATACATATACACGCTGCATCATCATTCCGGCAGCGTAGGCGATTATACGCGCGAGGAAAACGGGCTGAAGATTACGTACCGCTACCAGTCGCCGACGACCGATATTTTGGGGAAGAAAATCTGGAGCAAGGGGCAGACGCTGCGTCAGCCGATTCAGCTCGCGCTCTTCCGCCAGATCGGAGCCGCTCCCGCGGAGCAGGTTCCGGCCTCTGAACTGCGGTTGACGCCTCTGACGCCGGGTGATCCCTGCGCAAGCGAAAATCCGGTGACGCTGACGCCGGATCATACGATGGCCGCGGCGGATCCGGATGAATTGACGGCGGGGTGGTGCGTTGCGGAAACGAACGATGTTGGTCAGTCGTATGTTTATACGGTTCAGGAAGTCAGCGCGGGGCATCCGAATTTCACGAAGACGCAGGAGAACGCGACGACGGTTAAGAATACCTTCACACCGACGCTCCTGAATCAGGTCGGCAGGATTACCTGGCAGGGCGGACCGGACCCGAAACCGAGCGTGCAGATTACGCTGAGGCGCGTTATCGAGGGCCAGCCGCCGGAAACGGTCGAAACCGGGGTCGCTCTTCCGCCGGGAACGACGGAAAAAACCTGGCCGAACCTGCCTGCGACGGACGATTTTGGCCGTCCGTATACGTATACGATCCATAATGATCAGCCAGTTCCGAATTATCCGAACCCGAATGAAAACGGGATGGAGATTGTGTACCGCTATGTCCCGCCGGTCATTCCGCTGACGGGCCAGAAGACCTGGACCAACGGGCAGACGCTGCGCGCTCCGATTGAACTGGCGCTTTTCCGCTCGGTTGGTGGAGGAACGGCGACGCAGGTTCCGGCAGCTGAGCTGCGGACGATTACGGGATTAACCTGCGAAACGGCGAATCCGGTGACGCTGACGCCGGCCGCCGGGGAGAGCGAACCGGCTTCGGTAACGCTGGACGCGAAGTGGTGCGTCGATGAAACCGATTTCAACGGTCAGCCGTACACATACACGGTCCAGGAAGTCAGCGGATTAACCGCGAACTGGACCAAGACTGAGGCTGGATTGCTGGTTACGAATACGTTCAGACCGACGCCGTTCAATCAGGACGGGAACCTGGTCATGACGAAGAAATGGGTCGGCGGCCTTCCGACGAACGTGACGTTTACGTTGAAACGGACGACGGCCGGGGTGGCAGGAAGCGAGACGGTCGGGACCTATACGTTGACTGCTGCGAACGCGACGGCGGGGAATCCAAAAGTCTGGACCGAGGTGGTCCCGAATCTGACCGCAATGGATCAGATGGGCCGGCCATATACCTATACGGTTGAGGAAGCTCCAGTTGCGAATTTTGATACGGATATCGATAACGCGGCGCTGACCGTCACGAATACGTACGTCGTTCCGCGCGCTCCGCTCCAGGTCGAGATCAACTGGATCGGCGGACCGGCGACACCGGCGGCAACCTCGGTGACGGTTACGGACAACAAAGGAAATACCTATACGGTTGACTTCCCGGCTGGCGGCGGGACGGCGAACACGATCACGCTGCCGATCACTGACAGCGATGGGAATCCGCTGACGTATACAATCCGGCAGCCAATCGTTCCGGAGAATTTCACGGAAACGATTGACCAGCCGGGCGGGATCCAGCTATCGGAAATGACGCCGAACCGGCTCAGCCTGACGAATACTTATGTACCGCCGAAGGCGGAAGTCACAGCGACCAAGGTCTGGGTAAACGGTGAAGCGTCCGTCCGGCCGACGATCTGGTTCAAGCTGTACCGCAATGTCGAGGGCGGCCCGGTTCAGGAGGTTCCGCTTGCGGAAGCTCCGCTGGTCGAGCTCCCGGACGGAACGGTCGAAGCGAAATGGACCGGCGTAGAGCTTCGCGATCATGCGGACCAGCCGTACATCTTCACGGTGAAGGAAGTGGACGCGAGCGGGGCGGATACCGAACCGGCGAATTACGAGAAGTCGGAGAATGGTTTGACGGTGACGAATACGTTCGTTCCGCCGTCCGGCCCGATCGTTGGGAAAAAGGTCTGGGGCCTTGGGCCTGCGCCGCGGCCGACGGTGTGGCTGAAGGTCCGGCGTCAGGTTGCCGGCGGCCCCGTGGAAGACGTTCCTTCCGCCGCGATTCAGCCGCTCCCGGACGGAACGACCGATGTCACCTGGCCGAACGTTGCGCTGATGACGCTGCGCGGCGAACCTTACACGTTCACCGTTCAGGAAGTTGACTCGGGCGGGAACGACTTTACACCGGCGGGCTACTTCAAGACGGAAACGGGACTGACGGCGGTCAACGCGAAGCTGAGCCGGTTGACGGTCGGCGTCGTTGTTTCGCCGATCTCGGATCAGAAATTTGGCGTCGAGGTCCGCAGCGATACGGACGTCCGCCCGACGCAGGATCTGGACTATAACGGGGAAGAAGCGGTTACGCCGTCGACCGTTACGCACGATAACATGAATCTGGAGATATACCGGATCTCGATTCCGAAGCTGGATACCGAGGTTTGGGGCGTGGACAGCATCAGCTGTGTGGCGCGGCCGCTCGACAGCACGGATCCGGCGCTGGACGAGCCGCTGACGGTGGACGCCAAGGTAGATTTGCATGGGGCGCTGACCGGGTTCTTCTCCATTCCGCAGATGCCGCTTGAGAAAGATATTCGCTGCACCTACAGCTTGCGCAACCTCCAGGCCGGGCGAATCGTCGTTCAGAACACGACGTACCCGAACTCGAGTTACAGTGGGTTCCCGGATTACAATTACGCGACGGGTGGAACCGGGTTGCAGCCGTTCCAACTGTCGACGACGAGCGCGCCGATCGTACAGGAAGTGACGCCAGGGCAGTACACGATCGTGCAGCAGAACCTGGAAGGCTGGACGACGATCGACGTAATCGTGACGAGTTCGCTTCACGGGCGTCGCCCGCTGAAAGCGATGGGGGATCAGCGCGTCGGAACGTACGGCTACGGACCGACAGGATCGTTTACAGCGACAGGCTGGGAAACGACAGTGACGGTGACGGTCGAGCCGAAGGAAGAAGTGAAGGTATTGTTTGTGAACGTTCCGCCGAATACGATCATGGCGCGGAAAGTGACGATTCCTGCGGGAGCGAACGATAAATTCAATTTCATCGGGGTGCTGTCAGGCGAGATCGGGGACGGAGAGTTCCTGATCAAGACGGGAGCGGTACCGGACGGGAAACAGTGGCAGACGCTGGAGCTGGAGCGCGAAGGCTGGACGAAGCATTCGGTGAAGTGCGTGGAGCGCGGGCGAATCGGGACGCTGGAGACGCGGGAAGAGTTCTATACGATGTCGGCGTACTACGGGCTGGATGACGGTGAAGTAATCGTCTGTACGTTTACAAATCGGATGTGGGGCGCGGATGAGAATCCGGATGTCGACGATCCGGACCTGCCGCCGGAATACTATATCAACAACGGCTTGCCGTTGCCCGGAGGAATGGCATATACGAACGGGCTGCCGCGGACAGGATTCACGCCGGGGGCCGTAACCGCCCTTCCGGACCAGCCGGTGGAAAAGAAGTATCAGGCGTCGGAGATGACACTGCGGATCCCGAAGCTGAACGTGAGGCTGGGAGTCACGGGCGTCCGGAAGACGGACGGGAACTGGGACGTAAGCTGGCTGAACGGGCAGGCGGGATACCTGGAAGGGAGCGCGTACCCGACGTGGGCCGGGAACTCCGTGATCACGGCGCATGTCTGGGATGCGTACAATAATCCGGGGCCGTTCGCGGGGCTTAAGACGCTGGGGTACGGAGACCAGGTGGAAATCGAGGCATTCGGGAAGACGTACGTCTACGAGGTCCGTGAAACGAAGCAGGTCACAGAACAGGACGTCGAAACGGTGATGGGGGCGAAAGACGGAACGTGGATCACGCTGCTGACCTGCGAGGATTACAGCGAGAAGACGGACCGGTACGCCTATCGACGCGTGGTCCAGGCCGTGCTGATTGAGGTGAAGTAAGGCGTAAAGTTTACGGGAGGCGGGGGAAAAACCCGCCTCTTTCGATTTTGAGATCAGGGCGAATGGCAGCCCATTCGCGGATTGCGGTTCAGGCTGGTTCAGGTGTCATCTGCTTTTCTGGGATGAACTGTTGATGGATAAATATTAGTTATTATTCGATATAAAAGAAAAACTCAATGTTTTGCGCTGTGGGACATCCATTGATATAATTAAATGGTATGAAATCCAGGAACGAACCTCTCTATGCCTATGTCGATATCGCCGGCTTTCTGCGGAAATCCGTCGCAGTTTTGTTGATTTTCTTCAGCTTCGCCGGCTTTGCCGTTCCTGCGAGAGCGGTTCAGGCGCGGCGTCTGGACGAAATGGAACCGCCCCCGGCGCCAACGGCGACGTTTATCGGCTACGTGCGATGGGTCGGCGGCGAGAGGATGTACCGGCCTGGGACTTCGTTAGTGCTGCTTCAAAACGGGATCCCTTATGGGCCGGCGCGCTATATTTCAGCGTCTTCGGTTCCCGGCGTTGAACAGTCATCGGTGACCTGGAACGATGTCCCGGTCACCGATCCGAACGGCTCGCCGTATGTGTACAGCGTGACGCAGCCGATCACGCCGGAGGGGTACGCTAAACGGGAAGACTCGATGATCGTCGAGAATATTTTCGTTGAGGACGTGGTTTCGTTAACCGGGAACCTGATCTGGGAAGGGGGGATTCCACCGCGTCCGCCAGTTCGCGTCACGCTGCAACGGGCCGGGCTGATTGAACCGCCGACTGACTTGTATACCGTGACGATTCCGGATGGCGTGACTTCATACACCTGGCAGAATCTTTTGAAAGTTGATTCGCTGGGAAATCCGTATTCTTATCGGATGGTTCTTGCCGAACCGATTTCGACGTATCGCGCTGAGGAAAACGGCCTCTTGATCACGCTTAACTATACTTCTGAGCTCCGTTCGCTCAGCGCGAAAATCTATTGGCGCGGTGGACAGGACGCGATTCGCCCCAAAACAAGCCTGCTGCTGCTCCAGAACGGGAGCCTTTACGGAGGTCCGGTCGTTATTCCGGAATCGGAGGAGCCGGGCGTGACGGAGAGCGAGGCGACCTGGGAAGACGTTCCGGTGACTGATGCATTTGGGGTTCGTTACGATTACACTGTGATTCAGCCGGCCGAGCCGGAAGGGTATATGAGTTCAACGGAAGGCCTGACGGTTACGAACACGCTGATCCCGCGAACAATCCCGGTCACAGGAAAGGTAACCTGGATCCATGGCCAGCTGATGCGCGAACCGGTCGCGCTGCGGTTGGTTCGCCGGAACGCGAAAGGGACGACGGAAGCGGTTCCGCAGGATATCCTGACGGCTGTCTCGGATCAGAACTGCGCGGTCGCTAATCCCGCGATCATCGCGCCGATCAGAGCGCTGGATCAGCCGGACGAGAGAACCGAGTCCGTTACCTGGTGTGTTCCTGAAACGGATATCGACGGGAACCCGTACAATTATTTCGTCGAAGAGGACGGGGAAAAGATCGTTCCGGGCGCAGAGACGCCCTGGGTGAGCTCGGCCGGCGAGGATTCGGCATTGGAGATTGTAAAAACGTTTCGCGTTCTTCCTGCGGATCCGCGGCTGACGATCGAGTGGGTTGGCGGCGATATGGCGCTTCATCCTGCGCTGACGCTCGAGCTTCGCCGAAACGGCGAGGCGGTTGCACCTGCGTTTCATTTCGCTTCGGACGGAAGATCGGGGAGTGGCGTGAGCGTGCCGGTTTCGCTGATTTCGCTGGTTCCCGGATTAACGCCGGACGATCTCCCCGCGTCAGCGATCGACGGCAGCGCGATGATTTACTCGATTCATCCGGTCGAAACGCCGGAGAATTACGTGATTACGCCTGAAGGGATGAAGCTGACCGCGGTCTTCCAATCCCGGAAAATCGGCGTCGACGCACGGTTGACCTGGATCGACGGCGAGACGGTTCGCAGCCCGGTTTTTCTTTCGCTGCTGAAGGTTGACCCCGCGACCCGTGCCGCGCGGCCGGTCGAGCTGACCGAGGCGGACCGGATCGAAGGAAGCGAATGTGCTGCGGGAAATCCGGTCCGTATGACGCCGCCTGATCCTGATATGGATCCGTCGCAGCAGGTCCGTTGGTGCGTTGACGAATTTGCGGCTGACGGTTCGAAAATTCAGTATCAGATCGGGGTGGAAAAGCTGACCGAAAATTGGGAGGCGAAAGCTGTGGCGTCGGACGCGCCGCTGGCGCTGACGCTTCGCTATAATCCGCCCCCGATCTCATTGTCGGGAAGCGTCGTCTGGGTTCAGGGCGAGAAGACGTTCCGTCCGCCGGTTTTCCTCGAACTTTATCGGAACGGGACTCGGATTGGAAATTCGATTCCTCTGACCGCGGCTCCGGGCGAAGGAACGGAAACGAAGTTTACGATCGACAGCTGCTATGATTTGCAGTCTGCGCCTGATTGCGGACTGACGGCGACCGATTCGACGGGCAAACCGTACGTTTATACGCTGAACCAGCCGAGCGTCCCGAAAAATTATCGCGCCACGCAGGATGGGATGACCGTGACGAATACGTACGTTCCGCCGAAAACGGGCGTGACCGGCGGGGTTACCTGGATTAACGGTCAATTAAAGCGCCTTCCGGTTCGGGCTGAGTTGATGCGCCGCGTCGCGGGGGGCGATCCGGAACGGGTCCCGATCGGCGCGGAGGATGTAATCGAAGGGAAAAACTGCGCAATGGAAAATCCGGCGACGCTGATTCCTGTCAGCGCGCTGACTGAGAACGACCAGACACGGCTCAGCGTGACCTGGTGCGTTGACGCGACGGATTCGAGTGGGGAGCCGATCGAATATTTCCTGGCGGAGGCCGAGGCGGAGACTTCACCATATTGGCTCCCGGCGAGCGCCGATTCTCCGCTTCAGCTTGTCAAACGCTATCGGATCCCTGACGCAGAGCCGAAAATTGCTGTGAACTGGGAGGGGGGCGCGAACTATGTTCACCCGGATATTACGCTGGCGCTTCTTCGCAATGGAACGCAGCTTGGCAGCCTGGTTACGATTCAATCGGATGGGCTTTCCGGGACGAGCGCGGGCGAGGCAATCGATCTCGTCCGTGCCTTCCCGAACGCCGGTTTCAGCGCGCTTCCTGAAACCGATCTGGAGGGGCGTCCGATTCTGTACTCTGTTTTTGAGCCGGTCCCGGCGGCGAATTATGACGTTGCTGTCGACGGGTTGACGGTTACGCATACGTTTCGATCGGACAAGAAAATCGTCCGTGTCCAAAAGGTCTGGATCGATGGGCAGTACGTGCGGCAGCCTGCCGAGCTGCGGCTGCAGCAGCTCGACGGCGAGGGCCGGGCCCATGATGTCCTGCTGACCGCTGCAGACGGGATCGATGGCGTCAGCTGTGAGGCGGACAACCCGCTTCGGCTGAACCCGGACCCGGACGCGGTCCGCTTGAATCCGCTGACCGTTGCGGTCAACTGGTGCGTCGACGAATACGATTCAGAAGGTAACCCAATTACATATCAGGTCGTCGAGGCTGAAAGCGATTCGCCGCTCTGGACGGAATCTGTTGATGAATCTGATCCTTTCAGGCTTGTCAGCACGTATCATTCGCGCCCGGTTTCTCCGCGGCTTTTCGTGCGCTGGATCGGAGGCTCGGCGCTTCCGCGTCCGGTAATTACGCTGGAGCTGCTGCGGAACGGCAAGCAAGTCGGCGCGCCGCAAACGGTTCTCCCGGAGGCCGCTTTGGCCGACGACAGCGGCGCGGCGATCACTTGGTGCGATGAGGGAGATGAGTCGGCGGACTGCCTGGACGTGACCGAGACCGATGCCGCCGGCCAGCCATATCAATATACGGTTCATGATCCAAAGCCGCCGGCGAATTATCTCGTTACGGAGGATGGATTGACGCTGACGTACGCGTATCAATCTGAAAAAATTCCGGTTCAGGCGGAGCTCGTTCGTTTCGGCGGTCAGCTCCAGAGGACGGACGCAAATTTGCAGCTGAAGCGCGCCAGCGGAGACGGGAACGCGGCGCCAGTGGCGCTGACGTCGGCGGACCGTATCGATGGGAAAATCTGTGCGCAGACGAATCCAGTCATGGTCAAACCCTCGCCGCAGCCCGCCGGCGCGGCGAAGACGACGGAAACGATAACCTGGTGCGTTGATCGAACCGACAGCGAGGGAGTCCCGTATCGGTATTCCGTTGAAAACCTGACGGGAGACGACGAACGCTGGAACGACGAAAGCGATCCGTCGGAGCCGCTTCGGATTACCGAGCGGTATCAGACGCGCATGATCACGCCGGCATTTCGGATCGTCTGGGTGGGTGGATCGGCGCTGACGCGTCCGGCGGTCCAGCTCCAGCTGCTCCGGGACGGCGTTCCCTATGGCGAAGACAGGATGCCGGCTGGGAGCGGTCCGGAAGGAATCGGCGCGACGGAAAGCGTCATGACCTGGACCGAGGTTCCGGAAACCGACGCCAACGGACGCGCTTACGCTTATCGGATCAAGCAGGTTGAGGTTCCGGAGGGTTACCAGCAGCTCCAGACGGACAATACGACAATTACGAACCGGTATGTATCAAAATTGGAGGATATTACCGGGAAAATTGAATGGAAAAATGGCCCGGATCCCCGCCCGACCGTCACGGTGCAGCTGATGCGCCGTGCAGAAGGAGGCGTTATCGAATCGGTCGGTTCAACGTCGTTCCAGGATGGCGTGACGACGCATGTCTGGCCGTCGCTGCCGCTGACCGATGCGGAAGGCAACCCGTATGCCTATTCGCTGATGAACAGCGCCGCAATCAACAACTATGCGGCGTCTGTCGATGGGCTGAAAGCGGTTTACACGTATCAGTCGCCGCTTGGCTCGGTTCAGGGAACGATCCAGTGGGAAAACGGGATGAAGCTGCCGCGTCCTGCCGTCGAGGTCCAGCTCTATTGCAACGGCGAAGCGGTTGGCGAACTGAGGCGGATCGAAGCGGGCACGACGACCGGCGTCAAGAACCAGGCGGTTGTTTGGAGCGGGCTCCCGCTGTACGACGAAGAGGGCGTTCTCTACGAGTATTCGATCGGCGAACCGGTCGTTCCGGAAAATTATCGGAAGATCGAAGACGGGCTGACCCTCCTGAACCGGTATGAACCGCCGGTGGGCGACGTTATCGGACGGATTATCTGGGAGGGGAACTCAACGGCGCATCCAACCGCGGTAGTGTCGCTGAAACGGTCGCTTCCAGACGGAACGACCGAAAATATCGATACGGTTGAGATTCCGAATGGGAAACTCGCTCACGTATGGAAGAGCCTGCCGCTGACCGACGATCAGGGCGGTGCTTTCGGATATGCGTTGGTCAATGCCGAGCCGTTGGTAAATTATTCGGGAGTTTCGGAAGGCCTGACCGTGACCTATCGCTATGAACCGGCCCTGTACCAGCAGACCGGAAAGATCGACGCTGAGATTCGCTGGATCGACGTTCCGGGGCCGCATCCGACCGTTGAGCTGACGCTGCAGCGCAGTCTCAACGATGCCGCGTTGAATCTGGAACGGGTTTCGTTCCCGAATGGGGTGACGAAGTATCAATGGACAGATATGATCGGTCTGACCGACGCCGGTCAACCGTACGCGTACCAGCTGAAGGTTGGCGATCTTCCCTCGGAGTATCTCGTTCAGGTCGACGGGTTCGTCGTAACGATACGGTTTCGCGAGTTGAAGCCCGCGGCTGATACGGTCGCAATGCTGCGGAAAAGATAATCCTCAGATTTTTACAAAAAAAGCGGCTTGAGGCCGCTTTTTTTGTAAAGGAGCGTTATGCGGGGTAATGTTGGCACCGTTCAATGTTTAAATTTGCGCCGCATTCCTGGCACAGTCCCTTGCAGTTTTCGTCGCAGAGGGGTTTGATCGGGATTTCTATCGTCATAAACTCGTCCACCAGCGGAAACAGGTCGATATTTCCGTTCTCGGGGAGGAAATTATCCGCGTCCTGGTTCTGCCTCAGGTTGGGGAGCGCGAACAGCTCGTCGAATTCAACCGTTATATGCTGCATGTACGGCGTCAGGCAGCGGACGCAATCGAGTTCCGTATCTCCTTCACAATTCATCTTTACAAGGATCCCTTGCTGGACGCGGCAGAGACGCGCGGTTCCTTTAAAGTTATCGACCTGAAAATCAGCGTCGATTTCAAGATGCGGCGTTTCAAAATCAACGTCGCGATAGGTTCCGACCGCTTGATTTAAGAGGTAACCGACGTTGATTCGTAAAAAATCTTTGTTGTTCATCTCAATCCTCCCAATAAGCATGATAATGCCATTATACCAACGGCGGGATTCCGCTTTCGTCATTCGTTGCAGTAAAATTATCTCATGGGTCTGGGCGAAAGATTCTCGATATGGACGCGCCGGCAGCTGACGCTGCGGCGGATAGCGCTGTTCTCAGCGATCGAGGGCGTTCTGGCGATTGGTTTGAGCGTTTGGACGAGGTCTGAGAGCGCGAGCGCCGTTCTGTTCGGATTGTCGCGCGAACGGCTGATAATCGCTGCGCTGATGATCGTCGCTGCTGCCGGCTGGTTTGGCGTATTCGTTTTCGCCGAGCGGATCGAGCGCAGCCTTCGTACCTTCCGGACGCTTCGGGCGGCGGCAAATACCGCCCGGCTGGTGGCATGGGGATTTTTCTGGCTGACGGCGGCCCTGGTTTTTTTCGCGGTTGGCCCGGCGCATGCGCTGGACGGGACAGCCCGTTCGATCTCCGCGCGCTTGGGGCCGCTGCTGGTTTGGATCGTGCTTCAGGCGGTTCAGCTCTCGCTGTGCCTCGGACGGATGTGCGCTGCAGAGGATCGGGATCGGCCGTTTCTGCGTTGGAGCGAAATCTGCCTGTTCCTGCTCATTTTTGCGGCCGCGTTCGCGTATTATGACATGATTGACTGGGACCGGCGTTTGTTTCATCCGGGCGCAACGTTTCTCCCAGCTCCGATTTTCGCGGGCCTGCTGGCGCTGGCTCATGCGTTCAAAAAAAAGCGGAACCTGGTTCCGAATTGGATCGACTCTATCCTGACCGATGCGTTTATCTTTGCGCTGACGTTCGCTTTTTTCCGGCTGACCGCTTATTGGGTGATGCGGACTGATACCCCAGCGAAGGCGTACTGGGGAGAATTGGCCGATGCGTTCCTGAAGGGAAGGCTGTATCTGGAAAATCCGCCGACGAATCATGATCTGACCCTGTTCCAGGGGCGCTGGTATGTTCCGAATCCGCCGATGCCTGCTCTCGTGCTGATTCCGTTCGTCGCCTGGCTGGGTTTGGATGGCGTGAATATGACCGTCGTTTCGGCGCTGGTTGGCGCGTTAAACGTCCTGATCCTGATCTGGGCGGTACGCGCGGCGATACGGGAAGGTTTTTTCGAGCTGACTGAAGCTGCGATTTTCTGGCTGGCGGTCGCCTTCGTACTCGGCACGGATGGACTCTGGCTCGTTACGCTGGGGCAGATGTGGTTCGTCGCTCAATTGATGACCGTCTGTTTTATTGGACTGTCATGTCTGGCGGCGCTTCGCGGCGGCTCTCCGTGGCTGACCGGCGTGATGCTCGGCTGCGCGATGCTCTGTCGTCCGAACGTTTTCCCGATCGCGCTTTTTCTCGCCGGAATAGAGATTGCGCGGATGCGCGCGCGCGCGGCGTTCACGCTGCGGGCGTTTTTTCGCTGGTCGGTTCAGGCCGCGATTCCGGTCGTCCTCTCGGTTGCGCTGCTGCTGGCGTATAATTGGCTGCGTTTTGGCGATGGGCTTGATTTCGGGTACGTGACGATTAATGGCGCGCCTTTTATCGTTGAAGCCGCCCGTCAATACGGCATGTTCCATCCGCATTTTCTCCCGATTAATTGGCGCGTGATGATAACGGCGCTGCCGCACGTCGGATTGAACGGCGGATCGGTTTATTTTCGGCCGGGGATCGCGGGATACTCGATATTTATCATGACGCCGCCGATCGTTTATGCTTTCCGGCGCGGAAGCGTTCCCTCCGAAAATCGCGTCCAGACCGATATCTGGCGTGCGGGCGCCTGGCTTTCGATCCTGCTTTCGGTTGGAATGCTGCTGATGTATCATAATACCGGCGCGGAGCAGATTGGGTACCGGTACCTGATGGATTTTGTTTTCCCGCTTTTTCTCCTGATTGCGGCGGGAATGCGCGGCCGGGCATCCTGGTTTTTTATCATCCTGACGATCGCCGGGGCGCTGGTGAACGCGTTGTCGCTGCATTGGTGGTATTTTCTCCGCTAAGCGGGAAATAGCTGAGGGATGAAATTGGATTGCTCTGAGAATGGATTGGAAGCTCGGGACGAAAGAAAAATCGCGAAAGTTCTGACCGCGATTCCGCGAGGCGACGGCGTCTTTGATTACGCGGTTCCCGAATCGCTTCGTGACCGGGCCGCCTTGGGAAGTCTCGTTGCGGTTCCGCTTGGCGGCGATTATCTTCAGGGTATTATCATCGGGTTTGCGGCTGTGAGCGAGATCGACCGGCTTAAAGAGATCCTTTTCCTGATCGACGAGACCCCGATCGTCACTGCGGCCCAGCTGAAATTAGGGCTGGATCTTGCGAAATGGACGCTTTCCCCCCTGCCTGCCTGTATGAATGTGGTGATGCCTGAGAAGATTCGGCGCTTATCCGAAGCATTCCTTGAAATTCCGCCTGAGGTCCTGACCGCTGAGCCTCTCCAGGGGCGCATCCTCGATGATGCGCTCGATCCGTCGGCGCCGGTTGGCGACCGTGTTTTCTCCCGGCTCGCCGGGCTTCAGCGAGCGATCGGCGCCGCGGTTCCGGAGAAAGCGCTGGCGGCTGAATTTCCGTTCGAGGCTGATCTGGATAAAGTCATTGTCCGTTTAATCCGGTCGGGGAAAGTCGCGCGGCGGTTGGCTTTGAAAAGGCCGCGAGATAAGAAAAGGACGGTCAAAGGCGTTCGGCTTACGGACGCGGGGCAGGCGTTTGCCGAGGAGCGGAAGGGGCGGCTGGCGAAATCCGAACCGGCTCATACGCGGCGCTGTGAAATCGTAACCTGGCTGCGGAATCATAATTCTCCGACGCAGGCGGCGGAGGCAATTCATGCCTGCGACGGGAGCATGGCTGATCTGATGGCGCTCTGCAGGCTGGGCCTTGCGGAAATCGTTGAGCTTGACGTCGTCCGGGAATACACGGAGACGCTTCCGGAGAATTATCCGGCGGTATCGGATATCCAGCTGACGAAGGAGCAGGCCGCCGCGGTCGCCGCAATTTCTTCGCGGTTAAGCGGCGGCGCTGACGACGGCGCCGTGCTGATTCAGGGCGTTACCGGTTCCGGGAAGACCGAGGTCTATTTACGCGCTGCCGACGAGGCGATCGCGCTCGGGAAACAGGTCCTGGTCCTGGTTCCGGAAATCGCACTGACGCCGCAGCTCGCCGCCCGCTTCCGCGCCCGGTTCCCGGAACAGGTCGCAGTTTATCATTCGAAACTGTCTGAAGGCCAGCGGTTCGATGCCTGGAACGCGGGACGCTCCGGAAGCGCTCGCGTTATCGTCGGGACGCGTTCCGCCTTTGCCGTTCCGTTACCGGATTTGGGCCTGATCCTGATGGATGAGTGCCATGACGATTCGTATTACCAATCGGAAAGCGCGCCGTATTTTTCGGCGGGTCCGCTGGCGGTCGCTTATGGAGAAATTGCCGGCGCGACCGTCGTTTTCGGCTCGGCGACGCCAACCGTCGCGCAGCGGTACAAAGCGGAACGGTCTGGCTGGACATTTTTGCGGATGACGGCGCGTCCCGGACTGGCGGCTGTCCCAGAAGCGACCGTCGTCGATCTCCGTGAAGAGCTTAAGGCCGGGAATCGGTCGCTTTTCAGCCGGGAATTGATCGGTGCTGTCAACCGGACGCTTTCCGCGGGGCGTCAGTCGATCCTGTTCATGAACCGGCGCGGTTCGTATGCTTATACGTTTTGCGCTGCCTGCGGCGAGGCGTTCAAGTGCCCGAAGTGTGACCTGAATCTCACGCTGCATCAGTCGACCGGGCGGCTGGAATGTCATTTTTGCGGCTACAAGACCGCGGTTCCCGACGCCTGTCCGCATTGCGGATCGCCGGAGATCAATCGGTTCAGCGCTGGTATTGAACAGGTTGATCTTCTTGCAAAAGAAACCTTCCCTCAGGCACGGATTTTGCGCCTGGATTCGGATATGACCGGGCGAAAAGGAGCGGTCGAGGATATTCTGTCGCGCTTTATGAACCGGGAGGCGGACATGCTGATCGGAACGCAGATGGTTTCGAAAGGGCTCGACTTACCCGACGTCGCGCTCGTTGGCGTTGTTCTCGCGGAGATTGGCGGCGGATTATTGGATTATCGCGCCGACGAGAGGATCTATCAGCTCATGACGCAGGTTATCGGACGAGCCGGGCGGGGGAAAATTCCCGGCCGCGCCATCCTGCAAACGTATCAGCCGGAGCGTTATTCGTTGGTCGCGGCGGTTACGGGCGACGCCGACGCGTTCTATACGCAGGAGCTGGCGTACCGGCGCAGGTTGGGGTATCCGCCGTTTTCGCGAATGGCGCGCGTTTTGATCACGAACGGAAGCCCGGAGCGGGCCCAGTCCCGTTGCCTTCACGTAGCGGCGGAGCTTCGGGACGTCATCGCGCGGCATGGCGGAGAGATCCGTTTGATCGGTCCGGCGCCCTGTTTTTACCAGAAGCTGAACGATCGTTACCGCTGGCAGGTGGTTCTGCGCGGGGCGCGGATCGCCGAAACGCTGCGTGGGTTTAATTTCGGCGAAGCGCGTTTTGAAATGGACCCGGTCTCGCTGCTGTAGGCGGGCGGGAGGATAGGATATCAGGAGAAATCATGAATAAAAAGAGAATCGATTCTTTCGGCTTTTCAGGCTTTCGCTTCCGGAGCGCCGAATGGGCGCTGGTACTCGCTGCGGTGGTTCTTTTCACATGTGCGGCGGCTTTTCCGGCGTGCGCGGCGGATGACGCAGTGCCGCCCTCGGACGAAACGATCTGGGTCCCTGTTTTTGAAGATTCGATCGCGGAGCCGGAGAACTTCGCGCTTCCGTTAGGCGATATGCAGGAGGCCGGCGTTACGATCAGCCGCAGCCTGACTGACGGCGCGTACCGGTGGACGATCCAGTCTGCGGACAGGAAATATAGTCTGGCTGCGATTCCGAACCTGACGATCCCGGCTGATTATCAGCTGAAGATTGAAATGAATGTGCAGATGCCTGCGTTTGAACCTTACGTATGCTCCGGGGTTGTGTTCGCCGAAAAGGAGGGCTCATTTTACAATTTCATGGTCTGCTCTGATCGGACGTACGCGCTGTTTCGGAACGAAGCGGGTGAGTGGCGTGAGATGATCCCGTTTACGCCGTTTACCGCGGTCGATCCCGGCGACATGATCCCGGTTCAGATTCAGGTCCGCGGCGGGTGGGCGGATTTCCTGATAGCGGGCGATTTTGTCGATACCTTCCGGGTTGGGAATTCGGATGGAAATATCGGCCTCTTTGCGCAGCCGATCGGAACGGATCAGGCGACGATCGACTTTCGGCGTTTCAGCGTATCTGTCTCGCCGCAGCCCGCCGAGGCGTCAGAATCGGGCGGCGGCGTTCCGGGAGACCTGTCGCGGTCGCTGCGGATGCTTTACCTGAAAGGGCGGATTCCAGGCATTGAAGGGCGCTTTTACCCGATCGAGGGGAAAACGCTGACGTTGGCGAATATGGGCTATTTCGATCAGGAAATGTTTGATCATCATGCGTTTGACGCGATGATCCAGGCGAAGATTAAATTCAAATCGGCGTACGATCATCCGGATTTTCCACATGCGGGCTGCGGCTTTACGATCCGGCGCGTCGATGCTTCGAACTATGTCCAGGCGTTCATTGCGCTCGATGGGCTGATTTACCTTCAGGGGGTTCGGAACGGGAGCTTCGTTCCGATTATTCAGTATTCCTATGGGACCTGGTCGTTAGAGGGGGAAGCGCTGCTGACGTTGATCGCGGTTGACAATAAGCTGACCGTTATGTACAACGGGCGGCTGATGGGGACGGTTACCGACGCCTCCTGGTTCATGAAGGGCGACGCCGGACTCACGGTTTTTTCCGGGACGAATTTCGATTACGGGCAGTCCTGTGAATTCAGCGATATTCAGTATTTTGTTTTCGACGCTGATAATTCCGGGGCTTCAGGTAACTAACGATAATTTTATGGTTTGGTTCGGACTGGAAGACTTTTTGATTCGTCTTGGATAGGAAGAGACTGCATGCTTATCAGCGAAAGGCAAGGGGAGCAGCGCGTCATCGAAAGAAGCGAATATCCGAATACGTTTGAAGGTATTCGGACTGGCTTGAAATCGATTGGGTTGGCTGCTGGGGATGTCGTCCTGGTTCATTCGTCCCTCTCGAAAATCGGTTGGACGGTCGGCGGCGAACGGACGGTGATCGACGCGCTGCTTTCTGCGGTCGGGGGGAGCGGGACGGTTGTCATGCCGGCGCAATCGAGCGACAACAGCGACCCTGGCCAGTGGAGGAATCCCCCTGTTCCGAACGACTGGTTTGAGACGATTTGCCGGGAGATGCCGCCTTTTGATAAGGAGCGTACCCCAACCCGCGGGGTTGGACGTATTCCCGAGCTTTTTCGCGTTTATCCTAAATCCCGCCGTTCGAACCATCCGCAGGTTTCGTTCGCAGCCAACGGAAAGTACAGCAGCCAGATTCTTGAGACCCATGTTCTGACGCCGGCGTTTGGCATGGATAGTCCGCTTGGGGCGCTGTACCGGCTGAACGCGCGGGTCCTGCTGATCGGGGTTTCGTACGAATGCTGTACCGCGCTGCATTTAGCCGAAGTCTTATCCGGTCGGACCGGAACGACGCGCTCCGGCTGCGCGATGATCAAAGATGGAAAGCGGGAGTGGGTCTGGTTCGAAGAGCCGGATTGGTATTCCGCCGATTTTCCTGCGTTGGGGGCGGATTTTGAATCGGAGACGGACGCGGTCCTTAAAGGGCGGATCGGCGCGGCGGAAAGTAAACTGATCCCCGTTCGCTTGCTGGTCGATTACGCGAAAGATTGGATGGAAACGAACCGGAAGAAAATGGGGATCATCTGAAAAAAAGTCATCAGCTCGAAACCGCGCTGATCCCGACTCTGTCGGTTAAGTTTTCCGTAAATTGCTGAAGAAACGCTGCTCAGAGCGGGAGCCTATGAGTTTTCATAGGTTCTTTTTTCGTCGTCCGCCGTTACGGTTAATCGAAAACAACTCAGAAACAGCGGAGGATACCATGAACGGACAGTCATTGATTCGGCGGCTGCTGGCGCGCGTTTTCGGCGAAACGACCGGCGGAGCTTTTTCGGAGATGGAGGATTTTGCGGCCTGCCCGCGGGGAACGTCGGGGCCTGCCGATGGATTGGACGGATATTCCGGGTATGCGGCGTCGTTGAGAGCCTGGTACGAGAATCCGCTGGCCCGGCGGATCGTCTCGCTGACGACCCAGTATGTAGTCGGTCGCGGCGTCGCGTTTCAGGTGTCCGATCCTGAGACGGAACGCTTTTTGCGAAGCTTTTGGACCCATCCGCTGAATCAGCTCGATCGCCGCGTCGCGGACTGGTCGGACGAACTGGCGCGGAGCGGAAATTTATTTTTGCGGCTGACGACCGACGCGGGCGGGCAGACGTATATTCGCGCGATCCCGGCGTCGGCGATCGTCCGGATCGATACGCTTCCGAGGGACGCCGAAACGGCGGTCGCTTACGAAATTCGCGCCGATTCAGGCGCGTTTGACGGCGCCGTCGGATATCGGACGGAACGCGTTGCCGCCGCTGACCGGACGCTTCCGACCGCCGCGGATGCGATTTATCATGTCGCAGTTAATCGCCCGGTCGGGACGGTCTGGGGGAGCTCCGATTTAGTCCCGGTGATCAGATGGATCCGCCGTTATTCCGGATGGCTCGAAGATCGCGCGCGGCTGAACCGCTATCGCAACAGTTTTCTCTTCGTCGTCAAATCGAGATTGGCCAGTGAAGCCCAGCGGACGCTGCGTCAGAAAGCGCTCAACGCGCAGCCGCCTTCTCCCGGATCGATTCTGGTCACGACCGAGCAGGAGGACTGGTCGGTTCTTTCACCCCGGCTCGAAAGCCATGAAGCAGGGGAAGACGGAATCGCATTGAAAAAAATGATCGCGGTAGGCGCCGGCGTCCCGCTGCATTTTCTCGCGGAGCCGGAATCGGAGAATAAAGCCTCGGCGGAGGCGTCGGGCGGGTCGGCGTATCGCGGCTATGAACAGCGGCAGCAGTTCTTTCTCGATCAGCTCCGCGAGCTTCTGGCGCATGTCGTTTCGCGGGCGGCGCTGGCGGGTCGGCGCGTTGATCCTGACGCTGAAATCCGCATGATTGGCGCCGATATCAACGTCAGCGACAACCTGCGCGCCAGTCAGGCGGGCTGGAACGCGGTCCGGACGATGCAGGCGCTGAAAGCGGAAGCGGGGGTTGACGAGGACGAATTCCGTCGGGTCGTTTATCGATTCCTCGGCGAAAGCTGAGCTCGATTTCCCGTTTCCGCCTTTTTTCAAGCTGGCATATCATTTGCACAAGAGAATAAAAGGACTTTAATAGCTGCGCTTGTGGAATTGTCACATGGAGAAATGGAGTGAAAACGGAATGAACCATATTGAATTAAGGCGCTTCGGAATTCGTCAGCTCTGGATCGGGCTGCTGATTTGTATCGGCGTTTTCGCTGTGCTCGGCGTTCGGGTTGTCTGGGCCGCCGAGATCAAATGCAGCGCGGTGAACTACTGTGAAACTGAGATAGACCTCTCGGACCAGAAAGCGCCGATCGTCTATGACGGTACAGGGAATTGGCTTGACGCGTTTGAGAAATATTTTGACGCGGACGTTTTCCTCGTTTCCGGCTCGGAAAAAAAGCCTGTTTCTGACGCCGCGCTGATTTTCGCTTGCTCTGACGACGGCGTCGCTTTTGACAGCTGCCAGGCGGGTCAGTTTATCGAACCGGGGACGTATACGCTGCGCGTATCCGTCGAGGAAGATACGGAACGGTTCTACTTACCGGTTTATCGTGATACGAAAGTGACGATTCAGGAAGCGGACGCGGACGATGGGTTGACGATTGCCTACCGATCCGGCGAAGCGGAGTCCGGGACGGTCGTTGAAGACTGGACAGCGTATCGCCGCGGCGATAAGGCGGTCATTTTAGGAAACTTCGGAATCGGTTCGGACGGGAATCCGGATCCACTGGTCAGGAGCGGTTTTATGATTACCGGCTGGCGGGATGCCAGCGGCCGGACGTACAGGATCGGCGAGGAAATTATCATGGAAAATTCGATCGAGCTGACTCCGATCTGGACTTCGGAAGTGGATGCTGCCCTTTCCGCTTCGGCGGCGTCGGCTGCCGTGCCTGAGCCGATGCCGACGGATCCGGGCGCTGGCTCGAAGCGTGTTGACGATGCGCTTCTCGCGAAAGCTGCGACGTTCTATCCGGTTCGTCCCGACGGGGGGAAGAGCGACCCGGTCCTGCTCGTCGGCGCGAAGGCGCTGAAGCTTGGAACGGACGAAACGGACGGAATTCAGACCTGGAACCCGCATGTCCTGGATGGCTTTTACGCGCCGGACGGAAGCGAGGTTTCGCTGACTCTTGGAAATCCGATTCCCTCTGAGCCGAATTCGTCCGCTGAAACGGTTGCGGAATCGATGAACGCGGACGCCGCGATCGGAAGCGGAGATTCAGCGTATGACGGGACGGCCGCGCCGGTCGCGCTGTCCGACGCACTTAACGATTCGCCGTTCGAAGCAATGCCTCTGCCTGGGGAAGACTTCTCCGCGGGTTCCGGTTCGGCGGATTTTGCGGATGGGGCTGCTGAAGCGCCCGCCGAAACGACGCCGGCTGACATGGCGATCGAAGCTTCGGGAGAAACGACGCTTGAACGGGTCGCGGCTGCCGAAGAGCTTTCTCCGTTCGAGGATGGGGCGCCCGCTCCGGATTCGGATCCACAGCCGGTTCCAGCGCTGGCTTCGGCGCTGCCCCCTGAAGCGGGTCCATTTACCGGCGCGAACGCCGGACAGGCCGTTCAGGCGGAGCTTAAGGCAGCGGCTTCTCCCGTGGCGAAGCAGGCCAACGCGTACGTTCCGGGCCCGAACCAGGATGATCCGTACGATCAATTCGACGTGAGCTTTCCGCAAACGGGGTTTGTGCGTTTGAGTGATGCCCCGGTGGCGGCGCTGCCGTCGACCGGGATGCAGCTGGAGCTGCCGGCCGCGAATATCACGGCTGAAATCGTCGTCGTTCCGTTCGCGGGAAACACATGGGACGTCAGCTCGCTGCGTTCGCAGGCCGGCGTCCTGGAGGGGTTCGATCTTCCCGGCGACGGCGTTTCGATCCTGGCGGGGCATAATCATTTAGGTCCGGATCAGGCGGGTCCGTTCCTGACGATTGGAACGCTGGAAATCGGCGACCGGGTCTTCGTCCGGAAGGACGATGGGACGATCCTGACGTTTGAGGTATATGAGAACCGGCTGGTTGCGCCGGACGAATTCGAGACGATCGAAACGCTGACGGTTTCGAATCCGGGATCAATCGTGCTGGTAACCTGCGAGAATGAGTCGGTGGAAGGCGGATATACCGATCGCCGCGCGGTTTTCGCCAGGCCGGTCGACGGATAAGCGAACGGGTAGCGCGAGGAAAGAGAAGCGAGGGCCTTTTGAACGCAGGCCCTCGCATGCTTTATCCGGATCAGGCGGGAACTACGCGTCTTTGGAAGCGTTTGGATCGGTGCTCTCCGTTTCTTTCAGAACGCGGTCGATCGTTTCTTCGATAATAACGCTGTCGACTTCCTCTGCGTCATCATTATTTTTCGGTTGAAGCGCATTTTCGATCGCCGATTTCGCCTGTTTCGCGGCGCTGAGGATCGCCTCCCGGCTTCCGTCGAGGCCCTTTTCAAGACCGGCGCGGAGCTCCGTCCCGTTTTGATTGACCCATTTCATGAAACCTTCGTGCGTATCGCCGAACGGGAGACCGGCCTTTCGGTATTCGGCGTAAATCCGTTCGTAGATCGCCGCCTTGGTTTTCCTGATCACTGGTTCCGTCGACCCTTTGGCTTTTTCGAACCAGTCGCCGATCTGATCGCCGAGGTGATTAATTCCGACGGAAAGATCGTCGACGAAATCCCCGATTTTATCAGGGGAATTTCGGTATTTTTCAAACGCTTCGCTGTCCATGATCGAGTTGGCGACCTGTTCACTGCCTTCGATAATCGCTTCGCGGACTTCCTTGATAATTTTTTCGATATCCATATTTCTTCTCCTTCGGTTGGATTTCGCTGGCTTAATTCTATCCGGTTTACGCGCTGAGGGAACGGTTTCTTTATTCGATATACGATGAATTCTGAAAAAGGTTTCAAAAGCTTGACGTAAAAGCGGGGAGCTTTCGTTGCGCCATGCCGCAAACAGGAGCTTATGTAAAAATAATATAAAATAATTCCGGCGAATCGCCGTTCCGTTATTGGGAATGACGATTCGCCAGCAATTTCAAACGAATTTTTAATTCAGCGAGATCCGTTTCATGACAGCCGCGCTGCACCCGCGCAAAGCGGGTTTACTTATTGGCGCGGAAAGCGAGCGCGTTCCATCCGGCGTAAACGGCGGCGTCGCCCAGCTCTTCCTCGATCCGAAGCAGCTGGTTGTATTTCGCGACACGGTCCGATCGGGCCGGAGCGCCGGTCTTGATCTGGCCCATGTTGAGCGCGACCGACAGGTCGGCGATGGTGCTGTCTTCGGTTTCGCCGGAGCGATGCGACGTGACCGCGCGCCATCCGTTGCGCTGGCAGGTTTCAACGGATTCGATCGTTTCGGTCAGCGAACCGATCTGGTTGAATTTGACGAGGAGCGCGTTGGCGGCGGATTCTTTGATCGCGCGGCGGACGCGTTCCGGATTGGTCACGAGGAGATCGTCGCCGACGATCTGGAGGCGGTCCCCGGCTTCAGCGACCAGCTTTTTCCATCCGTCCCAGTCGTCCTGCGCCAGGCCGTCTTCAATCGAGACGATCGGATACTTGTCGATCCAGTTCTTCCAGAACGCGACCATCTCGTCGCTGGAAAGCATTTTGCCTTCTTTGCGCAGGTTGTAGCGTTTTGTTTCTTCGTCGTAGAGTTCGGAGCTGGCGGGGTCGAGCGCGATCGCGACGTCGACGCCGGCCTTGTATCCAGCCTTCTCGATCGCTTCAAGGATCACTTCGACGGCTTCTTCGTTCGTCTTCAACGCAGGGGCGTATCCGCCTTCGTCGCCGACGAGCGTCGTGTAGCCGCGGCTCTTGAGAACGGCTTTGAGCTTATGATAGATTTCCGCGCCCCAGCGGAGCCCTTCGGCGAAGGATTCAGCGCCAAACGGCATGACCATGAATTCCTGGAAGTCAGTCGACTGCCAGCCGGTATGCGCGCCGCCGTTAAGAATATTCATCATCGGAACCGGGAGCGTATGCGCCCAGACGCCGCCGATATAGCGGTAGAGCGGTAATCCTAACGAGTTGGCCGCCGCTTTCGCGACCGCGAGCGAGGTCCCTAAAATCGCGTTCGCGCCCAGTTTCCCTTTATTTTTCGTTCCGTCCAGATCGATCATCATGCGGTCGATTTCGATCTGATCCGTCGCGTCCATTCCGATCAATTCGTCGGCGATTTCGTTATTAACGTTTTCGACGGCTTTCAGCGTCCCTTTACCGCCATAGCGTTCTTTATCGTCGTCGCGAAGCTCCAACGCTTCATGAATACCGGTCGAAGCGCCTGACGGAACGGCGGCGCGGCCATAATTACCGTCGGCCAAAACGACTTCAACTTCAACCGTCGGGTTGCCCCGTGAATCGAGGACTTCTCGTCCGTATACCTGTTCGATAATTGTTTCCATGTGAATTTCCTTTTTTCTTAGCCGGCAAGGAGCCAAACGTTTTAATCAATTATAGTCGATTTATTGCCGCTGCGAGCCAACTCCCGGCTGGCCTTTGGTACATTGCCGGAAACTCCGGACGCCGAGATTTCAGGCAGCCTCCGCTTGGAACGTATTCTGCAATGATAAAATTAGCATGAGAGGGTATTGAAGGAAGGAACGCGGGGACTGATGGGGCAGACTTGTTATAATTGCTTTTCCGGAATAAACGGGGCGAATCCGTGTCCGGTCTGCGGTTATGATAACGCGGCGGAAGGGGACCGCGGAATGGCGCTTCCGCTGGGAACGATCCTTCACGACGGTTTTTTCGTCGGACGGGTCCTCGGTCAGGGCGGTTTCGGAATTACCTATCTGGGATACGAGCTGCATTCCAAACGCCGTATCGCGATTAAAGAATATTTCCCGAGCGGTTCGGTTCTTCGGGCAGGGAGCCGCGTTCAGCCGACAAACCCGGATAACGGCGCGTTCTTCCGACGCGGGCTGGAGCTTTTTAATAAGGAAGCGCAGATTCTTTCCCGACTCAGCGGTCAGCCAAATATCGTTGACGTTATTTCGTTTTTCTTTGAGAATAATACCGGTTATTTCGTGATGGAATTTCTTGAAGGAAACTCGCTGAAGGATTATTTAGCGATTCGCGGCGGGCGGATCTCGTTTCAGGAAGCGTTGACGCTGTTGCTGCCGACAATGGAAGCGCTTGACACGGTCCATCATGAAGGCATGCTTCATCGCGATATCGCGCCGGATAACATTTTTATCACGTCGGATGGCGTTGCGAAGCTGATCGATTTCGGCGCGGCGCGTTTTCGCCGCGAGGATGAGACGAAGAGCGTCCGAACGATCGTCAAGCCTGGGTACGCTCCGATGGAGCAGTATACCAGCCAGGCGGCTCAGGGGCCCTGGAGCGACGTTTACGCGATGGGAGCGACGATTTATCGGGCGATTACCGGAATTACCCCGCTCGACGCGCCGACGCGGGCGATGAACGACGAGCTGCGTTCCCCTGCGCAGCTGGGCTGCCAGCTCCCGAATAACGCCGATTACGCGATCATGCGCGCGTTGTCGCCGAGGATCGTTTTTCGCTTCGCCTCGATCGCGGAGTTTATCGCCGCGCTGACGAAGCCGGACGCGCTTTATGAATCGGAAAATGTCCAGAAGCTCATCCTGAATTCGCGCCCGAGCGGCGATCTCTCGATTTTCGGAATGGCGGAGCGCTATCGGCTCCGGGCGACGGAAATTTCGCCGACAAAGACGCTGAATCCAGAGGCGAGCTGGCTGACGACGATGCGCGATCAGTATGACCAGACGACGGGCGATGATCCTGAAATTCCGGGACCGCCGCCTTCGGAAAGTCCGAAACGAAAGATCGAGGATATCTGGTTTCTGGCAGCGCTGATTATTTGCGCGGTGCTGCTCTTTTTGATTATTTTTGGAATTTTCAGGAACTATTCCCAGCGATGGATCATCTCAGGGCTTCGGCTCCCGCTTCCTGGCGTCATGAGCGGAGCGCGGTTTGGGAGCTGATGGATCGTGGAATCGGGTTGCCTGATTTTCGAACGGAAACGGAGCTTTCATGAAACAACTCATTCAAAACATGCGCAGCGGTTCTATTCTTGTCAAGGACGTACCGATTCCGCGTCCGGGAAAGGGTTTCGCTTTGGTGAGGACGACGTTCTCGCTCGTGTCCGCTGGGACGGAACGAACGACGTCTGAATTTGCCGAGAAAAATCTGGCCGCAAAAGCGATCGCGCGTCCGGACCTCGTAAAACAGGTTCTGGAGAAAACGAAACGCGAGGGCCTGCTTCCAACGCTCGAATCAGCGTTTAACCGTCTGGATCAGCCGATGTTCCCCGGATATTCATCGGCGGGCGTGATCGTCGCCGTCGGGCCTGAGCTGAAAGGGTTCAGTGTCGGCGATCGGGTTGCCTGCGGCGGGGGATCTTACGCGGTTCACGCGGAATACGAACTCGTTCCGAAAAATTTACTCGTAAAGCTTCCCGATACCGTTTCGGACGAAGCGGCGGCGTTTACGACGTTGGGCGCGGTCGCGATGCATGGCTTCCGACTGTCGGAGGCGCGGCTCGACGAATCGGTTCTGGTGATCGGGCTGGGGCTGCTCGGCCTGTTGACGGTTCAGATTGCCAAAGCGGCCGGCTGCGTGACGCTGGGGATCGATATCTCTGAAGCGCGAATCGCGCTGGCGAAAGAGTTGGGTGCGGACGCCTGCCATAATGACGCAGTGAAAGGGAAAGCGGCGGAGCTTGTCGGCGCGCGCGGTTTTGATCATGTGCTGATCTGCGCCGGGTCGAAGGAAAGTGACCTGATCGCGCTGGCGGGGGAACTCTGCCGGGATCGCGGGACGGTCGTTTCGATCGGCGCGGTCGGGCTGAATATTCCGCGGAAGATTTACTATGAAAAGGAAATCCGTTTTACCGTTTCGCGTTCCTACGGTCCGGGCCGGTACGACGCTTCGTATGAGGAAAAGGGGCAGGATTATCCGATCGGGTACGTTCGCTGGACGGAAGGCCGGAACATGGAAAGTTTCGTTTCTCTCCTCGCGCGCGGCGCGGTTCGAACCGAACCGCTCATTTCGCATCGCATCCCGATCGAGGAGGGCGTCCGTGCGTATGATCTTATTAAAGGAAAGAGCGGCGAACCGTATTTGGGCGTCCTTCTTCAATATGAGTCGACGGCGAAGGAGCCGGTCGCGGCGGAGGCGGTCGCGCTCCGTTCGGATATCGCGCCAGGTCCGGTTTCGGTCGGCGTGATCGGGGCCGGCAATTACGCAAACGCGACCTTTTTGCCGATGATGCGGCTCGAGGGCGCGCCGGTGACGCTGACGTCGATCGCGTCGGAACGCGGAGGAACGGCGCGGGAGGCCGGCGAGAAATTCGGTTTTTCAAAGGTCGCCGCGGACGCTGACGCCGTGATTCAGGATCCGGACGTTAACGCGGTCGTGATCCTCACGCGTCATCATGCGCATAGCGGATTGACGGTGCGCGCGCTGAACGCCGGAAAACATGTTTACTGTGAAAAGCCGCTGGCGCTGACGATCGACGAACTGCGTTCCGTGTACCTGGCGGCGGCGCAGAATCCGGACCAGCTTCTCATGGTCGGATATAATCGCCGCTTTGCGCCGCTGGCTGAAAAAATGAAATCGTTTCTGGCTGAAAGCGGCGAACCGCTGGCGATCAACTATATCGTCAACGCCGGTTTTCTCCCGGGGAATCACTGGACGCAGGACCCGGAAATTGGCGGCGGGCGGATTATCGGCGAAGCCTGCCACATGATCGATTTCCTGACTTACCTGACCGGGGCGCTTCCGCTCTCGGTTCAGGCTCTGGCGCTTCCGAATTTAGGGCGTTATCAGGACGACAACGCCGCGATTCAAATCGCGCTCGCCGACGGATCGTTCGGAACGATTCAGTACCTGGCCAACGGCGATCGATCCTGCATGAAAGAGCGGATCGAGGCTTTCAGCGGCGGGCGAATCGCGATTCTCAGCGATTTCCGTGAATTGGATACCTGGAACGCTGGCGAGATGAAAAAAACGAAAGCTGGGCTCCGGATGGACAAAGGACATAGCCGTTCCTGGAAAGCGTTCGTCGATGCGGCTGTGAACGGCGGGGCAGCGCCGATTCCGCTGGACGAAATCTTCACGGCGTCGCTCGCGAGCTTCGCTGCGGTTGAATCGATCCGTCAAAAAGACGGTATTCAGGTTCCGGCGGTCGAAAGTCTTTCGGAAATTAGCCTGAACGGCGGCGAATGAATCTTCGGACCGGTGTAAAAATCCTTTGCGCGCTTGGGCCGCGAAAGCTTTTTTATTTTCTCCGCTACCGCTTGACGCTGCGGAGCGGTCTGGCGCGGATTCGCGAGGAGCGTGTCGGGAAGGCGATCGATTCTTCGCTCGGCGCGGTTCGCTTTGTTCCGCTCGCTGGTTTCGATCTTTCCACGATTCGTGCGTTCGCGAATCCGGATCGGGCGCGCGCGATCGAAGCGGCCGACGAAATCGTCGCCGGTTTTTATCGTCCCTATCGGGGCGGTTCCCGCGCACCGCTGCGTTTTCCCGCGATCCGTCCCGATCAACATTGGACCCGGGTCCAGGCGCCGCGAAACGGCGACGTCAAGGATCTTTGGGAAGCCGCGCGGTTCAGTTGGGCGGAGGATTTAGCACGCGGATGGACGCTGACGTCCGACGTTCGTTATCCGACGGCGTTCGGAGCGATCCTGAACCGGTTCCTTCAGGAAAACCCGCCGTTTAACGGAGTTCAGGCGCTTTCGGCGCAGGAAACCGCGCTGCGTCTGATCCAGACTGCGCTGGCGTTTTCAGTTTTTCGCGCCGGTCGGGAGCCCTGGCCCGATCCGGTTCTGGAACGAATGGCGCGCTGCACGGCGGAACGGATCCTGACGACGCGCGATTACGCGATTGCGCAGAATAATAACCATTGGCTCTCGGAGGCAGCGGGGCTGATGACCGCCGGCGCGATTTTCCCGGAAGCGAGCCGGAGCGAGCGTTATTTTCGAACCGGGTGGCGCGATTTTCAATCCGCCCTCAAGGCGCAGCTTCTCCCCGACGGCGAATACGTTCAATACAGCGCAAATTATCATCGCCTTGCGCTTCAGCTGGTCCTGTGGGTGAATTTCCTGCTTCAGCAGCGTGGCATGACCTGGCCGATGGAATTGATTTTGCCGCTGCGGCGGTCGATTCGAAAACTGGCCGCCGAGGTTGATTCATGGTCCGGCGGCGCGAATAACCAGGGGCATAACGATGGCGCGCTGCTTTTCGCGTTTGGTTCCCCATTCGGCGATTACCGTCCGACGCTTCAGGCCTGCGCGCGGGTTTTCTTCGGCCGGCCTTTTTTCGCTCCAGGCCCATGGGACGAGCTGGGCGTCTGGCTCCGGGCGCAGCCGCTCCCTGAAAGCCTGATCGGCGTTGAATTCCCGGTTTCTTATCTCGATGAAACGGTGTTAAGGCTGGAGCGGGCGGACGGATGGGCGAGTTTACATGCGGCGGCCTTCCGCCGCGATCGCCCGGCGCAGTCTGACCAGCTTCATGTGTCGATCTGGACGCAGGGGAAGCCGATCGTTCTGGACCCCGGGACGTACCGCTATAACGGCGCGGCGGGTTTTGAGAACCGCTTGAAGCTTGCCTCGCTGCATAACGGACTCGTGATCGACGATATTGAGCCGATGACCGACGCGGAAAAATTCCTGTGGCTGGACTGGCGCTCGGCGCGGATTTTAGAAGCCGGAAACGCGGCCGTCATGGCGGAGCACTTCGCGTATCGTCCTTTGGGCGTGACGGCGAAGCGGCGGCTCAGTCGCGCCGATACCGGCTGGCTCGTCGAAGACAGCGTCCATTCGGATTCGAACGCCGTACGGACCGCGAGAATCAATTGGCTTTTTCCTGAGGCGCCGGAGGAGCTCCTGATCGAATATGGGCGGATCCGGGCGCGGTTTGCGGGCTTTTCCCTTTTGCTCGGCGTTGAGGGCGAGCGCGTTTTGGGAATTGGAGCGACGCTTCTTCGCGCCGGGAAAGTTTTCCGCGAAATTGGCGCCGTTCGTCCGATTCCACGGGAAACGGCGGCGCTGATGGGGTGGTTCTCGCCGGTTTACGCGACGCTCCTGCCGGCGGTTTCGCTCGTCTTTACCGTCGCCGCGAGCGGAAGGTTTACCCTCAGGTCCGATTTCCGGCTTGACGTTCCCCCTCGGCGGGAGAACGGATAAAGAAGTCGAAGCGGAGAAAAATAATGCATCTTCTGTTAATTCATCAGGCGTTCGTGACGACCGGGGAGGCCGGCGGAACGCGGCATATCGAATTAGCGCGCTGGCTGATCCGGCGCGGATATCGGCTCACGGTTATCACGTCCCCGGTCAGCTATCTGACCGGCGAGGCGAAGCGCGGGACGGATACGCCTCGCGAAGAGACGGCCGATGGAATCCGGATCCTGTACGCTTCGACTTCGTCCGGACTGCACCGAGGGTTTGTTCAGCGGCTGTTTGCGTTTTTTTCGTTCATGTTTTCTTCGTATCGGCTTGCGCTGTCGGTCGCGGACGTCGACGTCGTCTGGGGAACGTCCCCGAACCTGTTTCAGGCGCTTTCAGCCTGGGCGTCGGCCCGCCGGAAACGGATCCCGTTCCTTCTTGAAATCCGCGACCTGTGGCCTGATTTCGCGATTGGAATGGGCATTTTGAAGAACCCGCTCCTGATTTGGGGCGCGCGGTTTCTGGAACGTTTCCTGTATCGGAAGGCGGACCGGATCATCGTCAATTCCCCAGGCTTCATTCCGCATGTTCAGCGGTTGAGCGGAAAAACGCCGGGGCTTGTTCCGAATGCCGCTGATGTGGAGATGTTTACCGCTGACGAAAGCGCGGATCTGATCGGAGCCGCTTCCTGGCGGAAGGGGAACGAATTTATCGTCATGTACACCGGGGCGCACGGGCCTGCGAACGATCTCGATACCGCGCTGGCCGCCGCGCGGATCCTCAGCGACCGAAAGGCGGCGATTCGTTTCGTCTTCGTCGGAAGCGGGAAGGAAAAAGCGCGGTTGATCGCTTTGTCGGAGGCGCTGAAGCTGGAGAACGTGACCTTCCTTCCGCCGGTTTCGAAGGCGGAGATAAAAAATCTGATCGCTGCGGCTGACGCCGGTCTGGCGATCTTAAAGGCGATTCCCGAATTTACAACGACGTATCCGAATAAGGTTTTCGATTTCATGGCGGCCGGGAAACCGGTTCTCTGCCAGATCGATGGCGTGATTCGAGAGGTCGTCGAGCGCTATGACGCCGGCATATTCGTACCGCCGGGCCGCGCGGAAGCGTTGGCCGACGCCGCGTCTGAATTGGCGGCCGATCGCGAGCGCGGACGGCGAATGGGGCGGAACGGAAGAGAGGCGATTCGAAACGACTTCTCCCGGGAAAAAACTGCGGCGAAATTTGAAGCTGAACTTGACGCGCTCTTGGCGGACCTTCGCGGTTAAATCATGCCCGTCATCCGAAAACCGGTTTGTCGGAGCCGGGATATGTTAAAATTCGCGTTGATCCATCCCCGGACGGTGAAATCAGATTTTAAGCGGCGCGGCGCGATTTGCGCCGGTCCTGACCGCATGATGGAGAATGATTGAAAATGAGCAATGAATCAAAAAAAGAAGCGAGCGAGCCGATTTCCGGCAAGATCGCGAAACTTCCGCAGGCCGGCGAGCTCTCTGCGATCGACGCATGGTGGGGCCTGGTCGCCGTCGTATTTGTCCTGATCCTGCTGCTGGTAATCCTTCGCCCCGACCCATACGGACGAATCCTGACCTTCGTCGAGGACGGAATTGTCGTGACGATTTTTATAACGATTACGACGTTTGCCCTGACGATGATCCTGGGGTTGATCTGCGGACTGGGGCGCGTATCGAAGAACCGGGTGATCTACGGGGTGACTTCCGTTTACGTTGAAATTATCCGCGGGATCCCGCTGCTGGTCCAGCTGCTGGTCTGGTACTTTGCGGTTCCAGCCCTGATCGTTCAGGTTGGGAACGCGATTCATTTCCGTCCGTTTCAGCAATACCTCGCCAATCCGATCGTCATGGCGATCGTTGGAATCTCGATTTGCTACGCCGCGTACATGGCGGAAATCGTTCGCGCCGGAATTGAAGCGCTGCCAACGGGGCAGATGGAAGCGGCGCGGTCGCTGGGGATGACCAAGGCGCAATCGATGCGATATGTGATCCTGCCGCAGGCGTACCGTTCGATCATGCCGACGATTGGTAACGAGTTTATTGCGCTTTTGAAGGATTCTTCGCTGATTTCGGTCGTCTCGGTCGCGGATTTGACGCGGCGCGGACGGGAATTTCTCTCGTTCAGCTCGCGTCCGATCGAAACTTATCTGATGATGGCGCTGTTATATTTGTTGATGACGCTGATCTCGGCGCGGATCGCCAAGATCGTCGAAAATAAGACGAAATTGGAGAAATAATGATGGAAAAAAAGACGGCTGACCCTGTTATCCGTATTCGCGACGTTTATAAATATTTTAAAAATGACGTTCAGGCGCTTCGCGGCGTATCGCTCGATATTTATCCGGGCGAAGTCGTCATGATTATCGGCCCGTCCGGGTCGGGAAAATCGACGCTCCTTCGAAGTATCAACCGGCTCGAGAAGATCGACGAGGGGGATATTCTTGTCGATAACCGTTCGGTTATGCATGACTGGGATATCAATCGGCTGCGGATGAAAGTCGGGATGGTCTTTCAGCAGTTTAATCTCTTCCCGCATCTGAGCGTCCTGGAGAACGTCGCGCTGGCGCAGAAAATCGTTCTCGGCCGGTCGGCGGAGGAGGCTGAGAAGAAAGCGCTGGCGCTGTTGGATAAAGTCGGAATCTACGAAAAGGCGTCCGCGTTCCCGCTCCAGCTTTCCGGCGGTCAGCAGCAGCGCGTCGCGATTGCACGGGCGTTGGCGATGGACCCGGAAATCATGCTGTTCGACGAACCGACGAGCGCGCTCGATCCGGAGATGATTCAGGAGGTCCTTGAAGTCATGGTCCGGCTGGCGAACGATGGGATGACGATGGTTGTCGTGTCGCATGAAATGGGGTTCGCGCGGCAGGCGGCGGATCGCTGCGTGCTGATGGATTCCGGGAAAATCGTTGAGGAAGGCCCGCGCGGCGAGCTGTTTACCAATCCAAAAGAGGAGCGGACGAAAATATTCCTGAGTAAAATTCTGTAACCTGGTTTCCCGATTTCAGGGAACTAGGGTGCCTGTCTTTGGCGGCGTGGACTGCGCCGCTGTCTGTATTTGTCGCATCTTACGGAAAATCTGTTTTTCTCTTCTACCGCCTTCTCGAAAACATCTTCGCCGAGGCGGTCAGCGTCGGTCAAATGGACAGCTGATCAGGGGGAGCGCGAAAAAAGGCAAGATTCAGAAATGATGGTAAGATAATGATAGTTTTTAATTGAGGCAGAGAGAAAGGATATACTGATCTATGAATATCATTGAGCAAGCCATCGTGCGGACTCCTTCCGATTCGTTCTGGCAGGGCCTGACCCCGGGGCTGCTTGGGAAAGCGGACGCTGCTCTGGCGAAAAAGCAGCATTCCGCTTATATAGCGGCGTTGGAAGCGGCGGGAATTCCGGTTAAAACGCTGCCGGAGATGAACGACTTCCCGGACAGCTGCTTCGTTGAAGATCCAGCGATCGTGACGGATCGTGTGGCGATCCTGACAAACCCTGCGACAAAGAATCGGAACGGCGAAACCGCCCGGATCGAACCGACCATCCGGGAAATCTACGGCGATCGGATCGAACGGATCGAGGCTCCCGGGACGCTCGAGGGCGGCGATATCTGCCGTGCGGAGGATCATTTCTTTATCGGCCTCTCAAAGCGGACGAACCGGGCCGGCGCGGATCAGCTTGCCGCGATCGTAGCCCGGTACGGATTTACGTATGACTTTGTTTCCATCCTGGAAATTCAGGGCCTGCTACATCTCAAAACCGGCTTGAGCTATATCGGCGATCGCACGGTAATCGGCCTGGAGGCGATTCTGGCGCATCCGGCGTTCGCGTCGTATCGCCGGATCAGCGTCGATCCGGGCGAAGAATATGCGGCGAATTGTATTCGTTTAGGAGACGCGGTCCTCTTCCCGGAGGGCTTCCCGAAGACACGTCAGCTGCTCATAGACGCCGGATTTAAAGTGACGACGATTCAGGTCAGCGAGTTCAGGAAGCAGGACGGCGGCTTGAGCTGCTTATCGCTGCGCGTTCCGCCATTATCTTTCTGACCCTGTTCTCGTGTTTGCGGAAATTTATTATAGATGTAAAAAGAGGCTGTCCCAAAATTCAGAAAGGGGCAGCCTTTTTATTGCCGGGGTAAGGCAGAAATATTAAGATATAGAATTTTACCAATACCGAATAAGTGGTATAATCAGGCATGAACAAATTCAAAAAGTATTCTATGGAACAATTACATTTGCCGATGTCATATGACGATATGATCCCGGAAAAACATTTGGTTAGAGTCGTGAATCAGGTCATCAATGAGCTGGACCTGACGACTCTTTATACGCGATACAGCGAGAAAGGGTGCACAGCGTACCACCCGCAGATGATGTTAAAAGTAATACTTTACGCATATACACAGCGAATCTTTACATCGCGGATGATCGCAAAAGCATTAAGAGAGAACATCTACTTTATGTGGATATCCGGATCAAACCAACCGAATTGGCGGACGATAAACCGATTTCGCGGGGAGATGAAAGAAACGATCGGGAAGATATTTGCAGAAGTGATCAAACTGCTGATCAAAAATCGCTATATCAGGATGGAAAATTATTTTATCGACGGGACAAAGATCGAAGCAAACGCCAATAAATATACGTTCGTGTGGAACAAATCGATTCGATATTACGAGCGGCAACTGGATGAGAAAATCAGAAAACAACTGGAAGAGATCGAAATACTGGAGGAGGAAGAGCAGGAGATCTACCAAGAGGAGGATTTAGAAGAGATTGGGGAGAAGAGCCGGCTGACGGCAGCACAGGTAGAGCGGGCGGCAGCGGTGATCGACAAGAGGATCGAAGCGGAACCGGAAAACAAAGAACTAAAAAAAAAGAGAAAAATGTTCCGGGCCGACTTTATCCCAAGGAAAATAAAGTATGAAAAAGCATTAGAAACGTTCAGAGGGCGAAACAGTTATTCCAAAACAGATCCGGATGCGACGTTTATGCGGATGAAAGAAGACGCCATGCTGAACGGACAATTGAAGCCGGGATATAACATCCAGATGGGAACGGAGAATCGCTATATCGTCGGGTACAGCGTACATGCAAAGCCAAACGATACGACAACGTTGATTCCGCATTTAGAGGAATTGAAAGAACAGATCGGCAGGCTGCCGCACAATATCATAGCGGACGGAGGATATGGAAGTGAAGAGAATTATGCGTATTTAGAACGGAATCACTTAGGCAACTACGTAAAATATAACTATTTTCATGCGGAGAAGAAAAAGAAATTCAGAGAAAACATCTATCGGACGGAAAACCTGCCATACGATGAAGAGACAAATACCTATACCTGCCCGGCCGGAAAAAAGTTAGTGCATCACAGGACCGTCAAAACAAGGTCGGACAACAATTATCTGAAGACAGAAGAATTGTATCGCTGTGAAGATTGTTCATTTTGTACGCAAGCGGCATCATGCAAGAAAACAGAGAAAAACCGGCAGATACGCGTATCGCATCCATTGAAAAAATATCGTATGCAGGCGAATGAAAACTTATGCTCGGAGACTGGGAAAAGACTGCGGTCACAGCGAGTGGTTGAGGTGGAACAAACTTTTGGGAGACTCAAAGGCTGCTGGGGCTTCAGGCGGTTTTTGTTGAGAGGGAAAGAAAAAGTAAAAATAGAGTGGGGGCTTTTGGCAATCGCCCACAATATAACAAAAATAGCATTAGAAAAATCAACCTAATGCTATTTTTTTTCGATCTCAAATAAATTTATCAAGAAGCTTTCAAAGAAAAAAAGGGTATCTCAGAAATTATTCCTCGTTGATGATATTTTGAGACACCCTCTTCAAAAATTTATCTAAAATCGAAGATGTCGGGTCCCCGACCTCCTTGAGGGAGTGGGACCATCGACATCTTCGATACCTCCGTATAATGACAATTATTCACCCGCTTCTATTCACCCGCTTCCGCCTCATCGATCCTCTCATTCAGCAGATCAATTTCCGCATACTCCTTCCGAATATACCGCTTATCTCCTCCCTCCACGTGCGGAAGCTGCCAGATATCCATAATCTCGTTCCGGCTCAAAATCCCGCGGTCGAAAAGCTGCGTGCTGACGTCTAACTTCGTCCGATTGCTTGCGTACTGTAAGCGGTTCGCCGTGAAGTAAATCGCGTTCCCGTGCGCGAGCTCCCGCTCGCTGAAAATCATGTTGCACATCACCAAACTCAGCTGGATCGCGAACGGCTCGATCTTCGCCTCGTAATACGCCGACCATTCGTCTTCCGTGTACCGGTTCTGTAAAATTGCCTCGTTCGTCCCGAAATACTGATAAACGTTCTCGTTAATCGCCTTCATTTGCAGCGCGTTCACCGTAAATGGCTTGCTTTCCACCTGCTTCAAATCCGAGAACTTATTGTCATAAATCAGGACCCCGCTTTCGTTGTCAGGTCCTAAATTCTCCGCCGTGAACCGCTTCCGTTCCGCCGCGATCTCCTCCGGCTTAAACATGTTGTTCACCCGCGCTAAAAACCGAATCGAAGCCCCGTTCCGGACCCCCTTGATAATCCCTTCGTTTTGCGCGTGAATCAGCTGCATCGTCGGACGCAGCGCCCCGTTGCTCTCCCCGATCAGCTCGTCCTTATATTGATACCCCGTCAATATCCCGACCCGATCCAGCTCGATCGCCGCCCGTTGCCCGTTCGCGAACCGATAACGGACGAATGTCTCCCCGCGAACGTCGACGAATTCCGCGTACTGCGGTAAAAGCGGATAAAAACCAACCGTCTGCCCCGTGAGCGGATGCTCGATCGGGACAATGAACGCCGTATTATGGACGCTGAGAATCGTCGCGATCCGATATAAAAACTTTGCCGTATCCTGAAACGGATTCGGACGGAACGCCAGCGTATTCTTCAAATGAGCCGCCGCCGACCCCGTAACCTCCGGCTTCAGCTTTGAGCAGAACGTCGCGAAACTGTGAATCGCCGCCCGCGTAACCGCCATCTCGTAAACCGACTCCGGCGCCGACGTGAAAACCGGACTGTATCCGTTGAGCGTCAGGAAATAACCCGAAGGCTGAACATCCTTCGGTTTCCCGAAAATCCTTTCAAATAACCCCATAGCTCCCGCTCCTTATGCCGCGCGCCATCCATAAGGAGCTGCGGCTGTATCCTGACCCCGTCGAGGGGCAGGACCTTATCGCGCGTCAGACTCCCCCGCGCTCTTGAAAATCTCCGTCCCGCTCGCGTCCGCTTCCGCGATCCAGAAAGATACCGTACCCTTCCGCCAGACCAAACCGCGCGCAGCCTTCCGTTCCGCGCCGATCGTGATCTCCGTTCCCTGGCGGAGCTGCCCGACGATCCCCGCCGCGCCCGCCTCCGGCCGGATATTTGCTAATTCGACCGCGATCGTCGCAGCCCCTGCTTGTCCCGCTGCTTGTCCTGCTTGCGGGAGCGGGACCGGTCCTGCCGCTTGTCCCGTTTGTGATTCCGCCTCCGCACTTGCAGTCATGGACTGGCTCGCAGTCGCAGCCGGGTCCGAAACGGAATCAAAAAACAGATTCGGATCGACCGCCTTCCCGTTCTCCGTCGTCTCGAAATGTAAATGCGCTCCCGTAACGTTGCCCGTCGCGCCGCTGATCCCGATCAGCTCGCCCTTCGCGACCCGCTGCCATCGCTTAACCAGAATCTTCGATAAATGCGCGTACTTCGACCCGATCCCGCCCGCGTGCCCCAGTCTGATCAGGTTCCCGTAACCCGTCCGATCGAAACCGGCGAAATCGACCGCCCCGGCTTCGGCCGCAAAAACCTCCGTCCCCTCTGGAACCGCGTAATCGATCCCCGTGTGACGTTTCCCGGAATAATTCCAGCCGTTCCCGCGGACGTCTGAACCGTAAATCTCCCCGAACCCGAGCGAAATATCAGCTGGAATACGAATCGGTCGTTCCATGATGCCTCCCTGCCCTCTTCTGCTCCTCCTGAACCTTGAATAACGCCGTTTCGAGCTCCTCTACCCGCCGCTTCAGGTTCTCGATCGTCGTTCGCTGTTCGTCGATAACGATACGCTGCCGCTTAATCTCCGCGTCCTTCTCGTCCAATTCAATCCTTAACTCATGAATTTCCCGCTTTAATTCCCGCTTTTGCTCCATGTACGTATCGACCTGATCCTCAAGATTCTGATTCTTTTCCCGTTCTTCCGAAACCTCTTTTTCAAGCGTCTCGACCCGCTTCGCCAACCGCTTCAGCTCCGATTCCGCCGCCTTTTGGTTCGCCGAAATAATCGCCGTAATAATCGCCGAAATCGACCCCGCGATTCCGCCGATGCCGCCGATCCCGACCAGTAAATTAATCGTCTGCTCGTCCATCAGTCCTCCTCCCGCCTGCTTCTGCGTTATCGGGACCTTCCTGCTCGTGTGAGATATAAGCGATTCGCTCCGCCAGCCCGGCCGCTAAAATCGGAACCATCGCCCAGCGCTGCCATGAATCGGATAAGTCCCGGCGCGTTAACGCTCGCGAAAGGAACGCCTCGTGATAATTCCCGAGAACCGAAATCGTTGCCGTCAAAACAATCCAGAACAGCGGGATCATCTGACCGGCGTAAAAACATCGGCGAATCGTCGACCGGACGCGAAGAATCGCGATCCCGTCGACAATCAGAAAAATCAACGCGATGACCCCGATCGCCAGGTCGGATAAAATCCCGCTTCCGCTCATCGTTCCCTTATCCCTTCGCCGTTGGCGCGAACGTCGCGTCCGGCGCGTTGAACTCCTTGTAAACCGCCGCCTCGATCGACGCCGCGATCAAGTCCAGATCCAGCGTAATCCCCCGCGCTTTAAGCCATTTTTCGGCGAAATCGATCGCGTATTTCTTCTTTTCCTCGCTTAATTTCCCCGCGCCCGCCTGCTCGGCCGCGATAACCGCGATCTTTGCCGACTGCGCCAGAATGTCCGTAACCGCCGGCTGTTCCGCCTTCATCCGCGCCCAAATCTCAACCGCCTTCGCCCAGACCGCGCCCGCGATCGACGCAGCCAATAACGGCAACAGGAAATTCAGTAAACCCTGCGCCACCGCCGATAAAATCCCCGATAATTCAATACTCATTGTTCCACCTCATTTCTTAAAATTAAATAAAAAAGACCGGAAACCCTCCCGGCCTGATCGTCAATTTAGTTTATTAATCGATGGTCAAAGTTAATGCATTGCCTGTCTGAAAAGAACCTCTTGCCAGTTTTCCGGAAAACCGTAATCATCCGGGCATATACTGTAAATTTCTCTTCTCTGGCTGAAAACGCACCCAAATAATTCGTTTGCTTCGTGCAAAAATAAACTTTGCTCGTCGTCTCTTAGCAAATAGGAAATGCTTAAAAATCCTTCAAAAATACGACCCTCAGCTCGCTTCCTGACAGCGTACATATTGGAATGACGGCTTAAAAGTTTTGGACGAACGTCTAACTTTCTTCGAAAAAAATAACCATGATGCGCGCATATGTTTCGAATGACGCTCAGGCAATGCAGCCATGACTTAATGAAATCTGTTTCCGTCCCGAATTCATCCGAAATCTGTTGCTGTATAGAATCTTCTAAATAAGTAAAAATCCGGGAAAGGTCGCTGAAGCTCAAATGCTCTACCGTTACCCAAGCGGGCAGCTTTTGCGCGTATTTGTTTTTGTGATGCAAGATATCCGGATACCTTGTCGCGTTCTCAAATAGAATTGCATGTTTCGTTCGGACTAATTGTTTCCCGGTTTCGGCGTTAGCTGATTGAAAACATCTCCCGGTATAAAATCCGTCTGCCCCTGCTGCTTTTGCTGTGAAATAACCGATTTTCGTTCGGAAATCCAATTCGATCGACTCAATATATCTGAATAATAAGTGCCGAATTTCTGAATCTGCCGATTCAATCTTCATGATATCGCCAAAAGAAACCTTTCGGTTAAACGAATTCCGCTTTAAGAAACAATGAAAATAAACGTTCAGCCGATAATAATTCCTCCGAAATAGATAAGATTCCGCAGATTCCTTATCCGCAATGATCATTTGCCGTGATTCTAAAATCTCTACTTGTTCGCTGATTGACCGGTAAGGCTTAAGCTCATTCATATCGAACCTCGCGCAAGCGAAAAATAAAATCGAGCAGCGTTGCGCATGCTTTCACAGAGGCTCTGCCCGATCTGACCGGTAGCATATCTTCGAAAAACGAAAACCCTGTCCGGTACTGTTAACATCATTATACACCGACCGACCTCATTTTTCAACCCCAAATGACAGGATAGTCTGCGTTTCAATTTTCCGTAGTCAAGGGAAAAGAGGATAGAAGAAAAGAAA
>CALIHP010000047.1 GCA_938020565.1 uncultured Anaerolineaceae bacterium | reverse complement strand
CATAATCATGCACCCCCTTTGTTGGTTTTTGTCCAACTTTGGGGGTGCATATCACCCTATTAATCTCTTTTTTAGTCTTGGCTTTCCGCTTATTCTGTTAGTCCTGCTGTCTATTCTCAATTCTGCTATACCATCCGAAGCGAAAAACACGATGTTTCAAATAAAAAATCTCGCGCCGGGCTTGGCAATGTTCGGCAGCGTATTTATGGCATTATTTGCAGGTATGTTGTTATCAAAAGACCGTACATCTTCTTTCTTAATGCGTTTGTTTACATCTCCTATGACTGCGACGGATTTTATTTTAGGTTATACTTTACCTATGATAGTTATGACAGTCGTACAAGCTGCAATAACCTTATGGGCGGCGGGAGCTTTTGGACTTGATATAAATATCAATATCCTTTTTGCGATTATGATGACAGCCTTAACTTCATTGTTTTTTGTTGGTACGGGTTTATTTTTTGGCAGCATTTTGAATGATAAAGCGGTCGGTGGTGTTTGCGGAGCATTATTAACCAATATTGCAGGTTGGCTGTCTGGAGTTTTTATTCCAATTGATTTAATAGGCGGCGTTTTCAAAACAATAACAAATATTTTGCCATTCTATCATAGTACTGAAGCAATAAAGATAAGTTTAAGCGGTGATTTCAGGCAGATTTTTCCTCATTTGGTCGTCGTAACAGGATATACAATCGTTATTTTCACTCTCGCTGTTATCGCTTTTAATCGCAAAATGAATGGAGAAAAATCATAGAAGACAGGTATTAAATTTACGGCAGGATTATCATAAAATGTATGCGGGCGCAGCGGCACAGGAAATCTATGCCGCTGCATTTTTATTATAATTAGCAGATATTTTATAACACGTTTTCATAGATCTGACTCTTGCTTCTTTGCCTGCAGGAAGTTGAAAAAGCAAATGCAACGGTAAAGTAGAAAACAGGGCTGCGTTTACTCTGACAACTCACCGTCCCACACGGCTGCGTTTCCCTGCCCTGAACATCCCGAAAGCACCGTTACGCCCTTCCGCTCTGAAGCCGGAGCAGCTTTTGAATCGCGGCGCGCGACGGTTCGGTAAACTCGGTCAGCAGCTTCCGCGCGATCCGGGGCGTCATGACGCCCGGCGTCTCGCTCTCTAAAATTAATCGGATCGTATACGACGTCTCGATCGGCGAACGATCCAGCAGCTTCGTCGTCAGCTCCAATAATTCGGGCTGCATCGTCGTCGGTCCGGTCTGGAGCAGCTTTTCCAGCAGCGAAAAGACAACTGGAAGATTCTGGAACCCGTCGAACTCAATCAGGAAAATCAGCGTCTCAACGCCAAGCTCCTGATCCTTTTTTTCGTTCGATAAAACCCAGCTGCGCGCCTGATCCAGAAGCCGTTCGGAATCTGCCTGCCGGACAAGGCTGCCCGCGCTGCGAATAAAAACGCGGAGCTCGCCCGTGTCGAACCCCATCCGCGACCAGGCCTCGATGCGCTGGAAAACGTCGTTGCTGTACCCGATCGGAGCCAGACCCAGAATACGCGCGCCGATCGTGCGAATTTCCGGCGCGCCGGTCGTCATCATCCGATCGCTCAGCTGAAGCGCGGCGTCCGGATGATCCGCGACCGTCTGGAACAACGCGATCTCGAGCTCGCGAAGCACGATCAGCGGAACGTTCAGTTCCGCCGAATGCGCCGTGAGCAGGATAGCGGTCCCGGCCGGGTTCCGCGCCGTTCGATACTTTTCAAACAGTTCGAGAAGCGTTTTTTCAAACGCGTCCGGGTCGGTGAAATTCCACATCAGTGCGTTAATTTCTTTACGGAGCTGAAGGAGGTTGACGGCGGTCATATCCACGCGCTCCTTTCTTCGGTTGGACGAACGTTCTGAAGCTGACAGGAATCCATGGAAAGGATGGGGAACTTCGAGACTTCAGGAGAAAGCGGAGCGTCCGTCCGCTTTCTCCTGGAAAGCTTGCTGGAAAGATTGTTAATATGCTTTTGAAAAGAACGTCCGGGAATCCGCGTCCTTTCCACAGACGACGCACGCCCCTTTTTGCCCACGCTCCTGATCGAACGGCTTACAGCGGCTTGTCGCCTTCGTATCCTCCTTGATTTTCGCTTCGCATTCAGCGCAGCCGCACCAATACGCGCTCGCCCAGCCGATTTCAACGGTTTCCTTCAGTTCGTCATAGGTCGAAACCTCATGAATATTCGCGTCGCGGAACTCCGTCGCGCGCCGGAGCATCGCCGCCTGAATCGTATCCAGAAGCTCCTGAACCTGAGGCGCTAAATTCTCCTGCGACAGGATCAATTTTCCGTCACGGCCCGGGATATCGCGGCGCGCCGCCATGACCGAATTCTTCTGGACGTCCTTCGGCCCGATTTCGAGCCGAAGCGGGACCCCGCGCAGCTCCCATTCATGATATTTATAACCCGGCGTGAGCTCGGTCCGATCGTCGACCTTGACGCGGAAACCGTTAAGTTCCCTCCGGACGCGTTCGACCGTTTCCAGAACGACGGCCCGTTCCGCGTCGTTTTTATAAATCGGAACGATGACGACCTGATAGGGGGCGAGCCGTGGCGGAAGAATCAGCCCGTTATCATCGCCATGCGTCATGATAATCGCGCCGATGAACCGCGTCGAAAGCCCCCAGGACGTTGTCCAGCAGTACTGCTGCGTATTATTCTGATCCAGATATTTAATATCGAACGCCTTCGCGAAATTCTGGCCAAGATTATGGCTCGTTCCGGCCTGAAGCGCTTTTGTATCGCCCATCATGGCTTCGATCGAATAGGTGTTCACTGCACCGGCGAATTTCTCCGATTCGGACTTGACGCCTTTGAGAACTGGAACTGCCGCTTCGTTCGTCGCGAAATCCGCGTACACCTCCAGCATGCGCAGCGTTTCCTCCTGCGCCTCCTCCTGCGTTGCGTGTGCGGTGTGCCCCTCCTGCCAATAGAATTCGAGCGTCCGCAGGAACAACCGCGTCCGCATCTCCCAGCGGACCACATTTGCCCATTGATTGATCAGCAGCGGCAAATCGCGATAGCTCTTGATCCATTTCGCGTACATATGCCCGATAATTGTTTCCGACGTCGGTCGGATCACGAGCGGCTCGTCCAGCGTCTGACCGCCGCCGATGGTAACGACCGCTAATTCCGGCGAAAACCCTTCGACATGCTCCTTCTCTTTTTCGAAGAAGCTCTTCGGAATCAGCATCGGGAACGCGGCGTTGACATGCCCCGTTTCTTTAAAGCGGCGATCGAGATTCGCCTGAAGATTCTCCCAAAGCGCCCAACCGTACGGTTTAACAACCATGCAGCCGCGAACGGGCGAATAGTCCGCCAGATCCGCGCGTAAAACTACCTGGTTGTACCATTCAGAAAAGTTTTCTTTCTGCGTCGTCAGTTTTTCTTCAGCCATTTCAATTTCCCGTCTTGTCGTTTGACGCGGTCAGGACTTCGAGCGCGATCCGCGCCGATTCGCGCTGACCCGAAAGATATTCCGTGTCGACGATCATCGACCGCAAATGCGTCAGGCAGTCATCCCGTTCCGCTTCCGAAACCGCGTTAAACGCCGATTGGATCTGCGCTGCGTCGCGGGAAAGGATCCCATCCCAAAATATCGCTAAAAAATCGCTTTCTTCCATGATTCCCTGTAATATCCCCGTCAAACCCTTTTCAAGAATGATTATTCCTCATCATTCTACCATTACCCGCCGCTTTCCCGTCCGACCGGGCGCGTCATGCCTGACGGGCGATAGAAAATCCAAACCACGGTAAAATAAATTCATGGCCCAACCTCGCTTCGTTCCCTCCGGATCAGCGCTGAAAAACGCTGGAATTTCCTTCCTCGCCGCGCTCGGAGCGGCGCTTCTCTTCCTGATTCTGGTTGCGCTTCGCGACGAACGAATCAGCGGGCGGGAAAGTCTCTTCGCCGCCGTCGGATTCGTCGGAGTCTTTGCGCTCTCGATGTTCCTGCTGCGAACCGTCGATATCGCCGCGAAAGAAAACGTCATTGCCGCCTGCGCCGCCGCGGCGGTCGCGCTCGGCGTCATGATTTTCCGGCTGATCCCGCTTCCGGCTCAGCTCTTCCTGCTGACTGACGTCCGGGCGGAGGTTCTCGATCTCGAACCGGGGACGGAAATCGAGCTATATTGGGCGTACTGGAGCGACGGGATTTCGAAAGACGGCGAAGATACGCCGCGTTCTCTCCGGGATATCAGCTACCATGATTTCAGCGCAACCGGAAGCTGGACGGTCAGCGAAGCGGGAATCCTGCGTACGGACGAGAAAGGGGCCGCGCTCCGATTCCTGAACCTCGGGCCGCACGACGGCTTTCCGGTTCTCAGCTTTCGCACGATCGGGGGCGACGCGTTAATCTTCATGCGGCAGAACGGGAAAAGATCTTTCTACTCGATCAACGGAAATTTCACGGACCCGACGCCGGTTTTCGGTCGGCATGCGCTGCGGCTGCATCGCGTGGCCGCGTTTTCAGCGGAAACGATCGCGATTGGATCCGTCCTGTTTCCGATCCTCGCGGCGTTGACCGTCCGTCTTTTCCAAAAAAAATCGCCATGAAACAGCTTCGCGGAGGTTCAGCCGCTATTCTCATCAGCGCTTTTTTTGCGCCGATCGTTCTGCTGATCCTTGTATTGATGAACCTCGGCGTATATCCATTTGGCGAGGGCACGTTCCTGCGCGCGGACATGAACAGCCAATACAGCGCGTTTCTGACGTACCTGCGCTCGATCCTTCTGGGCGAGAACGACCTCTTCTACTCGTTCTCCATGAACAGCGGCGGCAATTTTTATTTCCTCTTCGCGTACTACCTCGCGAACCCGCTGAACTGGCTCCTGGCGCTCGTCCCCGCGGAACGCATCCCGAACGCAATCACCTGGATGATCCTGCTGCGCTTCGGTCTCTGCGGCCTGACGATGAGCCTTTACCTGCGGCGGATCAGGCCGTCCTCCTTCGGCTGGGGAACGCTGCTCTTTTCGACGGCGTACGCGCTGATGAGTTATACGCTCGTCTGCGCTGAGAATTACTTTTTTATCGACGGCGTCGTCATGCTCCCGCTCGTCCTGATCGGAATCGAGGATATCTTCGATCGGGAATCCTTCCTCGGCTACGCGCTCGCGCTGGGGTTCATGCTGTTGATCCAGTTTTATATCGGCTGGATGATCTGTATTTTCGCGGTACTGTACTTCCTGTTCAGGATTTTGAATCGCTCAGGAAACGGGAACAGGGCCAACCGGGGCGCGCTGCGCCGTTTTATCGCCGGTTCGCTTCTTGCCGCGCTCTGTGCCTCGATCATCCTCGTTCCGGTCGCGGCGGGGTTGTCCGCGCTTCCGAAGGATACGAATATCCCCTGGACGCAAAAGATTTCCAATTTCAGTTTTTTCAGCCTGCTCGGGAAAAACCTGCCGGGCGCGTATGACACGATGGAATTTCGATACGGACTGCCCGGAATTTACAGCGGCGCGCTGATAACCGTTTATTTTCTGCACTATCTTGCCGCGGACGCCGTGACCCGAAAAGAACGGCTGCTGACGGCGGGCATGCTGCTTTTCCTCTGGATCAGCTTTTGGAGCTATGGGCTGAACCGCGTCTGGCACGGATTCGCCGAGCCGGTCTGGTGGCCTTACCGCTACTCGTTTCTTTTCAGCTTCTGGCTCATTCGCGCGGCGGCGCTGAGATTCCCCACGGACGAACGGGCGCCGTCCGGAAAACGGCTCCTTCTCAGCGGGATCCTTGCCGTCGCCTGCTGGCTGCCGCTCCTGACCGGGTTTCATCTCGCGAGCCTGCGCCTGACCTTGATTGAATCGGCGTTTCTCCTTTTTTTCATGCTTGCCGAAACGCTGCGCGGGAAGCTCGGCCGGGCGTTCCTGCCCGCCGTCTCCGTCGTCGTCCTGATGAATCTATATCTGCATGCGTCGACGATCCTCGGTCCAAACCTGACCGACCCCAACCCCGCGGAACCGTATCGCGAACGGATCCGGGCTTTTTCCGTGCTGCTGGATCCCGTCGCGAAAGGTCGGACCGATTTATTCAGGATCGAAAATCTGGATATCCGCGACAGCAACGACCCGATGCGGCTCGGATATCAGGGACTCACGCATTATTCTTCAACGGTAAGCTACGCTGATTATTTATTTCCGCTCCGGATTTTCGGCGTTCCGCAGCGGCACTACTGGACGACCGTCACGGAGGGCGTTCCCGCCGCGACGCTCTCGCTTTTCGGGATTGAAGCAACGCTGAAAAGCGCGACGGAAATATCCATGAACCCCAACGCGCTTCCGATCGCTTTTTCCGCTCCCAGCTCGATCATTCGCAGCGTTATTTTTACCCATCTCCCATACGAGAACCTGAACGCTGCGTTCAAGGCCATATCCGGCGAAGATTTCGGGCCGATTTACGAAGCGGTCGAAAGCGAAAAAACGCCGGAATCCGACGGTGAAACGATCTGGAATTTTCGTCCGCGTCAAACCGCCCCGGTTTACATGTACGTTGAAAATCAGGAAATCGAACCGAACCTGATCGAATCCGCCGCGGGGCCGCAAACGATTCAGGTATTTCCCGACGAATCTTACCTTCTCGGGACGATCCAACAGGGGGAAAACGTTCGCGTGACCTCCCATCCGGATCCCAATTCCGCGGATCCCGCCGGCAATCGCGTTTTCTACAGCGAATCCATCGACGTCCTCGGCCGCTACGCGGGCGTCATTCAGCCGCGCGGCGTCCCGCTCGAAAAAATCCGCCCGTCGCAGCTGCGCGCGCGATTCACCGGCGACGCCGAAACGCCGTACCTGTTTTTCTCGATCCTCTACGACGAAGGCTGGAAGGCGTACGTCGACGGCGAGGAACGGCTCCTGATCCCTGCGCTGAATTATTTCATGATGATCCAGGCCGACCCCGGAACGCATGTCGTCGAGCTGCGCTACACGCCGCCGGGGTTCCGGGCCGGCGCTACGCTGTCGATTGCAGGAGTGATAACGCTTGCGATTCTCGCGTGGCGGGAGCGGAAGAAATCCGAGCCTGTGGAACCCAAAATCTGACGGCTTCGTGTAAACTTGAATCATGGGTCCAGAAGACGCAATTCCGCTGATTCTTTCTGCGCTCCGGCTCCGGAACGCCGCGCCGGACGAAGCTGTCCGCCTTTTCAACGGGTTTTACGAAGGTTATCCGCCGCTTTCGATCGACCGTTACGGCGATACGATCGTTTTCCAGTCCTTCGCGAAAAGCGGGCTCGACCCGGTGATCCAAAACGCGCTGATGAAGACGTTCCGCGCCGACCCGACCGTCAGCGCGATCCTGCTGAAAGAGCGCTTTTCGAAGGCTCAGCGCGAGCGGAACGGCGTTTTCCTGTTTGGAGAGAAAGGCTGCGAACGGGTCCGCGAATTCGGCGTCAGCTATCCAATCCGGTTGACGCTGAATCAGGACTGTTCGTTTTATCTCGACACGGCGCTGCTGCGAAAGCACCTGATCGAGAATTCAGGCGGAAAGACCGTATTAAATACCTTCGCCTATACCGGATCGCTCGGGCTGGCTGCGCTCGCCGGCGGCGCGCGGAAGGTCGTCCAGACTGACCTGAAGCCCGCGTTCCTGGAAATCTGCGAAAGCGAAGCCGAACGCATGGGGGCGCGCCCCAACCGGCATGAAAGCGTCGCCGCCGACTTTTTCGTGCTGACGACCGCGTACCGAAGAGCCGAAAAGCTTTTCGATATCGTCCTCCTCGATCCGCCGTTTTTCTCGTTGACCGGGCGGGGACGCGTCGATCAGGAGCGTTCTTTTATCGCGCTGATCAATAAAGCGCGCCCCCTCGTCGCCGACGGCGGGACGCTGATCGTCGTGAATAACGCGCTTTATCTTTCCGGCGCAGCGCTCTTATCCGAAATCCGATCGCGCCTCCCGATCGAATATATAACCCCGCTTCCGCCGATTTCCGTCCCTGAGTCCTTTACCGGCGGCGCGTCCGCGAAGCTTCCCGCCGATCCCGCCCCGTTCAATCACCCGACAAAAATCCTTCCGCTCCGCGTTCGAAGAAAAGACGGACGCGGAACGAGCGAATAAAGGAGGCCGCGCTTGACCGCGAGAAGAAAAGCTCTTTCGTTGATCCTGATTTTCCTGGCCGTGATCGCTCTCTGCGGCTGTACAGTTGAAATATATGATCTTCAGCCGGTTCTTCCGACCGTCCTGACGCCGACGCCCTTCCGGACCGCGACCCCGGTCTCGCGGCAGGCGCTTCCGCTCCTTGACGCGCTGGCGACGAGTACCCCGCCGATTCATCTTGCGCCAACGCCGGTAACGGCCCAGACCGCGGTCGATATTCTTGACGTCCGCATGATCGACGGCGGGATTGGCTGGGCAATCGCCCATCTCCCGAACGGAATCGGCAAGCTAATTGTCCGGACCGTCGACGGCGGGGAGACCTGGGAAAACGTAACGCCGCCGGAGCTGATTTACGATAACCTCGGACGGAACCTCGAACCCGCCGCTTACTTCATCGACGCGAATCAGGCGTTCATCCTTTACTGGGAAACCGATCGCTGGACGCCCGGGCGCGGCGTCCAGGTCTACCGAACGCGCGACGCAGGGGCAAGCTGGACCCCGTTTGACCTTCCGATCGAAGGGTACACGCTCCAACAATTCAGCGACGTCAAAATCCGTTTCCTGACGCCGCAGTTCGGCTGGATTTTCGCGACGCTGAGCCGGACCTCCGATCTCCAATTCGTCGGATTGTACACGACCGTCAACGGCGGCGACAGCTGGAACATGATGATTTCCTCCGATTCAACGAACATGCCGCCGAAAGGAATTAAAAACGGCGCGGTATTCCGAAACGCCGCCGAAGGCTGGATCAGCGGAACGAATCCGAGCGATTCGCCGGGAACGATGCTGTACCAGACGAAAGACGGAGGGAACAGGTGGGCGGCGGTAGCGCTCCCCGCCCCGGTCGGGGACGGCGTTCCGTCCGACCTGTTCACCAGCGGAATGTACTCCTGCGAGATGTCCGTTCCCGTTTTCGTCGATATCCTTTATCAGTACGCCTGGTCGCGAGTCGCTTGCCGCGGGGGATCGATCGACGGCCAGATCGCTTTTGTGTACTGGACGTACGACAGCGGAGCGACCTGGCTTTCCTATCAGCTCCCGACTGCAGTCGGACACCTGACCTTTTACGGGATTTATCAGGGCTGGTACTCCGTTCCGAACGAAGGGGAAGATCCATCGTTCCCGTTCAAGATCCTGACGACGCAGGACGGCGGTTCAACCTGGATGACGATCGCCAATACCGCATGGGACAGCAGGCTCCAATTTATCACGCCGACGATCGGGTTCGGGATCGTCGATTTTCAGGGGCGCGCTGCGTTCGTCAAGTCGACGGACGGCGGCTATAACTGGGTCCAGTCGTTTCCGATGCTGAATCCGGATTCAAGGAGGTCCGGTCAGCAAATCCAGTAATAATTCGTCCATCCGATCCAGAGCAGCGTCTGGATCACGGCCAGCGCGGCGCAGAGCCATCGAAACGCTTCTTCATTACGGATCCGCAGCGACGCGAAAATCGCCGCTGGGAAAACGACGAGCGTATACCGCGTCATCGAATACATCAGCCCTGACGCGCCATACGCCAGCATCAGGCCGGCCGCGTAAACGGCGTATGCGCGGAGCGTCTTCTCCCGCCAGATCGCCCATGCGCTGATCGTCAGGTACGCGACGAACGCCGCCCGGTCGAGAATCGCGAGCTGAGGCGACGGATCGCGCAGCGCGTCGATCGATTCACGAAGAATCCCGATCGGACTGACCGTCCCGCGCGCCCAGGCTTTCTGAGCCATGAAGAAGGCGAAAAAGTTCCCGGTCTTCAGGTAAAGCGTGAAAAAATGCGCCGCGATCGCCAGTGGGACAAGAAGGAACCACGTCCAGCGCCAGCCCAGTTTCCGGAAATCCCACCCGCGCCGCGACATGTAAATCCAGGCAGGAACCAGAACGATCACGAATCCGTTCGCCCGCGTCAGCGCCGCCAGCGCCGCGAAAATCGCCGACAGCGCCCATCGATCCCGTTCCGCCGCGACGCAGACGCACAGGCTCAGGAAGAAAAATAAACTTTCCGTGTAAAACGCGGAAAAAATATACGCCGCCGGAAGACAGACCGTCAGCAGCGCCGTCCGTCCGGCGACGGCTTTCTCGCCGGTCAGGCGCAGCGTCAATGCATACAGCAGCACAATCGACGCAAAGAAGCAGAGATTCGAAATCATCAGCCCCGCCGTCAACAGCAGCGTGGGGGATTGAATCGACGGCGGAAACCAGAACGTCAGCAGCCTGACCAGACCGGGATAGAGCGGAAAAAACGCCATGTTCGAGTAGGCATTCCCCAGCGATTCTCCCGCGCTGTAACCGCCCCCCGCGATCGATAAATACCAGGACGAATCCCAGCGGCACCACATGTCAATCAGCCAGCGCGGAGTGAACTGAAATCCCTGATCGATGTAGCGCTGGTACGTCGGATTTTTCGGATAATAATTCGCGATCCACCCCGCCAGAATCAGGAGCAGCCGCGACCCCAGAGCCAGCGCCAGCAGCCGTCGGACCGTCTGCCAATGATCCTTTGCCCATGTAATACAGCAGTCCCGTTCCTTATAAGGCGACGTCGAATCGCAGCGTTTCTCCGTCATTTCTTCCTCCGTCATGCTCATCAGTTTTTTCATTGTACCAAAGCGCGCAAATGCATGCGAGTGGCTATAATAAAGGAAATTCAAAGGAATCCGATCGGAGATCATTTTTTGGAACCGCTGACCCTTTTTTTTGATCTGGGGAACACGCTTTTGTACAATCGGGATCCAGGCGATGAGAATATCGAAATTGCCTGCGTCCATGCCGCCGACGCGTTCGCCGGTCTCGGATACCTGATCCGGCCGAATGATCTCGCCGCCGCCCATTATCACAACCTGACCCGATATTACGCAATCCGTGATGGGGATCATATCGAGCATAGCGCTGAACAGATTTTCATACAGACGCTTGAGGAGTTCGGGTTCACGGATTTACCGGCGAAGGATATTCATACCGCGATCCAGGCTTTCTACGCGTATACGCAATCAAGCTGGTATCTTATCGACGGCGTTCCCGAACTTCTCGGGGCGCTTCGCCGGGAGGGACATACGCTCGGACTGATTTCGAACGCCAGCTCGGTTCAGGACGTCCTGACGCAGCTCCAGTCGCATCGGCTCAGCGATTTTTTTACGTCGGTCAATATCTCGGCCGCGATCGGATTCAGGAAACCGCGCCGGGAGATTTTCGAGGCGGCGCTGAAAGACGTCGGGGCCGAAGCCGGGAACGCCGTCATGATCGGTGATACGTTTATCGCCGATATTCTCGGCGCGAAGCGGATGGGAATGCGAGCTGTCTGGGCGACGCGATATGCGAAGACCGATCAGGTTATCCTTCCCGATGTTCATGCGGATTTTCTGTTGGACGATATTACGTTATTAGAGGAAGTTCTCGACCTGATCCGCTAAATCGGGGCCGGCTGGCAGCGGGGACAGAAATGCGTTCCCCGCTGACCGACGACGATCCGCTCGATTTCAGTCCCACAGCGCGGGCAGGATTCGCCTTTTTTTCCATAGACGCTGAAATAATTTTGAAAATCGCCGCCGCGGTAGACCCAATCGAAGCTGGCGCCGTTTCGGCGGATCGCTTCGGAAAGCGTTTCCTGGATCGCGCGCCGGAGCGTCTCGATCCGTTCAATCCCCAGGCCGGCAACGCGGTCCGCCGGCATTTGCGGATGAATTCCCGCGCGAAAAAGCGCTTCGTCCGTATAAATATTGCCCAATCCCGCGATAAACCCCTGATCGAGGAGAAGCGATTTAACCGGCCGCGCGCTTTTCGAGAACCCGGCGCGCAGATATTCCGCCGTCAGCGCCCCTGAAAGCGGTTCAACGCCCAGCTTCGCCAGAACCGTTTCCGGATCCCGCGTCAGCCAGATCCGTCCGAATTTCCGCGGATCACGGAAAACGAGGCGCTCCCCGTCGACGAAGGTCAGCGAAAAACGGTCATGCTTCCCGATCCCGTCGTTCGCCGGAACGGTCCGCAAATCGCCGCTCATGCGCAAATGAATCAGCAGGGAACGGTCGTCGATCCGCAGGATCAGGTATTTCCCGCGGCGGGTCACCTCTTCGATCGATTTTCGCGTAAACCACGCGGCGAAATCGCCGGCGTCCTGCGCCGCGAGCGCCTTTTCCCAATACAGCGAAACAAACAAAATCGGACGGTTCAGGATCGGCGACCCTGTCATCCCGCCCGAGGTCAAGGACTTTACAAAGGTTTCAACTTCCGGTAATTCCGGCATCGGCCGTTTTTTCTGACTGCGCGTTATTCGTTGAACATGCTCCCGACGGAGACGCCGCGGTTGGCTCGCGAAATGACTTCGCCCAGCAGGTAAGACATGGTCAGAACCTGGAGGCGGTCACCGAAAAACGCTTTCTTCTCGTCCGGAATCGCGACGGTATCGGTCGTGATAAAGCGCTTGACGTCGAGCGCGCCTAATCGTTCGGCCGCGTTCCCTGACAGGATCGGATGCACAAAGTTGACATAAACATCGCGCGCGCCTAATTTTTTGACCAGCTCGATCGCGTTGCACATCGAACCGCCGGTATCGATTTCGTCGTCCGCGAGGATGACGTCATGATCTTTGACATCGCCGATGATCGAAAGCGCTTCCGTACCATCGTTATTCCCGATCCGGCGCTTTTCGATAAAGGCCAGCGGCGTATGCAGCCGTTCGGCAAAGTTCCGCGCCCGTTTCGCGAAGCCCAGATCGGTCGAGACAACGACCGGATCCTTCATCGTTTTCATCATCGATTTCAGGTTCTCGACCATCTTATGATAAGCGGTCAGCGCGTCTCCGGGGATTCCGAAAAAGCCTTGAATCTGTCCGGCATGAAGATCGACGCACATGTACCGGTCGGCGCCCGCGACTTCGATCATGTCGGTCACCAACCGCGCTGCAATCGGGATCCGCGGCTGATCTTTTTTATCCGACCGCGCGTAGCAGAGATACGGAACCACGGCGGTGATCCGCGCCGCCGAATCGAGACGCAGCGCCTGGATCAGCATCAGCAGCTCCATCAGGTTGCGATGGACCGGGGCTGCGGTCGTCTGAATCGCGTAGCAGTCCTGCCCGCGGACGCTGCAGCCCAGCTGAACGAAAAGGTTCTCGTTTTTAAATTCTTTGATCGTTACCGGACAAAGCGTCGTATTTAAGTAAGAAGCGATTCCCTGCGATAATCCCTGGTTGGACGTCCCGCTGAATAACTTAATATCCCCGTACATCAGGTCATGTCGTGCCATAAGCATACGTTTCTCCCCAAACTCCGCAGGATTCTTGATTTCCCCACTCAATCATCCGTTTTGTGCTTAGAAGAACATTATAGCACCCGGAAACTGGATGATCGTTTCGGACCGGACAAATCGTTATTTCTATAAGGAGATTGTCAGCATATGTAGATTGCAGGACCGCTTACGAATATGGTAGTTTTGACAATTTACAAACTTACATTGACAGCGTTTTGCCTGATTTTTGTTGGTTTGTCAATGATGCGTTACAAGTTTGAAAGATGAATCTTAAGGAACT
>CALIHP010000046.1 GCA_938020565.1 uncultured Anaerolineaceae bacterium | reverse complement strand
CCGTCGTTTTTTGGGAGTTCGCTGGGTCGACGATCAAAAAATGTTGGAGGATACGAAATCCCTTTTTGAAGAGTTAGGAATCGACATCGATCCAAGAGCCATCGTCGGCAATCTTTCATCGTCCCATTGTCAGCTGCTCGAAATCGCGAGGGCGGTTTCGAGCGATGCGCGCGTCATTATCATGGATGAACCAACTTCCTCATTAACGGACGCCGAGGCGAAGCTGCTTTTCGGGATTATCCGGAAATTATCCAATAAAGGCGTTTCGATCGTCTTTATCTCACATAAAATTGACGAGGTCCTGGAGATATCGGAAGAAGTTACTATCATGCGCGACGGCCAGATCGTAGGAACCTGGCCAACCAATGAATTGAATAACGATTTAATCGTGAAACGGATGGTCGGACGGGAAATAAATCATCGCTTTCCGCCCAAAACGCATACGCCTGGCGACGTTATTCTGGAAATACAGGGATTTACCAGCGCAAAGAATCACAGCTTCGCCAAGGTTAACCTCTCGCTGCGGAAAGGGGAAATCTTAGGAATCGGCGGTCTGGTTGGGTCGCAGCGGACAGAGCTTGTCGAATCTATTTTCGGATTACACCCTGTCCGCAGCGGGAAACTGTTTATCAACGGACAAGAGACAGTCATCGACTCCCCGAGAAAAGCGATTAAGGATAAAATGGCGCTGCTGACCGAAGACAGGCGGATATCCGGAATCTTCCCCAAACTCACAGTCATGGAAAATATAACGATCGCAAAGCAATCCTCCGATCCCGCGATTTATCGGAAAGGCCCGTTCCTGTCCGATCCGCTGCGGATTCATGCCGCCAATCAATATATCGACGCTTTCGCTATTAAAACCGCGTCACTGAAGACGTTTATAAAATATCTTTCCGGAGGAAACCAGCAAAAAGTGCTGTTAGGAAGGTGGATGCTGACCGATCCGGAAATTTTAATCATGGACGAGCCAACGCGCGGAATCGACGCTGGCGCTAAATATGAAATTTATTCGCTGATCGAGAAAATGGCGAAAAATGGGAAAGCGATTATCATGATCAGCTCTGAAATGCCGGAGCTTTTAGGAATGTCAGATCGAATTGCGGTCATGTGCGAAGGGAGGCTTTCCGGTATCCTCGACGGTAAAACGGCAACGGATGAACAGGTCATGCGGCTTGCAAGCTCATACAAATTATCAGACGAGGATAGGGTTTCATGAAGAAAATACAATCGGTAAATATTCGCAGCTACTTTGAAAATTATGCGCTCTATATTATTATGTCGCTGATCATTGTCGTAATCGGTCTGATGTCGCCGAGATTTTTTTCCTTTCGAGTTCTACGCGATATTCTGATTCAGAGCTCAACACGGGTTATCGTTGCGATGGGCTGCATGTTTATTATCGTGTCGGGCTCAGCCGACCTGTCCGGCGGACGGACGGTTGGCTTAGCGGCCGTTGTTGCCGGGTCCTTAGCGCAAAAAGGCGATTATTATATTAAATTCTGGCCAAATCTGCCCGAGCTGCCATTGATCGTCCCAATTATTGCGGCCGTAGGAATCGGTTTAATGGTTGGCTTCTCCAACGGATTCGTAGTTGCGAAATTGCGCGTGCCGTCTTTCCTGGCGACATTAAGCCTGATGATGATTGCATATGGCGCGAACCTGCTTTACAGCAACAAACCGCCGAATAATTCCCAACCGTTAGGCGGCTTTTTGAAATCGTTTTCAACGCTTGGGACAGGGGCATTCCTGAGTATTCCGTTTATCATCTATATTGCGTCAGGCGTCATTCTTGCAGTTCACTTATTACTGACACGAACCGTTCTTGGACGCGAAATTTTTGCAGTCGGAAGTAATCCTGACGCCGCTCGCGTATCGGGGATCAACGTCTTCAAAATTCAGATGGTAACGTTCGGCTTGGCGGGAGCATGTTATGGTCTGGCCGGGTGTCTGGAAGCCGCGCGGACCGGTTCCGCGACAAGCCTGTACGGCAACGGCTATGAAATGGATGCGATCGCATCCTGTATCGTTGGCGGCTGCTCAATGACGGGCGGCGTCGGAAACGTTTTCGGCGTATTTATCGGCGTACTGATCTTTAACGTGATTAATTATGGTTTGACCTTTATCGGACTCAGCTCTTATTGGCAATGGATCGTAAAAGGAGTCATTATCATTGTTGCAGTCAGTATGGACATGAAGAAATATTCAAGAGATAGCTGAAAAGGAATAATCAATGAGTATGAATTATCAGGATTGTCTTAAGGTTCTTGCCAGCAAAACCAGGACCGAACGCCTGAATGGATTAGAAATCAAAATCAAACCGGTCCCGGAATCTGATCGACACGGAATTCCTGACGAACGCGAGGCTGCATGGATGCGCAGGACTCAGAACAGCCTCGGGAAGAATGTCCTTATCGAAGATATGACCCTATTGACGCGTGAAGATATTCAGGGACTGCGCGACGCTATGGGCTGCGAAAATCAGGATTTAAGCGAGAACATGATCACCTCGCATCGGGTCATAAAAACCGAATACGGAAACATTCCGCTTTGGATCTATACGCCTTGCGGCACAAAACAGCGTCCGCTCGTTGTTTATTTTCATGGAGGCGGTTTTTTTGGAGGAACGACGCGCGTCGTTGAAAACGCGTGCAAATTGCTTGCAGAACGGTCCGAAGCTGTTGTTATTTCTGTGGATTACGTCTTAGCGCCGGAATATCGATTTCCAAAAGGTCTGCTTCAGTGCTGGGAAACGGTCCAATGGGCGTATGCCAACGCGGGGGCGTTAAATATCGATCCGACAAAAATCGCGGTATCCGGAGACTCCGCAGGAGGAAATCTTGCGGCGGCTTGCTGCCTTTTAGATAGAAAGCGAATGATAAAGCTGCAATTGCTTCTTTACCCCGCTGTTATCGCGGAGTCTTTCACCGAATACGGATGGACGGAAGATGCGTACGAAATGAACGAGGACATCGAGATTCTCAAGTTCATGGTAGATGATATAAAGAAATCTGCCGGCCTCCTTGAAAAGATTTATCCACAGTACCCGACGGATTGCTTTAATCAGCTTTATTCGCCATATCTGGCTTCGAACTATGCGGATTTCCCTGAAACGTTTATCGCCGTTCCAGAGTACGATTTTCTTCGCCAGCAGGCCGAAAAATTCTCGGTCCGCTTAGTACAATCTGGCGTCCCGGTCCATTTTTATCGCTACAGCGGTATGGCGCATGCCTTTTTCGAGCATACAGGCGAATTTCCGCAGGCGGAGGACTGCACGAACGAAATGGCGAAGCTGATTAAGGCAATGTGACCCATTCATCCCCGCAGCCGGATCAGCCCGCCGGACAGCCGCGTCGTCCGGTACCAGTTCATCAGGTCGAACCGCCGCGCAATCCCCTCGTCGCTCGCCGTCGCATACAACCCCTCGTCGCTGATTTCCGCGCTCACGATCGTAATCCAATGCCAGTTTTGCAGCGCGGTTTCTTTTCCCCGTGACAGCGCCAGAAAAGCGATCGGCTGATCCTCTGCGAGCGCGTCCCGAACAAACGCGCGCAGCTCTCCCGCTCGGTTCCGCTCGAAATAATCAATCCCGTTAACAGGGAACAGCAGCGGCGTCATCAGGACTCCGATCGATTTCAGGTACGCCTCCATCCCTTCGCGGTACAGCCCGAGACTATTCAGTCCCATCGGCCCCGGAAGCAGGTAGCGGAACAGGGTCTGCATATGACGGACGAAATCCGCTTTCCCAAACGTCGCCTCTCGATAGAGCGCGCCGTATTTCTCCGGCCGCGTCCGCGCCAGATACGCCGTAATCAGCGCGCCGCTCGTCGGTCCGCAGCCTGATATCCGCGCGCGTTCCTCCGGATACCATTCCTGATCCGGGCCAAACGTCATTTTCCCATCTTCGGAAACAATATTGATCTTGTCAAGCTGTTGAAGGCTGTAAGTTTCCGTCATCAATTCCCTCTGCTCAGGACAGCGAAAACCTGTCGTCATGCGTTAAACCAATCCGTCCGAATTTCGCGTTTTCTTTCAGATCGCCGAGCGCATATTCTACCTTACTTTTCGCCGAAACGAGACAGATCCGATTAAAGCGTGCGCCAGAATCAAACGCCGGCTCACGGCGAAAGCCGCGGATCGGCCCGGGCCGACGCTTCCTATTTGCACTTGACCTGATAAACGAGAATCTCCTCCGCGTAACGAATCGCGAGATACTTCGCGTCGTACGACCAGGCGCTTTGAAGAATACCGTCCCCTTCAATACCGAGCTGATATTGCTGCTTCGTTCGATCGTCGAGAATCCAGACCGCGTCGCGCTCGTCAATATAGAAAACCAGATTCTCCGACCTGGACCAGTTGCTGTAACTCATCTCTGGATAATAACGGACGTCAAGCGTTCGAACCAGCGGTTCAAAAACCCGCCCGGAATGCCCATGCTTCCGCGTCTCTTCCTCAAATACCAGCGCGCCGGTATCGCTATTAATCCGGTACACCTTTTCGCAATCGATTCCGCAGCTGGTCGATACGCGGACCTGATTCTCCGACGTCCAGCCGATAACCGATTTCTGACTGCTGTAATCGTCGGTCGACGCCGAATTTCCCGGGAAAAGATCGCTCGTCAGCTGCAGCCCCGAGCCGACGCTCGCGACGTAAACCGTGTACAGCTTATCCGACGGACGGAAAACGACGAACGCAACCCTCGAACCGTTCGGCGAAAAAGCGAAATCGCCGAAAACCTTGAGCCCGTTCGTAAATACCACGCTCAGGTCGTCGGGGTCCTCCGCAATCGTCAGCACCGCCGCATCGCCCGAGAACCATGCCCAATAGCGGTTTTCCGGCGTAACGTACGCGAGACGGTGCTGGCCCTCGGCCCATTGAAAAATTCCGCCGTCATCCGCGTCGTCGAACGTCGTTATCGACGGCGCGGCGTAAATAACGCAGCCCTGCTCCCCAACAACATCGTTCCCCTTGAGATCCAGCGTCGGCTGAACCGAGGTCGGCGTCACCAGCGCGGTCAGCGTTGCCGATTGCGGATCGACCGGCATCATTTCCGTCACCACGCTGCACCCAGACAAAGCAAGCAGCGCCAACCCAACCCAAAAAACCCGGACAGTGAAGATCTTTCCGCTCATTTTTCAACGCCTTTCGTTTCGCTTCGGCTCGAAAGCTTCAATAACCTGGTACCCGTAGCAGTTGATGATCCGCGTCCGATAGTAAACCGTCTCGCGGACCGCGTCCTGCCGGTACAGGTGGATATGCCCATGCAGGTGAAACTGCGGCTGGAACGTTTTCAGGAACCAACGGAACGCCTTAAAGCCGATATGCGGCGGATCGTCCGCGTCATGAATCTGGTACGGCGGCGAATGCGTCGCGAAGATATCTAAAAACCGACCGTACAGCGCATAGTTCAGCATCAGCCGCGGAACGCAGCGTAAGCACATCGACCACATCATTTCCTGCGTATACTGCGCCGGGCCGTAATTATAGCGGATACTGCCTTCCATTCCCAAAAACAGCAGGCTGTCCTCAAAACGCCTGAAACGCTGATGTAAATTATTTCCGCAGTCCCAATCCGCCGGCCCCCTCCCGTAACTCGCTTCCTGCCGTTTCGAATCGGCATGATGGTTCCCCAGAACGTAATACAGTGGGACGTTCAGCGCGCTGGAAATATAATCCAGATAATACATCGGCAGATCGCCCAAGCTGAGAACCAGATCGATTCCCTGATGCCGATCCCGGATGGACGCGTTATACAGCTGCCCAAGCTCTACGTCTGAAATCGCCAGGATCCGCGCCATTTCCGGTTCAGCCCTTTTCCCCGCCGGCCGCCGCGACAACCGCAGCCGCGTACATTTTCGTATGCGTCAGGCTGACCGACCAGTCGCTCAGGCCCAGCGCCGCCGCCTTCGCCGCCGCTTCTCCGGAGAGTATCAGGACCGGCGCCCCATTCTCCGCGGCATCGATTTCAATCTCCTTCCAGCCAATCTCGCCGATTCCCGTCCCCAGCGCTTTCGAAACCGCTTCCTTCGCGGCGAAACGCGCCGCGTACCGTTCCATTCGCCCGGCGCAGATTTCCCGCTCCCGTTCGGTATAAACCCGCGCGAAAAAACGCTCGCGAATCGACGGGTTCAGCGTTTCCAGCCGCCGAATTTCGATCAGGTCGATACCGGTCCGAATGGCCATGCGGATCAGGCTCCCCGTTCCAGCGTTCCAGCGCTCGCGATCACCGCCCGATCCAGCTCCATGTACCGGCGCGACGCATCGAGGATTTCCTCCGCGCCGATCCCCGAAAGCTTTCCGCCGATTTCGCGATAATAATCGAGCCCCAGCCCGCAGCGTTCTATCCTGAGCAAAGCGCTGCTGATCCCGCGGTTTGATTCGAGAACCAACGGTAAAACGCCGTTCTGAAACGACTTGACATCGGCGAGCTCTTCCGCGCTGACCGGCTCGGCCAGGTAACGGCGCGCTTCCGAAAGCGTCAGCTCCAGCGCCTTCTCAAAGTTATCCGGATTCACGCCCGCCTGAATAAGCCATGTCCCGCCCAACGGGAGCGGATTCAGCGCGGAAGAAATCGAATAAGCGAGCCCGTTCTGATCGCGAACGACGTTCCCGATCCTGCCCATCATGCCGAACTGCCCCAGGACGCAGTTCCCCAAAAGCAAAGCGTTATAGTCCGGATCGAGAATCGCCGGCGCGGCGAACCCGACCACGTAATTCAGTTGGCTCATGCCCGGAATTTCATAATGCTCCCTTGCGGCGGACGGCGCGCCCGCGACCGGGTCGGTCCGTTCCGAAAGCGTCGGCGCCGCGTTCCACGAACCAAACGCCGCCGCGACCGACTCCAGGACGCGCTCGGTTGGGATCCCGCCGCTGAACGCCAGGATCGTTCCGGCGGTTCGAAGGGCCGAACGGAACTGCGTTTCGACGTCGCCGCGCGTCAGCCCGGTCAGCGTCCGGACCGTCCCCATCCCATCGACGGCGTACGGATGATCTCCGTAATAGAGCTTCCGGAAAAGCAGCGAAGCCATTTCCCCGGTATCATGCGCGCGGTACCGGAGCGCCGCGGTCATCTGGTCGCGGTTCTGCTGGAATTTCGCCTCCGGGAAGGTTGGGTCCTGAACGATTTCCGCCGCAAGGCTCAGGACCGGATCAAAATCCTCCGCGAGGCAGCTGATCCGCATCGATAACCCGTGCATCCCGCTCGAAAAGGCTATCGACGCGCCGATCGTCTCGAGAAACGAGCTGATCGCCTGGTCATCCCGCGTACCGGTTCCGGAGGTCAGCAGCGACGCCATCAGGCCGCTGAGCCCCTCTTTTCCCCACGGATTCGTCATATCGCCCCCGGGAATAAACGCGCTGATCGCCGCCGTCCGGCTCGACTCGTTTTCCCGAGCCAGGAGGATCAGGCCATTCGCGAGCTCCTCCCGAAGAATATCGTCCGCTCCCGGCGTTCCGGTTCGCTTCGTCATTGCGCGCCTCCAATTTTCGTATTTTTTTCCTCCCCGCCGCCGTCCTGATCCGGCTCTGCCCCTTCCGGTCCGGTTTCGCCGCTGAACTCCGCGCCGGAAAAATCGGCGTCCTGCGGATCGTACAATCCGACGACACGGTTATCCGTCCGGAGACAGCGCTTCGCGTAATCGATAACGTCGGACGCGGTCACCGCGGCGACGCGATCGACATAAGAATCGAACCAGGAACCGTCCGCGAACATCTCCGAATACCCCAGCCAGAACGCAATATTTGTAATATCCTCGCTGCCAAAAATAAACATCGCGCGCGCCTGCCTCGCGGCCTTCGCGACTTCTTCCGCGCTGATTTCGCCGCGGTGGATCCGTTCAATTTCGCGGTCGACGGCCGCGACCGCTTCTTCGGGGGCCACGCCGCTGTTCAGGACCAGCGTAATCGAATACAGGCCGGGATCGATCGAAGCCGAAAAATCGCCCGCGATTCCGACCGCGAGCCCTGTTTCGACCAGCGCGCGGTAAAGCCGGCTCATGCGGTTGCCGGTCCCGCCCCCGCCGAACTGATTCAGGCTCGCCGGGCCGGCGAGAATCGACGTCAGGACCGCCAGGACGAAAAACGCGTCGTCCCGCGCCGACGGCGCCCGCCAGGCCAGCTGAACGTACGCCAGCTGGCCCGGACCGCTGACCTCGACCGACCGCGCCTCAGGGATTTCTCCTTCCCCGATCACGGCGCAGGGATCCGTTTCCGCGCGCGGAATCGGTCCGAATCGCGCCCGGATCTTTTCGAGCGTTTCGTCCGCGTCAAAATTCCCAGCCATCGTCAGAACCGCGTTGTTCGGCGCGTAATGATTCCGGTAATACCGGTAAAGATCGTCGCGCCCCATCGCGTTCAGGTCCGCCGTCTCGCCGATGATCTCGTTTCGGTACGGATGAACGTCGAACGCAGCCCGCTTGACCGCGTCGTCCAGCTTAAACATCGGATCGTTTTCAAGCCCTTCCCGCTCCGATAAAATAACCGTGCGTTCCGAATCGACTTCCTCAGGCAGGAATAAACTCCCGACCATCCGGTCCGCTTCCAGGTCCAGGACCAGGTCAATTTCCCCGTCCGGAACCGTTTCATAATACGTCGTCCAATCCTCCGACGTCATCGCGTTCCAGACCCCGCCGACGCGGCTGACCGCGCGGTCAGCCTCCCCCGGGCCATACTTCGCGGTACCTTTAAACTGCATGTGCTCAACCCAATGCGAAACGCCGGTGAACCCCGCCGTTTCGTTTCTGGACCCGACGCGGTACCAGACCCAGAGACTGACGATCGGGGCGGAATGAACCTCGCGTAAAACAACGGTTAACCCATTCTCTAACGTCGTGCGAATCGTTTTATTCTTTCGCATGCGCATGAACCTCGCTTCTAAAAAAATGACCCATACTTTAACTTGTCTAATTATAAGCAGGAATCTCCTTCGCGCGCGCCCCTTTCCGGAACTTTTTCGCCTTTTCAAGCGTATAATGAATAAATCGAATTCAGTATGAACCGTTGACAGGAGCCTGATCTCATGAAACTTAAATACGCGCTTCTTCTTTTCCTCAGCGTCCTCCTTTTGACCGCCTGCGGCGGAAAAAGCGCTCCGGAACCGACAATTTCGGCGGAGCAGATTCAAAAATGGGCGGCCGAAACCGTCGACGCAATCGTCGCGCAAGACAAGCCGGCAACAACCCAGATCGCCGTCCTCCCACAGGCGACCCCGACCAGCCAGATCATCGCAGTCCCGCCGACGATCCCCGCGCTTCCGACCGCGATCCCGACCCTCCCCGTCGCGGCCCAGCCCAGCGGCGGTTCCTACGCCCCCCCAGCGCAGACCGCCTGCGACCGGTTCGCGTTCGTATCCGACGTTTCGATTCCCGATAAGACCGCGATGCAGCCGAACCAGACTTTCCAGAAAATCTGGCGGATCCAGAACAGCGGCAGCTGCACCTGGACAACCGCGTACCAGTTCGTATTCTACAGCGGTGAGCAGATGGGCGCGCCGGCCGCCGTGCAGATTCCGTCGACGGTCGGACCGGGCCAGACCGTCGACGTCGCGGTCGACATGCGCGCGCCCAACGCCAACGGCGAGTTCCAGGGGAACTGGCTGATGCGCAACGCGTCGGGGGCCCTCTTCGGAACCAGCGCGCAGACGACCCCGATCTGGGTCAAAATCGTCGTCAGCGGCGCGGCCGGGAACCCCGCGCCGACCGGTTCCGTTTCCTCCGGCGGCGGGACCTGCACGGTGCAGAGTATTTCGCCGAACGGATCGGAGACCTTCGGCCCGAGCGCCCCGCTGACGTTTTCCGTAACGGTCCGGAACGACAGCGCCGTAGCCTGGGACACGGCGAATTATGACCTTGCGCTGATCGAAGGCAACAACATGCTCCGGAACCCGGCGCTCACGGCGCAGGACATCCCGACAACGATCGCCCCGGGGCAGACGCTCACCATCTCGTTCGAAGGGATCACGCCGAATACCGGCGGACTTTTCACGATGACCTGGGGAATCGTCCAGAATAACGTGATCAACTGCCAATTCACTTTCCGCGTCAACGTTCGTTAAAACGCGGGGTTTATATAGGGGAAGGACGGCCTGGCAAGCTCCGTCCTTCCCCGCACATCCGCTACAGCAGGACCTCAGCCCAATCCGTCCCTGTAATCAGGTTCGGGAAAATTTTCCGGGCGTTGCCCCTTTTTCATTTATGCTCTTAAGAGACGGCAACAGTCGATAAAGCGGTGCTGCCCTTTACCGGTGACGCGCACGGTTTGGGTCAGGTAAGACGCCTATTGATTTTTCAGCACCCAAACGATAAAATAAAGGTAGCTGGGAATAAAAGGTGAGCTATGAATATTAAAATCAGTCGTGAAAATTATTTACTTAAAGGATTCGACAGAATACTCTCGCCGACAGGTAAACTTTACAGGAGATATCAGGGGAGATTTACCCGGAAACCTGAGATTCGGCTCAAAACGTTCGCAGACGACGCGGCGAAATTAAGAAATGACTGGGGAAACGTGGGATTCGATTTAATCAGGGCCGCAGAGAAATCCAAGGCTGAAGTTAAATAAAATGAGCAATCCCGACGATATCAGCTTAGAGAATAAAGAAATTGATAGCCAAAACAGGATCTTCGATTCGGATACAGAGCTAAGTCAACTCGCAGAAGCAATTGTTGATGATCTGGATATTCCGACCGAAAGCAAAAACCAGAAGATTGAACAGGTTATCAGGACCTTATCAGTATCCAGACAGCTAATCAAAAGCCCGGTTCCGCCGCCTGACTGGCTGGCAGGCTATAAAGAGGTAGAACCTACCGCCCCGGAACGGATTCTTCGCCTAGCTGAGAACGAACAACAACATCGTCACGCAATGGAGAAGCTGCTGGTAGAATCCCAGATAGAAAGTCAACGAACGGAATCTAAAATTAGGCGAGAAAGAGCAAGAGACCGATCGTTGGTTAGCGAATCGGGGTCTTATATTCGCTTTCATCATTGTTTTGGCATTTCTCAGTTTTATCGCTTTTTTAATCTGGAAGGATAAAACTGTCGAGGCATTTTATTCCGCGATGATCGGGTTAGCGGTTTTAATCGCGAATTTTATTTTTCGATCGCGAATTTTTTCTTCCGATAGAAACGGGAAAAATCGGGATAAGACCTGATTTCGAAACGTATATTATGGATGAGCCTGATAAAACCCTTTGCGGTCTGAATCGACTGAACAAATTCGGCCCGGGAAAAAGGCGATCGGAACCATACCGAGGCAGCTCGATCTGCCCTGATCGTCTTTTTTACTTCGTCCTTCCCCAGATTCTTCGTTACAGCAGCAGCTCAGCCCAATCCGTCCCCGTGATCAGGTTCGGGAAAATCTCCCGGGCCTCCTGAACCGCGCGCAGCCGCGTCCCCATGTCCGTATACGCCGCCGCGCCGAAATGAATCAGGAGCGTCCGTTCAGCGTTCGCCGCCAGCGACAGCCGCGCCGCGCCCTCCGGATCGAGATGCCCCGCCGGTCCCGTTTCCCCAGGAAAGAACCCCGCCTCCGTGATCAACAGGGCGGCATCCTTCGCCAGCCGTTCCGCGTTTTCACAACGCGCCGTATCTAAAACGAACGCGATCACCCGTCCCTCGACTTCCAGTCGGTATCCCGTCGACGGGACCGCATGAACCAGCGGGAGAGCCTCCGCCCGAAACGGGAGCGACCCGCCCGGAAGCGTCTCGGCTTCCACGATCCGGCTCGTAAACGGAGCCTTCTCCAACGGCGACATGAACGGCGGGCGCAGGATCGCCGCCAGATCCGCCTTCCCGCCAAGCGGCGCGACGATCGTCAGCCCTGCCTCAAACGGGAACAGCCCCATCGTATGCAGCCCGCTGATATGATCCAGATGCAAATGCGTCAGGAAGAGAAACGCCGGCTTCCGGAAATCGACGAGCGAACGCGCCCGCGTCAGCCCCGATCCGGCGTCAAGGAGAATCGTTTCGTTCTCCGTCTGAACGAGAACGCTGGTCGTCATTCCGTTCGCATCATCGTACCAGCCGTTCGATCCCAAAACCGTAACCTTAACCATAAACAGAACCTCCCTTGCCCTTGATTCGAAAAAAGCGGGCGTCAGCTTCCCGACCCGCTTTCCTCGTTTCAGGTTTCTCAATCCGCCAGACTACTTCAGCATCGATCTTTCCCAGACCTTCATCGGCTCGAAGCCCATCAGCTCGACGACCGTCGCGGCAATATTCGCCAGACCATACTGCCCGTCGGCGAACTCGACCTTCCGCGTCCGGTCGTAAATAATAAATGGAACCGGGTTGAGCGAATGCGACGTTTTCGGCTCGTACCCACCGTCCTTCTTCTTCCTCAACATGTCATCAGCGTTGCCATGATCGGCGGTCACGACCAGCGTGAAATCAACCGAATCCATCAGCTCCATCAGTCGTTTCAGTCCCAGATCGACCGACTCGACGCCGATGATCGTCGATTCCATAACGCCGGTATGCCCAACCATGTCGCCGTTCGGATAATTCAGCCGCAAGAAGCCGTACTTCCCGGACCTGATCGCCTCAATCATTCGATCGGTAATCTCCGCCGATTTCATCCAGGGCCGTTGGTCGAACGGAACGTTATCCGACGGAATTTCGACGTACGTCTCGAGTTCTTCCGAGACCTTCCCGCTCCGATTCCCATTCCAGAAATACGTCACGTGTCCGTATTTCTGCGTTTCGGAAATCGCGAATTCGTTGACGCCCTTTCCGACGAGGAACTCGGTCAGCGTATTCGAGATCGACGGGGGATTAACGAGATATCGGTCCGGAAGCTTCAGGTCGCCGTCATACTGGAGCATTCCGGCGTACAGAACCTTCGGACGCCGGCCGCGATCGAATTTATCGAACGCGTCATAGTCGAACGCCATGCTCAATTCGATCGCGCGGTCCCCGCGGAAATTGAAGAAAATGACGCTGTCGTTATCCTCGATCGTCCCGACCGGCTTCCCGTTTTCGACGATAACGAACTCGTGCATGTCCTGATCGATCAACGGATCGATTTCGGAGCGGTACGTCTGAATCGCTTCGGTCGCCGAAGCGAATTTCCGTCCCTCCCCGTGAACATGCGTATCCCAGCCGCGCTTGACCATCGGCCAGTCCGCCTGATACCGGTCCATCGTAATATACATCCGCCCGCCGCCGGAAGCGATCCGCGCGTCAAACGAAGCGTCGTTCAGCCCGGCGAAGAAGCGCTCGATATCCTCAACGTAGGTCAGCGCCGACGTCGGCGGAACGTCGCGTCCGTCGAGAAGAATATGCAGCCGGACTTTCGCGACCCCGTCCTTTTTCGCGTGCTCGATCATCGCTTTGACATGGTTGATATGCGAATGTACGTTGCCGTCCGAAAACAGCCCGATCAGATGCAGCGTCGTACCGTGCTTCCTGACGTTGTCAACGAGTTCGCGCCAGACTTCTGACTCAAACATCTTCCCGCTGGCAATACTTTCATTAACGAGCTTCGCCCCCTGCGAATATATCTGACCGCAGCCGATCGCGTTGTGCCCGACTTCGCTGTTGCCCATATCGTCGTCCGACGGCAACCCGACCGCCGTCCCATGCGCCTTCAGACGCACGTTCGGACAATTTTGCAGCAACCAATCCAGATGCGGCGTGTGCGCCTTGCGAACGCAGTCCCCGGCTTCGTCCTTTCCGAAACCGACGCCGTCCATAACGACTAAAACCAAAGGTTTTTCCATATAACCCTCACTTATAAGATGAATCATTCTTCGGGAAAATCCCGAGCTGTCAGATAGGTTTCCGTCCGCCCTGCGGCTTTTTTCCCGCGCGGCGAACGCTCAAAGAAAAACGGGAAGAAGTGATTCTCCTTCCCGCCTGTCTTTCCGGATTAAGGCATCGGGTTATTATTCGCCCATGCGTCCGTAATCGTGACGACAAAATCGATCGAACTGTTCGGGTCGTAACTCATCCGTACGAACTCGATCGGAACGTTCAGGACCGAACGCAGGAATTTTCCGGTAAACGGCTTCCCGGTGATAATTTCCAGTCCGTTCGCGTAAGAGTTCTGGGCCGGGCCCTGATTCGCGATTTCGATTCCGTACGTCTGGAAGTACGCGACCGTCCGGTTGAAGATCGCCGGATCGCTCGCCCCGTTCAGGAGCGTTACCCGCGCTTTTTCAGCTGCAACCAGAACCGATTCGTCCTGCCCCTCGCCAAGCATCGTCGCTGGGGACGCCGCGACCGACGCCCCGAAAATCGCGTCGCGCGACTCGCGGATCTTATCTGGGATCGGGACCAGAATATCCTCGCCGTTCGGGCTCTTTTCGAGCTCGACCTGATACGGCGGCGCGATCACGGCGCGCGAAATCTCCCAGGGCTCGAGATCGGTTACCGTCCAGGCTAATTTGACCATGTCGCCGATCGATAAATTCGTCTTGACCGCTTTCGTCACGGCGTCGTAAAGCTGCTGCGGATTGGCGAGCAGCTTTGGCAGCTGCCAGATCAGCTGCTCATAGATTGCGTACAAAACGTCCTGCTGCCGCTGCGCCCGTTCAAAGTCGCCGCCAAGTGTATACCGGTGGCGCGCGTAAGCGAGCGCCGTCGCGCCGTCGAGGTCCTGAACGCCGGCGTGAAGCGTAACCGTATTCGCCGGACCGATCGGGTCAACCGTGATATCTTCCTTGACGTTAATCGCCAGCTTGTCGATCGCGTCGATAAAGTCGGCGAATCCTTCGAAGTTGATTACCGCGTAATACTGGATATCGACGCCGAGGAAAAGCTCGACCGTTTCGATCGCCAGCTGCGGACCGCCGCCGGGAAGATTTTCCGCCTCGGCGAGGTAGTACGCCGTGTTGATCCGCTGATAGCCATGGCCGGGAATCGAGACCCATAAATCGCGCGGAATCGAAAGCATCCCCGCCCGGCCTGTCACCGGATCATACGTCACCAGCATCATCGAGTCAGTTCGCGAGGCGCGCTCGTTCGCTTCCCAATCGCGGTAATCGAGCCCCATCGCCAGACAGGTAATCCGCGATTTTCCGTCCCAGGATTCATGTTCCACCTCGGCTAAATCCGCGACCGAAATCTCGGATTCTTTCTCGGTCTCCTCTTCTCCGTCCTGCAGCGTTACTTCGCCCGATTCGTTGACAAGCGGGAGGCCGGGAAGCTTGACGATTGAAAACGTCCGCGCATAATGATTGACCGTTCGAAACGTGAAAATCCCGAAAATAATCCCCAATACGGTCAGCACGCCGAAAACGATAAACTTCGTCCGCGGATTTCGCGGCTTCTTCGCTTTCGGAGATTTTTGACGTCTGGGATCGTTCCCGCCAAACGCGGACGGAGCCGGAGGCATTCCGGTGGGGCGGTATCCCTGCGCGCCCGATGGGTTCGGGACCGGGCCTGACTGCTGCTGCCGCGGCGGGCGGGGCTGCCCCTGCGCCGACGGATTATCGTTTCGATACGGTTGATTATTTTCCATCCGTCACAAACTCCTTATGACACTTCATCAGATAAAACCGGCGGAATCGCCAACGATTCTTCGGGCGTTTCGATATACTTCGAGCCTTCGTCGATCAGCATGACCGGAATATCCTCTACAATCGGGTATTTCCGTCCGCAATCTTCACAGACCAGATAACTTTCTTTATAATTTTTTAAAAATCCGCCGTCTTTTTTTACGCAGACCGGACAGCGCAGAATTTCCAGTAAATCCTTTCGAATCATGATTCCCCCGGTTTTTTTCTCTTCGTTTTTCCTTATTCTACCATAGGGGGATTTTCCGAGACTCGAATTCCGCCCAGACTCCGACGCGTCGTCTAATCCGGCGCGTCGGTCGGCGACGGCGTCGGAATATTTTCCGTCCCGGGCCCATACTCGTAAATCGCCTGCCAGGGTTTATAGTTGGTAACGAAGCGGTCCTGAAGATGAACCAGCCCGTCTTCATACACCGTCCGAACGACGTCGACATCCGCGCCTTTAATTTCCCAGTCGACCTGCTCGATAACGCCCGTCGGGAGCTCAGGATTCTCCCGGTAAATCGGCTCGCCCGGCTCGGTCAGGTTCGTCGGTCCCGTCGTCTCCAGCTCCACGTAGCGGTTGACTTTGGTGCTGTAAAATTTCCACTGAATCGAATACGCCCCCGGATTCACGTACACTTCCATCAAAATCCAATATGGCGTATCGTTCGTAAATTTCAGGTCCAGAACCGGAAAGAAGACCGACGCGTCCAGCCCCGACAGTCCCGGATCGATATTCCCATTCGCCAGCCGTTCATAGTAAAAAACCCGATAGGCATGCTGATGACGTTCTTTAATCGGAAGCCCATAGTTCAGCGCCGCCCGGAACAGCGTCGTGCTGACCTGACAGATTCCGCCGCCCACCCCCTGAACCGTTTCGTTTCCAACGATCACCGCCGCCTCAGCGAACCCGTTTTCAATATCAATATCGCCGATATTTTCCGCCATCGAAAACGTCTCTCCCGGCTTAATCAGCATGCCATGAAACGGAGCCGACCCGGCGACGATATTCTGAATCCGTTCCGGCGATGAACCGTAAAAATAGGTGTACTGCGAAAAAGCCAGCTCGCGAATCCCCAGCGATTCCGCCGTTGCGTTCGAACGGACCTCGGGCTCCGAAATCTCTAAAACCAGCTCCGCTTCGCCGCGACCGCCCTGAATCGCGTCCTGAATATTTCGGAGAGAGGCCTCGATATCGAGCTCCTGCCCGACGACGGCCTCCGCGAACGGTTCTAACTGCCGCGTGTCGTCGTTAAAAATGAACTTTGCGTTCCGCGGCTTGCGGAATAAATCGACGCTGAGCGAGACGAGCCGGTTATAAAACGGGTCGCGCCTGATCGTCATCTCGATCGATACCTCGTCCCGGTAGATCGTCGGCGTAAAATTGATCCATCCGGCGAGTAAATCGCCGGCAATCTCGTCGATAACGCGGTACCCCTCGCCTTCGCGGACGAACAGCTTGAACGAAGCGCCTAAAATCTGTTCGAGCTGCGCTTTCTTTTCCGCGAGCTTATCCGCCGTCGTCTCGAGCGTCATGACCGGCAGCGTCAGCTCCGTCGTCCGCATCGTTTCCGCCAGCATTCCCAGCATCGCCAGCGTCAGCGGCCGGTCCAGGAGCCGTCCCGCCTTTCCGGCTTCAATCTGAACCGAGGAACCCTGAAGCGTAATCGACGGCTGCTCCATGGGGACGTCAATGTATTTAGCGATATCCGAAATAAAATTGAACGCGACCCGCTGGTCAAACAGCAGGACCGGCTCCAGATTCACTCCGATCGTCCGCGCCATGACCCGCTGGCGCAGGTTCTTCATCTCGTCGCCGCCGCGCCCGAAACCGTACGCGTTCGCGACCGTCGCCGGAAACTGAATCTGCATCCCCAGTTCTTCCGGGATCCCATGCCAGACGTCGTCCCCGTATCGGAACGCGAACGCCGCCGCGAACGGAAACGTCAGCTTCTCGCGCAGCAGCGCCTCCGCCTCGCTCGCCGTCAGCCCGCCGAGCGGGACGCCGGAAACATGGACCCCCGGAAAAATTTTCTCATGATACGCCTCGCGCGTATAAAGCGCGTACCCAATGAACATCAGTCCCGCCGCCACGCAGCCGGCGACCAGAATAAACGCGGCCCGCGCCAGCGCTCTCATCCCCGTTCCGGGAACTTTTTTTTCATCAGAATTCATCAATCCCGTTCCGCTCCATGATCTCGGAAAGATTCACGTCATAACAGCGAATCTCCGCTTGATTATACAAAAGAAATTCGTCCGCCGGACCGAAAAACGCTTCGATCCGTGCGTTGGTCAACCCGTCGCGCTGGGTCTCGTCAACGAGGAGGCAGCGAGCGTTAAAGCCGGCGCGGTACCAGTCGGCCCGCGACGCGACCGACGGACCGATCGTCCCATTCTCATAAACGATCGGCGCCGCCTGAATCCGGTTCCCCGAATAATAATTTAACGCCGCGGATTCCCAATAAGTTCCGTATATCCGCGCCGCGCCCCGATCCTTCAGCGCGTCAGCGAGCTCAACCAGCCGGTCGTCGCTCAACGGCGAAGCGCGAAATTCCGTCGACAGGTTCGACCATCCGATCAGGACCAGAGCCGTCAGCGCTGCGTTCCGCCGCCAGCCCGGAGAAAGGCGCGGAATCGCCCGGACCGCAAGCCCTATCCAAAGGAAATATGCCGGGGCAAGGTACCGGAACGCCGCTTCGCCCTGCGTAACGTCCGTCAGCGTAAAGCTGGCGACGACCGCGCCGCCGCCGAAAAAGAGGAGCTTATCCGCCGTGGCCCCCCCGCGCCAATCGCGTATCAGCCGCACGCCGCAGCGCGCCGCCATCCCCGCCGTGAACAGCGCCATCGCGCCCGCCCCGATCCACTCCACCGGCGTCAGCTCCGGAACCGCCAGCCACGGTCTTCGCGTAAACAGCCGCACCCAGGTATCCGCCCCATTCATCAGGTACCGCCCCAGTTCCGCCGCGCCGATCATCCGGGTTTCCGCCGGCGTCAGCGTCAGCCCGCCGCTGCGTTCGAGCCAGATCAGGAACGCTTTCGAAATCAGGGCGCCCCCGAGCGCTCCCGCCCCCAGTTTCAGCGCGCGGCGCCGTTTCTGAAAAACGGCGTCAGCCGCAGCGACGACGAGGCAGGGCACAGCAAAGAAATACAGAACGAAGCCGTCGGCGACGCAGCCAAGCGCGACACAGACGGCAAAACCGACCCAGCTCAGCGCGCCGGGTTCGGACGGACGGTCCGTCAGCCGCGACGCCAGCCAAACCAGCGCGAAAATCTGCGCAATCGCGACAGCATGCATCCCGACCGTCGCCATCGAATGCCACAGCGCGCGCGGGATCAGAGCCACCGGCAGCAGCGCCGCAAAACAGACCCATCCCGGCTTGATTGCCGTCTGGCGCTCCGAACGGAGCGTCAGGAACGCGAACGCCGCGACCAGCCCGCAGCTGATCGGTCCGATCAGGTACAGCGCCGCCTTCCGGCCCAGAACCAGCCTCAGCGGCAGCGCCCACAGGATATCCCCGGTCAGCGCTGAAAAGAAACCGCCGCGCCAACCGGCGAGCGTCCAGTTTCCATCCAGCATGTCCTCCGCCGCAAGGAGGAAGTACATGTTATCAGAATTGACCGTGAAGCGCGTCGCGATCATAAAAAAAACGTAAAGCGCCGTCAGCGAAAAAACCGCCGCCGCGCCGATCCGGAAAAACCGGTTGTCGGATGCCTCGCGCAAATCCTGACGTTTCGATAAATTCATATTTCCTGGCTCTCTTTCGCCGCCGTTCCCCGCGTTTGATTTTTTTCTTCGACCCGACCTTGTTTCCAACAGGGCGGGCCGTTCCCGTTGATTATATTCCGAAACAGGCTGGGAACCCGGCGCGGTTCCTCCGGACCAACCGCGAAAATCCTTTGATCGGATTGCGCGGGGACGGATTATAATTAATCCAGGTTAAAGTGACCCCGATTCACACGTTCGTTTAGCACACTGAAAAAAAATCCATTTGGAGGGAACAATATGAGCCTGAAAATCAAATTCGGCACCGACGGATGGCGAGCTCGAATCGCCGACGAATACACGTTTGAGAACTGCCGCCGCTGCGCGCAGGGTTTTGCAAATTATCTATTGAAACACGGGAAAAAAGGCGCGCGCGTCGTTGTCGGTTACGATAAACGGTTCCATTCCGAAAATTTCGCGGCACTCTGCGCGGAGGTTCTCGCCGGGAACGGATTTAAAGTTTTCCTGACCGATGGACCGACCCCAACCCCGGTCATTTCTTTCGCCGTCGGCGACAACAAAGCCGCGGGCGCCATTAATATCACCGCTTCGCATAACCCGGCCACCGACAACGGCTTCAAAGTCCGTGACGAGACCGGCGGCGCGATCAATCCCGCCGGTCTGCTCGAAATCGAAGCCGCGATTCCTGACGATGTCGCCGACGTCGTCTCGATCCCGCTCAGCGAGGGACTGAAGAACGGCTCGATCGAGTATTTCGACGCCTCGATCAACTACATTGAACATCTGAAGGACCTGATCGATCTGGAGCCGATCCGTAACGCCGGGCTGAAAATTGTAGTCGACTCGATGTGGGGGAACGGCGGCGGATGGTTCACGCGTCTCCTCGGCGGCGGAAAGACCGAAATTATCGAAATTCATGATACGCGGAATCCGATCTATCCCGAAATGTCCCGGCCGGAGCCGATTCCGCCGAACGTGAACGTTGGGCTGGAACGGACGGTCAGGGAAGGGGCCGACGTCTGCCTGATCATGGACGGCGACGCGGACCGCTGCGGAATGGGGACCGAGAAGGGCGAATTCCTGAACCAGCTTCAGGTCATGGCGCTCCTGACCCTGTATCTTCTCGAGGTCCGAAAGGAAACCGGCGCGATCGTCAAGACGCTGTCGACAACGACGATGCTGAACAAGCTGGCTGAAAAATACGGTTGTCCGCTCTACGAAACCGGCGTCGGCTTTAAATACGTCGCGCCGAAATTCACGGAAACCAACGCGATCATCGGCGGCGAGGAATCGGGCGGCTATGCCTTCCGCGGGAACGTCCCAGAACGCGACGGAATCCTGGCGAATCTGTACTTCCTTGACTTCATGGTCAAAACCGGAAAGAAACCGTCCGAGCTTCTCGCCTGGCTCTTCGAAACCGTCGGGCCGCATTATTACAAACGAATCGATACCCAGTTCAAGGGCAGCAGCGCCGACAGGATCGCGGCGATCAAGGCCAACTATCCAAAAACCCTCGGCGGAATCGAGGTCGTCAACGTCAATACCACCGACGGCTTCAAATTCGAGATGAAGGACGGCGGCTGGATGCTGATCCGGTTCTCGGGGACGGAACCGATTATCCGCGTTTACACGGAAACAACCAACCCCAACGCTGTGGACGCGATCCTCGCCGACGGGCTGAAAACCGCCGGGATCGAATAGCCGCGCTAATCCTGCATTGGAACCGAAACGCTTTTGGGTCGATACCCATTGTCACCTGAACCTTGATGCGTTCGAAGAGGACCTGGATCAGGTTCTCTTCAACGCGCGCCAGGCCGGCGTCGAACGCGTCCTGATTCCCGGGATCGACCTGGAAACCTCTGAACGTGCGAAAGCCTTAGCCGCGAAAGAAACCGGACTGACGTTCGCCTGCGGGGTGCATCCCAATACCGACGCCGTCGTCGACGACGAAACGCTGCGCGCGCTGGAAGGGCTGGCGCGGGATCCGTGCTGCGCCGCGGTCGGCGAAATCGGACTGGATAACTATTGGAACGACTGTCTGCCCGAACGGCAGCGCGAAAACCTCCGGCGCCAGCTCGATTTAGCCGAACGGCTTCAGCTGCCGATTATTCTGCACTGCCGCGAAGCGTTCGCGGACCTCTTTCCGATCGTCCAGCAATGGATCCGGCGCGCGCCGGGGAACCGCGGCGTGTTCCATGCGTTCGACGGCAGCGCGGAAGAGGCGCGCCGAATTACCGACGCCGGTTTCTTCGTCGGCTTAGGCGGCGCGATCACGTTTAAAAACAAGCCCATCCGCCGTGAAATGGCGCGGACGGTTCCGCTCGAAAAAGTCGTTCTTGAAACTGACGCGCCCTACCTGACGCCCGTTCCCTATCGCGGGAAGCGCAACCAGCCCGCCCATGTCCCGCTCGTCGGCGCTTTCCTCGCTGACCTCCGCGGCCTTTCCGTTGAAGACGTCATGACGCAGACGAGCGCGAACGCGTTCGAGTTATTCCGCCTTTCTTAGAGAATTATTAATTTTCTAAAACCGTGCAAATTGTCGGATAGAATAGATATCAATCAAATTGCAGCGGTTCTTTACCGCTGAATTTTTACAGAAGCAGTAGATAGAAAGGAAAAGATAAACAATGAACGAACCTATTCATGTTACGGACGCGAACTTTGAAAACGCCGTCTTGAAATCCTCGCTCCCGGTCGTCGTCGACTTCTGGGCGCCGTGGTGCGGACCCTGCCGGATGGTTTTGCCGATGATGGAAGAGATCGCGAAAGAATACGCCGATAAAATTATCGTCGCGAAGGTTAATACGGACGAACAGACCGAACGCGCGATGGATTATCGCGTGACGACGATCCCAACGCTCTTATTCGTCAAAAACGGCGAAGTCAGGCAGCGTCATTCCGGTACGTTGAGCGGTGAAAAGCTGCGCGAGATGGTTGACGCGCTGATCGCCGCGTAGCCCTCAGGAGCAAAAAAAGCGCCGCCGAACAGGTCGGGGCGCCACCAGCTCCACTCTTAAAAAAACCCGGCGAGGAGAGCTTCCCCAGAATCGGGGAGAACGTCTCTTCGCCGGTTTCGTTTGTCCTCAGCCCCGCTCTCAGCTTTCTGGCCCCGCCTCTTTTTCATCGGATAACGGAACCACGACCGCGTAAGTCCGCTCGTTCAGCGCGATCTCACGAACCGCGATCGGGATCGAGAAGAGCCGCGATAAATTTTCGTCGTTCAGCAGCGCGTCGCTCCGCCCGACCGTCGTCTGACCGCGATGAATCAGGAGCGTCTGATCCGCCAGCCGCAGCGCATGTTCCGGGTAGTGCGTATTAAACAGGATACTGATCGAGGATTCGGACGCCAGCCGTTTCAGGATCCGCAGGATATTCTGCTGATTCTTATAATCCAGGTTCGACTCCGGTTCGTCTAAAATCATGATCGACGGTTCGGCGCAGAGCGCCCGCGCGATCAGGACCATCTGCAGCTCGCCGCCGGAAATCCGCGTGCAGAGCCGGTCGCGAAGATGACCGATTTCGAGCGTCTCCATCGTCTCCCGCGCCAGCCGAACGTCTCTTTCTCCCGGCTTCGCGAAAACGCCTAAACGCGGCGCGCGTCCCAGCAGGACCATCTGCTCGACGGTATACGCGACCTGCTGGCTCCGCGCCTGCGGAACGTAGGCCATCAGCCGCCAGATCTCGCGCTCGCTCTTCCGGCGCATCGGCTCACCGAACAGCAGCGTTTCCCCCTCGCTCCAGGGGAGCAGGCCCATCAGACAGCGTAAAAACGTCGTCTTTCCGGCTCCGTTCGGGCCAAGCACCGCGCATACCTCGCCGCGGCGCAGCGATAAGTTCACATGATGGAACTGGTCCTCCGATCGTTTCGCCCAGCGAAAACGGGCGTCCCGGACCTCCAAAGCAATCTCGCTCACAGTCCTTCTCCTTTCGACGAATGGAGCAGGAAGATAAACAGCGGAGCGCCCAACGCCGCCGTCAGGATCGACAGCGGAATTTCCGCCGCGTACGCGCTGCGGGCGAAGCTGTCGATCAGGAGAAGGAAACTCCCGCCGAAGCTGATACTCGCTGGAATAACGTCGCGATGATCGCTCCCGAAGCACATCCGGCAGATATGCGGAATGACCAGCCCTACCCAGCCAATCTGCCCCGCCATCGAGACCGCCGCCGCGACCATCATCGTCGCCGCCAGCGAAAAAACCAGCCGCATGCGCTGGACGTTGACCCCCAGCGTCTGCGCCTCGTCGTCGCTCAGCGCCATAACGTTCAGCCGCCAGCGCAGCGCGAAAATAATCGCCATGCCGGCGACGATCAGCGGCAGGCCGTAAACGAGCGTTCCATACCGCGCCGACGCCAGGCTCCCCATCAGCCAGAACGTAATCGCGGGAAGCATGGCCTCCGTCTCGGCAACCGTCATAATCAGCGAGATTCCCGCCTGAAAAAGCGCTGCGACGACCATTCCCGACAGGACGATCATGATCGTCGTCACCCGTCCGCGGATCCGGCTCACGAAATATGTCAGGCTGACCGCGATAAACCCGAAAATCATCGCCGACAGCTGCACGACGATCATATTCTGCCGCATGTACAGCGCCAACGCCGCGCCGAAACCCGCCCCCGCCGCCACCGCCAGCGTATCGGGCGAGGCGAGCGGATTCGAAAAAACGCTCTGGAAACAGGCGCCGGAGACCGACAGCGCCGACCCGCAGGCCAGCGCCAGAATAATCCGCGGCAGCCGCAGGCTGATCAGAACGCTGAACATCCGCTGGTCCCATTGCCCATCCCGAATACCGGCAATAAAAAAGTTAAAAATAGCGGCTACGCTGATCTGTAGCCGCCCCAAACCCCAACAAAAGATTGCCAGAACCAACGGCAGGAAGATCAGGAACAAATTCCGCGCCCTGCGGCTCCTGCCCTGGATCGTCGTTCCCACCGGCATGATAGACCTTACATGCCGGCAGTCGGATTCAGAATTTCATGAATATCCTCGTCCGTCAGCTCATAATGAAAGAGATTCCGATAGTAATTGCGAATCTCCTCTTCCATGTCGATATCCTCGAACAGGTCCGGATGCATCGTTTTCGCCATGAACAGCAGGTTCAGGGGAGCGTCGCTCGACGGCGGGAACCACGTGTACGTCCCGCGCGGAATCTTATAAACGCGCCCGTTCTGAACCGCGGTAATCCCGGACCAGTCGTCGCCTTCCTTCGCCTGACTGTTCAAAATCTGGTCGACCGTGTAAGCGCTGAAGCTGTTGAGGTACAGGACCTCCGGGTTCCATTCGTAAACCTGCTCCATGTTAACCGGGCCGACGAATGCGCCGACCTCATAACCGAGATTCTTCCCGCCTGCCGTCGTAATCCAGTAGTTCGCAAAGCTCGTCCCGCCCGCGACCAGGACGTTTTCGTTGTAATTCACGAGGATCAGCGCGTTCGGCTTCTCATCGTCTTTCAAGTCGCCCACGCGGCTCCGAACCGTCTCCAACGCCTTTTCGCCGTATTCCTTAATTCCGGGAGCCTGATCCTCCTTATCGAGAACCTCGGCCAGGAGATCGACCCAGGCGTTGAACGTATCGATCGTGCTGTAATCCTCGAAAAGCGTCGTACTGAACCCGACCGCCGGGATTCCCGCGTTCTTCAATACTTCGTAATTTTCCTTAACGTCGGCGTTGTAAAAATAAACCTGCGGATCCAGCTTCAGCAGCTCTTCAACGTTGATATCGTCGGTCCCGGACGTTGAGAACGACGACGGAATATCCGCCATGCCGGGGAAAATTTTGTTCATAATCGAATGCTCGATACTGTAACGCGAATCTTCGTGGATCCCGACCAGCCCGTCGATCGACCCGGTGAACATCGGGTAAACCGCCGCCAACGGCGTCAGGCTCCCGATCACGATCCGATCGAGTTTCGCCGGAAGAACGACCGTATTGCCCGCGTGATCAACAATCGTCCGCGTTTCGCTTTCCTGCGCATCGGCGTTCCCGGCGGAACATCCGGCCACTAAAACGGCGATCATCATCGCCACAACCATCCATGAGAATAATCTCTTCATAGCTTAAAAACCTCTCTTTTTCTTCCGGAACGCAATTCCGATCCGGGAAGTTTAATCTGATAACCCGGGAATTCGACCGGACGAAAACACCCGTCGAAGTTCCTCGAGGAATTGCCCTGCCTGATCGCGGACCGACCGTTCGTCCGCGCCGTAAACATGCGAGGACAGTGAAAACTGCGGCCATGCGATAAACTCCGCGTCCGGGCTGCTGAACCGTTTCAGCAGCGGGTCCGCGATAATGAACGCCGCGTCCGACGCCGCGAAACGCGCCCGGAGAGCTTCCTCCGATTCGACATGATCCACGCGCCCGTGCGAACTGAAACCCAGATCTTCCTGAAGAACGACCGTATCCACCGTCCATCCGTCCGCGGCTTCGTTCAAGAGATCGGCGATACTCGCGGCTAAATACGGTTCGGCGACAATCAGCGCCTTCCGCCCGGTTTCCGCCGCTCCCGTTTCGCGCGCCTTCTCCGGCGCCCGGTTCTCGTCAGCCCCGCCGTCCGCCAGCAATCGCCGGATCATCCGGTCCCGGCTCGCGTCCGTCAGCGGCAATCCGCGCAGCACGCGCACAGATGGGTCATATCGGCGGACCAGCTCCGCCGCCCCTTCGCCGGCTTCGGAGAAAACCCAGATCCGGTCCGTCCGCCGCAGCCGCTCCAGCTCCGACAGTCCGCACCCGATCGTTACAGAACAGATCGATTCAACGCCTGCCTGATTCAGTCCGCGCCGAATCCAGTCCACATACGACCGGTCCATTCCATCGATCGCGGAAAGCCCGAACAGGCTGACCGTCGCGCCACGGCTCCCGTCCGGCTCCGTTTTCGATCCGGCCCGCAGGAAGCGCCTGACCAGCGCCTCGAGACAGCGCGCGTACCCCTGGTTGTACAGGTGCGCACCGTTCGTCGCCAGCCCGATCGTCGGGATCCTCGTCAGTGATTCAACCTCCGCCGCGATCCCCTCAAAATCCGTACCGATCACCGCCGGAACCGGACTCCCGCAGATCAGGATGACTTTCGGACGGATCACGTCCAGACAGTCTTCAATTCCACGGATCAGCCGGTCGTCCCGTCCCAGAACGGCGTCCAGCTCACGCAAATTGGAGCAGAAGACCGGAGCGGGACGATCGTACCAGCGCGGCTCGTCATAGCCCGTGTAATTTCCGGTACAGCCCGCCGCGTCATGAATAATAATCAACGGATCCAGCTCATATAAACAGGAGCACGCGCCCGAATAATCCGGCGAGATCGGCGGTAAAAACCGCGTCCAGGATTTTCTCATACGGTATACCCGCTTTCCTTAACCGCGCGTTCCAGATCGGTCGTTTCTTCCGCGGCATGCCGCAAGTCGCGCAGCAGCTGCAGCATGGCGTCGTAGCCATAGCCGAACTCGTCAGCGCAGTATGGAACGACATGCGCCGCGCCGGTCAGGTAAGCAGCTTCAAATCCGATCGCAACGGCGTTCTGAACCGTTTTCCGTTCCTTAACGCGGGCGGGAGCCGACGGGTCAAGAATTTCGATCCCGGGGTTCGCCGAGATCAATCGTTCGCGGCTCTGATCCTCGGTTTTCAGCCATTCGGAAGCGTAAACCTGACGGACCGGGAGCCCGCGCTCCGTTAGAAACAGGGCCATCGAGAATGGCCGATACGTCGCGGCATAATCGATAACGATCGAATAACCGTCAAGCGCCTCAGCGCTCCGACGCGCCTCGGTTTCAACTTCGGCTCGAAGCGGGCGGAAATCCGGCAGATCGATTTTCAGCGCCGCTGCGATCGCCGAGAAATTCGCTTCGATTTCTTCTTCAAGATACGAATAAGGACAGTACACAAACGGAATTCCCAATCGCGAACGCATCTCCTCAGCCGCGCGGATTCCCAGCGGCTGAACGACGACGTTCAGCGCCGCGCGCGCCATCGACTGGAAGTCTTCGAACGTCTTGAAATCGCTGATATGCTGAACCGTGAAACCAGCCGCGGAAAGCCATCGGCAAATCAGGTTCTCCTTCGGGACCGCGATATTATTCGCGATAAAGTTGACCCGTCCGCGAATCGCCCCCGATTCATCCGGACGCAAACCTTCCATCGGAGCGCGAAGCAGCGAAAACAGGTCGCTCAGAATCGCGACCGGCGGAGGAAGCGGCGAATCGGCTCGAATCGGGTTCATATGGCTGACCGCGAAAATCAGGTCCGGAAAGCGATCGGATAACGCATCGATCATCGCGGCATGATCCGTTCCCAGCAGGTCATCCATGCAGGTAAAGAACATGCGGATAACCTTCGCCTGAACCGGCAGCTGCGGAATTGCGGCCGAGATTTCTTCAACGACCGTGGACTCGTAGGCTCCCGTCGCCAGGTTCGCATCGTTCAGCGCGATAAAGCTCAGCCGGTCCTCCACGCCTAACTCGATCGACGACAGGATAATATGACGCATGCAGGCGGGCATCCCGATAAAAAACAGGTAAGACTCGGGCAGCAGCAAGGCACGCCGGACAACGCTCCATCCACCGCGCGCCGGCGTCATGTACGTCAGGCAAGCCGGCATCGCCGTCACAGCCAGTTCATTCCGCATCTGTTGCCTGCTCCATGATTCTTTCAGCCAACGTCAGATAGGCTCCCGCGATGGGCGACGACGGAAAAGCCTCGACGACGGTCATATTCATCGCCTCCGCCTCCTGGACGGTTCCGGAGCGCTCGATACTCGCGATCACGGAAACGCCGAAGTCCTCAGCTAATTCCTGGACCCGCGCTTCTTCGCCGGCGACGTTTCGCCGGTTCAGGATTATTCCGCCCAACCGGGCGTAGGAGCGGCGTTTGAACTGCTCAACCGCGGTTCCGATATTCGCCGCGGCGTACAGCGCCATCTTTTCACCCGAGGTTACGATATAGACGTCCCTGGCGTATCCGTTCCGGATTGGCATGGCGAACCCGCCGCAGACAACATCTCCCAAAACGTCATATAAAACGATATCCGGCTTCAGCTCGTCTTTATAGTTCAATTCTTCCAATTTCTCAAACGCGCTGATAATTCCGCGCCCGGCGCATCCGATCCCCGGCGTCGGACCGCCGGCTTCTACGCAGAAAACGCCGCTCGGGCTCTCGTGAACCAGGTCCGAAAGCTGAATCCGGCGATCGGACAGCTGCATCAGGTCCAGAACCGTATCGATTTTCACCCCGCGCATCAAGCTCGAACAGGAATCCGCCTTAGGGTCGCATCCAACCTGAAGCACGCGCAGCCCCATCCGCCGCCAGGCGACCGATAAGTTCGCGCTGCAGGTCGATTTCCCGATACCGCCTTTACCATAAATTGCAATTGATCGCATTCATCCGCCCTATGCCTTATTTTAGTTAGCCGGCTTTAATTAGCTGGTTCTAACTCGGGGATGAGTTTATCAACGAGAGATTTGTTTGTCAAGTCCAAATCTTAAAACTGAGCAAAAGCCATATTTCGCTTTTTCAAGACATATACTAAAATAAAAATTGAACAAAGGTTTGGAACGGAACGATTTCCCTGCAAAAAAACCCGACCGGTTTTCGATCGGGGAGCTGCCCTTCGGGAAGCTTTTCTGAAGTGGATTATTCGGATCGCCGCGTGATTCTCGCGCCGAGCGCGCGCATCTTTTCTTCAACGCCTTCGTATCCGCGTTCGATCTGACGGATATTCCGGATCGTCGATTTCCCGGGCGCGGCCAACGTCGCCAGGAGGAGCGCCATGCCCGCCCGAATGTCGGGCGATTCGAGCTTCTCCGGATAGAGCCGCGTCGGTCCCTGAACGATACAGCGATGCGGATCGCAGAGGACGACCTGAGCGCCCATCGCGACCAGCTTATCGGTAAAGTACATCCGACTCGGGTACATCCAATCATGGAACAGGACCGTCCCATGGACCTGCGTAGCGATCACGATCGCAATACTCATCAGGTCGGACGGAAACGCGGGCCAGGGCATGACGCTGATTTCCGGAATCGCGCCGCCCAGATCCGGTTCAACGATCAGGCGCTGGTTTTCCGAAACGAGAATATCGTTCCCGATCGTCTCCCAGCTTACGCCGAGACGTCCGTAAACCGACCGAACCATGTCCAGATACCGGTTCCCCGCGTTCCGGATCAGGATTTCGCCCCGGGTCACAACGGCGGCGCCGATATACGAACCGACCTCGAGATAATCCGGCCCGATCGTAAACTCCGCGCCATGCAGCTCGTCGACCCCTTCGATCGTCAGAACGTTGGAGCCGATATTACTGATTCTCGCGCCCATCCGATTCAGCAGCTCGCAAAGCTCCTGAACATGCGGCTCGGAAGCAGCGTTACGCAAAACCGTCGTCCCCTGCGCCAGGACACAGGCCATGATCGCGTTTTCAGTTCCGGTAACGCTCGCTTCGTCGAGCAGGATATTCGCGCCAGTCAGCCGCTTCTGGACTTCGAAATGATAGCTGCCATCGTAGTAGGCGTTAACGCCGAGCCCGCGCATCGCTAACAGGTGCGTATCGACGCGGCGGCGGCCGATCACGTCCCCGCCGGGAGGCGGCAGGACGAGCGAGCCGAAACGACCGACCAGCGGCCCGGCTAAAAGGATCGAAGCCCGCCCCTGACGGCATAAATCAGGATCCAACTCTTTGATATCGACGTTCCGCGCCTGAAATTTCCAGCAGCCCGGCGACACTTTTTCCATCTCCGCGCCCAGGCTGGCCAGCAGCTTGCGCATGGCGATGACGTCGTTAATTTCGGGAACGTTGCGTAAATAGACTGGCTCGGCCGTCAGCAGTGTCGCGCAAATCAGCGGAAGCGCTGCGTTTTTATTTCCGGATGGCGTGACTTCGCCTCGGAGAGGAACGCCTCCTTCAACCAAAAAAGAATCCGTCATTCGATCCACATCCTTCGTCAGTAGTCAACTACGCCTATTATACCGTGAACGCAGGAACCGAAGCCGGCTGCAAACCGTGAGGGAAGAAAACAGCTACACCTCTTTCTGCGCTATCGCTAATTTCTCACGATAGGTATCGAGGACGACAGCGAAAACGATAATAAAGCCGGTCACAATCTGCCGCGCGTTATCGTCCAGCCCCACAATCAGGAGCCCGTTATTCAGGACGCCGATAATACACGCGCCGAGAAACGTCCCAATCATCGACCCTTTCCCCCCGCTCATGCTCGTTCCGCCGATCACCGTCGCGGCGATCGCGTTCAATTCGAACCCGACCCCAAGAATCGGGCTGGCGATATTCAGCCGCAGCATGTACATAATCGCGGCGACCCCAACCGTAAGACCGCAGAAGACGAAAGCCAGAATTTTATAGGCGCCCGTATTGTGGCCTGAGAGGCGGACCGCTTCTTCATTATTCCCGATCGCGTAAATCATGCGGCCAAAAACGGTATATCGCAGGATAATATGACCCACCAGCATCAGAACGAAAGCGATAATGAAAATCGACGGGATAACGTTAAAAAAAGTCATCGTCCCGAAGCGATTAAAGCAGGCGGGGAAGTCAAAAATCGTCCGGCTTCCGCTGATCTGAAGAGCGGCTCCGCGCGCAATATTCAGCATACCGAGCGTAACGATAAACGAATGAATTTTCCAGCGGACCGAAACGAATCCATTAAACAATCCGCAGAGCATGCTGATACCGACGCCAGCCAGGCACGCAAGCCCGATCGCCGCCCATATCGGAAGCGCGCCATGGATCATCGCTTTCCCGGCCAGAATCGTCGCCAGCGCTAACGAAGAACCGACCGAAAGATCGATCCCGCCAAGAAGGATCACGTACGTCATCCCGACGGATATGGCGGTATTAATACTGATCTGCTGCATGATATTCGAGAAATTCGTGACCGTCGCGAAACGCGGCGCGACAAGACTGAAGACGGCAATCAGAATAACCAATACAAGTCCGATCCCGCCTTCCTGAAGGATGAAATTAATAAATTTTTTAGATTTAATCATCGCTAAGCTCTTTCTACCGTCAGCGGATATATTCTTCGTATGCGTAGGACAATATTTTTTCCTGATCGAAGTCGTCGCGATTCAATTCGCCGGTAATTTTACCGTTCGAAAAAACGAGAATACGATGCGAAACGCCGATAAGCTCGTCAAGATCGGAAGAAACGACGATTATCGCTTTCCCCATTCGCGCTAATTTCCAAAGCAGCAGGTAGATCTCATATCTCGCGCCAACGTCGATTCCCCGCGTCGGCTCGTCAAAAATCAAAACCTCCGCATCGCGGAAAAGCCATTTTCCAAGAACGACCTTCTGCTGATTGCCGCCTGAAAGATTGCGGACAACCTGATCGATCGAGGGGGTTTTTGTCCCGGTTTCTTCGACCAGCCGAACCGCGGCGTCCCGCTCCTCCTGCTGAAGAAGAAAGCCTTTCTTCGATACCTTCGCCAGGTCCGCAAGCGTGATATTGACGGCAATATTCATGTTCAGAATCACGCCCTGACTTTTCCGATCCTCGGTCAACAGGCTCAGTCCATACCGAACCGCGTCTTTCGGCGACCCGATTTGAATCGGACGTCCATGGAGATAAAGCTGGCCCGAAGCGATTTTATCCGCGCCAAAAATCGCCCGAACCGTTTCGGTCCGCCCCGATCCGACCAGTCCGGAAATCCCCAATATTTCGCCCGCGCGGACCGAAAAAGAAACGGAGTGCTTCCCCCCCTGGATCATCAGGTTTTCAACGCGCAGGACCTCATCCTTCGGCGTCACGCTCGAATCGAACGGATACTCGACGCCGATATCGCGTCCAACCATCAGCTTTACCAGATCGTTGATAGTTAAAGAAGCCAAAGGCTGCGTCGTAACATATTCTCCGTTTCGAAGAACGGTCACGCTATCGCCGATCTCGTAAATCTCCTGGAGCCGATGCGATATGTAAATAACCGTGACGCCCTGCCTTTTCAGCGCCTTGATAATATCAAAAAGCGTCCGGATTTCCTTTGAAGTCAGCGTCGCGGTCGGTTCGTCCATAATCAAAACCTTACTCTTATGAAAAACCGCCTTCGCGATTTCGACTAATTGCATCTGCGCCACGCCGAGCATCTCCACTTTCGTCCTCGGGTCGATCTTAAAGCCAACCTGCGCAAGCGCCGCTTCAGCTTCCTTATATAATTTCCCGTAATCGACGAAACCATGGTTCGCGGGCAGCTTCTCAAGAAAAATATTTTCCGCGATCGACAGGTACGGCAGCAGGTTAAATTCCTGATGAACAACACGGATTCCTCTTTGGAACGCGTCAAAAGTCGATCGTGGCGCGTAGGGCGCTTCCTCAAAGAACATCTCTCCGCCATCCGGAAAGTAAATCCCCGTCAGCAGCTTAACCAGACTGGATTTCCCCGCCCCATTCTGCCCGACAAGAATATGAACTTCGCCGCGCTGAATCGTCAGACTGACGTCGCGCAGCGCAACCACTCCCGGGAAGGCTTTTGTGACATGTTCCAACCTTAATATAGGATCAGCATTCATAAAAAGCCTCAGAAAAGGAAGGAGACCGAGCCAAACGGTTCGGTCTCCCTGCCTGATTCGGATTATTTCAAGTCGTCAATCGTAATTAATTTGACCGGCGTCTTTTCCCAGCCAACCGGCTCAAGCTCGCCGTCGATCACGCGCTGACCAACTTCAATCGCCATCTGAACCATCTCAGCGCCGAACTGATCCACCGTCGCAAGGACCTTGCCTTCCTTAATCAAGTCCTGGACCGCGGCAATATTATCGAAGCCAACCAGCAGGATATCGTCGCGTCCGGCGGCTTCAACGGCTTTCTGCGCCCCGAGGACCATCGAGTCATTCGCGCACATGATACCCTGGACTTCCGGATGCGCCGTAAGCAGATTAGCGACCAGCGTATTCGCTTCTTCGGTTTCCCAGTGAGCTGTATTCGAGACGAGAAGCTCAAGCTTCCCTTCCTCTACAGCTTTATCAAATCCGGCCTTCCGGGCAATCGCGTTATCGGCGCCGGGGTTGCCTTCGATAATAAAGACCTTCCCGCCTTCGCCCAGTTTTTCGGCCAGAGCCATCCCGGCAAGATAAGCGCCCTCTTCGTTATCCGGGCCAACAAACATGAAATCCTCCAGGCCCGCGGCCTTCAGCCGGTCCTGATCCAAACGAACGTCAAAATTGACGACAGGGATTCCGGCCTCCTGCGCTTTGACGACGGACGGAACTAAAGCGGAAGAATCCGCCGGGGCAAGAACGATCATATCAACGCCTAACGAAATAAAAGTATCCATAATCGTCAGCTGAGTATCGATATCCGTTTCGGAATTCATCCCCTTGATATTCAGCTCATAACGTCCGTCTTCCTCGGCCCACTTTTCAGCGCCTTCCTGAAGCGTCTTGAAAAACTCATTCGCGAGCGACTTCAAAACAACACCGACAACCGGCTTCTTGTCCTGAGCGGCGACCGCGCCGACCGATCCAAGTAAAAGCGCGGCAACTAATACGATAGATAATATACGACGAAATTGCTTCATGTTTTTCTCCTTTGAGGCGATACGCCCTGATATAAATTGAATACGTTTACTGAACAGCTCATACGCTTATTTAAGAGCTGCTTACACGCTTAAAAGTTTTCCCCGAAAAGATCCGACATGAATGTCCAGAAGCCGTCCCGATCCACATCCAGTACAATCGTCGCTTCGGAAGAATTGTAGGGGCCCTTCCCCAGATCCCACGTAACCGCCTTTCCATAAGTATAACCCGGCGATGTTTCTATGGCAATATCCCTGATTTCGCTGGTTTTAATCAAATCAGGGCATAAAAATACGCCTACCGTAATCGGGTCCCAGCAATAACTGGTACTCGTTGGGTTCTCTTCATAGCGCGGGCCATACTTCTCAACTAACAATTCCGTAACCGCGGAATGATTCTTTTCAGCGTACAGATCATACACATCCTTGGCCATCAGCACCTTAGGCGCGACGTCATGCGGCACGACTAACTGATAATTCCAGTTCGCTCTCAACGCAACGGCGGCGGCATCCGGATCGTACCACCAGTTGAATTCAGCGGTTGGCGTCGTATTTCCGGGAACGTCGATTGCGCCCCCCATATAAACGATTCCGGCGGCGTTTTCCGCGAACGTCGGATCCTTCATGACCGCGATCGCCACGTTCGTACAGGCCCCGACCGCGAAAATCGTAACCTGCCCCGGATACTTATGAACCTGCTCGATCATAAAATCAGCGGCGTGCATTTCTTCCGCCGACGTTTCCGGTAAGCCCCATTCCTCATTTTCAAGAGGTCCAAGGTTCTTATAATCCGTCGTGTAATGCTCCAGCTGCCTGTAACCGCCGGTCCATCCAAATTGCCCGTAAACCTGAGCGTCCGCCTCCAGATTCCGGAAACCTTTTAACGGAATATCCGTCCCCATATAAACGGGGATATCCGTCCGTCCCAGCCTTTCGAGCTGATTTAAAATTGCCGCGGTCCCAGGCGCAAGAAGCGAATTTCCACCGACCGCCGTAATCCCCAGCAATTCGATATACCCGGCCTTATCCGCTTGAAGCAAGGCGAACATTGCGATCGAATCATCGCCCATGTAGCCCATATCCGTGTCGAAAATGACTTTATTCTCTTCCGCCGTCGTCACAATATCAAAAATTTCCGATATTTTTCCGTCTGCGAAAACGTTACCACAAATTAATAAAAGTAAACCAATACAGACCAGCCAGAATTTCCTTTTCATTCTTTTCTCCTTTTTAAATCAACTTGCATCTCCATGAAGCAGCCGGACGCCCGCCGCTTATTTATTTCATATGGATCCGGTTCGTTCCGTCACAGGGCAGGATAAAAACAGAATTCCCCATCTTCAAGCTCGATTGCGTCTAAAATCCCCGGTCTTAGATCGCCGACCCACCTGTCCCCTTTCGGGACAACAACGCTGAACGTTCCCTGAAGAATTTCAGGCTGAGCCGGATCCATTAAAAGAACTTCGCTTTCGACGTCCGTCCCGCGGGATTTCTTCGATGCATAATAACCGGCTGTCGAAGGTTCAGAGCTGATGATTTCAATCAGGTTAATAGCGTTCAACTTCATCGGTTCGCCGACTTTTATTTTTTTATCCAACGAAAAGCTCAGGGTATATCGCTCAGATACAAAATGATGCAAAATGCCTGTCATGCTTTTAACCGAATCCTTGTATTTGAATTCCTGCCGCTCATGATGAATCGTGCAAATCAGCCATCCTTCGCCCGCCTCCGGCTCATACTCCTTTTCAAAGCTTTCGGCTGAAGCGGCGACGCTGCTGACCAGGATTATCAGGACCGCCAGGGCAACCATGCATTTTCTCACTGAAAACCTCCTTTTAGAACATCAGCGGAATCTTCACCCCCCGATAAAAAAGAGCCAGCGCTGTTACGCTAGCCCACGGGTAAAAATCTCTCGCTTTTTATATAAGAAGCTGCCTCCGGCTAGCAACTTACCTGCTATTCTAAATGAGTCAGAATGGGACACAAAGTGATGAATGTCTTAAATACACCCTTACTTTAAGCACTCTTCCCGGAGCTTACGCCCCCCGTGGCGCGGAAATAAAAAAAAGCGGGAAAATCCTGTGGGCGCAGAGGGACTCGAACCCCCGGACCTCTTGTGTGTGATACAAGCGCTCTAACCAACTGAGCTATGCGCCCAAACGTCTATGTATTATAGCAATCTTCCGCCGAATCGGCAAGCGTTCCTCACGAAAACCGCAGCCGGTTCCGGATATCCGCCGTGACCAGATCGAGCGCGACCATGTTCCGGCCGCCGCGCGGAATAATCAGGTCCGCGTACCGTTTCGACGGCTCCACGAACGCCTCGTGCATCGGGCGCACCCGATCCAGATACTGTTCGTACACCGATTCCATCGTCCGTCCGCGCTCATGAATATCCCGTTTCAGGCGGCGCATGAAACGCAAATCAGCGTCCGTATCGACAAACAGCTTGATATCAAACTGATCGCGGAGCTCCGGAATCGCGAAAATCAGGATCCCCTCGACGAGTACGACCGGCTGCGGCTCGAAACGCTCGACCTCGCCGGTCCGGGTATAGGATTTAAAATCATACAGCGGAACGTCGATCGGCTTCAGCGCGCGAAGATCTTTAAGATGCTGAATAAGCAGGTCGGTTTCGAGCGAATCCGGATGATCAAAATTAATCCTGACCCGCTCCTCAAGCGGAAGGTCGCTCAGGTCGCGGTAATAGGAATCATGCGACAGGTGCAAAATCCGCCCTGTCCCGATCCGGAGGATCAGCTCGCGCGAAAACGTCGACTTCCCCGATCCGGTTCCGCCCGCGATCCCGATAATCATCGGCAAAGATTCCGACCGTTCGCTCATCTCGCCCATCGCCGCCGCGGTTCTTATAAAACGAAGTACGGCGCGATCAGCTCGCCGGGCTTATGCCAGATGCCGTTCATGCCGACCTCAAGAGCGCTCTGAATATTCGCTTCCAGGTCGTCAAGGAAAACCGACCGGGCGGGGTCCAACCCGAACCGATCGAGCAGCAGGCGGTAAATCGCATGATCCGGCTTGATCAGCTTTTCCCGATACGAGATGATCCGGCCGTCGAAATGCTGAAGGAAGGGATAAGCCGCCTCCATCTTTGCAAAAGTCCGCTCAGAGAAATTGGAAAGAACGTAAACCCCGGTCCCGGTTTCCTTAATCCGGTACATCGTATCAACGTTCTCAGGGATCAGGTAAAAATAATCCGCCCAATTACGCATGTAATAATGAATTTCATCGTCAATTTCCGGATCAAGCGCGGACGCGGCGTCGGCGAGCTCCTCGTCGGTCATCGTGCCTCGGTCGATTTCGTGCCAGATCGGGTTGCTGAAAAGCGCCGTCTCGATCCGATCGTGAAGCGCGGGATCGATCTTCAGCAGCTCCATATAACGGTGCGGATCATACTTTAACAACACATTCCCCAAATCGAAAACAACGGCGTCCATTTCCATTAAATTCTGACGTAATCGAATCATCTTTTCCTCTGCCTGAAAGAATTATCCAAGTCCCCGCGGATATCCGCGGCGCGCTTCTACTTTTCCCGCGGACGATTCCGCTTTAAAACCGCCGGAAGCCCCAGCAGGATCACACCGGCAGTCAGCATTCCCGCCAGCACAGCCAGCATCATCCCGTCCTCCCTGCCGCCCGGCGGGATCACGACGTTTTGTAAATTAAATAAAACGGCCGCGATCAGGACAATCCCGGCAAGCTGCGAACCGGTTAATCGGCGCGCGCTTCGCTCCTCCTCGCCGGAAGAACCGTCCGGAGCGTTCCGCCGCTCGCGCTGCGGCATGCTATTCCCCGTCCTTGCGTTCCCCGGAAGCCAGCTCCGCGGCCGCGGCTTCGCGGATTTCGTCTAAGCCCGCGTCCTCTTCTTCCAGGACCGGCGCCTGAGACGGGACCGGATCGACGGTCCCCTCGATCGTCAGCGAACCAGGTCCCGATTCAGCCGCGATCTCCTCGTCGGCGCGCTTCCGTTTCTCAATCCATTCCTTAATCCAGGGCCAGACCGCGAGCAGCCCTGCCGCCAGATAAATCACGTTCGAAACCAGCGACAGCCAGTATTCGCGCGTTCCCGGCGTCAGCTCAAGCGCCTTCGGATTGGAAAGAACTTTATATCCATTCGTTATCGCGAAATATAGTAAATACACACCTAACCCGCGCGTCAGGTTCTGCATCATGGTCGGCTTTTTCGCCTTCGCTCCGCCAGCCGCTTCTCCCGAATCCGCGCCGTTCGTCGACGGCGGTTCCCCCGCGGCTGCCGGCTTCACCTCGCTGAGAAGGTCCGCCGCCGGCGTATCGACGAATTCATTTATCTTCACGCCGCAGCTCGGACAGATCTCCGTGCCCGCGGGGACGGGTTCCATGCAGTTCGGGCAAATTTCATCGTGCAGTTCACTCATCTTAAATCCATACCTCTGACTTCGCTTAATTGGCTGCTCTATGCCGCTTATCATTCTACCCGAAAACTCAGCCGATGACTTCTTTCGCGATATCCATCGCCGCTTTCGCGTCTTTTCCGTAATAATCCGCGCCGATCCGCTTCGCGTAATCCGCGGTCAGGACCGCCCCGCCGACCATAATTTTACAATCGGACTTCGCGCGGATCACGTCGATCGTCTCCGCCATATTCTTCACGGTCGTCGTCATCAGCGCGCTCAGCCCGACTAACGAAACGCTTTCCCTCTGGATCATCTCGACGATCAGGTTCGGTTCAACATCCTTGCCCATATCCAGAACCTGATACCCGCTGTTTTCAAGCAGGACCTTTACAATATTCTTCCCGATATCATGAATATCGCCCTTAACCGTCGCCAGGATAATCTTCCCGCGGCTGATCGATTGCCCGTCGCTCTCCTTGACGATTTTCCGCTTCAGGACCTCGAACGCAACCTGCGCCGCGCCGGCGGACTGGATCAGCTGAGGCAAAAAGATTTCGTTCTTTTCATACCGGAGCCCAACCTTATCCAACGCGGGAATCAGGATCGACCCGATAATTTCGTCCGGCGTCTTTTCCGTCAGCGCTCTTTCCGTCGCCGCCTCCGCCGCTCCGCGCAGCCCTGATTCAATCGCCTCGCCCAGCGTCATCTCCATCCCGGCGGACGTCGGCGCCGCCTTCGGAGCCGGGGACCCGCTTTGATGAGCAATGTATTCCGCGGAATTCTCATCCGTATTATTCAAAACGTTAAACGCGCGGACCGCCCCGATCATCAACGCATTATTCGGATTGATAATCGGAAGATCGAGACCGGCGTACATCGCCATCGTCAGAAACGCGACGTTGATCTTCTCACGATCCGGAAGTCCGAACGAAATATTCGAAACGCCGAGAACGGTTTTTACGCCAAATTCAGCCTTGACCCGGCGAACCGCTTCAAGCGTCTCCAGCGCCTGGTCCTGCTGCGCTGAGACCGTCAGCGTCAGGCAGTCGATCACAATATCGCTCCTGCGAATCCCGACCGCTTCCGCGCGGCGGATAATCTTTTCAGCGACGGCGACGCGCTGGTCAGCGGTCGTCGGCAGACCGGCTTCGTCGAGCGCCAGCCCGATCACGGCCGCTCCATATTTCTTAACGAGCGGTAAAACCGCCTGCAGGTTCGCTTCTTCGCCATTAACCGAGTTGACCAGCGGCTTCCCGTTATACGCACGGAGCGCCGCCTCCAGCGCTTTCGGATCGCTCGAATCGAGCTGCAGCGGCGCATCGGAAACGCTTTGAATCTCGCGGACAACGTCGACGAGGACACGCGGTTCGTCGATCCCGGGAACGCCGACGTTGACGTCAAGAATATCCGCGCCTGCCTTCGTCTGCTCTAACGCCTGCGACAGGATGTAGCTCATATCATGATTAAACAGCGCTTCCTTGAAGCGCTTCTTCCCGGTCGGATTAACCCGCTCGCCCACAACGCGAACGCGGTCGATCGGAACGACGCGTTCCCCGGAACAGATCGCCGCCGGAACCGCGGCTCGACGCGGAACGAGCGGATGCCCCTGAAGCGCGGCGACGAGCGCGCGAATATAATCCGGCGTCGTTCCACAGCAGCCCCCGATATATTGCACGCCGATTTCGGCGAACCTTGCCGACGAACGGGCGAACTCGTCCGCTCCCAGATCATACTCATTGGTAACCAGGTTCGGCAGCCCGGCGTTTGACTTAACGATCAGCGGCTTCTCCGTCCATTTCGCCATCTCTTCCATCAGCGGGAAAATCTGGTCCGGCCCCAGCGAGCAGTTAATCCCCAGCGCATCGACCCCGAGCGCGTCGAGCGTCAGTGCCGCTGCGCTGACGGGAACGCCGGCGAACGTCCGTCCGTTCGCCTCAAAGGACATCGTCGCGAAAATCGGAAGCCGCGTGTTCTCCTTCGCAGCAAGAATCGCGGTCTTCAACTCAAGCAAGTCGGTCATCGTCTCGAAAATCACGAAATCGACCCCAGCCCGCTCCCCGGCAATCAGGAATTCTTTGAAATACGCATATGCGTCTTCGATCTTCAGGTCGCCGTTCGGCTCCAGCATCTTTCCAATCGGTCCGCAGTCCAGACCGATCTTCGTTCCCATTCCCTCCGCGTCCCGGGCCGCCTTCGCGTTAGCGACGGCGGCGTCGACCAACTGATCGACGGTATAGCCGCTGTCGCCCAGCTTATATCGATTCACCGAAAACGTCATCGCATAAATCATGTCCGATCCGGCGCGGATATACGCCCGATGAATCTCCTGAACGGCTTCAGGATGAGATAAATTAACACTTTCCGGAACCTTCGCGCCTAAAAGCCCGCGCCGCTGGAGCATCGTCCCAGCGGCCCCATCCAGAAAACAGATTCGATTTACGCTTTCCAACATGTTCGTCCCGCCTTTCGCAGTTCGCAATTAAAGCGCAGCCTGCAATCATCGCACCGGTTATACTCCGTTTCGGGCGGCCGGTCGGTAACGCCCAGAATCGCGGTTACCGATTTCGACGGCGTCATCAGGACGCTCCCGGTGATCATCAGGCCAATCCGCCGCGAAGTATCCAGAAGATTCAGGATTTCCGGCTGAAGCTCGAGCGGAAGATCGCCGTATCCCGGACTGTACCGTCCGGTCAGGTACTTCCCCTGCGCCTCGACCGCCGCGCGGATCTCGGCTTCGAGCGCGTCCGCCGCAGCCTCGGCCGCCGCCGCGCCGCAATAATCCAGTATCACACCCTCCTCCGGCGCGGAAATCATCTTCGTCCGGATCGCGCGGTCCATTCCCGCCCCGACCGTAACCGCCATCATACAGACCGTATCCGCCGCCTCAAAAAGGAAACGCTGGATCGATCCGCCGCCGAGCGTCAGTCCTCCGTCAACCAGCCTCAGCCCCGCTTCCGTCCGCTCGAACCGGTAGGGATGAAAAATTCCGACCGGACGGATAATCCGAAGCGTCTCCGCTAAACAGCGGTCAATTAAGGCGTCCATATCGGAAGAAATAACCGTCCCGGGCCGGACGTTCAGGAATCGCAGGACCTCATTTTTGGAAACGGACTCGACGGTCAGCTGCATCGCCGCCACCGTTATTTATTCTCAGCGGAGAGAAGACTCCCGATATTCCGGTAAATCCGCCTCGCCGTTTCGACGCTGTTCATCGTGTATAAATGAATCCCGCGGACGTCGCGCGAAATCAGGTCGATCATCTGCTCGGTTGCGAACGCGATCCCTGCGTCGAAAAGCGCTTCCGGATCGTCCCGGTACCGGTCGTGAATCCGGCGCATGCGTTCAGGGACCGCCGCCGAGCTTAATTTTACGACCCTTTCGAGCTGCGTCTTCGTCGTAATCGGCATGATCCCGGCTTCGATCGGCACGTCAATCCCTGCGGCCGCGACCTTGTCCTGAAAATAATAAAACTTATCGTTATCAAAGAATAGCTGCGTAACCAGATGCGTCATGCCGCTGTCGATCTTAATTTTCAGATTCTCGATATCGGCTTCGAGCGACGGCGCTTCCGGATGCTTCTCGGGGTAGCAGGCGCCGCCGATATGGATCTCACTGTCATGCCGGCGAATAAAGCGGACCAGATCGCTGGCGTGAGCGAAGGCGTACTTCCGACTTCCGTCAGCGGGAATATCGCCGCGCAGCGCGAACACGTTCTGGATTCCCTTCGCGCGCGCGCTTTCGAGAACGGCTAAAACGTCCGCCTCGTCGGAATTGACACAGGTCAGATGCGCAACCGATTCGATCCGGTACGTTTCGATAATCAGAGAAGCGATTTCGATCGTCTTTTCTCGCTGCGCCGCGCTCCCGCCCGCGCCATAGGTGACGCTGATAAAATCGGCCGGAACCTCGCGCATCCGCAGCAGCGTGTTATAGACCGTAGTGTAGGAAGTGTCCTTTTTCGGGGGAAAGACCTCCAGTGAAAAAACCGTCTTCTTGTGGTCAAAAATCTTCGAAATCTTCATGAGCCAATTTTAATCGATCGTCGCCATATCAAATGATATGCGAATAAAACGCAGGACAATTAGTAGGCCCCCCTCCCCATTTCAAGCCTCCGTTTCCGGAAAGAAAATCGCAGGCGCTTCCTCAAACGAACGCATGAAAACGTCGGATACGCGCCGGATCGCGTTCAGGTCGCCGACCGCTTCCGACTCATAAATCGCGGCAACAGCGAATCCAGCGCGTTTCGCCGTCGTCATCGCATACAGCGAATCCTCGAAGACGACGCAAGCCTCCACCGGAACGCCGAGCCGTTCGGCGGAAGTCAGAAAAATATCCGGGAACATCTTGCTTTTCCCGACCTCGTTCGTCGTCAGCAGGAAATCAAACGCATCGATCAGCTTCAGCCGTGCCAGCGCTTTCTCCGTATGCGTCCGCTCCGCCGCCGTCGCCACGCAACAGGGGATTCCACGCTCCCGCAGGGCGCGAACAAACGCGCGCACGCCCGGTTTCAACTCAAAAACGTTATCGAAAAAATAACCGACGCGGTCCAGGAATATTTCGACAATCTCGTCAACGCTCTCGCTCAGCCCATATTCATCGACCATCATTTCCGCAGCCTGACGCAGCGCAACCGGGCGCAGCTTCTCCAGGAACGCCGGATCGGGCTCATAACCATGCTCCCGCGCGTAGTCGGCGCTGAGCCTGGCCCAGGTCCCCATCGAATCCAGCAGCGTACCATCCAAATCAAAAATTGCTCCGCGAATTTTGATCACAATCCTTCCTTACTCTACCCCATCCGCATGTTTCACCACCAGCAGCGTCCCGTCACGCACCGAGATCGACGCCGCCACACCGGTGAATTCATTGCTCAGCCCCAGCCATTCACGCGCCGTCAGCGTTCGATCCGCCAGCGGATATTTCAATCCGCTCAGCGTTACCCCCAGACTGCGCTCGCTCAGGCTGAAAATTGACAGCTTCCCGCGTTCCTCCGCCGAAAAATCGACGCGCTCGCTGATCATGACGAACAGCTCGGCGTCCGGCGTTACGATCCGCCCCAACGCGCCCTGCTCCCGAAGATAACGAAGCGCCAGAACGTTCGCGTATGAATGATCAAAGCGGGTCCCCGTCGCTCCGTACAGCGCGAACTCCCGACAGCCAGCCTCCAATCCGCAGCGGATCGCGAGAATCAGGTCCGGATCGTCTTTCTCGCGCGGAACGACCTGGACGTTTTTTCCTTTCGGGACGAATCCAAGCGAATCAAAATCGCCGATTACCCAATCCGGACGCAGCTTCCGCCGGCGCAGCTCGTCATACCCGCCGTCAGCGGCAATCACAAAATCATCGATCCGGGGAGAATACGCCGCCCCGCGGCTCTCCCCGGACCCGAAAATAACGCAGCGCCGCGGCTCAGAACGCATACTCACCTTTCAAGCCGGTTGAGCAGCGAGACAACTTCGTTAATCTTTTCGTCCTGTGCCGCCTCGTCCTCATGAAGAAAAGCGTCGCGGACGCAGCCGCGCAGATGTGCCTCCAGAATTTCCCGATTCGCCCGCCTTAGAATCGCGGTCGCCGCCGATAACTGCGTCGCGATATCCATGCAGTAACGATCCTCGCCGACCATCTTCAGAATCCCGTCTAATTGGCCGCGCGCGGTCCGAATCAGGCTGGTAATCTTGTCCCGATCCGCCTGCATCGCGCTTAGACGTCCCGAACCGAAACGACCTCGTATCCTGCGCCGGTTACAGCTCCGCTGAGGACCTCGTCCGCGACCGCCGAACTCAGCTCGACCGTAGCCGTCTTCGCTTCCAGATCGACCGCCGCCGACTTTACCCCGGCGAGCGCGCCCAGCGCCGATTCGACCCGGGCTTTGCAGTGCCCGCACATCATTCCCTCTACAACCAATTCCTTTTTCATTCCTGACTCGCTTTCTTCCTTCTCTGATTTTACCGTTTTTACCGGAGCTTCGCTGACCGCCGCCGGAGCTTCGGAAGCTTCGATCCATTTCGGACGGAACCCGCGCAGCCGCAGCGCATTCGTCACCACCGTCACAGAGCTCAGGCTCATCGCCGCAGCGGCAAAATCCGGGCTCAGCTTCCACCCGAACAGCGTATAGAATACGCCGGCGGCCAGCGGGATCCCGATCACGTTATAAAAGAACGCCCAGAATAAATTCTGACGAATCGTGCGCATCATCGCCCTGGACAGCTGCGTCGCGGTTACAACATCGCGCAGATCATTTTTCATCAGCACAATATCCGCCGATTCGATCGCGATATCCGTCCCCGCGCCGATCGCGATCCCGACGTCGGCCCGCGCCAGCGCCGGCGCGTCGTTGATCCCGTCTCCAACCATCGCAACCTTTTTCGCCCGACCCTTCGCGTCCGTTTCCGCCTGATACCGGCGGATAATTCCTTCCTTATCGCTCGGAAGCACCTCGGCGATGACCTCATCGACGCCAACGACCCGACGGACCGCCTCCGCCGTCAGCCGGTTATCCCCGGTCAGCATCACCGTTTTCATCCCCATCGCGCGGAGATTCGCGATCGCCTGAGCGCTGGTCTCCTTAACCGCGTCAGCGCAGGCGATCATTCCCAGGTAACGCCCGTTCACCGCGAAATACAGCGGCGTCTCGCCCTCAGCCGCGTACAGCGCCGCGTCGGAGATCGATTCCGGAAGCGCGATTTTTTCAGACGCCATCAGCCGTGCGTTCCCGCCGAGAAGCGTTCGTCCGTCCCGAACCGCGCGGACGCCGAAGCCGGAAAGCGCCTCAAACTCGCCGGACCTGTCCGAATCGAACGCAGCGCCCCGTTCAGCCGCCGCGTTCAGGATCGCTTTTGCGAATGGATGCTCTGAGAAATTTTCCAAATATACCGCCGCCTGCCAGAGCTCGTCCTCGCTGACGCCGTCGGCGGCGATCGCGCGCGTTACCTTCGGACGCCCTTCGGTAATCGTTCCCGTTTTATCCAGAACGACCGTATCGACCTGATGCGCGATTTCAGCGGCATCCGCCGATTTAATCAGGATCCCGTTCAGCGCGCCCTGTCCGGTCCCGACCATGATCGCGACCGGCGTCGCCAGTCCCAGCGCGCAGGGACAGGAGATCACCAGAACCGAAATCGCGATCGACAGCGCAAATTCAAACGAATGACCCAGAAGGAGCCAGACGATCATCGCAGCAACCGCAATCGTAATCACCGTGGGGACAAAAATTCCCGCAATCTGATCCGCTAATTTCTGGATCGGCGCTTTCGAGCTGTTAGCGTCGCTGACGAGCTGAACGATCTGCGCCAGCGTCGTATCTTCGCCGACCTTATCGGCACGGAATTTAAACGATCCCGTCCGGTTCAGCGTCGCAATATACACCGTGTCGCCGACCGTCTTTTCGACCGGAACGCTCTCGCCGGTCAGGACCGCCTGATCGACCGTGCTCCCGCCTTCGATAACCGTCCCATCGACCGGAATCGCCTCGCCTGGCCGGACGACGATCACGTCGCCGACGACGATTTCTTCAACCGGAAGAACCGTCTCTGCTCCGTCCCGAATCACGGCGGCGGTCTTCGGAGCCAGGTTCAGGAGCTTCCCCAGCGCGTCGGTCGTCTTTCCTTTCGAAATCGCTTCGAGATACTTCCCGACCGTGATCAGCGTGAAAATCGTCCCGGCGGATTCAAAATACACGTCCATGACGAACCGATTCGCCTCCGCCGGCTCGCCCGCGCCTACCGCCCAGGCGATTTTATACAGCGCGTAAATACCGTAAACCGTCGCCGCCGCCGCGCCGATCGCGATCAGCGAATCCATGTTCGGCGAGCCATGCGCCAGCGTCCGGAAACCGACGATAAAAAACTTGCGATTAATATACAGGATGGGCAGCAGCAACAGGAACTGCGTCAATACGAAAACGACCTGATTCCCGTTTCCATGCAGCGCGGCAGGCAGCGGCAGACCGATCATATGCCCCATCGACAGGTACATCAGCGGCAGCAGGAAAAATATCGAAACGATCAGGCGCGTCCGCAGCGTCCCGATCTCCGATCGGACAATCGCGCCCGGATCCGACTTTTCCACCCCGACCCTTCTCGCGCTTCGCGGCCTCGCGCCGTATCCCGCTTTCTCGACCGCCTGAACAACGACGGAATCGTCGACGGCATGCTCAGAGACGATCGTCAGCTGGTTCGCGAGCAGGTTCACCGTCGCGCTCTCTACGCCGGGGAGCGACCGCGTCGCTTTCTCGACCGCGGCTGAGCAGGCGGCGCAGGTCATCCCGGTAACGGTATAAGTTTGCTTCATGAAAACCTCGTTTCAAAACCCGGCGGTCCCGTCTCGACAGGGACCCCCACCCCAGCGGGGTGGTACGATTAGTATACGCTAAATTATCCGGCTGTCAAATCGAGCGGGCTCTCCTGAAAAAAATCAGCGGGATTTCTCCCGCCGATCCATCTTACTTTTCCAGCTTCGAAACCGCGTCCAGCGCCGCGTCCATCAGGACCTCCGACAGCGTCGGATGCGCGTGAATCGTCATGGCGATATCCGCCGCCTTCAGCTTCAACCGCACCGCCAGCGCAATTTCCGGAAGCAGCTCGGACGCCTCCGGCCCGATAACCGTCCCGCCAAGAACGACGCCCGTTCCGGCATGGCAGACGAGCTTCGCCCAGCCCGCGTAATCGTCGAGCCCGATCGCTTTTCCGTTGGCGATAAAATCGGCTTTGGCGGCGATGACCGGGATCCCGCGTTTCTCCGCTTCCGCCTGCGTCAGTCCAACCGCCGCAACCTGCGGAATCGAGTAGGTCGCGTGCGGAACCTGGTCGGGATCATATCCCGCCGGATTTCTCCCGGCGATTTTCTCCGCCGCGATCCGCCCCATCGCCGACGCGACATGCGCCAGCTGAATTTTTCCGGAAACGTCGCCGATCGCGTAAATCGATTCCACGTTCGTCCGCCCGAACGCGTCGGTCCGGATCCAGCCGCGCTCGTTCAGCGCAACGCCCGCGTTTTCAAGCCGAAGCGATTCAGTATTCGGACGGAACCCAATCGCAATCAGGAGCTCCTCCGCGCGGAGAACGACCTCTTTTCCGTCCTGATCGAGCGTTACGCTGACGCCGGAGCCGTCCGCCGAAGCCGAAGCCAGCTTATGCCCCGTCAGGACTTTAATCCCGCCGCGCTTGAACTGCTTCGCGAGTTCGACCGCCGCCTCGGGATCGTCGCCGGGAATCAGCGTGGGCATCATCTCGACAACGGTCGCCTCCGCGCCATACGCCGCCCAGACCGAAGCGAATTCAACGCCGAGCGCCCCGCCGCCGATCACGATTACAGACTTCGGAAGCTCGGGACGAAGAATCGCCTGCCGGTAGTTCAGGATCCGTTCACCGTCGAAGCGGATCCCGCTGATCTCCGCCGGGCGGGTCCCGGTCGCGACGATCACGTTTTTCGCCGAAATCGCTTCCACCGTTCCATCATTCATACGAACCGCCAGCGTATCCGCCGTTTCAAAAGAGCCTTCGCCAGCGTAAACGTCGACCCCCTTTTTTTTCATCAGCAGCCCGACGCCCTTGCTCAGCCGTTCGGAAACCTTCCGGCTCCGCCCGACGGCAGCGCCGTAATCGAGCGCAGCATTTTCAAACGAGACGCCGAACGTCTTCGCCTCCTTCCGGATCAGGCGCGCCACATCCGCGTTTTTCAGGAGCGCTTTCGTCGGAATGCAGCCGACGTTCACGCAGACGCCGCCTAACGTATCCTTCTCGATCAGGGCCGTCTTCAGCCCCAATTCCGCCGCCCGTCCCGCCGCGACGTATCCCCCCGGACCGCCGCCGATTACCGCCACGTCATATTGCTTCATCGCAAGTCTCCTTTTCGGTTAGGTTATGAACCGTACCGTTGATCCATTCTGAATTTTAATACAGCCTGTCCGAGCCGGGAATCTCCCCCAGCGCAGCGCCGTTATGAAGCGCCGGAAGCGTCACAGTCAGCGCGTCGTCTTCAATTTCCAACGCCGGCTGGACCTGGTAAGACTGATACGCGGACCGGATTCGCGCCGATTTCGCGCTGTAGTTCAGCTTCCAAAACCCGGAAGGATAATTTTTTCTCCGATGAAAGCTGCTGATCATATTCAATCGGAGTCGCGGAAAGAGATAAAGACCGTAAACCAGCCGAATCCAAAGGAATCGAGGCCGTATGACTCCGCTGATACGCTGCCCCTTTATATAAATATGGCGCGTCGGGACCTTTCCGTACTTTTACGCAAACGATCACCCTGCCGTCTGTTTTCTTCTGCTCAATTGAAAACTGAGGCCGTGGAGCGATTGAATCGTTAATTTTCGTCTCTATTTGGAGCGAAAAGGCGTCCGGATTTTCAATCCCGATCAGTTCACCGTTATCCCGCACGCCGAACAGAATTTCGCCGTCATGAAAATTTGCAAAAGCGCTGACAGATTTCAGAAAGGTATCCGAGTATTTTTCTTTGAGCTCTACGGCCGGGCTTTTCCGATCTTCCAGCATGATGAACCCTCCGCTCTCCTTTTTACCAAAGGGATATCGGAATTATACCCTGCCGGAAGATCCGTCCCCGCCTTATGATTCAGCGGAGAAAAAATCGATCAGCCGCTGCACGCCCGCCCCGGAAATCGCATAGTTCTCAACGATCTCGCCATGCTCAATCCGAATCGCATGCGTACAGCAGCTCAGGATGAATTCAGGATCATGCGTCACCACAAACGACGTCACGCCCTTCCGGCGCAGCGCCGCGATATTTTCCGCCGTTTCGCGCATGTGGATCAGGTCCAGTCCGCTCGTCGGTTCGTCGAAAATCAGGATATCGCGTCCGGAAACGAGCGCCGACGCGATCGCGACGCGCTGCTTCTGCCCGCCGGAGAGCGACATTGGATGATCCTCACGGAAGGCGGAAAGGTCGAGCGACGCCAACGCCGCGCCCGCCAGTCCCTCGTCCTCGGGGTTCATCGACAACAGCGCCTCGTCAAGCACGCTTTCAGTAAAGAGCTGATGGTTCACGTCCTGCATCACCAGATAGCAGGATGACAACCGCTTTTTCGCCGTCAGCGTCTTTCCACGGTACGTCAGCATGCCGCGATCCTGCGAAATCAGGCCGCAGAGGCTTCGCGCGAACGTCGTTTTCCCAGCGCCGTTGCTCCCGATCACCGCGATCACGGCGCCGTCCGGGACCTCCGCTTCCGGAACGTTCAGAATCGTTTCGGTTCCCGAAAACCGAACGCGGACGTTCTCGATCCGGATCGTCCCGTTCGCGGGGACCGGCTCCACCGCTTCGGCGGTCAACCGGTCCAGCGACGGAATCCGCAGCCCGCGTTCCTCGAAAAACCGGGGCGGCATCGAAAAAAACGCTTCGCCGCCGTACGTTTCCCGGATTTCGCCGTCGCGCATGAAAATCACACGATCGGCAAGCCCGCGCAGGAAATGGAGACGATGTTCCGCGACAACAATCGTTTTCCCTTCAGCCTTCCAGATTGAAAGAATCCGGCGAAGCGCCTTGATCGTCTGAAAATCCAGGTTCGACGTGGGTTCGTCCAGAATGAAGACGCCTGGCTGAAGGACGCTGACCGAGCCACAGGCGATCTTCTGTTTCTCGCCGTCGGAAAGCTCGAAAATACTCCGATCTAAAAGATGGGAAATCGACAAATCGGAAACCGTTTTTCGGACCCGCGCAAGGATTTCATTTTCAGCGATTCCCAGATTTTCACAGCCGAACGCCAGCTCGCTCGTCGTATCGACGTTAAAGAACTGGCTGCGCGGATTTTGAAAAACGGAGCCGACCGTCTGCGCCATGCCGTAAAGCTCGGTTTCAGCGACGTTCCTGTCGGCGACGGAAATCGTCCCGCTGAGCTCGCCGTCGTAAAAATGCGGAATCAGCCCGTTGATCATGCGCGTGACCGTCGTCTTTCCACAGCCGGACTCGCCGCAGAGAAGGACGACTTCGCCGGGGGCGATCTCCAGGTCCAGGTGATTGACGCCGGCGTTTTCACGTCCGCCGGCGTAAGTAAACGATACGTCCGTCAGCCGGATCATATGACGACCGATCCCGCTCCGCTCAATCGTTCGAAGAGAAACAGCAGAATCATTGCGAAACAGACCGACATCGCGAAAATATCCTGAGCCCGAAGCCCGATCCGGCAGACGTTCGTCCGACGGATCGGCGCCCCAAGCCCGCGCGTCAACGCTGCCGCCGACAGCTCGTCGCCAATCTTGACGCAGCAGACCAACAGCGGCACCAACCGATATTCAATCATTTTTCCCGGTTTTTTTCCGCCGAAACGGATCCCGCGCATGCGCATCGCGTCGCTGATCGCCGCATATTCTTCAGCAACGGTCGGGAAAAAGCGGAAGACGACGGAAAGCGGAATTGACAGGCCCTGCGGCACGCGCATCCGTTCCATCGCACCCATGAACTCGCTGACCGTCGTCGTATTAACCATATAACTCGCCATCGCGATTCCAGGCATAAAGCGAACGGAGAAAAACGAAACCGCGACGAGCAGAAAATTAACGACGCCGGTCGTCTTCGGCAGCAGGTATACCTGCATCGCCGTCGCGCCCCAATAGACGCAAAAATAAATCAGCGCCGCTTTCCATTTCCGTTCAATCAGGAATAACGCGAGCGGGACGAACGTCAGGATCCAGATCAGCACGGACATCCATCCGACGCCGGTGTCCGCCATGATGACCGTGCTGATCGTGATTACCATCAACAGCTTCGTCCGCGGATCAAAAACCTTCCGCGCAGTCAGCTCCGCCGATTGGAAGAAACCGGAGCTCATTTATGCGATTCCAGCGCGGACAAAATGCTTCTTGAGAATCGCTTTCCCGATCAACGCGCCAATAATTCCAGCCGTAAACCCGGCGATCAGCATCGGGATCAAACTCCAATCCGGAACGTAGCGCATCAGCGCATTGGCATACTCTTCGCCGTAGCCGCCGTTGATCAGCTTCGCAAAATAAGCGTCGCGGGTAACGATGATCGGAATCAGCGCGCCGATCACCCAGAGAGAAAAGACGCCATGGCAGAGGACGCTCTTCCCGGCGCTCGCATAGTTGCCGGAACGGAAAATCAGGTCGGCGCAGAAACCGGCGATCAGCCCTGTCGCCGTGACCCAGTAGACGCCCATGCCCATAATCCCGAGAAGAAAGCCACAGAGCGCTCCCATAATCGTAATCATCCCGAATTTCTTCGTCTTCGTCAGGAAAAGCATGAACGGAATCCCGCAGAGCAGCGGAACAATGACCGTCAGAAACGGAATAAAAATCGGAATAAACCCTAACATGCCGACAGCCATGCTGACAATAAAAATAATCGCGGTAAATAAACCGGTGGTAATTAAGTCTTTCGCGGTAATACGCTCGGTCTTCATCAAAAAGCTCCCGTTAAAATGTATTTAGAAAACTCGATTCCATCTCGCCAAAAGCCCTGAAATGAAATCGCGTTTATTTTAGCGCATGAAGTTAGTCTTGTCTACCCTGAGCTCTCCAGAGTTCGCCACCGTTTCATTCGGATCAGGCGATCCCGGACTGAACACGAAACAGACGGCAGGAAATGGATCCAGCTACGGTGCTGACAGCCTGTCTATAACCGTTAAACCGGGAAAGTCCGCCGCGAAGGAATAATTCAAACTATAATAAAAAGTTGCCAGTCCTGTCACAATACGACACGGAAAAGCTATCTTGCAGGCGGTTGAGCCGATGGATTCACAGACAATACACTTCTTACACCACGAAAAAAACGAATCGCTTCATAACGGGAATGGATATTCAAACGGCAATGGGAACGGCGACGCAAATCTCGTTGAATATGTCAACGGTTTTTCGATCCGGCCCGGCTTCTTTCAGCAGAACGGCGCATACGTCGTCTCGAACGGTGTCGGCTTCACCGTAACGTCGATCGGAGCGGAGCTGGTCGAGCTGGCGCTGTTCCGACGGTACGCGAAGGAACCGTTCGCGGTTCTCCCTTTCCCGCCCAGCTGTCAGATTGGTAACGTCTATTCGATGATCGTTTTCGATATCGATTATATCGATTTGGAGTACTGCTATCGGGTTCATGGCCCATATGAGCCAGAAAAGGGGCTGGTCTTTGATGGGTCCCGCTACTGCCTCGATCCCTATGGGCTGGCGGTCACGGGGCAAAGCGACTGGTGCGTCCGACGCGAGCGGAACGATTATCGCTCCAGAATCGTCTGGACAAATTTTGATTGGCAGGATACGCGACTGCCCGAATCGCGGATGGAGGACCTGGTCATCTATGAGCTGCATGTTCGCGGCTTTACCCGGCACGATTCCTCCGGCGTTCAGCGTCCCGGTACGTTCGCCGGGTTGATCGAGAAAATCCCGTACCTGATTGATCTGGGCGTCAACTGCGTCGAGCTCATGCCCGTGTTTGAATTCAACGAAATGTTTGATGAACGCTATTACGAGGGGAACCGCCTGATCGATTACTGGGGCTATAACCCGATCAGCTTTTTCGCGCCCAATACATCATATTCTTCTAACAAAGAACATCATCAGGAAGGGACCGAGCTGAAAAAGCTGATCCGCGAACTGCATCGCAACGGGATCGAGGTTTTTCTGGACGTTGTCTTTAATCATACGGCTGAGGGAAACGAGAACGGACCGTTCCTGAACCTGAAAGGCTTTGACAACAATGTTTATTACATGCTGACCGGAGACGGCCGCTATCAGAATTTCAGCGGCTGCGGGAATACGCTGAACGCGAATCATCCCATCGTTCAGCAGCTGATCCGCGACAGCCTGCGTTACTGGGTTACGGAATACCGTATCGACGGCTTCCGATTCGACCTGGCGTCAATCCTGGGGCGATCGGAGGATGGATCGCCGCTGAATAACCCTCCGCTGCTGAAAAATATCGCTTATGACCCGATTTTATCGCATACCAAGTTGATCGCTGAAGCCTGGGACGCGGGGGGATTATATCAGGTCGGCTCATTTCCATCCTGGAAACGCTGGTCGGAATGGAACGGGCGCTACCGAGACGATCTGCGCCGGTTTTTAAAAGGCGACGCAGGTACGGCGAAAGCTGCGGCCCTGCGAATCGCCGGATCGCATGATCTTTATCATCCCGACGCACGCGGGAACGACGCGTCGATCAATTTCATCACATGCCATGACGGGTTTACGCTCCACGATCTGTATACGTATAACGAGAAGCATAATCTTGCGAACGGCTGGAACAACGCCGACGGGGAGAACTTCAACTTAAGCTGGAACTGCGGCACGGAGGGAGAAAGCGACGATCCCCGGATTCTGCGCCTGCGGCTGCGGCTGGCTAAGAACGCGCTCTGCGTTCTTCTGGCGTCGCATGGGACCCCGATGCTGCGCGCCGGCGACGAAATGGGGAAGACGCAGCGCGGGAACAACAACGCGTATTGTCAGGATAACGAGATTTCCTGGATTGACTGGAACGATTTGGAACGAAACGCCGACCTGTTCGAGTTTACACGCTGGATGATCCGGTACCGCCTGACGCATCCATCGCTGCGAAGCGGGAAAAAACCGGCGGAGTGCGGCTTACGGGAGGTGCGATTCTTTGGACCGGACGCGGAAACGTTGACCGATGATCATGAAAACCGCTATATCGGCCTGTTTTTCGCGGCACGGAACGCGGCTGATACGGACGACGAGTTCCACTATTTAGCCGTCAACGCTTCCTGGGAGGAAGCCGACGTGGAGCTGCCGAAGCTGCCGGCAGGATACGCATATCGGATTGTCGTCAATACGGGTGATGAAACCGGAAACGATCATGGAGATTCGGTTTCACAGCAGCCGCTTAAAGCGGCCGCCCTGACGCTCGGCGCACGTTCGGTCGTCCTTTGTCGCGCAGACCGGATATAAAAACGAAGCAGAATGACTCCGCGTTTGCAGGGTATGGTATAATTCGGAATGTTGTTTCGGGGAGGTGCCGGAGTGGCTGAACGGGGCCGCCTGCTAAGTGGTTATCGGGGTAAAACCCGATCGGGGGTTCGAATCCCCCCTTCCCCGCTAATATCATCTATATCCGAACCCCGCAGCGCAAAATACTTTTTCCGCTGCGGAATCATCGGACTGATCATCGACCGCACTTAAAAAATCGAGTAGGAGGGGGTGATTAACCCCCGTCCTCTCACACCACCGTGCGTACCGTTCGGCACACGGCGGTCTCAATAGTTGACGTGCACTGACTGATACGCATTGGCTAAGTCATAGAAGCCCGAACGTATCAGTCTTTCTTTTGACAATGCAATGTTGACCACCACTGTATGTGTGTCCCGTCGGGTATTTCCGGCTCTATAGGCCGTCTCCTCCGGCACTCCCAGTTTCATTAGATTTCGCACCTTTGTCCTTGGTAACTTCCATTGTTTCCAGATACACATGCGTATCCGATGGTACAGCCATCCGTTCAGGTCATCGATCTGATTCTTCATGCTCGCAATTCCATAGTAGTTCATCCATCCTCGCACATAGACTTTGATCTTTTCCAGACTCGGTCTGATGCTCTGGCAGCGCCTACGGGAAGTGTATTCGCGCAGTTTGTCTTTGAATTTCTTCATCGACTTTGGGTGAACCCGGACATAAACGCCTCCGCCGTTCTTCCCCAACGCAAAGTCGAGAAACTTAAAATTTCGGTTTGCAAACACGCTGTCCACTCGGCTTTTCTCCTGATTCACCTTCAACTTCAAGGTTCTCTCAAGATATTTCATGCTGGTCTCCAGTAATCTCTTTGCTGCTCGTTCGCTTTTCGCCAGCAGGACTATATCGTCTGCATAGCGAATGCACGGAACTCCCCGTTTCATGTACTCCTGATCGAACTCATTGAGGTAAATGTTCCCCAACAGCGGTGATGTATTCCCTCCCTGCGGCGATCCTTCCTCTGTGTCGATGACCACCCCGTTTTCCATAACGCCACTCTTCAGATACCTCTTTACCATCTTTATAACTCGCTCATCCTTGATCTCTCTACGGAGCAGGTTGACCAGTATGACGTGGTTCAGTGTGTTGAAGTACTTTGACAGATCAAGGCTTACCACATGGGTGTATCCCTGCTCCGCGTACTCCTTTACTTTCAGAATGGCATCCTTTGCACTCCGTCCAGGACGGTAGCCGTAGCTTCCGTCTGCAAATAGCGGCTCATAGATTCGTTTCATCTGCTGTGCCATGGCCTGTTGGATGGTTCGGTCAATGACGGATAGGAATACCAAGCTTTCGTATTCCGCCGTCTGGCTTCGGGATTTCCACTCTCCTGACAGGTTTCGGCGTGTACCTGCCACGCCTGATCCTCTCCACCAGTTTATGGTTGTGTTTCTTCAGGCATGCAAGCGTCTCGTCTATGGTCCTCCCATCGACTCCCGGCGCTCCCTTGTTTGCCTTCACTCTCTTAATAGCTCTGTTCAGGTTGTCCCTGTCCAGTATCTTCTCCAAAAGATCGGGCTGTGCACTGTCCCTTTCCTTCCATATCCGGTTGAATGAGCGATGCACTCTCACATACCCTTTGTGTTCCGCACTATCTCTTTGTGAGCAAACATCGTTTCCGATGTTTTCTGCATCCATGTGCTCACCCTCCTTTCTCAGACCTACTTAGGACTCCTACTGATTCGGCCCTTCGCGTCTCCGCTACTATAGCCTCTGCTGACTTCTGCGCGCTCAGCGCCACCTTGCAATGGCGGTTACTCCTTTCGGAGCCTTCCGCGCAGACCTCCCTGGGTACATCACGTTTCTCTCCCTCAATCTACCTGCCGCATTTATCACGCATGATTCCGTGTAGTTTTCGGGCTTCGGCTTGTTTGGCAGTCTTACCCTCATGCGTAACTTCATATGCGATTCCTCTTCGTCAGGCCAGAGCTTTGCCCGTGGTTAGTCTGTTCCCACATCCGGCTTCCTTCAGATTCCACCTCTCGATGGTCACCCTTGCCTTCGGCTATATCCTTCCCACTACCGGGTGGATTCGGGACTTTCACCCGTTAGAAACGTGCACCGCCGGGCAACAAAAAAAACAACGACAGCCGACCGTCGTTGTTACCTGCAGTGAAAAAAATTTTTTAAAGGATTACTTTAAAAGCCGAGGAATGTAAGAATGAAAAGAAAACCGAAAACGATAAGCCCGATTAAACTCAGGATAACAGGCAGATACCCGATAACCGCAACCGCAATCATAATCCTTGTAATTCGGTCCGGCCCTTTCGCCTCCGGCCATGGATAACCGCGCTCCGCGGCCTCTTTCTTTAGCTGATGATATCGCTCAATCGCAGTAAGCTCTTCCATGATCCGCCTCCCGTACCTTAATTATAAACCTGTGGCAGGAAATCCGTTTACGCTGCAGCCTAAAATCCGTCGTAATCGGATTGCGCAGCCCCTGCTTCGTTCGCCTCATCCAGCGCGTTCAGCCGGTAATAAACCGCGTCTAAAATCATCCCGATCGTAAAACAATCCAATTCCGCGACGGAGAACCCTGCGTGACGCCCCAGCTCCAGAAAATAAGAATAACTGAGCGCCTCCGTACTCCGGGCCCCGTCGCTTACTCGTTTTTTAACGTAATCGTCGTCTTATATGTTCCGGTCCAAAGCTGAAACAACGCCGGAATAAACTGTTCCATTGGAATCACAACGTCCAGATCCTCAATCCAGCCGTCAACCCCTGGTATCGTCGAATCCGCGTTCTTAGCGAACGCCCAGATCAACCGTTCAGCCTGCTCGATATCTTCATACCCGAGGACCTTCTTCTTTGTAAGCTCTTCAATGTCGACGCTCTCCAAAAAAGCCTCGTACAAAGCCTTTTCGTCTTTAAGATCAACGTCCTTTCCCTTAACTGCCTCTAAAATCAATAAACTGTCCCTGTTTACGATCCTGTCGTAAAGCGTCGCTAAATCCTCGATGAGGTCTCGCCCGAACTCCGCCCTGTAAATCCGCGCCGCCCCCAGCGTTAACCGGACGCGAACCTTTTCGCTTCTCCCGTCGCACTGAATCTCAAAAACCCGTTCCATCCCTGATCTCCTGTTCCCTTTCGGAGAGCTGAGCAGCCCTCAGCCCTCCGATCATCCAAATCTAAGCCGCCTTCGGATCGTGAACCGCCGTGAACCAGCCGTCATAAACAGTCTCGTCCGTCTCCTCGTACGTCCGTGCCTTAACCACCCCGTCGGCTCGCGGAATCGCCGTAACGTTCAGCGTCCGATACTGCGGCGTCTTCGACCCGCCGTCCCCCGCCGTCGTCGCGCTGACGTCCGGTCGGTTCGCCGTGCAGTTGTACATCACATGCCGCGCGTTCTTCGCGTCCTGAACCCATTCCCAGACCAGAACGAACCGCCCCGGATTCGCCTCGTTTTCCTCGTAAATAACCTTCTTATCCGAAGCCTTCTCCCCCAGCGCGTACTGCGCGAACGCCTCGTCTAAAATCGTAAACTCCAGCGTCCCCATATACCCGCTGTTCTGGTTCCCGACGAAAATAACCGTCCCGTCAGCGTAAACCTGCGTCTGATTTCCCGACGCCGTCCAGTTAATCTGTCGCGTCCCCTCGAACATCTTGATCGCCCCGTACGTATCCTTCCCGTCCGGCCCCGCC